>NZ_JBFPKN010000026.1:0-100799 GCF_040948805.1 Paraburkholderia sp. BR13439 | reverse complement strand
TCATTAGGCGCGAGCTTCAGCCTGCCGTTCGACGCCACCCCGGCGCGCGTTAACTTTTATTTTTCGCAACGCGAGCACCCGTTTAGCCTGGCGGTGTCGCTGCTCGGCGGCGGCGGCTTCTTCGGCATTGGTATCTCGTCGGCGGGTGTAAATGAGATTGAGGCAGCGCTCGAGTTCGGCGCGATGGTCGCGCTCGATCTCGGCGTCGCGTCCGGCAGCGTCGAGATCAAGGCCGGCGTCTATTTCCATTGGCTCGAACCGACACCAGGCCAAGGCACGGTTGAGCTTGCCGGATATGTGCGCATTCACGGCGAGCTGTGCGTACTCGCACTCATTTCAGTGTCGCTGACTTTCAATTTGCAACTCGGCTACCAGAAAGCCGGCAATTCATCCATTGTATACGGCGAGGCGCAGCTCACCGTCGAGATTGACATCCTCATGTTCAGCACGTCCGTCTCGGTGCGTTGCAGGCGGGAATTTGCGGGCAGCGCCGGAGATCCGAAGTTCATCGACCAGGTCCCTAACGAACAGGTCTGGGCCGACTATTGCGACGCGTTCGCCGTGGAGGCGGTCTGATGGCCCAGCAATCGTTCGTTTTGACCGCGCTGCCGAATGGCTACAGCGACGATGGCAAGCAACTGCGGCTTTCGGTCTTTCTCTCTCCAAGGCTCGATTGCGAAAGTGACCCGAAGAGACTCGACAGCTTCGCCGACTGGCTCGACTGGCCGAATTCGCTGGCGAAGGGCAGCCTGAAGGTGTCGTACAACCACAAGAGTGTATCGGTGGCGATGGGCGGCGGCGGTTCAACCGACCGGCTGGACCCGACGCTAGGCATGCCCGATTCCGCGGTCTGGCGCGCACTCTTCCGTGCCGATCTAGGTGTCCGGAGCTACAGCTTCACGGACTACTCGAAGCACACCATCAAAACATTCGACGCGACCGATCTCGGAAATCGCGTGGCGTCGCTCTATGGCGACCTGGCCGCGAAGGCAGGCGACAACTTGCCGCCCGTCTCGGATTTCGTCGACAGCCGAGACTGGGGCGAATGGATGACGGCGGTATTCTTGCTGGATGAGATCGACGGGGACATTCCCGGCCCCGACTCGCGCGAATTGAACTTCGCGCTCCAGCAATTCAGTGACTTTCATACTCCCCTCGCCCCGGCTGCGCGCCGACAAGTGACGCGAACGGATGACCCGCGCATTAAGGCGGCGTGGAACGAATATGTCAGTCCGCCAATGCCGAAGCCCGATGAACTGGCGCAACAACTGGAGTTTCATCAGATTGTCGCGTCCATGGGCTCTTACCCGACCTTGCTGCGAAAGCTTGGTCTGGTTGTCGATCTGCTTCTCTCCAACGACTTCAAGGCGTCGAATGAAGCCGACCTGTCGGTGCAGCTCGTCTTTCCGAAGGGCGCCCTTGCCACACACGTCGCTGGCCATGCTGCGCCCGTCACGCGCACGCTTCTGAGCGCCAAGTCCTTCGAAGCCACGTCCGATCCGGGGGCGAAATATCTGGTGAAAGACGGGTTGCTCGATCTCGATGCGAAGCGCTTCACATTACTGCAAGCGGACATCGACAGTGCAGGACTGAAGGCGATGAATTTTGCCCGTTCGCTGCTGCGCCGCACGGATCTGGATGCGCGCGTTGATCCCGTCACCCGGCAGGAAGACGCGATCGGCGCGCCGGCACTGAGGACGGCCGGACTGATGCTCGTGGAACGCGAGCGCGGCGACTGGTTGTCGAGCCGTCTCGCTGCAAACAAGGACCGCAACGCTTCCCTCGAGAATCAGATAGGCGGTAGTAAGTCCGATCGGGTTCCTCTGCATGCCGAGGATCTGGTGCGCGGCTATCGCTTCGACATCTGGGATGCGACGACGGGTGCCTGGGCCTCACTGTGCCGCCGGACTGCGACCTATTCGCTAGGCGATGGCAAAGTGACCGTGCAGCCAGCGGCGGGCGAAGAGGAAAGCACCATCCGGCTCGCCGCCACGACACCACCCGACCCAGCGAGCACCACCAAGGTGCTCTCGCTGCACGAGGCCCTCATGACATGGCACGGCTGGAGTCTCGCGGCGCCGCTGCCCGGGCAGGCTATCCTGCCCGACGACGCAGTCGATCAGGCACCGGACGGTACCCAGGCGGACGTGCCGCCTGGTGTGCAGCTCACTTCGCGCTTTAAGGCGGTGAAGGCCTCACTGCCTCGGCTACGATTTGGCCGCCGCTACTGGATCAGGGCGCGCGCTGTTGATCTGGCCGGTAACTCATTGCCGTTCCGCACTGGTGACTTTGGCTCGGAGCAACCTGACGCGCACGCGCAGACGTATCTTCGCTTCGAGCCGGTGGCCGCGCCGGTGGTTGGACTGTTGTCGGACGGCGGCGCGGTCGAAGCGCCGGCGGAGGGCGAATCGATGAACTGCATGGCGATCCGCAGCTTCAATGACACACCCGCGGATAGTGACACGCCGTCCGCACAGCAAGCGCATCGGGCCGCGCTGCCGCCGCGCGTGAGCGCGCGCGACGTCGAGCATCACGGCATGCTCGATCACGCAGGCCGTGTCGATCCCTCTACGTTCACGATGCTCGCGCATGACAAGGATCGAGACGCGCAGGATCCCGATGCGGTGCTGCGCGAAGTTACGCTACCAATGCAGGGGCCGTTGGGCGGATCGCCCTCCGACACCA
The DNA here is from genome assembly GCF_040948805.1 of Paraburkholderia sp. BR13439. Classification (NCBI taxonomy): domain Bacteria; kingdom Pseudomonadati; phylum Pseudomonadota; class Betaproteobacteria; order Burkholderiales; family Burkholderiaceae; genus Paraburkholderia; species Paraburkholderia sp. BR13439. The sequence goes on along the minus strand of NZ_JBFPKN010000026.1, from coordinate 98,114 downwards.
CCTTCGCCGTGTACGAAGACGGGAGGGCGATGACCTATCTGCCTGATCCATATGCGGGCACCGTCGCGGTGCGCATATTCAGTCATCCGAACATCGCGGACGACGAGATCATCCTGGTCCCCTTCTACCCCGGTGGCGCGTGGCCCGAGGCACAACCTTTCGTCATCGAGGTCTTTGACGGCGGGGCGGCGAAACCGTGGTTCGATGCGGCCAGCCGGCGCCTGCGCGTGCCTCTTCCCAAGGGCGTGCGTGCACGCATCAGGCTGTCGTCGACGCTCGATGACGCGTCACTGGCAAATATGGGCATCTTCGGGTGGCTGAAGGCATTCGACCAGAACGCGCAGCGCACGCGGGCGCTTAACGGACAACACTGGATGCTCACGCCAGCACGAGAGTTGACGATCGTGCATGCTGTGCAGCGCCCCCTCGTGGCGCCCGACATTTCGCTCTTGCAGATCATGAAGCGCGATTTGGGCAGCACTTCCGTACGACCGATGATGCTCGTGAACTGCTCGCTCGCTACCACCGATCGCCTCGACCTGCTGGCCCGCTGGCATGAACCTTCGGACGATGGCGCGGCGCCGGGCGACCGTCAGCGCGACGACGTCGCATTCTCTGTGAAAATTACAGACAGTACGGACTACGCGAACGTCCAGGACGGTAACCCGGGCGGCGGACATCCCGAGCACAGCATTGCCGGAGCGGACCTCGTCGGCATCAACGCGCTTCTCAAGGGCATCCTGCCCAAGTCGCACGAATTTCACGACACTCGCTATCGGCGGATCGAATACGCGTTTGACGCGACGACCCGGTTTCGCGAATTCATGCCCGCCGCGATCCTGACGGGCCAGGACGACTCCGGCGCGACGGCGACCACCGACGAGCACATCAAGGTGAGCGGATCGAGCAGCGTGAGATGGATACCAAACTCGGCACCGCCTCCCGTTCCCTCGTATCTCTACGCAGTGCCGACCTTCGGCTGGCGCCGTGGAGAGGATACGGACGGCCACGCGGTCAGCGAACGACGCGGCGGCATCCGCGTGTATCTGGACCGGCCGTGGAACGTTTCTGGTTATGGCGAAATGCTCGCGGTGGTGCTGCCGCCCGCGGACTTCACGGGCGACCCCGAGAGCGAGCCGAACGGCCATCCTCTCAAGCGCTACGCGACCTTGTGGGGTAACGACCCGGTGTGGGATTCGGCGCTGGTTGCGGGCATTGGCCCGCGGCGGGGCGACTTCCCGCTCGCGCGCTTCGCGCCCGATGCAAGCGGCAAATGGCTGCCACCCGGCGCCCCGGCCACCGAGGCCGATCAGCGGCCGGGGACGTTCAAGGCGACGGGCTTCAATCCCCCGGGCGTGCCAGCCGGCACGCTCAAGCTCGAGGTCGCGCCACACGACGTCTTCTGGGATGCCGACCGGCAACTGTGGCATTGCGACATCGAGATTGCCGCGACAGGCTCCTACTTCCCGTTGATCCGTCTCGCGCTGGCGCGCTACCAGCCGATCTCGGCGGACGAGGCATGGCTGTCGGGAATCGTGCTGGCGGATTTTCTGGCGCTCGCGCCGGGCCGGTGGGTGGCCATCGCGGCGACAGAGCCACGCCAATGGCAGGTCACCGTGTCCGGTACCGGTTACGCGAGTTCGAGTGGATGGCAGGAGGCAAAGAGCGAGTCCGCCGCAGCCGACGTCGTGCCTGCAAAAACCAGCGTGATCGAGGTCTGGGTCGAGCGGCTGGAGCCCCGTCTCGGCGACGATTTTGGTTGGCAGTTGCTGACCGACGCCGTTGTCACGCCGGGCAAAGGCGAGGCGGCCCCCGGAGCACCCGCGCAGGTTCTATGGAATGGACAAGTGTCGATCCCGGCGAAGGTCACGTGCGGGCAGATCAGGCTCGTCGTCGCAGAATACGAGGAATACGTTGTCGATGGAGAAAATCCCTACGGCAAGGTGCCGACGCGCAAAGCGAGCCGCATCGTGTTCGTCGAGCATCATCCGCTTAAACTATGAGCCGTCCGAGATACCTTCGATCGAGCATTTCGAGGCGCAGACATGGATCAAGAAACATGGACTGAAGAGATGGTGCGTAACGACATTCGCCGGCTACGGAATGACCTCGCGCATCTACGCAATATAGCGATGCCGACGGTTGCCCCCGAGCAGGTCGTACCACGAGACTCACCGAGTTATAATCCGGATCTTCGAGGGGGCAATCCGACACAATTGCTACTCCGCCGGTCTCAGGCAAAGCCGTTCACGCAAGCGGACACGATCTCGCCCGGGGCAATGCCCACGCGACCATGGCGAGCACGAGTGTATTCACACGATGGCGGCAACTTTCGCGACGTTCGAAACAGCAACGTATTGATCTATTGGCCGCATGGCTTTGGAGATTGGATTCACCTCGCTGCTGTCCTGCCATTTCTCGAGACCTCCAATCGCTACTGGATCACCCGATACGGCGATGACAATGTTTCCATCTTTGATTCACACGAGTCGGTGACTCCCGTATATCTCGGGTTCAATTCGACTCAGTGCGACGACGGCGGAGACTTCCTAAACAAGCACTTCGGTATTCAATACGAGCATGTCAATGGAGGGGAACTAGAACTCCGATTGCCGATAGCACTGCATGATTGCTGCAAGCAGAACGATATCCGAACCGTGCTGTGGTCGTCGTATCCGGAAGTTTGGGGTGACGCGCCCTATCCCTTTCACACCAAAGCGAGGAACCTGTTACGTCTGTTAGCCCCGGAATCCCGATTGCGAGATTCCTCCTTGGACCAACGGCTGCCGAGTTCCATAAATTTCCGAGCATCGCCATGGCTCGTCCAATGGGTGGAGTCGCGACTTCAAAACGCCTTTGGTAACACCGGTGGCAGGCTTTGTATTGTTGGCCGCAATGGATACACCGCGGTTGGCAAAAATTGGGGGCATATGTGGCGCGAAGACCTTCCCCGCGAATGTGCGCGTGAAGGTGAAGAATGCAGAGATTTCATGCGTTTGATGCTTCGGAATGATCCTCGGTGGAATTTCTTGGTCATCGAAGACAGACTTTTCACTGGGGACGACACTGTCAGGTCGCGTGAGCTTCACGCCGTAAGTTATGCCGAAGTCTTCGGGATATCGGGCGCTTCATCTATCCCATTCGGCCTTATCCTGAAAGTGGTCCTGTCATTTGCAGAGCTTTTCATCGGAGTGCCGGCGGGCCCCTACCATCTCGCGATGGTGACCCCCGACCTTCCGGTCGTTGGTTTGTGGATCGAGCATCTTCCAAGCTGGTACGATGAGCCGAAGGATATTTCGATCCATGTCATCAGTCGCAACATCCAAGACAAACAACTTGATAAAAGGCCTGGTAGTTTCGCCTCGCGAGACAGGCTGAGTTATCGAACGATGGCGGTCGGCAGTCGAATCATTAGCGGTGAATGCGCGTTCGAGGCGGCGCAAGCATTGCTGTAGTCTGCGGAGACGCCATGGCTCGCAATCGCCGCCTCCTGTTTTGTATGCACGTCGCAGCATACAGCGTACGTCGATCAGTTTTTCCTGTACTTGCGCCGCAGAGCGGAATGCAGTCGTACAGTGTGTTGAAAGAACTCAGTACCGCGCTGTGCCCCCAAACCAGCCCGCTCAGGAAAGCGGAAAAGTTCGTACATCGCTCGATGCATTTGATAGGCGTTGTTGCGTTAATCAGGCGTAACGACAACATGACATCTGTGTTTTCGATCTCAGGCGATACTGACGGACTGCGGGCGTGCGAGGGCCACCAGGCGGTTGAAGACACCTGCACGAATCGATACTTCGGTTGCCTGAGAGCCGATCTCGCGCGCCCACAGGCAGGAGCCCGTAAGGATCTTGAGTCGGGACATCAGAGTCTCCGCCAGGAGCACCGGTGGTAGCCACTGGCCCGCTTCCATTCACGCCTGCTGCTTTTCGCGATTGCATCGATGGCGCCGGCGTGCCGGCTGGCCACGGCGTCGCGCCCTCTCGCGGCGGCACCGACGGGATAGCTCCGTGCGCCGCAATCCGCGCGCATGGCACGCCTTGGTATCGTAGGCGCCATCGCCACCGATGGTATCGATCATCACGTCAGCTGGAATCTGGTCGAGCAACTCGGGCAGAACCTCGCCATCACCTTCGTCCTGATGGGTCATCAGCGCGGCGCAGATCTGGCCTGTGTTCGCATCCATCGCCAGGTGCACCTTGCGCCACGTGCGACGTTTCGACCAGCCATGCTTGCGCACCTTCCACTCGCCTTCGCCGTAGACCTTCAGTCCGGTGCTGTCGATCACGAGATGCAAGGATTCATGGGGACGTCGCGCCGGCAGCGCGACCTTGAGGGTCTGCGCGCGACGGCTCAAGGTCGTGTAGTTCGGCACGGGCAAGCTGGGAAAGGCGAGCTTGCGCAAGCTCTGGGCGAAGCCTTGCAGTGCGCGCAGCGGCAGATGAAAGACTTGCTTGAGACTGAGGAGCATCTGGATCGCCCCATCACTGTAGACAGGCGGCCGGCCGCGCCTGGTCGGGCCAGCCTCGGATCCATGCGTCAGTATGCTTTGATCAATCCACATGGTCACGTCGGCTCTCGCAATCAAGCCCGTGTTGTATTCCCGCCAGTTCCTGACGCGGTACACCACTTTGGGTTCGCTGGCCTTGCGTTCGTCCTTGCGCATCTTCTGGGGGAAAATCGAGAATCTACGCAGTTCGATGCGAAGTTAACATCCTGGTCAACCCGAGCGTTGCACGTAAACGTCAGTCCAGCTGCGAACCGCCCGGATTTCTGCAACAACGCCCATCCGATACGGGGATTGTGTGAGAAGTCTGCGCCGTATACCAAACGACGCGACTACCCGCAGCCGCCAGTCCTCGTGCATGAACATACGAGGCCGCTCGTGCCCGCGCTCCCGCAAGTGTGTACCAGATGAGAGCGGAGCGCACACGATCTGCCGCGCAGCGTGAACCCTTGCTACGGTCGGCAATATGGCCCGCACATCAGAACTGCTCGCCGGCGCCGCGATCACCTGGTACATCAGGCACCGCGCATGGGGCTTTAGTCATCACACGGAGCGCATCGACCCACAAGTGCCGCCATCGCACCATTCGCGGACTTTGACAATCTTTGGGATCACACGCGGCCGATAAGCCCCTGTTTGTGGAAGTGCATAAATGCGAATGCTCGCGATAGGGGACCTGAACCCGGCTGCGCTTTAGTTATCCGCCGTGCGATGCGTACGCGGGCTCCGCTTGGGCGCGGGCCAGCGCATTCAGCCATTGGCCCGGATGCGACAGATACGACACCGCGCCGCCTTCGAAGTAAAGCTCGATGGCGCGAATCACATCGGATGCCTTGACCATGTCGAGACATCGCGGCAGGTGGCCGACGACATCGACGCAGAGATTATGCGGCAGGTCCTTCTCGTCGCCGTCGCCGAGCGGCGTGACGCGCGATCTCCAGCAGCCGCCGTCCGCGCAGCACTGCAACGCGCCTGCGCGATGGATGAATTGGTGCGTCGGGTACGCCTCCCAATGAGTGGGCTCCCTGCCGCCCGCGACGACCACGCACGGCCGCGATGGCGGCATGCCCGGCTTCGTTTCAATGGCCGCGGCGAGATGCATGTGCAAGGTCACCGGGCACAAGACGCCCTGCGCGTGATAGACGAGCCTGACCAGTTGTCGAAGATCGGTGCGCCCCCGCAGGTCGATGACGTTGCACAAGGACGGATGCTGGTGTCCTCCCTCGCCGACCTGCACGAACATGATGCGGCCGCGAAAATGATCGACCACCTGCTGGTAGCGGTCGCGGTCCCACCACTTCGCGGTGTAATCCGGCTTGCCGCCTGAAACGACTATCCAGAAAGATAACGCCTCGCCGACGATCTCCTCTACTTGCGAGTACCACCCCTTTTCTTGGTCAGACACGTGGATATCGCCATGGAAATAAGCCGGTCGGATGTCGAGTCCGAGCCTCGAGTTGAGAAACTGGCCGAAACCGTGGATGAAGTGATAGGGAAGCTGATTGCTACGGTGGATCAGGGGATACTCGCAATCGATCAGTTCGACATCTTGATCGTCCTCGTTGAGCGACGTGATCCAGGGATTGTTTTCCCACAGCGCTGGACATGGTGTGCGCGTGTCAGTCAGAAACTGGCCAGGATAGCAAAGATGCAGGTCACGCAGGGCGGCGGTTAGCATCACGATGTCGCCGGGAGACTGCATGTTGCGCAAGATCAGCTGACGCATAGGAAGTCCTCTCTAGCGATGCCGAGTCGTTTAGATGTGGGGAGTGTCGGAGCTGTGCGCCGGTTGAGGCGAGGCGTCAGTTCCTGCCACCGCCGATCGGGTCTTTTTTCGGTGATGACCATGCCTCATCTGCGCCCTCGGTCGATCGGCCGATCGATGAAATAGTATGCGTTGTTGCATCGAAATCAAGAAATACTTGATTGCCGTTCCCAACCGGTTTAACGGCACTACCCGCGCGGGCTTGAGTACCGCCACCTTTACGACGGTTTTGTCGCAATAAGGCAAAGGCAAGCTGCTATGCTGACATTGTGAATGCGAACGCTTTGATCGATGAAACAGAACCTGAATCCGGCCATAGCCAAGGTGCTCAAGCGCCTGCACTACCCGCTCGACGTGATTTTGATGTGCGTGCGGTGGTACGTGGCGTACTCGCTGAGCCTACGCAACCTCGAAGAGATGATGGCCGAGCGCGGAATCGAGGTCGATCATTCGAGCGTGCACCGCTGGATGATCAAGCTGGTGCCGCTGTTTGAAAAGGCGTTTCGCCGGTCGAAGCGTCCGGTGGGCAAGAGCTGGCGGATGGACGAGACCTACGTGAAGGTCAGGGGCCAATGGAAATTCCTGTACCGCGCCGTCGACAAGAAAGGCAACACGGTCGATTTCCTGCTGCGCGCCCATCGTGACAAGGCTGCTGCGCGCCGTTAGTTCGAGAAGGCGATCGACCAGAACGGCGAGCTCGAAACGATTACCGTCGATAAGAGCGGCGCCAATCTGGCCGCGCTCGAAGCGCTCAACGCCGACTGTGAGGCACCGATCAAGGTCCGGCAGAACAAATACCTGAACAACATCATCGAGCAGGACCACCGCGTCATCAAACGCATCATTCGGCCGATGATGGGTTTCAAGAATTTCCGGTGCGCACGCATCATCCTATCGGGCATCGATGTGATGCATATGATCCGGAAGGGCCAGATGAAAGACGACGATGTCGACCGCACGGTTGCCGCACAGTTCTATTCGCTTGTCATGTAAACGATCCTGATAATGCGGGCTCGTGCCCGCCATGCCATTCTTATCGCGACAGAACCAGCGAGCGTCCTTAGCGAGAGCGCCTCTGACATTTGAATTCAAGCTGGCCGGTCTGAGTTCGCTGATGCAGGAAGCTGACGTCGGGCTGCTCGATGCCAGCTCAGTCGGCAAGCCGCCACATTGCAGACGTAGAATCTGTGCCCCAGTGCCGGCTGACGCCGGCAACCTGGTGCCCGGGACACCGCGCAAATGACCCTTCCCCCCGCTGCGACCTGCCGTATCCCTCGCATTGCGTCGCAGTGCAGTGGTGTGCGGCCCCGCCTTCCGCGTTGCTCCAGCACTCATCCGCCGTGCCCAAAGGCGGCTACATGGAACGAGGCGGCCGGTTCGATTCACGGGCAGCCGCAAGCGTTCGCGAAAAAGTGCAACGCAGCGCGTCTGTAAAAAGTCGCGCACGCCATCGGACGCGCTGCGCACAGCTCGCCCGCCACAACCACAGATCACCGACGACGTCGCCCAGTGGTTCGCACCGCGAGCCGTGGGCGTGCTGCACGCCCACGGCATCCGCACGCTCGCCGATCTGACCGTGCGCATCCCGCGCCGCCGCCAGTGGTGGAAAGCGGTACCCGGCCTCGGCGCAGCCAGCGCCCGCGCCATCGAGGCGTTCTTCGCGGCATGGCCGGCCCTCACCGAAAAGGCTCGGGCGCTCATCATCGCGAGCCGCCGCGGCGAACTCGTGCCGTGGGAATCGCTGCAGGTCCCGCATGAAGTCGACGGCTCCCAGGGGACATTCCGCGCGCCGAAGGCCACCTGCGCGCTCGACGCCACCAACGACTACGAAGCAGTGCAGACCTGGCTTGCCCTGCACGAGTCGCCTGCCACGCAGCGCACCTACCGCAAGGAAGCCGAGCGCCTGATCCTGTGGGCAATCGTCGAGCGCGGCCGTGCGCTGTCCTCCCTCACGACCGAAGATGTGATCGCGTATCGCGCGTTCCTGCGCCACCCGTCGCCGCGCGCCCGCTGGGTGGGCCCGGTGCGTGCCCGCACGTCGCCCGACTGGCGACCATTCAACGGCAGCCTGTCGGCCCGTTCGGTCGCGCATGCACTGTCGATTGTGGGCGCCCTCTTCCGCTGGCTGATCGAGCAGCGCTATGTGCGCTCGCGAATCCGTTCGCCGGCGTGAAGGTGCGCGAGGCCTCCAGCGGCAACGTGCTGGATACGTGGCACGCGTTCAGCGAGGGCGAATGGGCGCTCGTGCGCACGATCGCCGATGGACTCGAGTGGTCGCATGGCTGGTCGGCCCCGGCCGCACAACGGCTGCGCTTCCTGCTCGACTTTGCGTACGCGACGGGCCTGCGTGCAAGCGAACTGGTCGGCGCCACGCTCGGGCACGTTGAGACCGATGCGCGCGGCGATCACTGGCTGCGCGTGACGGGTAAAGGAAAGAAGCTGGCGCGCGTCGCGCTGCCGCCACTCGCGTGGGACGCCCTCGCGCATTATCTCGCCGGACGAGAGTTGCCAATCGCGCCGGTGCGCTGGCGCCCGGAAACGCCGGTCATCGGCAGCCTCGAGACAGACAGTGAGGCAGCGATCAGCAGCTCGCGGCTCTGGGGTGTACTCAGGCGCTTCTTCCGGCTCGCCGCACAGGCTATCGAAGCCGATCATCCACCGCTGGCAGAGAAACTGCGTCGCGCAAGTCCCCACTGGATGCGCCACACCCACGCGACGCATGCGCTAGGGCGCGGCGCAGAGCTGACGACCGTACGGGACAACCTGCGGCACGCTTCGGTGTCGACGACGTCGATCTACCTGCATAGCGATGAGGTGAAGCGGGCACGACAGATCGGGGAGGCTTTTGCCAGTGACAGACGCCGGTAGTCAGGACGCAACCGGCGTTGGAAACCAATGGCTTCCACCCAGTCCGAAGCGGCGCGCTATGACGTCCTACTCGTCAACTTCGCCCGCACCTGAAATGCATAACCTGTGCAAAAATCATCGTGACCTGATCAGAAGCGCCGTCCTTGCCACCTATGGAAACCGTCGAACTTGAGCCGCAGGTGCTCGCCAATCGCCGCGGCGTGGCATTTTCTCTCGTCGTCCAGAACCGCCCGGTCGAATGCGTGATCACGATCACGGCGCTGGAAGCGTATTTCTGGCTCGAGCCACGCGCTGGCGACGCCCGCATCCTCAAAACCTTCCGCGATGGCTACGGCCGCATCCGCGCGATCGCCGAACGGAAGCTGCTCGCCCATCCCGCAGCACGACTAGAGCTGACGCCGGCAGATTTCTCGCGCCGCTGAGACACCGGTTTTTGTCTGTGGTGCATCCTTCAGCCACACTCCAGAATCCACTCCGACAGGGCGCATGCAACCAGTCTGCAGTCTGTTGAGCGACGTGTGCGTGGCTCGCAAGCGAAGGCGTCTTGATGGAAGCGTACCGGCCGGTGCCAATCAACCGCATCCCGCCGCGACGGCCACCCGGCCACCTCTTGTCAGCTGGTTTTTTTCGGGCAAAGCTCCCCGACGGAGATAGCGGGCGGTTCGGGCCGTTAGTTGCGCCTTCGAACGGAAGGCATTGAACTAGCGATCGTGGCGATATGCTCGCAGCGTCCCAACACTTCACACATGGCGGCCGACGCACCGGAAGCAAGGAGACCTGCAATGGTGACGCATCACCGGACGACGTTCTCCCGTACATTCGCGCAGACGGTCCGATGCGCGAAATCTCCGACGTCTGATACAGACACCGTGCGCGCCGATATCTGCGATGGCCTCCTGGCGGCACAGCCGGGCGCCCGAGTGCGATAGTCTGGCGCATGTCAGATCAACAGGCGCCCTCCCCTCCATCGTCACAAGTATCGTTCACATTCAAGGACGGCTGTGGGGGCACTACGGTCATCGAACCCCTGGTCTGAAGGAGCAGATCTCGGCCGAAGCCGACATTCGGGCTTCGGCCTTCGTGAGACAGCTTCATGCTTCTTTCCTGTCGTTCGACGCGTCGCGCCTGCGAACGTCGGGTTCCCTGTCAACGGCTGCGTACTCTCGTTAAGGGTTGTCCAGCGCCTGCCCACATACGTGCTTGTGCACGCATGACGCAGCAGACAAGGGCATGCGCCGGACGCCCCGTAACGAGAAGACTCTTTCGACTCTCTCGTGAGCGGTCATTGGTTGCACCTCGATTGGCGTCGATGTCGAACGGACAGATTGACCGACTCTGATATAAGGTTGAAAGTGCTGAAACTAATACCGTTCCTCTACAGCTGTTTTTGGAAGAAACCATAAAACTTCCGCTTGGAAGCTTTATGGTGGAACAAACTCCGCAAGTTGTAAAACGCACGAGTGCAATCGATGCGCCCCCGAATAGTTAGCTATAGTTATCCCGTAGCAATCGATTAAATTTCACGATATCTGCTATATACCCGGACGGTCCCTCATAGAAGGGGAAATGACCTCCCGTTCGAAATTCAGTCCACTGGACTACGTTGTGGCTCCTTTCGACGAATTCACGTGGTGGGATAGGAGAGATCGGGTCAGGATAACGCGCTACGGCGACCGGTACGTCGATACGTTGGTCTTGACGCAGGAAATCGTCTGAGCGCGCAGTACCGGCGTAGATCCATGTGGACGTATCGAACGTGCCAGTCATCTGGTAGATCATGATTTCGGTGAGCAGTTCGTCAAGCGTGAAGACCTGCTCGAAAGGCCTTTCGCGAAGGTCCGACCAACCGTGGAACTTGTCGAGCATCCACGCGGCGGTTCCGACGGGGCTGTCCATCATTCCAAAGGCGAGCGCTTGCGGTCGGGTCCCCTGCTGGAAGGCATACCCGTATTTTTTTGTGAAGGTCGCCTTTTCCTCCGCGACGAAACGACGTACCGCCTCCGTTTCGACGCCACCGGTGTTGCCGCTGCCGCGCAACGCACTTTCGGGCCGCACGCTGATGATGCTGGTGTGTATGCCCTGGACATGCCCGGGATAGTCCAGTCCCATCCATTCTGCAATATGACCACCCCAGTCGCCACCTGCCGCGATGTAGCGCGGATAGCCGAGCACCTCGGTCATCAACTTGTCCATCAGCGATCCCATCTCTCGACACGGCAGCGGGGCGAGCGGCTTGGCTGAAAATCCAAATCCCGGCAAGGACGGGCACACGACGTTGAAGGCTTGTTCCGGATCGCCGCCGAATTGCTCCGGATGAGCAAGCTGCTCGACGATGGCAAGGAAACTCGCGAAGCTGTATGGCCAACCGTGCATGAGAAGCAACGTCCGTGCATTGGGAACCGATGCCTTCACATGGAGAAAATGGAGCAGATGGCCGTGAACACTGGCGTGGAATTGCTCGAAGCGGTTAATCCGTCGCTCCTGGGCGCGCCAGTCGAAGTCGCTCACCCAATAAGCAACGAGCCGCCGAACAAACGCTTCGTCCGGCCCCAGTTCCCACCTGCTGCTGGTAGCGGCCGACGGCCATCGTGTTTCATCCAGTCGGCGCCTCAGTGCGTCCAATTCCTGCTGAGGGATAGCTACCTCAAATCGCTGCATTTCGTTTCTACCTCCGATGATGCTTCGCGAACTTGCGGACGCCGCGCCATTCGCAGCGGGTGGATTCCGTGCCCGCTGTGGCTCAAGCGCCCAGGAACTCGAGGACTTTGCGGCGATGAGCGCTGCGGAGCCCACCATGACGAACCTTCGACGTGAACAATTGACAGGCATGGGTCGAGTAGCCTCCGCGCTGGCGCAAGGTATCAGTAGTATTGAATATGCATGCCGCCATCGATCTCTATTGATGCGCCAGTCATGAAGGGCAAATCTCCAGAGGCCATCGTTGCCACCGCCCGACCGACGTCGTCCGGCATGCCCCAGCGGTTGAAAGGGGTAAAGCCCGCGGCGAGCAGCTTTTCGAAGCGTTCATGCGCGACCCCGCTCATCGGCGTCTTGATGAGGCCAGGACGCACCTCATACACCGCGATTCCGTGTTCTGCGAGCCTGAGGGCATAGAGCTTGGCCATCATCGCAACGGCTGCTTTGGACATCGCGTACTCACCGCGCTCCGGTGCTGCGATCGCAGCATTCGACGAGGAGATGAAAATGATTGAGCGTGCGCTCTCTACGCCTTTCGGTTCTTCTACAATCATGCGGCGGCACACCGCCTGAGTGAGAAAGAACGCGCCGCGAGTATTGACTCCAAAGTTCAGGTCGTAACTCTCTGGAGAGACGTCCAGCAGATCGCCACGCGAGAGCACCGAAACGCCTGCGTTGTTGACTAGCACATTGATGCGACCGAACGCGTCAAACGCCGCTGCCACGAAGCGAGGATGATCGGCAAGGTCGGAGAGGTCACCTTTGACGAATGCGAGTCGCGCCGTAGCGGGTACTTCTGAACGCAGCGCGCTCACACGCGCCTCGTCGATCAGGCGGTCGGCAACTACGATGTCGAAGCCGCGATTCGCGAGCGCAATCGTGATGCCACCGCCGATGCCGCCCATTCCCCCTGTTACAAGCGCCACGCGAGGATGCGAGGTTGATGTGTTCATGAGTCTGATCCTATAAAAACCGTATGGATTTCATGGCTGACAGCCTGCTCGGCGACGTCATACCAAGCACTTCGCCCACCTGGCGTCGCTTCACTCAATTGCCGTGGAATTTATCGCGTCATCAATCGATTTCTGGCGCGCTTGCGAATATTCGTGCCTGTCGATGGGTGTCGCATTGGGGTCGCCTAGCGCATGCATCGGAATACGATACGTTTCTCGTGCGCTCCACGCGGCAAGTGCCGCGATGATGGTCACGCCAAACGTGAGCGCCCCAATAGTAAGTGGGATATTCGTCGCGCCCGGGGGCGCAACGGCGGCGAAGAGCGCGGGAAGCAGAGCCGTGATGGCTACCCCGAGGTTCTGACCGATCGCCATAGCCGATACCCGAAAACGCACCGGGAAGAGTTCTGGCATGAAGCTGGGGAATACAGCGTTGTAGCCTTGATAGACAATCCCCCACATAAGAATAGAGAGGGCAATGGCTACCGGTACGTTCCGGACGCTGATGGCATAGAGATAAGCGAACGATAAGAGGCCGGAACTGAGCGAGCCGAAGACGATCGGCAATCGGCGCCCGATCTTGTCTGACAGATTGCCAACGAATGGAATGACTACTGCCGCCACGCAATTGCCGATTACCGGAATCCAAAGAAAGATGCTCTCGTGCATACCGATGCCATAGGACGGCTGGACCGCATATGCCGCGCCGAAAATCGTCGTGACTACTGCAATTACATTGGTGAGGGATATGCCGGCAACACGGATCATATCCTTCCATCCAAGCCTTAACGCTTCCACAATCGGCGACATCGGGATTGCCCCGCGGTCCTCTTCCCGGGCGAAAACGGGTGACTCGTCGACCCCTCGTCGAATCAGGTATCCCGCCAGCAGGACGAACGCGCTAAGAAGAAAGGGGATCCGCCACCCCCACGAGATAAAAGAATTTTCGCGCATGAAATACGCAAGCGGCAGAAACACGGCAGCCGCAGAAAGCTGACCAACCTGTACGCCCTGCAGGGCGAAACTTGCATAGAAACCGCGGCGGCCAAATGGCGCATGCTCCAATATCATCGAACTGGAGCCCGATATCTCTCCCGCAACGGCGAAGCCCTGGACGAGACGCAAGACCACCAGAAGTGTTGGGGCTAGTACGCCGACCTGTTGATACGTCGGCAAAAGGCCGACGGCCATTGTCGATAGGCCTGTGAAAAGCAGGCAAATAAGCAGTACGTTTTTGCGGCCGTGGATGTCGCCCCACCGGCCCAGAAAAAAGGCGCCGATCGGCCTCGCTATGTATCCCACCCCATAGGTAGCGAGTGAGGCCACAATCGCGATTTTAGGATTGCCTGCAGGAAAGAACAGCTGCGGAAAGATAAGCGACGCGGCCTGAGCATAAATAAAGAAGTCGTAGTATTCCAGCGCCGAACCGATCCAGCCGCTCGCGGTTGCTTTCTTCGTTTGACGAGCGCCTCCCGATCGTCGAGCTTCGTTGCTTACCAATATGGTACCCATAATGTTGTCTCCGTAGCATCGATTCGCAGGCTTGCTGGATCTGAGCACATCGTTACGAGAAGAAGCGCAGCAGTCTCTCTGCGGTTTCAACGGGCGCTTCTTCCGGCAGAAAATGCCCACACCGGATGGCGTAACCCTCGACGACCTTCGCCCAGCGGCGCCATCTTTCCAATGGCGAATTTGCCGCCGGCGTTTCTTGCCCCCAAAGAACGAGGACAGGCGCCTCAATGGTCCGGACGCCAAGGTCCGATTCATCCAGTTCGCGGTCAAAGGTCCATGCCGCCCGATAGTCTTCGCACATGGCGTGTATGGCAGCAGGGTCGCCGTTCGTCTTCAGATAGTCGGCGACGTTCGACGGATCGAACCGAAAGCCTTTGGATGCATGTGCGCGCAACATGGTCTCGATGTAGAGGCTCGGATCGTTGCCGATCATGCGCTCCGGAAACGGCTCGTCGAGTGCCTGGAACGCCCAGTGCCAGAAGCGCAGGGCCGAATGCCGGTCGAATGCCTCCATTGCATCACTCGTCGGTACGATATCCAGCACGGCAAGACGGTCGATACGGTCTGGATGGTCCAACGCGAGACGATAAGCGACACGCCCTCCGCGATCGTGTCCGGCCACGCTGAAGCGCCCGAATCCGAGAGCGTCCATCGTCGCTATCTGGTCTAGCGCCAACTCGCGCTTCGAGTAGGCCGAGTGATCGCCACCGCCGCGGGGTTTGTCACTTCGGCCGTAGCCGCGAAGGTCGGGTACGACCACCGTGAAATGTTCCGCCAGCACCGGCGCAACTGCGCTCCAGCAGACCCGTGTCTGTGGCGCGCCGTGCAATAAGAGAAGTGGCGGGCCTGAACCTCCAACGAGTGAATCGATCGTGACACCGTGACCGGGAACCCGGAGTGATTCGAATCCTTGGATGTGACCTGTTTCCATATAACCTCATCGCTGATCTCATCGAACTGCACGGTTCAAATGCGTCGAGCGGTCGAATGCCCAACCCATAGATCTCATTGTGAACTAGTTCACCTAACGGAACAACAATTTTTTGGCGTTTGCACCCCGGAAAGAGGCGGCACGCGCACCGCCCGCCTTCTTGACATTTACCCGACGCGAGATACCATGTTCCCCTATATGAACAAGGACCCGATAACCATGCGCGCGAACGAAGTCGAGACGGCGAGTACCGTGAAGTCGGCTGACCGTACCCTCGACCTGCTTGAACTGTTGGCCCAGTGGGGCCGTGAGATGTCGCACGCGGAAATAGCCGAGGCGCTCGACATTCCAAAGAGCAGCTTGACGAAGCTGATTCGCAATCTCACGGACCGTGGCTACTTGCGCTTCGTGGCCGAGACCAAAGGCTACCGGCTCGGCGACGCTATTCTCAAGCTCGCACAACAGTCGAACCAGGTGCGCAGCCTGATCGCCTGCGCAGAACCCGTTTTGCGCGATATCACGCAGCAGACCGCGGAATCGTGTGCGCTCAACCAATTGAAGGGCGATCAGGTTGAAGTCGTCGCCACGGTCACCAGCCAGCAGCGCTTGCAATCGCACATGCGGCTCGGCGATCTGGCGCCGCTCTATGCCGTGTCCGGCGGCAAGGTGATACTTGCATATCTTCCTGACGTGATGCGCGAAGAATACATGCGCTCGGTCACCTTCGAGCGCTTCACGAAGAACACGATCTCCACCAGGAAAGCCTTGCTCGCCACGCTTGAAGACGTGCGCAGGAATGGCTTCGCGCGTTCCATGGAAGAGTACACGCCGGGCATCGTGGGTGTCGGTGTACCCATCTTGTCGGCGAGCGGCTTTCCGCTCGGCTCGTTGAATCTCGCGATTCCGGCCGTGCGTTATTCGAAAGAGGTCGACGAACGGGCAATCGCAATTCTCACGACATCGGCGGCACGGATCCAGCGTCAGTACTTTGCGGAGTGACGCGCTCAGGCGAGAAAGCGTTGCATTCTTTCCATGATCGTGCGGGCCTGCTGATTGAATGGCTGGCCGCGCAATTCCCGGGTCGGTGCTTCGACTGCAAGCGTCAGATCCACGGGCAGTTTCGCCAATAGTTCGCGCAAGGGTAGCTCGCCTTCGCCCGGCAGCAGGCGCGCGGTGCGCGCTTCCGTTCGCCGCTCGTCCACCGAAGCAGGCGAAGCGCGCGGACCGTCGCATATCTGAATGTATTCGATGAGGCGCGCTTGAACGTTACCAATATCTTTCACACTGGCGCCGGAGCGAAACACTTGCAGCGTGTCTATCAGGATGCGCGCGTTCGGCTGACGGCTTGCACTGATCAGCGAAAGCGCGTCGTCTAGCGTGCCGACAGGACAATAAGTGATCAGTTCGAGGCCGACGGTCATCTCGAAGCATGCGGCGGCTTCGCACAGTGCGCTGAAGTTGTCGATGAGGCGAGTTCGATCGTCGTCGTAGCCCACGGCCAACACATGCTTCGCGCCAAGGCGATGCCCAGCCTCCAGCGCCGGCAACAAGTCTTCGATACGCGTGCTGGCTTGTAACCAGATCGCCTCGATATCGAGCAGTCGCACACCGGTTGCATCCATTCGCGCTGCGAGTTCCCGCATGAGAACGTCATTGTGTGCCACGTCGACGATGGTATCCGCCACGGTCGGCGCGACGACGCGCAATCCGTAGTAGTCGAATCCGCCGGCATGCGCGGCGTCGACGAGCTGCAGCGGGTGTGCGTCGAGCATGGTCAGGTGATGCAGGGAAAGCTTGTGCATGGGGTTCTTCCGCTAGCTTCAGGGTTTCTCGGGAAGCACAAACCGGTACGTAAGCAGCGAGGTGCCTGGGGCGACTTCGTGTCCGCCGGGGCTCACCTGTCCGTCTATCGTTAAGAGCTTCGTGATCAGCGCATCCTTCACACCGAAGACGACATCCGAGTCCAGATACGGATCGCCATCTATGAACACATGCGTGACAACGGTCTCGAAACCCGGTGCGCCCAGTTTGAAATGTACATGTGCGGGACGAAACGGGTGACGCCCTTGAGCGTCCAGCATCTTTCCCACGGGGCCATCGTTCGGGATGGGGTAGGCAGCGGGCACGACGGATCGATACCAGAAGCGTCCCTTCTCATCCGTGTGAAAGCGTGCGCGCATGTCGAGCGCCGACTTGCCGGTGTCGCGCTGAACATCGTAGAAACCGCGATCGTCGGCGTGCCAGGTCTCGATCAACGCGCCTGCTATCGGCTTGCCGCGCGTATCTTCAATCGTACCTTCGACGATCAACGCCGGCCCATCGGACTCGCGGGAGATCTGCGCACCGAGCGGAAAGTCGCGCGCTTGCTCCACATAGAACGGGCCGAGCACCGTGGTTTGAGTGACGTCTTCATCGAAGCGATGATTGATCGCATCCACGAGCATGGAGACGCCCAGGGTGTCCGAGAGCAGGATGAACTCCTGCCGCGTATCCGAGCACATCTGACCGGTGCTGGTGAGAAATGCTATGGCACTCGCCCATTCCGCTTCGCTGGGTTCTATCTCTTTCACGAATGCATGCAGATGACGCACGAGCGCCTCGCTGATCTCGCGCGTGCGCGGGGTCGCGCAGCCACTCAGCCTGTCGAGCACGGCCTGCGTGATGTTGTCTTCGTCGAAGTTTCGCATGAGGCATCCTCATTCCATCGGCTCGTGCGGCAGACCTTTCCACGCCTGCTGGAGCATGTGGCCACGCGCGCGAACGTCGGGCACACGCGGGTTCGAGTAAGAGTTCTGCATGATCAGGTCCACTGCACGATCGATGCCCGCCTCCGGCATGTCCCGCGCTTCGACTCTCATGACAGCGTTCCCGTATCGAGCCATGCGCGGCCGCGCGCGTAGAGCGCCTCGACGGCGGGCCCGGTGAGTCCGGGCATATCGCGTTTGACGTCGTAGCCGATCTTCGTCTGAATATAGGCGAGATGACGATAGCCCTCGGGGAAGCGGCGGAGCATCGCGGCATCGAGATCCAGCTTCACGCCGATTTCGATGGGGTCCAGACGGTCCTTCTCATAGATCGGTTGACGCAGGCGCAGCAGCCATTCGCCATCCATCTTTTCATAGAAGTCGTAGAAGCGCCCGGTACACACAACGTCGCAGATATGACCCTCCACGTCACCGCGTTGGGAGATCGTCATTTTGGTCTGCGCGATCGCACGCGGACCCGCGAGTTCGATGGACGTGCCACCGAGGAAATGCAGGATGCTGACGCCGCGTGCCCAACCTTCTCGCGTCACGCGAATGAACTCAGGTCCGCTGCCCTGAAACCAAGTGGCCATCATCACCCCCTCGGGATGCCACAGTTCCGCGAAGCGTTTCCAGTCTCCGGCATCCCGCCAAATGACCCAGTTTTCGATTGCTTCGCGAATCACCAGACGGTCAAGCAGCTCTGTGTTCATAGCCGTTCAATTGTTCGCATATGAGAATGTGTTTACATGGTGATTTTAAGAACCAGTGAAGTCAAGCGAATTTTGACCACTTCGGGAGAAAGCTTTGTTTGTTCACATAGAGGAACGTGAGAGGAAAATCGTTGACATCCCGTTTGTCGAATTCCTACACTTTCTGCAATCCATGTGGGAACGCGTTCAACGACGGATTGCATAGTGGAGGCAGCATGGAATTGGAACCAGGGAATGAGGAAGTACGCATCAGGTCACCTGCAACTTTCGTGCTCGTGCACGGCGCCTGGCATGGCGGCTGGTGCTACCGCGAAACCGCACATGTGTTGCGCGCATCCGGTCATTCGGTCTACACCCCGACCCTCACGGGCCTCGGCGAGCGGGCGCATCTGAACAACCAGAACATCACGCTGGAAACTCACATTCGCGATGTGTGCGGCGTCCTGGAGGCAGAGGAGCTTTCCGACGTGATCCTCCTGGGCCATTCCTATGGAGGCATGGTCATCACCGGTGTAGCCGACCGCATGAGCTATCGCATCAAGTCGCTGGTCTACCTGGACGCGTTTGTGCCCGCGCATGCGCAGTCGCTCAACGACTGCCTTCAGGTGGCGCTATCCGAAGAGGACGCGGCTACATTCTTATCGGCCTTTAGAACCAGCGCGCGGCAGCGCGCCGTGGCCAGCGCAAATCGCGAGCTGGACCCGATTTGCCCGACGCACGGCCAGTGAGCCACACAGGCGACTGGGCGATTGCCCGATAAATGGTGCCTTCGATGGCGCTGTCACGTTGCCGATAGAAAGACAAAGTTTCGGCAGGCGGGACTACCAGCCAGAAGACCGCGAACGGATTTTGGGTGACTTCCGTGAATTCGTGCCAAGTCGTGAATCGAGCTGCGAGATGTTTGCCATAGAGCGAAGCGCGCAGCAGATGCCGCTTCAGCGCGAAGTGCTGTCGAATCGGGCCGAAGCTCGCGAGGAAAGCTTGTGTACGATCGCGGTCGCGAAAGCCGCGCATGCGTCACTCTCGTTCTCGTGTGGGCTGGTGGCTTTTCTCGGCCCGGTTGTTCACGCGAGCGCTCGCTTTGACGAACACGTGCTTGACGTTCGCCAGTTCCGGGATGTCCGCTTTGGCGGCCACGTAGCTGCGTAGCTGGTCGGTGACGATCTTACGTGGCACTGCGCTTGAGCGCAGCACGCGCTGGAAGAAGCGTTTGGCCGCGGCCTTGTCACGCCGTTTCTGCAGCAGGATGTCCAGTTCGGCGCCATGTTCATCGACTGCCCGCCACAGCAGATAGGATTCACCGCGCAGCGTCACGAACATCTCGTCGAGATGCCAGTTGCTGCCCGGCTTGCGCCGCACCGCTTTGTCACGATGGGTAAAGCTCGCGCCGAATTTGTCGCACCAGCGACGGACGCTCTCGTAGCTCACGACAACACCGCGCTCGAACAGCAACTCCCCGAGGTCGCGCAGGCTCAGGTGGAACCGGAAATACCAGCGAACCGCGTGGCTGATGACCGCCGCCGGAAACCGCTGGCCGTGATAGAGCGATTTGGTCTTCTTCATCAACACATCTTACCTGGCCACTTCGTCAACGTGACAGCGCCGTTCGCAGGCAATGGCGTCGCCGGTAACCCGGAGGGACGTCTGGTACAGATGCGGCCGGCAACCTGTTCGGCACCACGGACTGAAGACACTATCTCTTCGAAAAAACGCGCCGTTCGATCCGGATGTCGAGGTCAGCGTGGAACGTGATCGGTTCGCGCCAGATGATCCTTCAGTTTGCGCAGGCCCATTGTCACCGCCAATGTCGTCAGCCAATATGCCGCGGCGATGGCCAGGTATGGCTCCCAGTAGCGGCCATAGGTACCAGCCACCGTGCGCGCAGCATAGGCCATCTCGCCCAGACCAATCGCCGAGATCAAGGACGTGTCCTTCAGCAGCGAAATTGCGTTGTTGCCGAGTGGCGGCAGCATGCGCCGGAACGCCCGGGGGGATCGCGACGTAACGCATCATCTGTCCAAACGTCATGCCGAGCGATTGGGCAGCTTGCCTCTGGCCGATCGAAATCGACTGGATGCCCGCGCGAAACACTTCCGAAAGAATGACTGCATGGGTAGCGCACGATTTCGTAGCGTGAGCCCTTGCTTTGCAGGGCCTCCTGCAGGGTGATCGACATCGACATGGCGCTCCTCCTGTCGGATACGTGAAAGAGAACGGGCCCCAAAGAAATCCTTTCACAATCGCTTACTGCCGTGCAAACAGCCCCCGGCACCGCCGCCGCAAATCCGCCGGACAAACCGGCGCATGGCGCCAATCCTGCCGCTTCGCGCGCCGGACCTTCCCTGCTGTGCCTCCAGGCGTCGCCGCTCTTATTGTGGTGCGTCACCCTTGCGATGCACGGGCTGCGTCTCTTTCAGGCTCTTCGCAAGGCGCGACGCCTGCACATAGCCGGGATTCGCGGGACGCTTCAGGTAACGTCCGGCGCCTCGCCGCGCCCGCAGGTCGCCGTCTACCCAAACGAGTTCGCCTTGCGAGACGGTGTGGGTCGGCACGCCGCGCACCGTCATGCCCTCGAACACGTTGAAGTCCACGTTCTGATGATGCGTTTTGACCGAGATGGTGCGCGTGGCCTCGGGATCCCATACGACGAGATCGGCGTCGGCACCGACGGCCACCGTGCCCTTGCGCGGGTAGAGGTTGAAGATTTGCGCGGCATTGGTGGAGGTAACGCGCACGAATTCGTTCGGCGTGAGCCGGCCGGTGTTCACGCCTTGATCCCACAACACCGCCATGCGATCCTCAACGCCGCCGCAACCGTTCGGGATCCTCGTGAAATCATGGCGGCCCATCGCTTTCTGCGACGCGCAGAACACGCAGTGGTCGGTTGCGGTGGTGTGCAGCAGGCCGCCCTGAAGTCCGCGCCACAGCGCGTCGCGATGCTCCTGCGTACGGAACGGCGGACTCATCACGTGGGCGGCGGCGCGCGTCCAGTCCGGGTCGCGATAAACGGCCTCATCGATCACCAGATGCCCCGCGAGCACTTCGCCGAATACGCGCTGACCTTCGCTGCGCGCGCGCGTGATCGCCTCGAGCGCGTCTTTCGCCGACACATGCACGATGTACACCGGCACACCCAATACCTGGGCGATGCGGATCGCGCGATTCGCTGCCTCGCCTTCGACTTCGGGCGGCCGCGACAGCGGGTGCGCCTCCGGACCCGTGAAGCCGCGCGCCAGCAACTGGCGTTGCAATTGAAATACGAGCTCGCCGTTTTCCGCATGCACGGTGGGCAGCGCGCCCAGTTCGAGCGAGCGGGCAAAACTGTTCACGAGGATCTCGTCGTCCGCCATGATCGCGTTCTTGTATGCCATGAAGTGCTTGAAGCTCGACACGCCATGCTCGTTCACGAGCAGCCCCATGTCGCGATGCACGCTTTCATCCCACCACGTCACCGCCACGTGAAAGCCATAGTCAGCAGCGGCTTTTTCGGCCCAGCCGCGCCACTCGCGAAAGGCGTCCATCAGCGCCTGCTTCGGGTTGGGGATCACGAAGTCGATGATCGATGTAGTGCCGCCCGCCAGCCCCGCCGCCGTGCCCGTGTAGAAGTCGTCGCTGGCAGTCGTGCCCATGAAGGGCAGTTCCATATGCGTGTGCGGATCGATGCCGCCGGGCATCACGTATTGGCCACCGGCGTCGACCACGGTCGCGCCCGCAGGCGCGTCGAGGTTTTCACCGACGCTCTGGATCACGCCGCTTTCGCAGAGCACGTCCGCACGCCAGCTCTTGTCTGCATTGACGACGGTGCCGCCTCGAATCAGGATCGCCATGATGCCAAGTCTCCTTCAGTTGAACATTGACGCTTGAAACGCTCACGCGCCCGCCACGCTCGGGCGCCGGCTCCGGCCGACTTTCATCATCACGCCGTAGACGAGCGCCGCAATCGCGAGCCCCACGAACCACGCATAGGTGTAAATGCTTTTGAACGCGTCGGGCACCGAGGCAAACACATTCGGGAACGCGACATTCAGAAAGCCCGGCAGGTTCGGCAGCACGCCGGCGATCAGCGCGATCACGGCCGCCGGATTCCAGCCGTTCGAGTAGGCGTATTCGCCGTTCTCCTCGAAGAGCTGGGTCGTATCGAGGCGTGTGCTGCGAACCAGAAAGTAATCGACCATCAGGATGCCGGCCACCGGTCCGAGCAGCGCCGAATAGCCGACGAGCCACGTGAAGATGTAGCCTTGCGTGGTCGCGAGGATCTTCCACGGCATCATCGCGATGGCGATGGCCGCGGTGATAAGGCCGCCCGTCTTGTACGAAATGCCCTTGGGCCACAGGCTCGAAAAATCGTAAGCTGGGCCGACGAGGTTCGCGGCAAGATTGCAGCACATCGTGTCGAGCGTGAGGATCACGAGCGCGATGCCCACGCCGACGCCCTCCATGCGGCTCGTGAGGTCGATCGGGTCCCAGATCGCCCTGCCGTAAATCACGACCGTTGCCGACGTCACGACCACGGACACCACCGAGAGCAACGCCATCGGAATCGGCAGGCCGATCGCCTGGCCTACGAACTGGTCCTTTTGCGTTTTTGCGAAGCGCGTGAAGTCGGGAATGTTGAGCGCGAGCGTGGCCCAGAAACCCACCATGGCCGTGAGGCTTGGCCAGAACGTCGCCCAGAACAGGCCCGCCTTCTTGCCGCCGGCAACGAACTGCGACGATTGCGACAGCATCGAGCCCACTCCGCCTGCCCTCGAACAGGCCCACCACACGAGCACTGCGCACATCACCACCTTGATCGGCGCGGACCAGCTTTCGAGCCAGCGGATCGAATCGGTGCCGTGCAGGATGAAATACAGCTGCAACACCCAGAAGATGAGAAAGCAGCTGGCCTGGCCGATCGAAATGCCGAGAAACGGCATTGCGTCGCCCACCAGCGCGTTGTGCGTGAGGATGTTGGCGAGCGTATAGATGGCGCTGCCGCCCAGCCATGATTGAATGCCGTACCAGCCGCACGCCACGATGGCGCGCAGCATGGCGGGCAGCTTCGCGCCCTGGGTGCCGAACGACGCTCGCACCAGCACCGCATAAGGAATGCCGTACTTGGTACCCGCATGACCGATCAGCAGCATCGGCACGAGAACGATCAGATTGCCGAGCAGCACGGTGAGCACCGCCTGCCAGGGCGACATGCCCTGCTCGGTGAGGCCCGCGGCGAGCATGTAGGAGGCGATGTTCATCACCATGCCCACCCATAGTGCCGCGAAGTGATACCAGCGCCATGTGCGCTGCGCGACGCCGGTGGGCGCGAGGTCATCGTTGTATAGATCGCTTTCGGCGCGGCGCGCAGTGGCGTCGACGGCTAAGGGTTGGCTCATAAAGTGGGTTCTCCGTCGCTTGTCGTGGGTTAGGCTCGGTCCGGCTTCAACGTGTCAGGCGGCCTTCGGGTCGGCGACACGCGCCGGGTTGTTCGGGTGCGCGGTCCAGTTCTCGTAGCGCTCGCCCGAATCGACGCGCTCCATCGTGATGCATTGATCGACCGGGCAAACATGCATGCATAGATTGCACCCGACGCAGTTCGCATCGACCACCTCGAAGTGGCGCCTGCCATCGCGCGTGGCGGTGATCGCCTGATGCGAGGTGTCTTCGCAGGCGATGTGGCAGAGCCCGCACTGGATGCAGCGGTCCTGATCGATGCGTGCCTTGATGTCGTAGCTGAGGTTCAGGTATTGCCAGTCGGTGACGTTCGGTACGGCGCGGCCGCAAATCGCGTCGAGGCTGGCGTAGCCTTTTTCGTCCATCCAGTTCGACAGGCCGTCGCTCATGTCGCCGACGATGCGGAAGCCGTAGTGCATCGCGGCCGTGCAAACCTGCACGCTGCCTGCTCCCAGCACAATGAATTCCGCGGCGTCGCGCCAGTCGGAAATGCCCCCGATGCCGGAGATGGGCAAGCCATGCGTTAGCGGGTCGCGCGCAATTTCCGCGACCATGTGCAGCGCAATCGGCTTCGCGGCGGGACCGCAATAGCCGCCATGCGTGCCCTTGCCGTCCACAGTGGGCAGCGGCGCCATCACGTCGAGATCGACGCCTACGATCGAGTTGATCGTGTTGATCAGCGAGACGCCGTCCGCCCCGCCCTTCATCGCCGCGCGCGCGCCGTGACGAATGTCGGTGACGTTCGGCGTGAGTTTCACGAGGCAAGGCAGGCGCGTGCCTTCTTTCACCCAGCGGGTGACCATTTCGATGTACTCGGGCACCTGTCCGACCGCTGCGCCCATGCCGCGCTCGCTCATGCCGTGCGGACAGCCGAAGTTGAGTTCCACCGCGTCCGCGCCGGTCGCTTCCACCTGCGGCAGGATCCACTTCCAGTCATGCTCGTTGCAAGGTACCATCAGCGAGACGATCAGCGCGCGGTCGGGCCAGTCCCGCTTCACCTGCGCGATTTCCTTGAGGTTCACGTCGAGCGGCCGGTCGGTGATCAGCTCGATGTTGTTCAGGCCTGCGATCCGCTGGCCGCGCCAGGTGGTCGCACCGTAGCGCGAACTCACGTT
Organism: Paraburkholderia sp. BR13439; assembly: GCF_040948805.1. Lineage (NCBI taxonomy): Bacteria > Pseudomonadati > Pseudomonadota > Betaproteobacteria > Burkholderiales > Burkholderiaceae > Paraburkholderia > Paraburkholderia sp. BR13439. Next base: position 72,882 of record NZ_JBFPKN010000026.1, on the reverse strand, counting down.
CACCACGTGCGGGTCGAGCCCGAGCGTCTTCCAGACCACGCCGCCCCACCCCGCCTCGAACGCGCGGTTGACGTTGTAGGCCTTGTCGGTGGGCGGCGCGGAAGCGAGCCAGAACGGGTTCGGCGATTGAATGCCGGCAATCGTGCAGCGCAAGTCGGCCATGATGCGACTCCTTCGTTTTAGCTGGATTCGAGGTAGCTTTCGCGCGGCTCAGGCGGCTCTCGCAGACAGGTTCGCAAGGAAGCGGTCGATCGCGTGCGCGGCGAGCTTGCCGTCCTGCACGGCCTGAACGGTCAGATCGGTTCCGGCGTGGCCGGCACAGTCGCCGCCAGCGAAAACGCCCGTGAGCGAGGTGGCGCCGTTCGCGTCCACTGCGATGCGCCCGGCTCCGTCGGTCAGTTGCAGCCCATCGAGGCCTGCGGGTAAGAGCTTCTGGCCAATGGCTTTCAGCACCATGTCGGCCTCCACGCGCACGATCTGCCCAGTGCCGCGCAACGCGCCGGCCATATCGAGCTCGGTGCGCTCGAATTCCACGGCCTGCACCTGCGTGTCGCCGACGATTCGCAGCGGCTTCATCCATTCGGCCACGGCCACACCCTGGCTACGCGCGAACTCCAGTTCGGCCCAGGTGGCGCTCATCTGCGCTGCGCCGCGACGATAGGCGAGCGTCACCTGCTCCGCGCCCAGCTTCCGGCTTTGCACGGCGGCGTCGATTGCCGTGTTGCCGCCTCCGAGCACCACCACCTTGCGGCCGATGGGCACGCTGGCCAGATCGTCGGCCGCGCGAACGCCTGCGATGAAATCCACCGCATCGAGCACGCCGTCGAGCATTTCGCCTTCGACGGACAGCGTGTGCGTGCCGCCGAGTCCCACGCCGATGAACACCGCGTCGTACGCTGCGCGTAGTTCCTCTAGCGTCATGTCATGCCCCAGCCGCTGGCCCTGGCGCAGTTCTATCCCGCCGATTGAAAGCAGCCACCGCACCTCGCGCTGTGCGTAATCATCGACGGTCTTGTACGCCGCGATGCCATACTCGTTCAGACCGCCCGGATGTTTGCCCGCATCGAAGACGCTCACGCGATGCCCGGCCAGCGCGAGCGTGTGCGCGCAGGCAAGACCCGCGGGACCCGCGCCGACCACCGCTACCTGACGGCATGTGTCGCTCGCGCGCTTGAAGAGCGCAGGCGCACCGGCGGCTTCGCGCGCCATCTGGAAGTCGGTGGCATGACGTTGCAGCGCGCCGATCCGAACCGGCTCGCCATCCTGATGATTTCTCACGCAGGCGCCTTCGCAGAGAATTTCGGTGGGGCACACTCGCGCGCACATGCCGCCCAGCGGGTTCGCGCTCAGAATGTCGCGCGCCGCGCCCCTCAGATTGCCGTTGCCGATCTTGCGGATGAAGCCGGGAATGTCGATGCCCGTGGGGCACGCGTTTACGCAGGGTGCGTCGTAACAGTAATGACAGCGGTCGGCCGCGATCACGGCCGCGTTCGCGGAAAGCGGCGGCGCGACGTCGGCAAAATTGCAGCCGAGCTGCTCGGCGCTGAGACGGCCCGGGGCGATGCCGTCGGCGGCATTCGAGGTGGTCTGGGACATCCGGATGCTCCTTGCGAGGCAAAATACGGGTCCGCCGGCCGTGTGCGTGATGCGCACGGCCGGTACAGGGGAATCGTTGGAAAGACAGCGCGGCGCTGAGACCGCTCGTGTTCAATCGTTGGGCGTCAGCCGGGTTCGCTCGCGCGTTCGAGCATCGCGTGCAGCAACACGTTCGCGCCGGCTTCGATCCATTCGATCGTCGCGTCCTCGACTTCGTTGTGGCTGATTCCGTCGATGCACGGCACGAACACCATCGAGGTCGGCGCGACCGTCGCGAGATAGCACGCGTCGTGTCCTGCACCCGACACGATGTCGCGGTTCGAATAGCCGAAGCGCTCGGCCGCCGCGCGCACGGACTTCACACAAGCCGCGTCGAACGGCACGGGCGCGTAGTAGAAAATCTGCTCGACGTCGGCTTCGAGCTTGCCCAGTTGCGCGATCTTCGCGATGCCTTCGCGCAGCTCTGCGTCCATCTGCGCGAGCACCTCGTCCTGCGGATGGCGAAAGTCGATGGTGAAGAACACGCGGCCGGGAATCACGTTGCGCGAATTCGGATGCACCTGCATCATGCCGACCGTCGCGCACGCGAGCGGCGCGTGACGCAGGCCGATTTCATTGACGAGCTGCACGACCCGCGAGGCGCCTAGCAGCGCGTCGCGGCGGCGCGGCATCGGCGTAGGCCCCGCGTGCGCTTCCTGCCCCGTGAGCACGACTTCGTACCAGCGCTGGCCTTGCGCGTCGGTGACCACGCCTATCGTTTTGTTTTCGGCCTCGAGTATTGGCCCTTGTTCGATGTGCAGCTCGAACGCAGCGTGAATCTTGCGACCGCCGCACGGCACTGCGCCCGCATAGCCGATCCGCTGCAATTCCTCGCCGATGGTCTTGCCGTCGACGTCCTTGCGCGAAAGCCCGTACTCGAGCGTGAACACGCCGGCAAATACGCCGGAGGCGACCATCGCCGGCGCGAAGCGCGAGCCCTCTTCGTTGGTCCAGATCACCGTTTCAACAGGCCGCTCGGTTTCGATGCCGTAATCGTTCAGCGAGCGAATCACCTCCAGCCCGCCGAGCACACCATAGATACCGTCGAAGCGGCCGCCCGTCGGCTGCGAGTCGGCGTGCGAGCCGGTCATCACGGGCGGCAGGTCGTTGTCACGCCCCGCGCGGCGCATGAACACGTTGCCCATCTGGTCGACACTCACCGTGCAGTTCGCCTCTTTCGCCCATTGCACGATGAGATCGCGGCCCTGCTTGTCGAGGTCGGTCAGCGCGAGACGGCACACGCCGCCCTTGGGGGTGGCGCCAATCTTCGCCATCTCCATCAAGCTGTCCCACAAGCGCTGGCCGTTCACGTGGATCGCGGTCGTCAGCGCGGCTTCGCTTACTGCGTTCATACGTGTCCTCCTGTCCGTGTTCGTCAAACGTGCGTGCATGCCACCGTGTGGGGCGCGAAGAGCCATTACGGTGCACGCCTGGGTAGCACTATGCGGCTCCTGAAATCCCGCCCTTCGAATCCTGTCCGATTGGACAGGTTTTAGACGATAAACTTCGCGAATTCAATGCGGAGTTACGAGCGAGAACCGTGCCATTGATGCTGCAGTGCGCGCAAAGCACGCGGACCTCCGACTTGCGCGTTTCTGCCGATGCGGGTGAATAGGCGACGCACTTGCATCGTGGCTACAATGATGAAGCCGGCACGCGCGCGGCCGACGCGCTTCTCATTTCTTTCGAATGGACCGAACACTATGCGCAACGACGAACCCACCGCGCGAGCCCTGCCCTTCGGGACGCGCGGCACGGCGCTGGCGCAGCCAGCCGCTGACGCAACGCATAAGCCCGGTCGGCGCAAAGCCGCGATTCGCGCGTCGAATGAATCCCACCTGCTCGCCTGTGCCGAAGCCGTGTTCGCCGAACGCGGTTTCGAAGGCGCGAGCACGGCGCTGATCGCCGAGCGCGCGGGCTTGCCGAAGGCCAATCTGCACTACTACTTCCCGACCAAACTCGCGCTCTACTGGCGCGTACTCGACGATGTTTTCGAGGAATGGAACGCGGCCGCCAACCTGTTCGATGCAAGCGACGATCCGGTCGAGGCGATAGGCGGCTACGTACGCGCCAAGATGGCCCTGTCACGGCGCCGCCCGCTCGGCTCGAAGGTGTGGGCCAACGAAATCATCAGCGGTGCGGCGCATATGCAGGAGATCCTGCTCGAACGCGTGAAGCCGTGGATGGACACACGTGTGAAGCTGATCGAGCGATGGATTGCCAAAGGCTTGCTCGCGCCCGTCGATCCGCCGACGCTACTGTTCATGATCTGGGCGACCACTCAGCACTATGCCGATTTCGAGGCACAGATATGCGCGCTCTCGGGCAAGCGCGCGCTAGCGACGAAGCGCTTCGAGGCGACTACGGAAGAAGTGGTGAGCATGATCCTGCGAGCGAGCGGAGCGCGATCGCCGGCCGAATGACGACGACAGCGGTCTTCCACAAGGAAGGGTTGCGCACGCGCATATCCTCGATCATGCGTCGACATAGCGGTGTCATGGGGGACTCCGCTCTGAACGGTCAGGATAGCAAACTGCACTGCCATCGTCCCACTCGAACGGATGCACCCGAGTGATGATCCCGGAGCTGAAGTCGCTGGCCAACCGCCTCCTCCCGCGTCAGCGGGTTGGTTCAACGGGTGTTATCAGCTCTGTGTCTTCGCAGATCCCGCTGCACATGGACGTTGACCCGGGAACGTCAAAACTTCGCCCCCAATAACTATGTAAAGATTTACGCTTCCTCATGATGGCAACATCATAGGCGTAAGCGTGGCAACGGCCGCCCGCCGCAATGTCTCACGGGTCCCCTTGATCACAAGGAGGATGACTACTTCGTTGATGTCATGTACGTAATCGACGATTCTTATACGCAATAAAGCAGGTTAGCAAAGCCGCCGCATAGCTGCGCCCTTAATACACTCGACGCATGATGAACATTCGCGACGCATTGCTCTCCCCGGCGATACCGGCCGGGCCGCTCGAGCTCTGATGGCCCGCGTCGTCGCCATCCTCTTGCTGTTCGCCGCGTTGAGTGCCGCGGTGATGACGTGGCTCGTCTACGAAGGATATATCAGCGTGCCGGAGCGCGACAATCCGTTCCTGCCGCTCGATGTGCGTGCCGAACCTGGCCCGCTCACGCCGTGGAAGTTCTGGCGGGCGACGCACGATCCACACGCTGTATGGTGGCACTGGAAACTTCCGGGCTGCAATTCATCCCTGTCGCAGACCAGACGACACCGCAGGGTTGCGATGTAGCGCATGCAGTACGCGTTGAGAGATTCGCATACGCGAGTGTGAATCACGCGTTTCTGGCGACATGCCCGTTGGCGCTGGCACTTGCGATGAGTGAGCGCCACGTCTGGCAACCGGCAGCGCTTTCGCTCTACGGTGAAGCCACTAAGCGCATTGATCACATCGGCAGCTACGCTTGCCGCAACGTTAATCACGCGGCGGATGGGCGCTTGAGCGAACACGCCTACGCCAAATGAACGCGCTTTCATGGAGGCGTGCAAACCGGTGCTAACCGATTGCATCTCGCCGCGACGGGCCCTTTTGTCAGCTGGTTTTGGCGCGTAGCCGGAGCATGGTGGTATGGCGAACTTCGCGACATTGAATGGCCAAAAGTTCCGCTCTGCATTTGCGAAGCCGCCTTGTTCAGGCAGCGGCGGCGGCAACGCTCGACGGAAACCTTATGAAAAACTGAAGCAAATCACGTTTGATACCTGGTGAATACGATACGGACGACTACTTAATGGAAAGCGTATGCTGTAGCGGCGGATTCCACTGTTGCGGACGCATTGACGAAGCTCGACATATTTCAACGATCAGAGGAGGTGGGCGATGCGAAGGTACATTTGGGCAAATGCAATGGCGGTTGCGTCGGTGGCGGTCGTTATTGCGGGCTGTGGCGGCGGGGACAACCTTACAAGCGGGCCGCATTATGTATCGGACATTGCCGTGCCGAACATCAAGACCGGCGTCAATTTTTCGTTTGATATCGGCGTCGTTTCCGGTAGCCATTACTTTTTTACCGACAGAAATAACGCTTCGCTGGATCAGATCGACATTCCGTCGAAGTCGTTCGTCAAGGCAATCCAGGGGAGCGGTCCGCTCGCGTTTACGGGACTTGGACCCGGTCCAAATTCGCAGGCCGGCCCGGACGGCGCGACGCCTGTCGGCAGCCTCATCTATGCGGGGGACGTGAATTCTGTGAAGATCGTCGACCCTGCAGCAGGAGCAGTGATAAGCAAGATAGTGGTCAGCACAACCGGCGTGCGCGCAGATGAAGGTTGTCTGGATTCGACGCATGGCCTGTTCATGATCTCGAGTCCGGAGGAGAACCCGCCCTTCGCGACATTCATCAACACGGCAACTCAGACCGTCGTGGCAAAGGTCACATTCACTGACAACGCGGGTAAACCCACTGCCGGACTCGAAGCCTGCCGGTATGACGCCACGAGCGACAACTTCTACGTGAACGTAGACGGCAGCACGACGAATCCTCATGGTGAACTCGTAAAACTGCCGGGAGTATCGGTTCGGGCAATACCAAACGGCGGCACGCAGAACTATACAACCCTTGCAGGCGTCGCGATGTATGGGGAAGGTAACTGCGATCCTACTGGGTTGGCGCTCGGGCCTGGGAACGATATTGCGGTCGGTTGCCGAGAAGGGACGACTGGCGCGCCGTTGCTCATGCAGATTATCGATCGTTCAAACGGCGCGCTCCTGGCGTCCCTCAACGCGGGTGGAGGTGATCAGCTTGAATACGATGTGTCCACCAATCGCTACTACAACGCGGCAAGCCGTTGGACTTCTTCCGGCAATGCCTCGACGAATGGCGCCTGCTCGGCCGCATCACCGTGTACGCCGGTACTAACCATTGTCGACGCCGGTTCCCGCAGCGTTGTCACTCGCCTGAACACTGGTAACAATGCGCATTCGGTTGCAATCGACCCGGCGACAGGGCTGATTTTCGTTCCCTACTCTTCGGCGACATCGCCAGCAGGATGCCCGAGTTGCGCCGCAAATGGATTCGTCAATGGCGGGGTCTCGGTGTTCGCCGCAAGGTAGCGTCGATCCACAGCCGCTTCGGCTTTGCGGGAGCTGTCGACCCGTGTGCTCTAGCGTGACCATTGATTGGAAGGCGTCGTCGCTTCTCCGATGTACAGAGCGACGTTAAATCACTCCTGCTAGCGTGCGATCTATCACGCGAGGCTGTGCTCAACGATGCAGCCCCATCAGGACTGCATCCTGGTCATCGGGGGCTGCCCTGCGCGCGCAAGGTGGACTGCGTCCTCCAGGAACTGCTTACGATGGGGCATGCCGTCGTTAATGACGGAGGCAAGAAGCAGCGAGAAACACTCGCCGCTTTTTTATTGCAGGTTGCCCCAGCGTGCGACCGCCGGCTCGGCCGTCGCCCACTTCCAGCCCTTGTCCTGCTGGCACGCGCTCGCCGTGAACCACCTCTCGGGCGCGTTCGGGCCGTCGCCGTCCTGCACCGAGAACACGAAGTCTTTGCACAGCGCGAGCGCCGAGTTGACCGCGCGCGTCACGCGCACCTGGCCGTGACCGTTTTCGATCGGCAACGTGTGTTTGACCGACCACGGTTTCGTTTCGCCGACCGCCATCGTCCCGACCAGCGCCGCCATCAGATCCTGCTGATCCTTGTGCATGCTGCGCATGTAGCGCGCGACCGCTTCGTCGGTAGCGGCCTGCACCGCCACGCCGACGCCGAGCGCGACGGCCGGATTGCTGGTCACGATGCCCGAAGCGACACCCGCCGCCGCGCCGCTCGCGGCGCCGATCGATGCGCAGCCGCTCGCCAGCAGGCTCGCGCCAACGCATAGCGCGCCGGCCGCGATGAGCCGCAGCCGATCACCCATCGGAACGCCAGGCGAACGCAATATCATTGCAGCGCACCCCAGCGCTCGGTGGCGGGTTCGGCCGATGCCCAACGCCAGTCCTTACCGTCGCGGCAAACCGATGCGATGTAAAACGCGCTGCTCGCGGGCTTGTCGCGCGTTGCGTTCTGATCGACGGAAAAGACGATTTCCTTGCAGTCGAGCGCGCCGGTGCTGATCAGGCGGCTGACGGTCACGCGGCCGTGCTCGTCGTCTTCGATCGGGAAAGAGTGGGTGATGCTCCAGGGAGCGACCGCGCCGACCTCGAGCGGACCGGCCGCCTGCGCGATGCTGTTCTGCGTATTCGTGTGGACCACGCGCTCCGAGTACTGCACGCCGGCGCGCGCGGCGGCGACCGCACCGAGACCGATACCGGTCGCGACCGCCGCATTGCTGGTGACCTTGCCCGCGACCGCGGCACCCGCGATACCGGCGCCCGCAACCGCGCCTTCCGAGTACAACGAGCTACAGCCGCTCAATGCGGACGACACCGCCAGCGCCAGTGCGAGCAGCGCTGCTACGCGGGGGCGTTTGGCTGCGACAACGGACTTCGCGTTGTCAGCCCACACCATGTTCTTTTGCATTTCTACCGTCTCTGCTCTACCGGTGCCGTCGATCACGCGCTTCGCGCGTAACAGTCTGCGGTGCAACGGTGCTCATCAACGATCGGGTCCACGACAGAAAATTGATCCATGCACTTGAGGCTTTCGAAGCGCAAGCGCAGTGTGCCACCGCCGACGAAGACATCTGAGCAAACGACGTTCCAAATCTCAGAGTGATCTGCGCCCTACGGCCGCCAGTCGCCGAGACTGAACTATCGAGTACCGACCACGGAAACGATAGTGCGAACGGAGTCCGGCTTTTTCGTCAGCTTCCCTGCGCGCCCCACCGCTCTTGCTCAGGGCATTGAACGGCGTCGCCAAAGTTGCCTCTCCCCATCCTCGGCTGCTGCCACTTCGGCATTCAACACCGATCTTCATCATGCGCGGCTGCTCGATCGCGACTACCGGCTCGCGCGTCAACGGCGAACTGAGAGCCTCGTACGACGACTGTAAGACGGTGGTCTCGCCTGTCTGCGTTCGGCAGGCTTCGGGCGTGCACTAGCAGGTAGAGATCGGCAGTTATCCGGTGATGGTGAAGCAGAGAGCGATGCCGCACTCGATGCTGCAGTGCGTAACGACAATCACGGCCGCGGCGAATGACGCCGCGCGCAACCGGCTGGCTACTGGCCGTCTTGCCTTGGGCCGTTCCGTGGTCTGTTGACGTCGCTGTTCGCGCCGTCACGGGTACCCATATTCAGACCATTGGCCTTGCGCTTGGAAGATCGCGTCGAAGGGCTACTGCCCGCCGCACCGACGCCACTACCCCTGACATCCGGCGAATCGTATCCTTTTCCACTCGGGGTTTTCATCCGCCCCGCGCCGGCACGGGATGTTGCCGTCCCGTCAGCGCTGCCGCCGACTTGTGCGTATGTTATTGCCGGCAGTGCCACCACGAGAACCGAAGCGAAAAACGTCTTAGTTAGATGTTTCATGGCTCACTCAAAAGAGGATATCTCAAGCCAGCATCGGCCGTTCACATGAATGAAGCGCCGCAAGGGGCGTGCCTCAATCTCCCGAAAATGCCACCATGATGGCCGCCCGTCGCAGTGCCCGGCGATGGGCTTGCCGGCACTGCCGGTAAAGGCTTAGTCACTGTCACTGGTACCCATTTGATGTGCAGGTGGCTCTGGCGACGGAATGTCGGGGCCACGGCTACGACGTGCTCGCCCGGTTCGCCGCAGAGGTGGACATGCTGAGACCGGCGAAGCCTCGCGGCGTCGCGGCCGTCAACCTTGATGAGCGCGTCAGCGCCGAAACCTTCCAGCGTTCTATCGCGGGTCGCAATGATTTCGCTCGTGGCCGCGGCGGTGCGCGCGAACGCCGGGTTTGAGACCTGCTCGGTGTCGGAGTCGGAGACCGCCAGGTAGGCGCAGCCGGCGACAACCAGTGCCCCGAGTGCCCAACTTTCGGAAAACCAGACGATCTCCTTCGGTTGATTATATGGACCCGCATCGACCCATTGTTGCCGGTGGGGCCGTCGCAGATTAAAGGTATCAGAGCGGGAACGGACATTCTGTGCCGTCACTCAAGGACACCCGCCAAAGCCGACAGTTAGGCAACGGCGTCGATGATGCCGGTATGAACACCCGGTGTATCCCGATGTTGAAAAAGCGAAAAAGCGCGCGATCGCTTACGGCAACGTCGGCGGTACAAGGATCAAGGGCCTCATAGGCTTCCGACGAGTTCGGGCACGACGGTGAACAGGTCACCGACGAGGCTGTAATCCGCGACGCTGAAAATCGGCGCTTCTTTATCCTTGTTGATCGCGACGATCACCTTCGAGTCCTTCATGCCCGCAAGGTGCTGGATCGCACCCGAAATGCCGACCGCGATATACAGTTGCGGCGCGACGATCTTGCCCGTCTGACCAACCTGATAGTCGTTCGGCACGTAGCCCGCATCGACGGCTGCACGCGATGCGCCCATCGCTGCACCGAGCTTGTCTGCCAAAGGCTCCAGCACCTTCGTGTAGTTCTCGCCGCTGCCGAGACCCCGGCCGCCCGACACGATGATGTTTGCCGACGTCAGTTCCGGACGATCGAGCTTCGTCACTTCGCGGCTCACGAACTGCGAGATGCCTGCGTCGGCTGCGGCTTCGAGCTTCTCGACCGAGGCGCTGCCGCCTTCCGCTGCGACGGCATCGAAGCCAGTCGTGCGTACCGTGATGACCTTGATCGGGTCTTGAGATTGCACTGTCGCAATTGCGTTGCCCGCGTAGATCGGACGCTCGAACGTATCGGGTGAGTCGACTGCGGTGATGTCGCTGATCTGAGCGACGTCGAGCTTCGCGGCGATACGCGGCACGACGTTCTTGCCGTAGGCGGTGGCCGGAGCCAGGATGTGCGAATAGTTCTTTGCGATATTCAGCACCGTCGCTTCGATGTTTTCCGCGAGGCCCACTTCGAGTTGCGGCGCATCGGCCAGCAATACTTTGCTAACGCCCGCGATGTTCGCTGCCGCGTCGACTACGGGCTGCGCATTGTGACCCGCGACCAGCACGTGAACTTCACCGCCGATCTTCTTCGCCGCTGCAATGGTAGTCAGCGTCGCTGCCTTGATCGACGCATTATCGTGTTCTGCTATTACCAGGCTAACCACATTCGTCATTTGCTTTGTCTCCGTGTCGACTGGAGTTAGCGCTTTAGCGCTTACTCCAGTCCCATGCAACATAGTTGCCGTTCTATCTAAAGCACCTTTGCTTCGGTCTTCAGCTTCTCGACCAGCGTCTTTACGTCCGGCACTGTCACCCCGGCGGAACGCATGGGCGGCTCGGCGACTTTCAGTGTTTTAAGACGCGGCGTGACATCGACGCCGAGGTCTTCGGGCCTGATCGTTTGCAGCGGCTTTTTCTTCGCCTTCATGATGTTCGGCAAGGTCACGTAGCGCGGCTCGTTCAGGCGTAGATCAGTGGTGACCACGGCGGGAAGCGTCAGCGACAGCGTTTCAGCTCCGCCGTCCACTTCGCGCGACACGGTCGCCTTCCCGTCAGCCACAACGACCTTCGAAGCGAACGTCGCTTGCGGAAGGTCAGCCAAAGCGGCGAGCATCTGCCCGGTCTGGTTCGAGTCGTCGTCGATGGCCTGCTTGCCCAGCAATACCAACGAAGGCTGTTCCTTGTCGACCAGCGCCTTGAGCAGCTTGGCAACGGCCAGAGGCTGCAGGTCTTCGGATGACTCGATCAAGACAGCACGGTCCGCGCCTATCGCCAACGCCGTACGCAGCGTCTCCTGCGCCTGAGCAACACCGCAAGAAACCGCCACCACCTCGCTAACCACGCCGGCTTCCTTTAACCGCACCGCTTCCTCAACCGCGATTTCGTCGAACGGATTCATCGACATCTTCACGTTTGCAATGTCGACACCCGTGCCGTCCGACTTGATCCGGACCTTCACGTTGTAGTCGACCACTCGCTTTACACCTACCAGCACTTTCATACCGTCTCCTTCGAATATGCCGAAGCCGTGCGCGCATTCATCGGCGAACGGATCATGTCAGCTGCGCGCTCGGCTAGCATTAGCACCGTCGCATTGGTGTTGGTCGAGGTTATCGACGGCATCACCGAGCCGTCGACGATGCGCAGGCCGGTCGTTCCGCGCACCCGCATTTCGGAATCGACGACGCTCATTTCGTCCTCTCCCATCCGGCACGTGCCAACCGCGTGATACACAGTCGAGCCATTGTCACGCACGTATTGCAGCAACGCCTCATCAGTGTCCGCCTGACGGCCTGGTACGGTTTCGTCGACGATATAGCGGGCGACCTCGGGTTGCGCGAAGATCCGGCGGCCGATCTTGAGTCCTTCCACTATCGTGTTGCGGTCCAGTTCGCTGCTCAGGTATGACGGTGCGATCGTCGGCGCTGCCGTGATCTCGCTGCTGGTGATGTGCACGTGCCCACGGCTTTCCGGGCGCATCTGCCAGACGCCGCAGGAGACGCCGGGCTCCGACTCCAGCACTCCGATCCGTCCCTCGGCGAAGCTGCCTGGCGCGATCACGAACTGCACGTCGGGCCGGGTTGCGAGCCGCGTCTGTGCGAAGCCGCCGACGATCGCCGCGCTATAGGTCAGTACGCCGGTCCCCGACACGACGTAGCGCATCATCTCGCGCGCGAGCGCGAGTCCGTGCGAGCGCTCGTTCGCGGTGCCTGCACCCCGTACACGATAGCCGAGCCGGACTACATAGTGATCCTGCAAATTGTTGCCGACGCCCGGTAACGCGATGCGTGTTCGAATGCCCGCATTGTCGAGCACGTCCTTATCGCCGATGCCGCTCACTTCGAGCAGCCTGGGCGTGCCGATCACGCCGGCGCTAAGAATGACCTCGCGGGTCGCGCGAAACTGCATCGAAACGCCTGCGGTCGTCGTCGCATTGATGCCGCTCACGTGCTTGCCGTTCATTTCGAGCCCGGACACCTGGACGCCGGTCACCACCGTGAGATTCGGTCGCGCCATTGCGGGCCGCAGATAACCGCGCGCTGCGCTGGAGCGGCGACGTCCGTCGCGCGTTTGCTGGTAGTACCAGATCGACGGACCGCGCGTGTCGCTGTTTGGATCATCTACAAACTCGAGACCGGCTTTTTGGGCAGCTTGCACGACCGCACCACAGATCTCCGGCGGATTCTCCACCCGGCTGACCTGGATCGGACCATCCTTGCCGCGTTGAGGACTGTTGCCTTCGGTCCACGTTTCGGAGCGGCGGTAGAACGGCAGACAGTTGCCGAAGGTCCAGCCCCTGGCGCCCGACTGCTCCCAGCTATCGATATCCTCCGCAAACGGGCGCACATAAAGCAGGCCGTTGATCGCGCTGGACCCGCCGAGTCCGCGTCCACGCGGAAACAGGATTGCACGGCCGCTGGTCTCGGCGTCGGCCCGCGTGCGATAGCGCCATGTCACGGTTGGATGATCGAGCAATCGCACGAAGCCGGCCGGTACGTGGATGAACGGGTGACGATCGCGCTCGCCGGCTTCGACAAGAATCACTTTGACGTTCGGGTCTTCGGTCAGGCGGTTGGCAAGCACGCAACCCGCCGTCCCCGCGCCGACGATCACGTAGTCCGTTGTGTACGATTTCATGACTTCTCTCCGACAGCGGCCGGTTCACGACCTTCGAGTGCTGCGATCTCCTCCTCGGCGAAACCGAACTCGGCGAGTACTTCAGCCGTATGTTGTCCGAGCGTGGGCGGCGCACGGCGGTAAGCTACCGGGCTGCCGTAAAAATTCACCGGACTCGCGATGTTCGTTATCCTGCCCGCAAGCGGATGTTCGATCTCGACGACCGCGTGGTTATGCGCGATCTGAGGGTCCTGCGTCAACGCGGTGTGATAGTCCTGCACGATCGCGCATGGCACGTCCGCGGCACTCAGATGCGCCACCCAGTATTCGGCGGTGTGCAGCAGAAACTGTTGTTCGAGGATGACGTCGAGCGCATGCCGATTCGCAGTCCGCGCGGTGTTGCCGACAAAGCGTTCATCGCTCAGCAAGTCTTCGCGGCCCAACGCCCGGCAAAGGTTCTGCCAGAATTTTTCGGTGAAGCAGGCGGCAAAGAAATAGCGGCCATCGGAGCCCTGATAGTTGCGATACGGCACCATCGTCGGATGGCCGCTGCCGAGGCGCTCCGGCGCTTTACCGCTTCTCAGCGTCTCGCCGTCGCGCGGGATTGTGCTGAAAAGCGCAGCCGACAGCAGCGACGTATCGATGCGCTGACCTTCGCCGTGCCGTTCGCGATGCAATAACGCCGCCGAGATGCCGAATGCGAGCAGCGCGGCCGCGCCGAAGTCGGGCAACGGCGCCCCGAGCCGAACCGGATTGCCGCCGGCTTCGCCCGTCATGTCCATGAGACCTGCGACAGCTTGCACGATGGGATCGTTTGCGGGCCACGCGGCGTAAGGACCACTCTGTCCGAACGCCGACACGCTTGCATAGACGATCATCGGATTGCGCGCTTTCACAGCCTCATAGCCGATGCCGAGCCGATCCACCGTGCCTGGCCGGAAGTTTTCGACGACGACATCGGCCTGCTCGGCCATGCGCAAAAATGCATCGCGTCCTTTCGGCGATTTCAGGTCGAGGCGGATACTGCGCTTGTTACGGTTCTGCGACAGGAACTGTACGCTTTCGCCTTCGACGAATTGATTGCCGAGATTGCGCGAGAGGTCACCGGCGTTCGGTTCCTCAACCTTGATCACGTCCGCGCCAAGGTCGGCAAGCAGCACTGTACCGACCGGACCCGCGGTCATGACGGTGAGATCGAGAATGCGGTAGCCCGACAGCGGGCCGACTTGCTTCTTATCCATGATTTGCCACCTGGGAATGCGATGCGTCCGTGAGTTCGGCACGGGGGTAATCGAGCACGTCGAAGCCGAGGCGGAACGGGTCGGCCTCACCGCGCGTGATGGTCAATGCGTGACTGAAACGGGCATCGTCGCGCTCGGGATAGTCGGTGCGAGAGTGGCTGCTGCGCGATTCGCGCCGCTCGATGCACGCCTGCACGATGACGTCGGCAGTCGTCGCCATGTTGTCGATCGTCAACGCATCGATCACCTGCGGCGGCGTGGCCCCGCCCCCTGCGGCAAACGCCGCGCGCGCCTCGCGAGCGGCGGCTAACGCGATATTCAGACCGCTCTCGGTCTTCTCGACGAGACAATGCGCCTGCATCGCTGCACGCAGATCGGAGGCGATACGTCGAGCGTCGAACGACGCATTCGGTTTCAGCGCCGTTTCAAGACGCCGTGCAAGCGGCGCCACATCGGACGTGCCGGGCGCCGCGCTGCCGCGTGCGAATGCGGCCGCACCCACGCCTGCGCGATGACCGAAAACCTGACCTTCGGCAAGCGAGTTGCCGCCCGGACGATCCGGACCGCGCACGCCGCCCGCGAGTTCGCCGATCACGAAGAGCCCCTCGATGGTCGACATCGCGTCGGTGTTGGTCATCCGGACACCGCCATTCAGGCATTGAAAAGCAATCCCGACATCGAGCAGATCACGCTTCGGATCGAGTCCCTTGGCGCGCATCCAGCGCAGGGTGTTCGGAATGGTGGCCGCCAACCGTTCCTCGGCGATGTCGGCGAAAGAGAAATGCACCGCGCCGCGTTCCGTGCCCCTGCCCTGCGCGATTTCCGTTGCGATCGCGATATCGATATAGCGCGACTCGTTCGAGATCGTGAACGGGAACACTTTCTCGTCCATCGCAGCCTCGGGCGTCACGCCCGTCGGCAGATAGTCCGGGAGGAATTCGTGACCGTCGCGATTGAGCATCTTCGGATGCAGGATGAAGCACGACTTGCTGAAGAGTTGCACGTATGGGTGCACCATCGCCGGCCCGAACTGGTGGAACTCCATGTTCACGAGTTCTGCGCCGTGGCGGAAGCAGATCGCCTGGCCGTCACCGGTCATCTCCGCTGTCGACACCTGCTGCGAGAACAGACCGTGCGCGCCGCCCGTGCCAAGCACGACGGCCCCCGCCGCGACCACCAGCAGCCGCCGCGAATCGAGGTCCATCGCAACCACGCCGCTCACGCGCCCGGTCGAATCGCGCAGAAGGTCGATCAACGCCGCCGGCTGACGGGTCTCGACACCGAGCTTTCTGCCCTGCTCGGCGAGCGCGCTCACGAAGGCCTTGCCGGTTTTGCCCTTCACGCCCAGCGCGCGCGCATAGCTGCCGAAGTCGCTGCGGATGAGCTTATAGCCATCGGCGACGCGGTCGAACGGCACGCCGAGTTCGATCAGGTCTGCTATGCGCTTCGGTGCGTCCTCCGCCAGAACGCGCACCAGGTCGGGATCGATGAAGCCGGCTGCCGGACGCATGGTGTCTTCGTAGTGCACGGTTGCGCTGTCGTCGGGACTGCCGTAGCCGGATGCCCCCATGCTCATGATTTCGCTGGCGCCGTGCACCGTGCTGCCACCCTGTCCGACCGGCGCCTTGGCCAGCATGAGGACCTTCGCACCCGCCTGTGCCGCCGACACGGCAGCACGCGACGCCGCGCCGCCACCGCCGACCACCACTACGTCGGCTTGCGCGTAGTCGACGCCAAAGCCGAATTTCTCCAATGTCCGAACTGCCGTCACGTCTGTCTCCGCTTACGATTTGAGCGCGCGCGCCACGATGTTGCGCTGAATTTGATTGGTGCCACCGAAGATCTGGAACATCTTCGCTTCGCGGTAATGACGCTGCATCGCGTATTCGGCGGAGTAGCCATTGGCACCCATGATCTGGATGCCGTCGGTCGCGACCTGCACGTAGGTGTCCGACGCGAAGTACTTCGCCTGCGACGACTCCACGTCGCAGCTTTCGCCTTCGTCGAGCAGCTTCGCCGCCCGAAACGCCATCAGGCGAGCGGCATCCACGCGCGTCTGCATATCGGCGAGCAGATGCGACACGGCCTGGAAATCGATGATCGACTGCCCGAACTGTTTGCGGTCGTTCGCATACCAACGCGCAAGATCGATTGCCGCCTGCGCGCCGCCCACGCACATCGCCGACAACGCGATGCGCTCCTTCGACAGCACCGCGGTGAGCTTCTTCCAACCCACGTGCAGGCCGCCAACGATCATTTCTTTCGGGACACGCACTCCGTCGTACACCACTTCGCAGGTCCGGATAGCGTGGCCGCCGAGCAAATCGATCGGATTGATGGTCAGTCCCCTGGATTCCTTCGGTACGAGGAAGAGGCTGATCCCGTCGTGCTTCTTCGCTTCCGGATTGGTGCGCACCGCGGTAAGAATGTAGTCGGCCTGCAGCGCGCCGGAAATCCACATCTTGGTGCCGTCGAGAACGAAGTCGTTTCCGTCGGCCACGCCGCGCGTCGTCAGCGAGGCGGCATCCGAGCCGGAGCCGTTTTCGCTCAGTGCGAAGGCAAGAAAGGCACGCCCTTCGGCTAGCTTCGGCAACACCATGGCCTTGATATCGTCGGGAGCGAAGCGCGCCAGCGCGCCGCCCACCATGTTCACGTTGGCATTCCAGAAGCGCGCGAGCGCGATGGTGTGATACGCGACGACCTCCAGATAAGCGGCCATGTCGAGATAGCCGCCGACGCCGCCGTACGCTTCGGGCAGCGTGATGCCGAACCAGCCCTGTTCGGCGGCCACCTTCACGAGTTCCTGTGGGAAGCGCTTCTCTTCGTCGCACTGGCGAACGTATTCCGGCGATGCATGGCGCGTCAGCACCCGATTCACCGAATCTCGAAATTCGAATTGATCGGCATTCAGATACGGTTTCAGGTCACGCCGGTTGACCAGATTGCTTGCGTATTCGGGATTCACTCTGTCTCCTCCTCGTCCGATCAGGACGCCTTGCGTTGAGCCATGTCTTGTTCGGCGTGGCCGAGCGGGATTGCACGCAACATCTCCGAACGCGACTTCGCCCCCGTCATCAGGAACGCAAGATCCGAGCCGCTGAGAATGAAACGCGCGCCTTTTTGCACGTAGGCGGTCATCAGTGCCTCGTCGTACACCCCGCCGACGCCCGGCACCTTGCCGTGCCGGTGGCATGCGGCGCACACCGCGTCGACGGCGGCCGCTACGCGCACATGGCCGAGTTGTCCGGTGATACCGAGATCCGCCGCGAGATCGGTCGCGCCGACCAGCAGCACGTCGATGCCGGGCACCGCCGCGATCGCGTCGACGTTCTCGAGCCCTTCGCGGGTTTCGATCATCGCCACGACCAGCACCTCTTCGTTGATCGCGCGAACCACATCGGCGATCGGCAGAGCCTGAAAGCCGACCTGCGGCAACATGCCGGGGATCGACCGCCCGCCGGCAGGCGGGAAGCGGCACATGTCGGCGATCCGCGCGGCCTGTTCGGGCGTACTCACGTGCGGCACCACGATGCCCATTGCGCCGGTATCGAGCAGTCGAGTGGCGTGGAACGGCTCGTGCCCCGGCACGCGGATGATCGGCGTCACACCGCCCATCAGAGCGGCGGCGCAAATCTGCGCGGCCGTGTCGACGTCCATCGAATTGTGTTCCATATCGATGAACAGCCAGTCGAAGCCCGCCGTCTGCGCGATCTGCGCGATGTCGACGGTGCGGGCCTGGCGCAGCCCCATGCCGAGTGCCAGTTCACCCGCGGCGAGTTGCGCTTTCGCGTGATTCTTGATGGTTCTCATGAGGGATTCCATTCAGGCGGTGCCGTCGAGAGGCTCGTCGTTCGCCAGTTCGAGGTTGATGAATTTGGTGTCCATGTAGTCGCGGATCGCGTTCGGTCCGCCTTCGCGTCCGAACCCGCTGTCCTTGCTGCCGCCGAATGGCGTCTCCGCCGTCGATGCCACGAACGTGTTCACGCCGACCACGCCGGCCTGCAAGCGCTCCGTGGTTTCCAGCGTGTTGCGCATCGAGCGCGTGAAGACGTACGCCGCGAGCGCGAACGGCAGCCGGTTCGCCTCGGTGATGACTTCGTCCATCGTCGCGAACGGGGTGAGCGTTCCGACCGGGCCGAACGGCTCGTCGTTCATCAGGCCGATGTGCGGAGCGGGATTGGCGACGAGCGTCGGCTCGTAGAACCAGCCGCGACCGAATTGGGCGGGGCGCCGGCCACCGCATAGCACGCTGGCGCCTTCACTCACGGCTTCATCGACCAGACGTTCGATCGCGTCGCGACGCTTCGACGTGGTCAGCGGACCGAGATCGGTATCCTGCTGCAACGGATCGCCGACGCGAAGCGCTTTGGAGCGCTCGACCAGCGCCTTCACGGTCTTGTCGAAGATCGATTCGTGGATGTAAAAACGTGTCGGCGACGCACAGACCTGGCCCGCATTGCGGAACTTGCCGAGTGACGCGAGGTGCGCAAATGCGCCGATGTCGGCGTCGCGATGCACGATCACGGGCGCATGGCCGCCAAGTTCCATCGTGACCTTTTTGAGGGTCTTCGCGGACATTTCGACGATCTGACGGCCGACAGGCACCGAGCCGGTGAAGCTGATCTTCGCCACGCGCGGGTCGGCCATGATCGTCGGCGTAATTGAGTCGGCTTTGCCGATCACCAGATTGACCGCGCCCTCGGCAAACCCGGCATCGACGAAACAGCGCACGAGTGCCATCGTCGCCCCGGCCGCTTCGTTCGACGGCCGGATCACGATCGTGTTGCCGGCAGCCAGCGCCGGACCCATCTTGCGGGCCAGCAGTAGCAGCGGGAAATTCCACGGCGTAAAAGCGGCGACCACCCCGAGCGGCTCGTAGTGCACCAGATACCGTCCGCCCTTGACGCGACTTTCGTAAGACATACCAAACACACGGCGCGCTTCATCGGCGAACCAGTCGATCGACTCTGCGGACGCATTCGCTTCCCCGCTGGCCTGTGCGATCGGCTTGCCTGTTTCCAGCGCGACGATTCGCGCGAGTTGCGGCGTGCGTTCGCGGATGAGTGCCGCAGCCCGGCGCAGCAGTGCTGAGCGCTCCCACGGCGTGAGCTTGCGCATTGCGGCTGAGGCGTCGGTCGCGGCGCCGATGGCCTCGGTGACCTGTGCCTGCGTAGCCAGCGGCAGATAGCCTAGCCGCTGTTGCGTCGCCGGATTGATCGAAAGCTGGCCGTTGTCAGCCGTCGCGGCTCGCCAGCGGCCCCCGAGCAGCAAGCCGTGCTCGCGGTAGTGCGCCTCTAGTTCCATTTGCTTCCTCCTGACAGGTGTCCCGGATGTTCCCGGCTTTGTAGGTGCTTTCCCGGGGGTTCACTTTGTATGCACTCTTTTTCTTATATCAACACCTTGACAGCGAAGTGTCAACACTTTTAGAGTGTGTGTCAGCGAAATATCATTCGCCGCATGCACTTTCAGTAGACGAGGTTCACAAAAAGAACGCCACCGGCGCCGCCGAATGCGTCATCAGCACTTTCTTTCCATGGAGCGAGACGAAAATGAGTTTGTATTCCCGTCGTACCTTTCTTCAAACGCTCGGGGCCGCCACGGTAGCGGCGATGGGGACCGGCGCCTTGCCGTCGCTCGCTCGGGCGCAGACCGCGCAGTTCAAGCTGAAGTACGCGAACAACCTCGCGTTGTCCCATCCGCTCAACGTTCGCGCGAAAGAAGCCGCGGACGCCATCAACAAGGAATCCGGCGGCCGCGTCGAGTTGCAGATTTTCCCGAACGGTCAGATGGGCACGGATACCGACATGCTGTCGCAGGTTCGATCGGGCGCCATCGACTTCCTGACCCAGGGTGGCGTGGTGCTGTCGACGCTCGTGCCGGTCTCGGCGATCAACGGCATCGGCTTCGCGTTCAAGGACTACAACCAGGTGTGGGCAGCAATGGACGGCGAGCTCGGGAGCCACATCCGCACGGCGATCTCGAAGGTCGGGCTCGTCGCGATGGAGAAACCGTGGGACAACGGCTTTCGGCATCTCACGAGCTCGGTCAAGCCGGTGCAAAGCCCGGCCGACCTGAAAGGCCTAAAGATTCGCGTGCCGGTCAGCCCCCTTTGGACCTCGATGTTCAAGGCGCTCGACGCCTCGCCCACCAGCATCAACTTCAGCGAGGCGTATTCGGCGCTGCAAACCAAGGTCGTTGATGCAGAAGAAAACCCCCTCGCGCTGATCGAAACCGGACGCTTCTATGAAGTCCAGAAGTTCTGCTCGTTGACCGGCCATATCTGGGACGGCTTCTGGTTTCTCGGCAACGCGCGGTCCTGGGGCAAGCTGCCGCCGGACTTGCAGACGATCGTGGCGAAACACCTGAATGCGGCCGCAGTGGCTGAACGCGCGGACGTCGCCGCGCTGAGCACATCGCTGATCGGGAAGTTGCAGTCACACGGAATGGCGTTCAACAAGCCCGATATCCAGCCGTTCCGCGCCTCGCTGCAAAAGGCCGGCTTCTACGACCAGTGGCGCAAGAAATACGGCGATGAAGCGTGGGCGTTGCTCGAGAAGTACACGCAGAAGCTCGCATGAGCGCGGACCACCGAAGAGTTTCTGGAGAACGAGTCATGACTTCCCGAGTTCATCCCGAGCAGGTGTTCGCCCACGACATGGGCGCGCCGAAGGAACGACATGCGGCATCGAAGGTCGTGCGCGTCGGCAGCGCACTGGAACTGGCCATCAAGTGGATCACCGAAGTGCCCGCTGCGCTGCTGCTAGTGGCCGAAGTGGTGCTGCTGCTCACCAACGTTTTCTGCCGCTACGTGCTGCAGGATCCATTGATCTGGGGTGACGAACTCGCGTCGATCCTGTTCATCTGGCTGTCGATGCTCGGCGCAGTGGTGGCGTTGCGGCGCGGCGAACATCTGCGGCTGACGATGTTCGTCGCCAGAATGTCCCCGCAAAACCGCGCGTTCGCGGAAACGCTTGGAAACTTCATCGTGATGACTTTCGTGCTGCTGCTGGTACGGCCGGCAACCGACTGGGCGATGAACGAATGGATCATCAGCACGCCGGCGCTCGATCTGCCGAATGCCATCCCCGCGGCCGCGATTCCCGTGGCGGCCGTGCTGATGCTCGTGCTAGCCGTTACGCGGTTGCTCGAGCGCTCGTCACTGCGCGATTGCGTGAAGGCGTTCGCGCTGGTGGCCGGGGTCGCAATTGCGCTCTATTTCGCACGGCAAGCGCTCGCGCCACTGACCGCGGTCAGCCTGGTCCTTTTTTTCGCTGTCGGCGTAATCACGATCATCTGTCTCGGTGTGCCGATCATGGTCGCCTTCGGGGTGTGCACGTTTGCTTATCTCGCAACCGTCACCGGCGCACCGTTGACGATCGTCGTGAGTACCATGAATCAGGGGATGTCGGGCCTGATCCTGCTCGCCGTCCCGCTGTTCATCCTGCTAGGCGCGCTCATGGAAGCGATGGGGCTTGCAGAAGCGATGATCCGTTTCCTCGCTTCGCTGATCGGGCACAAGCGTGGCGGCCTCGCCTACGTGCTGATCGGCGCCATGTACCTCGTCTCCGGCATCTCCGGCTCGAAGGTGGCCGATATGGCTGCGCTCGCGCCGGGCCTGTTCCCGGAAATGAAAAAGCGCGGTGCGAATGAAGGCGACCTCGTCGCAATGCTCAGTTCGGCGGCGGCCATGTCGGAAACCATTCCGCCCAGCCTCGTGCTGATCACGATTGGATCGGTAACCGGCGTTTCGATTGCCGCGCTGTTCACAGGCGGCTTCATGCCGGCCGTGGTCGGCGCGGTAGCACTCGCGGCAGTCGTCTGGTTCAGAAGCCGCGGGGAAATCCTCCAAGGCGTGCAACGGGCCTCGCGGGCCCAGATCGGCCGCGCATTCCTGATCTCGCTGCCTGCGCTCGCGCTGCCCTTCGTGATCCGCGCGGCCGTGGTGGAAGGCATTGCGACGGCGACGGAAGTGGCGACAATCGGCGTGGCTTACACCTGTGCGGTGGGTTTGCTACTGTATCGCCGCTTCGACTGGAGCCGGCTCTATCCTATTCTGGTGGAAACGGCGTCGCTGTCTGGCGCAATACTGATCATCATTGGGTGTGCCACGGCGATGGGATGGGCGCTCACGCAGTCAGGCTTCTCCGCGCAACTCGCCACGTTGATGATGGCTGCGCCCGGGGGCAAACTGGGCTTCCTGGCGATCTCCGCGATTACGTTCGTGATGCTCGGCAGCTTTCTGGAAGGAATTCCGGCAATCGTACTGTTCGGGCCGCTCCTGTTCCCGATTGCGCGTGCGATGGGCATCTCCGACGTGCACTATGCAATGGTCGTGGTATTCGCGATGGGACTGGGCCTGTTCGCGCCGCCGCTTGGCCTCGGCTTTTACGCGGCATGCGCAGTCAGCAAGGTCGATCCGTCAATCGCAATGCGCCGCGTTTGGCCGTATCTGGGGGCTTTGGCGGTGGCCCTCATCGTGATAGTGCTGGTTCCGTGGGTATCGACGGGTTTTCTGCAGGCAAAATAAATGTATCGAATGGCACAGAAAGGGCAATGGACATGAAAAACGCGTTTGACAGTGAACTGAACGGCAAGGCGAACGCGCGCGCGCCCGAGGTAATTGCGTCGAAGCTCGAAGACATTCGCGAACAGGTGCGCGCCATGATTCAGCGGGGGGACTTGCGCCCCGGTGAACGCGTGAATGAGCAGGCGCTCGCAAACCAGATCGGCGTCGGCCGCAATTCAGCGCGGGAGGCCCTGCGCTCGCTCGAGCAGGCGGGGCTCGTGCGAATCGTCCCGAACCGTGGCGCCGAAGTACGGCGGCTGTCGCTCGAAGAGGCGATGGATCTCTACGAGATTCGAGCAGGGCTCGCACGCACCGCGGGACGTCTCGCCGCGCTGCGTCTCACCACCGACGAGGAGCAGTCGCTGAGCCTTCTCGTTGACAAGATGGACTCCGCCGTGGCCGAGCGCAACACCCCTCTGTATCAGAGTCTGAATACCGAGTTCCACCGTCAACTAATGGCAGCGACCAAGAATCCGCGGCTGATCACGATCAACCAGGCTGTCGCAGATGAACTGACGCTTTACATTCACAAAGGCGTGTATTCGTTCGCGCAGATGCAGCGTTCCGCGAAAGAACACCGCGAGCTTTTCGAGGCGCTGCGTGCGGGTCAGGCCGACGCCGCTGCACAGGCTTTCGAGAATCACGTGCAGACGGGCAAGAAGCGCATGCTCGACACCGTGTCCACGAGCGCGTCCGAACGTTAATGAGCCGGGAGTAGCTTGTTGAAAACCATAGTCTTTCTGGACCGCGCGACGCTGTCGGCCGATCTACCCGAGTTTCCGTTCCCACATCGCTGGGTCGAATATTCGTCCACTACGCAAGAACAGGTGGTACAGCGCTGCCGTGACGCGCAGATCGTCGTGACCAACAAGGTTCCGCTGATGGGGGAGATGCTCGCGCAGTTGCCGCAACTGGAAGTGATCGGCGTGCCGGCCGCAGGCGTCAATCATCTGGATATGAAAACATGCCGCCAACGGAGCATCGAAGTAGTCGCATGTCCGGGCTATTCGACGATCTCGGTGCCGGAGCACGCGTTCGCACTGATGCTCGCGCTGCGCCGCAACCTGGTTCCTTACTGGAAGGACGTTTATGCTGGAGGCTGGAGCGGGTCACCCACTTTTTATGCTGAATTGCATCCGATCGAGGATCTGCACGGTTCGACGCTCGGCATCGTCGGTGCCGGTCACGGTGGAAAGCGACTCGCCGAACTCGCCGGCGCGTTCGGCATGCGTGTGCTCTTCGCCGAGCGCAGGCACGCCAGGGCGGTGCGCGAAGGCTACGCTGCATTCGGCGACGTGCTGCGTGAGGCGGATGTGATCAGCCTGCACTGCCCGCTTACCGACGAAACGCGGCATCTGTTCGGTCTCGCCGAATTCGAGCGAATGAAGCGCAGCGCGTCGCTCGTGAACGCCGCGCGCGGCGGCATTGTCGACGAGAGGGCGCTGATCGAGGCGCTCGACCGCAAGCTGATCGCGAATGCCGCGCTCGACGTCCTCGAGCAGGAGCCGCCAGCGATCGATCATCCGCTGTTGACCAGCGCGCGCACGGATCTGATCGTGACTCCACATGTCGCATGGCGGACTCAGGTGGCGATGCAGCGGCTCGTCACACAGCTCGCGCAAGGCATCGAACAGCATTATGCGCGACGCTGAGAGCGAAATTCGACGAGGTAGTGTTGCGCCTCTTCAAGCTGCTCCGCGCCGTCGCGGCTGAAAGGCTGAGAGCATCATTGCAATAAGCAGTTGCGCGTTAGCCGCAGGGTAAGTTCGGAGCCGGCCGTACCCGAAAACCCGACATAGGATATCTGCATACCGATGCCCATAACAGAACTCCATCGCGAATGCGACAACAGAACTCGGACGAGCTGTAGCCACAGGCGAAATGGTCGCGCCTCTGCATACCAACCGTTTGATCAGCTTGCCGCAATATCGGTTACGGGCTTTTAGCATCGTGAAGTCGCGTGCTGTGGGACAACGTAGTCGTCACCTTATGACACACGCACCGTCATGGACGCATCCCGGCGGCTCCGGCGACGACGCTGGCTTTGCTAGCGAAGGTGACGACGGCGCGTCATTCAATGACTCCATGCGCGGCAAAGGTCCCGCCGCCGTTACGCGTATTTGTCGCCCACTGTGTTGCGAACAGGATGCGTGTCGTAAACGATGATCATCTGCTTGATGCGGCCGCTTTCGTCGAACTCGAATACGTCAACACACTCAAATTTCACCGTAGAGCCGTCTTTCAGCCCCCAGTCGTAGGCGAAATAACCGGTCGCGCGTCGGGCACCCGTCGTGCTGACGCAGATATCGATGAGTGTGATCCGGCTGTCTCCCGATGCTGCATCAACCTTTGCAAAGAAGGGCGCGGGGTGCATCCAGCCGAGAAAAGGCGAGAATATCTGTGCGTCCGCTGCGAACAAGGCGCAGATTGCGGCGACATCGCCGCGCTCCAGTTCGCTCAGGTAGGTGCGAATCTGCCGCGTGTATAGTGCTCCCGATGATGAATCCACAATCATTCTCCGAAGGTTTGTTGACAGGTCTGCCCGCACGAAGGACAGCGGATCTGACGCAGCCACGATAGCGACGCAGCGATGACCGAACAATCGAAAAATTCGCAACCCCGGTATGCGAATCGTGCATATCCTCTGGCAGACCTCACGCGTGCTTTGCCTCCACTGTCTGCGTACCAGGCGTTCGTCGCTGCGGCAGAACTTGGCAGTATCAGCAAGGCCGCTGACCATATGTGTCGAACGCAGGGTGCGGTGAGCCGCCAAGTCCAGCAGCTGGAAGCCCACTATCGATGTGCGCTGTTCGTGCGCCACGTGTCAGGGCTGACGCTGACAGCAGAAGGAAATGCTCTGTTGACGGTGGCCGTGAACCTGCTCACACAACTGGTTCGACACGCAGACTTTCTCACACAGTCCGCGTCTGTTCTCACCCTGCGGCTTCCGTCCACATTTGCGATTCGCTGGTTGCTACCGCGGGTGTCAGTGATCAATCTCGCGCTGCCAGGGACAGAATTGCGCATCTATACATCGGCAGACGATGCGCCCAATTTCACTGCGCCCGACGTCGACGCCATCGTTGTGCGTGGAGCCGGACATTGGACGGGTATGAACGCGATACCGTTATTTCAAGAGCACCTGACGCCGATGTGTACGAGCGAACTGGCCGCGACGCTGAAATCCGTAGCTGACCTTGTTCGCATCAAATTGCTGCATCCGGGACAGGACCGCGGCGAGTGGCGATGCTGGCTCGATCGTGTTGGTGCGACCCACGTCGACACTGAAGGCGGGCTCGTCTTTGATACCCTCGAATTAGCACTCACCGCCGCCGCACAGGGACATGGCGTTGCTATTGGCGACCCTCGGATGGCGAAGGAACGCCTCGAGGCGGGCGCACTCGTCATGCCGTTCAGTGAGGTTGCGCAAAACGGTCTGGGCTACTTCCTCGTCTTTCCCTCGCAACGAGCCGGACAAATCAAGATTCGCACACTCGCTGACGTCTTGACTCAGCTCGCGCAAGAGGACCCGTCGATACCGGCCCGATAAGCGCCCGCCAAGTCGCTCAACTCCACCGGCGCCAACAGAGCGAAGAAATCTAGCAGTAAAAAAGGCTTCAACTAATGCCCGGTTGTCGATGCGTAGCGGCCGTTTGACTGTCCGAGCGAACCGCCGGCCAAACGTCAGTTCATGGCCGTGTAAGGTCTCAATTCCCGACCGATGTCTTCCTATTACACCCTGCATATCCCGGTGTTCGATGAGCGATTCCGGTCGGTAACGGATCGCAGGACCGGCCTGGTTTCCCTTGCGAAAGCATTGCGGCTCTATCAGCCGGAACGGCCCAAGCCCGGTAGTACTTCCATTTGGCTCGGCAATGAGTCCCCTTTGTACGGGGTCGTCATGGACGGCGCAGTGTATCGGCTGTTATTGCAGGAGACGTGGCCGGGCAGCGGAAAGTTCGAAGCGATATGTGTAGCTGCAGCCGGTTATTCAACCGATGGGGCCGTCCTCGCACCGGGACTCGACGCGATTCCGAATATGGCAATGGCCTTGGCGCGAGAAATCGCCTATGTGACCGGCAATCCGTAAGCGTGGAGTGATGGTTGCTTACCCGCTTACGAAGAAAACAGGAAATAGCCAACAAAAAATAAGGATTCCCTTACGCTTTTTCCACGCCGCGCTCGGTGTTTTTTGGCGATACGGCAATTAAGATCGCTAACGACGCAAGAAGGGATGCATTACGTCGAAAGAGGCTGCCGAAGGCAGTATGACCGAACGGAAAACAAAATGAAGATGAAAGGAAGAATTCACCGAGTGTTCTGGGCCACCGTTGCGGTGTTGCCCCTGGTTTCGTGCAGCGGCGGAGGATCGTCCGGCACGGCTGGCAGCGCGCCGCATGCGTCCGCGCAGACCGTTGCTGCCGCGGCGGTTCCGGCCACGAGCTGGACCAGTGTCAAGTGGGGTGGCGGCGGCTATGTCACCGGCCTGATCTACCATCCGACCAACGCAAGCCTGCTGTACGTACGCACCGACGTCGGCGGCGCCTACCGCTGGGACACGACGACCTCGTCGTGGATCCCGCTCACCGACGGCCTGGGTTTCGGCGCCGGCGAAGGCCGGTACCACGGCGTGGAGAGCATCGCCCTCGACCCGAACAACGACCAACTGGTCTACATGATGACCGGCGATACCGTGGGTCAGGATGCCCACGGCCGCATTTACATTTCCAGCGACCGCGGCAACACCTGGACGCACTACGACCTGCCGTTCGCGGTGGGTGGCAACGATAACGCCCGGGGCTACGGCGAACGTCTGGCGGTCGACCCACAGAATCCGTCGACGTTGATGTTCGGCTCGCGCAAGGCCGGTATCTGGAAGAGCACGGACTCGGGCCATACGTGGAACCAGGTTACGGGCTTCTCGAGCACCACGGTGACCGGCGGGGGGACCCCGATCGGCGTCGAACAAATCATCTTCGATACCCCATTCAAGGGGACTGGGCAGCCGACGTGGATCATCTGGGCCACCGTCGCCTCCGACTATGCCCAGGCGGCAGGCTTGACGTCGACACTGTACCGGTCCACCAATGGCGGTGCCACGTGGGCGCCGGTCGCGGTCCCGTCCAACGTGACCAGTTACGACATCCCGCACGTCGTGAAGACGACTGACGGCACCTTCTACATGACGTTCCGCCCGACAGCTCCTCAGGTTCAGGGCGGCAGTGGCCCCAGTTATCTCTACAAGTTCGGTGCCAGCAACAACAGCACCTGGACCCAGCTCTTGAGCTCCACCAGCATGGGGATGGCCGGCCTGTCCGTCTACGGCGCCGGCTCGATCGCCCGCATTGCGGTGGGCATGACAGGCTGGAGCGACACCAGCATGCAAATTCAAATGTCCGATGATGGCGGCACCAGCTGGCGCGAAGTCGAGGCCAACATGCCGCATACGTCCGACACCTGCCGCGGCTGGATCGAGAACGTCACGATCGACCCGGCCAACCGCGACCACATCATGCACGTCCACGGCGGCGGCATCTGCGAAACCACGAACGCCTCCTCGAGCACGCCGGGCTGGAGCCCCAAGGTCAACAACCTGGAAGAGACCGCCACGCTGTTCGCCGTCGCGCCTCCGGCCGGCGCGCAGTACAAGCTAATTAACGCCGCGGGCGACATCGGCGCGTGGGTGATCACGGACCTCGCGACGCGGCCGACGCGGGCTCCGATGCCCGGATGGAGCAGCGGCAATGCGGCCGACATGGCGTGGGCCGATCCGTCCTACATTGCCGTCACCGGCGTCGACAATGCCAACAGTTCCGCCGTCAAGGGCTTCTGGTCCGGCGACTCCGGCAATAGCTGGTCGCAGTTCCCGTCGATGCCTACCGGCGGCTCGGTCAGCTCAAGCCTGGTGCAAAGCCTGGCAGTCACGTCCCGCAACAACCTGGTCTGGGCGCCGCAAGACTCGGTGCCGTCGTACACCACGAACAATGGCGCGAGCTGGACGCAAACCAACCTGCCGGCGTTTACCGCCACCTGGAATGGCTTCTTCCGCGCTTATCGCCTGGCCGTGGACCGCAACAACCCGAACAAGGTCTATGCCTTCGATTCGGGCGGCGCAAACTGGAGCTGGCAGCCTGGCAAGGTCTACGTCTCGACCGACGCCGGCCATACGTTCACGCTGAGCCAGGGCTCGGTGAACGCGAACATGGCCTGGAATGCCTGGGGCGATACGTCGATGGCGGTGAACCCGAACGCCGAGGGCGACATCTGGGTGGCCGACGGCAATGCCGTGTACCACTCGCTGGACTCAGGCGCGACCTGGACCAAGCTCACCGCCTTTGCAACCGCCAACGGCACGCTCGGTGCCACCAATATCACGCTGGGCAAGGCGCAAACCGGCTCGCCATACTCGGCCGCGGTCTATGTGGAAGGCACGATCAACGGCCAGTGGGGCATCTTCCGCTCCGACGATGGCGGCGCAACGTGGTCGCGCTTCAACGACGACGCGCACCAGTTCGGCGGCAACGCCGTAGTGGTGGGCGACTGGAACACTTATGGCCGCATTTACGTCAATGGTGTCGCTCGCGGTCTGATCTTTAGCAACTGAGGTTGATCGACCTATCTCCGTCCGGTTGCGGCTTGCAATCGCAAGGGGGAGAGCATAGGCGATTTGGTTGCTGCCGTAACCCGAAAGTTGGTCGTCAACTTTCGGGTTTTTTCATCCGTGAGTCTGACCTTCCTGTCGAGATTCCCTCAACTACTCGGTAGGCGCCCGAGCAGCACCGTAGCCGTCATTCTGCCCGCGAACCAGCCCGGCAGGTAATTGCCATGCGTCGCTGCCGTGCGCCAGTGACCCGTTCGCATCATTCTCGTGCTGCACGAAAAAACAGGTGCATTCTCGTGGCGCGCTGCCTGAGTGACTCGATTGATGCCATCGATCACATCGCCGGCGCGATATGCGGCCGCAGGGCCGCTAAAGAACATCTGCTGTACGTCGGTAACGATAACGGCAATACGGGACATGCAAGCCTCGCAATTCGTTGGTCAATGGGGGCGAGTTCCGCAGCGCCGGTTGCGAAGCCGTCATCTGCGGGAGACTCGATGCATGGCTTCAGGAGCGCGCATACCGATGAACTTTGCGTAAGCTGTCTTCCGCGGTTCCTGGCATTGTCGACGATCTGGCTAGGACCGTCCAACGTCCGTAGATGGCCTCTACCCACGAATTGCTCCCGAGCGTAAGTTTGATTTCTCTGTATCCAATCAGCTTGTCGTTCACCAGATCGAAAGAAAGCGCCCGCGAGGTTAGGGATGGTGTTCAGAACTCGTTTTGCCGCACTGAGCCATCAACATGGGGCCGGTTCGGTGCAAGCGGTGCGGCACCTGGCTCGAATGCAGCGCGACGTTCGGCATAAGGAAGGCGCCGATTGCCTGCCGGCTCGTGCGGCTTTTGCGTTCATACAGTACCCTCGCGCATCAGTCGTTCGCGCGTCGTCCACAGCTTGCTCGGAGCGAACAGCGTGTGCAACTGCTGCGGGTTCTTCATTTGCCACTGTGCGCGGCGATGAACATGGCGACGGCCGACCGGCAATAGGATTCGATTTCGTTGTCGTCCGCTGCTTTCGCCTCATCGAAGCGTGCGATAAGCAGGAGATCGGATCCTTTGAAAAGCGCAGCAAACAAGCGGGCGGACCGGAGAGGATCGGGCACGTTCAGAACCGCCTTCGCGTGCAACTGACGCAACAGGGCCTCGACTTGGGCGATGACATAGGCGGGCCCGGCTTCGTAATGGAGCTTACTTAACGACTTTTGATTCGTCTTGTCGGCCAAGACCATGGCTTCGACACTGCGGACGTCCGGGCTCAACAGCGTGCGAAGCAGGGATGATCCCACCGCCATGAGCTGATCTTCGGCCGAACCGTCGACGCCTTCGAAAAGGGCCTGTGGTGCAAACTGATGGCAGTGGGCCGCCATTGCCGCGCTGAACAGCGCCTCCTTGTTCTCGAAGTGCCGATAGATGCTGAGCTTGGATATCTTCGCCCGCTGGGCGACTTTGTCCATGGTC
The DNA here is from genome assembly GCF_040948805.1 of Paraburkholderia sp. BR13439. Taxonomy (NCBI): domain Bacteria; kingdom Pseudomonadati; phylum Pseudomonadota; class Betaproteobacteria; order Burkholderiales; family Burkholderiaceae; genus Paraburkholderia; species Paraburkholderia sp. BR13439. The sequence goes on along the minus strand of NZ_JBFPKN010000026.1, from coordinate 41,827 downwards.
GTCGCTTGAAACCCCAATTCCACAAACAGTTCGCAGGCGGCGTCGACTATCGTTTGGCGAAGCGCCTCGTTGGTGGGCCGGCCGCGCCGGCCCCGGTTGTTTTTGGTCACGACAATTCCAGTACTTGACAGTATTCAAATTCTTGCACTACGATACCACGCAGTATCTTAAATGTGCAAGCCAAGGGTAGGTTTCAACCGGTTGTGCAAATCAGGTTTCCCTAGGCCGCCCGGCGATATCGAATGCGGCATTGTCCGGCCGGTCAACACAGTGATGGGCGACTTTCGCGCCGATGCCGCAGCCCTGCTCGCTGCCCGTCTCGAGCGAGTATCGCCGGACGATATTGCACACCACGGCCAGCCCCCTCCATCCACAACACGGAGCCCATCACCATGAACGACGTCATCATCATCGGCGGCAGCTTTGCCGGCCTCGCTGCCGCCCTGCAGCTCGGCCGTGCCCGCCGCAAGGTCACCGTTCTCGATACCGGCCTGCCGCGCAATCGCTTCGCCGGCCACTCGCATGGCCTGCTCGGCCACGATCACAAGCCACCGCTGGACATCCTGGCCGAGGCGCGGCAGCAACTGGCGCGTTATCCCACGATCAGGCTCGTCAGTAGCCGGGCCGACAGCGTCTCCGGCGCCATCGACGATTTCTCCGTCGTCATTGGCGATGGCGAAAGCCTTGGGGCGCGCCGCCTGATCCTGAGCTATGGCGTCGCCGACCAGATGCCTGATGTTCCGGGCTTTGCCGAAAGCTGGGGCACGTCCATCGTGCCCTGCCCCTATTGCGACGGCTTTGAAGTCGCCGGCCAGCATTGGGGCCTGGTCTGGGCCGGCCCGCAGTCGCACCAGTCTGCCAGGCTGTTCCGGGATTGGACCGACAAGTTGACTGTCTTCGCCGATGGTCATGACATTCCGTCCGATATCCAGGCCGACCTCGCGCGCCGCAACATACCTGTCGTCGATGGCAGGACCGTCGAGATCGCCCATGACAAGGGCCATATCGCCACCGTTAATCTCGATACCCGCCGCAATATCGCGGTCGACGTCCTGTTCGCCCATCCGCGCAATAAGCCGTCCGCAAGCCTGCATGAATCACTGGGCCTCGCCACGGTCGATACGCCTGTCGGCATCGCCCTCAAGGTCGACGAGCGCCGCCAAACCAGCATGCCCGGCATTTACGCCGCCGGCGACCTCGCCACGGCCTTCTTGCCCTCGGTCACCCAGGCATCATCGCAGGGCGCGACGGCGGGTATCTTCGCCCGGCAGTCGATGCTGGTGTGAGAGCACAGACTCCCCAAAGGATAGGCGGGTGTTCCAATTGAGAATGTGGCTGAGCCCCATTCGCTCATCAAAGAGTTGAGGAAGAGAACGATGTCGAAACAACCAATGAACAGCTTCGCCGGAAAATGGGCTCTGATCACCGGGGCATCGAGTGGCCTCGGCCTTGAATTCGCAGATCTACTGGCTGCGCAGAAAGTCAATCTCGTATTGGCTGCCCGACGGCAGGAGTCGATGGAAAAGCTTGCCTCCGATCTCCGCCGCAAATACGCGGTGGATGTGCTGGTCGAGGCGACCGATCTTACCTCGCCGGGCGCGGCGAGCCGCTTGAAATGCAGTCTCGACGCGAGGTCGGTGACCGTCGACATCTTGTTGAACAACGCCCGGATACGGCCTGCACGGCGACTTATTGGAAACGCCGATCGAGCGCACCGCGAACATGATCCAGCTCAACATCACGACGCTCACAGAGCTGACCTATCTCTTCGGCCGCGATATGGCCAAGCGGCGATCTGGACATATGCTTCTCGTCGCTAGCCTCATGGCCTTCCAGGCCGTTCCCAGCTACGCTGCCTATGCGGCGACCAAGTCAGATGTACTCGCCCTTGGCGAGGCACTGCACGACGAACTCCGCCCGCATGGTGTGGTTGTTACCACTCTCTGCCCGGGGCACACCGCGACGGGCTTCGATGAGGCAGCCGGCGCATCCACCTCGGCCATGCTGCGCCTCCTCACGATGAAGCCTCGTCCGGTCGCCGCGAGCGGTATTCGGGCGTTGTTGCAAGGAAAGGCTGTGGTGGTCGCGGGCCTGTCGAACAAGATGGCAGCCTTTTCAAATCGTCTGACGCCGCGATCAATGCAAAGGGCCACGTTGAAAAGAATAGTGGACGCTTAACTCCTGGAGCGCTGGCGTGTGGGGCTCCTCGAACAAGCGGGAGCTCTGACTGCGATGCGCGCTTTGGCATCGGACAGCTCAGTTAAGAGCGAATCGGAACAAGGAGATGACATGGCAGAGCAAAATGCCTATCAGGTTGCCGACTGGAATGGTCAAAGCGGGGAGCGCTGGGTCGCCAACCAGGCCCGGCTCGACGCTATGGTGGCGGTGTTCGGCCAGGCCGCGATAGAAGCCGCAGCTCCCGCGGCGGGCGAGCGCGTGCTGGACGTCGGCTGCGGCGCGGGCGCGTCGAGTCTGGCTCTGGCCGCCCGCGTCGGCGCGGGAGGGCAAGTGCTGGGCGTGGACATATCCGCACCGCTGATCAGCCGGGCGCGCGCGCTTGCGCCACAGGATACGCCGGTCCTTTACCAGGTGGCCGACGCCAGCAGCGCCGAGCTGCCCGAGGGCGCGTTCGACATCCTGTTCTCGCGTTTCGGCGTGATGTTCTTCGACGATCCGACAGCGGCGTTCACCCATATGCGACGCGCGCTGCGGCCGGGCGGGCGGGTCGCTTTCGTCTGCTGGCGCGGCGCGGCCGAGAACGATTGGGTGCGCCTGCCGATGGGCGCGATCAAGGGCATCCTCCCGCCGAGCGCGCCGCCCGATCCCGAAGCGCCCGGCCCATTTTCGTTCGGCGACCGGGGGCGGGTGTCGCGCATCCTGACCGCAGCCGGTTTCGCCGATATCGCTATCGCACCCTTCGATGCTTCCGTCCCGTTCGGCGAGGGCGGGACGCGGGACGCTGCGATCGACGACGCGGTGAAGATGACGCTCGAGGTCGGCCCACTGTCGCGCGCGCTCGCTGATCAGCCCGACGACATCCGCGCCCGCGCGTCGGCCGCGGTTCGCGCCGCCTTCGCGGGCCTCCCCGGCGAGCGGTCGGTGATGATCGACGGCGCGGCGTGGATCGTCCTGGCACACAATCCGGCAAGCTGACAGGGATTAACAGGGGAGTCGCCCCCGCTCGGCGGAGCTGGGCGTCGTTGGCCGCGCAGATTGATGTCCCTTTTGGCCGATGAACGAGCGCTCGCCTTGTGACAATCAGATGGCCGGTTGTGAAGCAGAGCCGACTCCTGAGCGGCCTGCCGGCCGCGCATGTGACCGGCAGTTTGTGGCCGCACTGTGTCCCACGACCGAGCGTGAACGGCGTCTTGGGCGCGGTTGATGCAGAAGCCATAATCCGGCCGGCCGATAGCAGTTACTTTCGGCGCACTTCGCAGCACAGCTCGCAGCGTCTATTGCTGTCTAAGACCGGCCAATCGATCGAACCTCAAGCTGCTTGAACGGCGCTCCACCCGCTTGTCGAACTTGATGATCGCCGACACGACACGCATGGAAAAACGTGTATAGACTTCGACGTTGATATCCAGCGCCGGCAACAGGATCGAAGGCGGAATTCGAACTCGCCGGCCTCGCGAAGCTCACCCTCCTTCTTCTCGCGGAAGCCAACGGCCACTCTGCTTTTCGAAGGAGCAGTTCACCGCGTTCTTGTCACCTTCGCCAAGCCGCCTTCAACGGACTCTGCTTCTGCATGCTCAGCGACGGCCGCTTCATCAACCGGCAGACGATGCCAGACGACACGTCACACCGGAATCGCTTCGCCCTAGCCGCCGATTGTTTTGAGCAACACATTTCTTCACAGATACCTGCGACGCATGCCATCGTTTTAGACGCTCAGGAGGAATCACGCCCCCGCGCGTAGTTACGCCTTGCTTTCGCGCAATTGCCGCAATCCCCCATCGAACACCAGCGCCTGTTTTGCGCACGGCTCTCATCGACGAAAAGCCATCCGCAGCCGCGCGCGTCTTCGCACTGCTTGATCCGTTTCGCGCGTGGCCCCGTCAGGAGCCCCAACGCCGAGACGACGAATGGCCTTATCAACGCCGCGGCGCGCAACGCGTTCGCGTCCCATGACCAGACGTACCTACCGTTTCTGTGCAGCAGCGTTGCGCCCGGCGTGTCGACGCTGAGCAATCGAAACAGCAACGACAGGTCCGCCGGTGTCTTCTTTTCCCTCGCGGCTCCGTAGAGGGCGGCATAGATCGCCTCGCGCGCTTCGATCGCAAGCCGGTATGCGTTGTCAGCCGCCCTGGGATCGCTCTTCCATTGGGCGCCGTACGCACGTAGCAGGCCATCGTCGACCAGCCGCTGCTCCCTCAGCACAACCAGCAATGAGCGGGCGGACTCGAGCCGCTCCTGAGGCTCCCCGGTTAGTCTCCATGCGACCGTATTCACGAACGGTATGCAAGGGTCCTCGGTGACGACGAATGCGCTGCTCGCCTGTGACGCGGTGTTGACCATGCTCATAGCCGACTCCTTGCAAAATACCGACCGTAGTCTAACCTGTTAACCGGTTATGTATTAGTGGAAAGCGCCAATGCGTGTACGCTTGCTCATCGCGTTTTCAATCATCTATGTCGTCTGGGGGTCGACGTATCTTTGCGTCGCCATCGCGTTGCGCTCGTTCCCGCCACTGATGCTGATGTGCATCCGCTGTCTGGCCGGCGGGACCATACTGCTTCTTTGGGGTGCCTTGCGCGAACGCGACCCACTGACGCCGCGAACGCTGCTGCTGGCAATTGTTTGCGGACTCCTGTTTTTCGTAGGTTGCCATGGGGTATTGGCGCTCGCGCAGCGGCATGTGCCGTCCGGACTTGCCGCGGTCATGCTCGCCACGATCCCGTTCTGGATCGCCCTGCTGCGCTTCCTGCTACCGGGTCAACGCGCGCCTTCGCGGTCAGTATGGCTCGCGCTCGGCGCGGGCTTTGCCGGGGTAGGCGTCATTGCCTGGGCTCCCTCTTCGTCGGGGGCTATCGACGCGGTTTGGCTCGCCGCGCTGTTAGGCTCGAGTTTTTCGTGGGCGCTCGCAACCGTCGCCGTGCAAAACTTCGGCGGCACGAAACAAGGCCTGAGACTTTCGGGGATTGAACTGCTCTCAGGCGGCATCGTGCTTGCAGCGCTGAGCGCAGGAGCCGGCGAAGCGCAGCTTTTCCGACCGGATCGAATCTCAGGATCCTCGCTCGTCGCGTTGGCTTACTTGACGATAGCGGGTACTGTCGTTGCATTTTCGGTGTACGTGTGGCTGCTCGACCGTGTTCAACCGACGTTGGTCGCAACGTACACGTTTGTCAATCCTGTGGTGGCGGTCGTGCTAGGGTGGCTTTTTCTGGACGAGCAGCCGAGCATGGGGATGCTCATTGGCGCGCCGTTGACGATCGGCGCGGTATGTGTCGCATGGCGGCTGGAACAAAGAAACTCCACCCGGCGGACGCAGACGCGCCACGATCTTGTCGCATCGTCACTTTCGCGGGGCGGGCAGGACTGCGATCGCTAATCGTCGCGATCGCCGAGCAGATGGGCATTTCCACCTTCAGGCAGCTCGCGCCGGCTGCTCGACCTGTGCCTCAGCTACCGGAACGATGGTCTCTTCGGAGTGTGTGATCCAGACTTGGTCCCACTCAAGCCCCTTCGAACTGTGCATCGTCGTGAGCATGAGCACGGCCGGTGCCGGCCCGGCTCCGTTACTGGAATGGAGTGGCCATTCGACCTGTATTCTCGGCCAGGAAGTTCCTCGCTTTGTCAGCCACTTGATGACCTGCAGCGTTGAGGCGCTCCGAACTATCTAGCCAGATTCGCTGCTGCCAGCTTTAGTCGCGAGGCGAATTCCACCGCCGCGGGCTCGAGGCGATTGCCTCTGCGCGAGAGAAGACAAAGGTCCACGTGCACAACCGGATTTGCTAGGCGCCCTTCCCGCGTTAATTGCGGCCTGCGCGTCGATGGTTATCCATGTCCGGAGTAGGGATGGCTTCGCTGATCGACATCCAAACCCCGCCAGGTCATCATTAGGGGACAAAACTTTGGAGCCACGGAATGAGGGCATCGAATAGCGGCATCCACCCAGGCACGCGGAGGAACCGTGAGCGGAAGTCTCGGCCAGAAGCTATTGAACAGCGCATCCAATTGATTTTTTAAGCTGGCGCTGACTTTATTGGCTTTGTTAGATGCATGTCATTGACGAAATATATGACAGGTAGTTAACCATAATCCATCCGCGCTGACATGCCGACCGCTTTCGCACAGACCGTCGAGGCCCACTTTGCCGACCTCACTCCAACGTCCCAGCGCATTGCCAGTTGCATACTGGCGCATCTCGAGCGACTAGGCCTGGCAACGGCTGATCAGATCGCGCAGCAAACGGCCACCGGCGGAATCTCCGTGGGGTGTTTCCTGTGCAGCGCCGGCTATCGCAACCTCGACGACCTCAAGCGCGAACTGCGCGGCGCGCAGCGGCGCCAGTGGATGATTAGCGACCGGCTCGACGAATACCGGTGTATGCGCGAACAGTTGGCCAACGCCCCGCGCCACGGCAAAAACGGGGAAAACCTCCAAACTAGCGCCCTGACCCACTCGCTGCAACTCGTCGACACGATCCAGCATGTGTACCAGTTGGCGCAATCGCCCATGTTCGCCCGCATCGCGGAGCGCATCTCCCAAGCGGACGCCGTATATATCCTCGGCATCCAGTCGACCCGCGGCACCGGCAACGCGTTCTACGGCTACCTCGAATACATCCGTCCGCGCGTCTTGTACTCCGACGGCATGTCCGGCTCATCCGTCGATTCGCTGAACTCGGAATTCGCCGCACCGTACCTCGTCATTACCGACACGCGCGCCTCCCCGGTGATCGCGCGCCGCTACTGTGAAGCCGCGGCGCATCGTGGCGGGCAGTTTCACTGCCCACCGACATCTATTGCCCGTGGGCTCGTGAATTCGATTGCGATTTGTTGCAGATCAAAACCGATGTCGGCCAGTTCTGGGACTCGCTGGCGCCGCTCAGCTGTCTGTTCAACCTGCTGATGATTACCGCGATCGGTGCTCAACTGGGGGCCGCGATCGACGAACGCGTCGCAGCGAACTGCAAGGCGAATTCAACCAGTTCGATCTCTAAACCTCTCACATCCGGAATCTGAACGCGCCCGCTATGACAGAACCGCGACTCATCGAAATCACCGCCGCCACGCATGGCGTGGACATCGACCTCGTCTATGCCACCGAGCGCAATTTGACAGGCAAGCCCATCTACAAGGAAGCTCACTGCCTGCTGCTCGAACCCGCAGAAGCCGCTTTGCGCGAGGCAGTGGAGATTGCCCGCAACGCCGGCTTGACCGTGCGGATCTTCGATGCGTACCGTCCGCCCCAGGCGCAACAGGTGCTGTGGGATTTTCTGCCCGACCCGACCTACATCGCTGAGCTTGGCCGTGGTTCGAACCATAGCCGCGGCACGGCGATCGATCTGACGCTGCTCGACGCCGACGGCAACGAACTCGACATGGGCACGGGCTTCGACGCCATGACGATCGAGTCCGAACACTTCCATACTGGCCTGCCCGCGCATGTGCAGCGTAACCGCCTGTTACTGCTCGGCATCATGCACGCCGCCGGCTTCATCCACATCAAGAGCGAATGGTGGCATTACGAGTTGCCTGGCTCCCGCGCGCTGCCGTTGATCGATAACAGCGAAAGCGGTCCGTTGCGTCTTATGTAATGGCGTTCGATTTCTCCATCCGTTGTTCCCTGACAGACTCTACCCATTCCTTATGGAGCGGCAATGAAACTGGTATTGCGCAATGCACTGACGGCGGCGGTGATCTCCTCCGCCATGACCTTGTCGTTCACAGCCGCCGTTCCCGCTGCGGCGGCGACGCCGAAAGACATGTTCGTCATGGCCACGCTCCTCGACGAATTCACCACGCTCGATCCGGGCGAAATCTACGAACTGGTGCCGGAAGAATATGTAGCGAATACGTATGACCGGCTGGTGAGGGTCGACCTGAAAGACCCGTCGAAATTCAACGGCGATGTCGCACAATCCTGGACCGTGAGCCCCGACGGCCTGACCTTCACGTTCAAGATCCGTCCAGGTCTCAAGTTCCACTCGGGCAACGCGTTGAGCGCCGACGACGTCGCGTGGTCGATCCAGCGCACCGTCCTCCTCGATAAAGGCGCGGCGGCCGTGCTGCAAGGCATCGGTTTGACCAAAGACAACGTGCTGGCCAACGTGAAGAAGGTCGACGACACAACCGTCAGTGTGACGACCGACCAGAAGTACGCGCCGACGTTTGTGCTGAACGTACTCGGTTCGTGGCCTGCCTCGGTGGTGGACAAGCAGTTGCTGCTCACGCACCAGAAAGGCAATGACTTCGGCAACGAATGGCTGCGCACGAACGAGGCCGGCTCCGGCGCCTACAAGCTCGTCAAATGGACTGCCAACGACAGCATCGTCCTGCAGCGCTTCGACGGTTATCGCGTACCGCTCGCGATGAAGCGGATCGTGTTGCGTCACGTGCCGGAAGCATCGAGCCAGCGCCTGCTGCTCGAGAACGGTGACGTCGATGTGGCGCGCAACCTGAGTCCTGATGATCTCGTCGCGCTGACGAAGTCCGGCAACGCGCATGTGAGCGCGGTGCCGCAAGCGACGCTTCTGTACCTCGGCCTGAACGTCAAGAATCCGAATCTGGCCAAACCGGAAGTCCAGCAAGCGATGAAGTGGCTGATCGACTACAACGGGATTCAGAGCAACGTCGCCAAAACCACCTACAAGGTGCACGAAACCTTCCTCCCTGAAGGTTTCCTCGGCGCGCTGAATACCGACCCCTACCAGCAGAACGTCGCCAAGGCCAAGGAACTGCTGGCAAAGGCCGGGCTTCCAAACGGCTTTTCCGTGACGATGGACGTGCGTAACGGCTACCCCTACAGCGAAATCGCCGAGGCAGTGCAGTCCAACCTTGCCCAAGGCGGCATCAAGGTACAGATCATCCCCGGCGACAACAAGCAGACGCTCGCCAAGTACCGCTCGCGCTCGCATGACATTTATATCGGCGAATGGTCCGCCGATTACATCGACCCGCACAGCAACGCCCAGGGATTCACCTGGAATCCCGACAATTCCGACAAGGCGGCCTATAAGATGCTCGCGTGGCGCAATTCATGGGACATCCCCGGCCTGACGAAGGAAACCAACGCGGCGCTCGCCGAATCGTCGTCAGCGAAGCGCGCCGAGCTGTACCAGACCATGCAGAAGCAGGTGCTCGCGAACTCCCCCTTCGTGATCATGTTCCAGCAGGTCTCGCAGGTGGCCGCGAGACCGGGCGTGACGGGTCTCGAGGTGGGTCCGATCAACGACCTCGTGTCGTATCGTGATCTGAAGAAGCAGTAACGTTTGCGGTTGAGGCGAGACTGTCCGGGTTTCGCCTTCGACCGAGGAACTTGCCATGTCCACTCGCCTCTCGACTTTCGAGCGCATGCGCGCGCTTTCGGTTGAAAGCGCCAGCGTGCGCTGGACCTTGCGCCTCGTGCGCTGGATCGTCACGCTCGTCATCACCTTCGCCGGGTTGCTGGCGGTCACGTTCGTGATCGGCCGCAAAATACCGATCGATCCGGTGCTGGCGATTCTCGGCGATCGCGCGTCAGCCGCATCCTACGCGGCGGCGCGTCTTCAACTCGGGCTCGACGCGCCGCTCGCAGTGCAGTTCCTGATCTACGTGCGCGATGTGCTGCATGGCAATTTCGGTATGTCGCTGCTGACCGCGCATCCCGTGATCGAGGACATCCAGCGGGTGTTTCCCGCAACGCTCGAACTCGCGACCCTGTCGACCGTCATCGGCGTGCTGATCGGCGTGCCGCTGGGCGTGATCGCCGCCGTGCGCCACAACCGCTGGATCGATCACGTCGCGCGCTTCGTCGGCCTCGTCGGCAGTTCGGTCCCGGTGTTCTGGCTCGGGCTGATGGGCCTGCTGCTGTTCTACGCGAAGCTGCATTGGGTGGCGGGGCCGGGACGCGTCGATCCGGTATTCGACGGCATGGTCGATACGCGCACAGGCAGCCTGCTGATCGACTCGCTCATCGCCGGCGAATGGGATGTGTTCTTCAATGCGTTCTCGCATATCGCTCTGCCCGCGGCCATTCTCGGCTACTACTCGGTCGCCTATCTGAGCCGCATGACGCGTTCGTTCATGCTCGATCAACTCAGCCAGGAGTACATCACCACGGCGCGCGCGAAAGGCTTGCCCGAGCGCCTGGTGATCTGGCGCCACGCGTTCGGCAATATCGCCGTGCCGCTTCTGACCGTGATCGCGCTCACGTACAGCTATCTGCTCGAAGGCTCAGTGCTGACCGAAATCGTCTTCGCGTGGCCCGGTATCGGTTCGTATCTGACGGGCGCCCTCCTGAACGCCGATATGAACGCCGTGCTCGGCAGCACGCTAGTGATCGGCGTCACGTTTATCGCGCTCAACCTGTTGACCGACGCGCTCTATCGCGTGTTCGATCCACGCGCCCGCTGACATTGCGGAGGTCTCTTTAGTGCGTCCCCCTACCGATGAATCCATGCAAACGCAGGACTGGCCGATGAATGCCGCGTCCCGAAGATGGAAAGACTGGCTGCTGAGCGAGACGCCCGCGTCACGCAAGCAGGCCGCGCTTGGCCTCGCTTACCGGCGCTGGCGACGCTTCGCGGGTAATCCGCTGTCGGTCTTCGGCCTCTTGATTCTGGCCTTGCTGATCATCATCGCGGCGATTGGGCCGCTGATCGCACCGCACGATCCGTTGCAGCAAGTCCTCTCCGACCGCCTGCTGCCGCCGGGTTCGCCATCGCACTGGTTCGGCACCGATCAGCTTGGCCGGGACATCCTCTCGCGCCTGATCTACGGCTCACGCCTTACGCTCTCGATTGCGATCCTCGTCGTGGTGATCGTGGTTCCGGTGGGGCTTTTGATCGGCACCACTGCCGGCTTCTTCGGCGGCTGGGTGGACAACGTGCTGATGCGGATCACCGACGTAGCGCTCGCCTTTCCGAAGATCGTGCTCGCGCTCGCTTTCGCGGCAGCACTGGGGCCCGGTGTGATCAACGCGGTGATCGCCATTTCGATTACCGCGTGGCCGGCCTATGCCCGCCTCGCGCGGGCGGAAACGCTGCGGCTCGTGCAAGCCGATTTCATTCACGTCGCGCGCTTGCAGGGCGCCTCGCGCAAGCGCATCCTCCTGATTTATATCGTCCCGCTCTGCTCGTCGTCGGTGATCGTGCGTGCGACCCTCGATATGGCAGGCATCATTCTCACTGTCGCGGGCCTCGGGTTCCTCGGCCTCGGCGCGCAACCGCCGAGCCCGGAGTGGGGATTCATGGTCGCATCCGGCCGCAATGTGCTGCTCGATTCATGGTGGGTGGCCACTATTCCCGGCTTCGCCATTCTGCTGGTGAGTCTCGCCTTCAACCTGCTCGGCGACGGTCTGCGGGACGTCTTCGATCCACGCCAGGGAGGCTGACATGCCAGTCGATATGACCCATCCTTTGTGTGAAATCGACGACCTGCAAATCGGCTTTCGCGGTCATGGCGGCGAATTGACTGAAGCGGTGCGTGGCCTTTCGCTGACGCTGCGGCGCGGCGAGCGGCTTGGCATCGTCGGCGAATCCGGTTCCGGCAAGTCGCTGACCGGGCGTGCGCTGCTCGGCCTGCTGCCGCCTGAGGCGCAATGTCGTGCGAAGGCGATGAAGTTCGACGGTCAGGATCTGCTTGCCATGCCGGTGCGCAAGCGCCGGCAACTGTGCGGCCAGCAGATGGGCATGATCCTGCAAGATCCGAAATACTCGCTGAACCCGGTGATGACCGTCGCGCAGCAAATGCGCGAAGCGTTCGAACTGCACGGACCGAAGTTCGGCCGCCGCGAGATACGCGAGAAAATCATCGAGGCGCTGGCAGCGGTGCATATCCGCAATCCGGAGCGTGTCGCCGACTCCTACCCGCACGAGTTGTCGGGTGGCATGGGGCAGCGCGTGATGATCGCCATGATGGTGTCGTCCGGGCCGCGTCTGCTGATCGCCGATGAACCCACCAGCGCGCTCGACGTGCTCGTCTCGATGCAGGTGCTCGGGATTCTCGACGAGATGATCGCAAAGCATGACACCGGCCTCATTTTTATCAGCCACGACCTGCCCCTCGTCATGTCGTTCTGCGACCGCGTCGTCGTGATGTTCGCGGGACGCGTCGTGGAAACGTGCGCGGCACGCGATCTCGTCCACGCCGAGCATCCCTATACGCGCGCCCTGCTCGCGGCGAATCCACCGCTTATCGATCCGCCCGAGCAACTGCCCGTGCTGAAGCGGGACGCGGCATGGCTTACGCAACCGGCCGGAGAATCAGCATGATCGATGTCGACGCTTTGACGGTGCGCTTCAAAACCAGGACCGGTCACTTCGACGCGGTGCGCGCGGCGAGCTTTCATGTCGGAGAAGGTGAGGTGTTCGGACTGGTCGGCGAATCGGGTTCCGGCAAGTCGACGATCCTGCGCGCGTTGACCGGTCTCGCGCCCGTCGCCGGCGGCCGTATGAAAATCGGTTCGCACGTGCTCGGAGAAAAACTCGACCGCTCCTTCCGACGCGACGTGCAGATGGTGTTTCAGGACCCGTACGGCTCGCTGCATCCGCGCTTCACAATCGATCAGAGCTTGCGCGAGCCGCTGACCATCAACGGCATCGGCGGGCAGGAAGAACGCATTGTCGATGCGCTGCGCGAAGTCGGCCTGGGTCCGTCTTATCGTTTCCGCTATCCGCATCAGCTGTCCGGAGGGCAGCGGCAGCGCGTTGCAATTGCTCGGGCGCTGATCGTCGAACCGCGCGTGCTGCTGCTCGATGAGCCGACGTCCGCACTCGATGTATCCGTGCAGGCCGAAATCCTCAACCTGCTGAGACGGCTTCATCGCGAACGCAATTTGACGATGATGCTGGTGAGCCACAATCTGGCGGTGGTGGGCTTTCTCTGCTCGTGCGTAGCGATCATGCGCCATGGTGAGATTGTCGAGCAACGCGATATCGCATCCATTCGCGCGCAGCAGGTCGAGCACGAATACACGCGCAGCCTGTTGCTCGCGACCACGGGCTACCGGCGCAAATCGGTCGCGGTAGACGGAGCGGACGCGCTGTCGTAAATGTCAGTCGCGGCGAGGTTTCGTCGCCGTGCGTATCCGCGAACTGAGCACGCTCAACAGTCTCCAGGAACGCCGCTTCAACGCGACGTCTTCACCATCGTCATGGCGGGTGTTCACTCGCAACGCGTCGAAGGAAGCGGCTGATTGCCTGCCCGCTGCGCGCCTCCCGATACCGGTGCTGAGAACAAAGAAAAGCAGGAATTGGTGAGAGCAGAAGAGTTTTCACGCCGCCCGGCAGATACGGCCAGGCCTTAAGCAGCGATGCGCAAGATGCCAGCCCGCAATACCCTTCTGACGCAGGTACCCGCGCGGCACGACGAAGGTGCAGCTATTCCATTCGCCTCGGCCAGTTCCAGAACGCTGCCCTGTTCCTCCGACCAGTCGATCATGCGGGCCGACCGGCGGAACGTCACCGTGGCGCTCCCGGCCACCGCTGGTGAGCTAAGGGGCGCGCGACGCCATTGATGCGTGTTCGAGTGACGGTTGCGATCCGAATGCTTCGAAGGCGGATACGCTCATCGGCGACGTTCAGTGCGCGCAGCCGCTGGTAGAGATCACGCATAACGAGATGCCACGCCGTGCCGCTTCACGCTGATACGGTAGCGGCGGCGGTCGGCGTGCCCCGACAATGTGCAACTCCACACCAGCGGCGCGGCGTGGCCCGGCACGGCAAGCCGTTAGCGCTGGTCGCGATGCACTGCGGCCCAGCGCGTAGCGTGGCAACGGCAGCCGCACGGCCGGCTTGCCTGCCCTCGCGCGCGATGGTCGGGACGCCGATCACGGATGTGTAACTCTCGTCAGGCACTGCCGAAAGGTGATGGTCGTGTGCTTCCCCTTGCCCTACCAGACGGGAAACACGACATCCGGCTGTGGCGTAAATTGAATGCCGGAGTCAGGGCAGCTTACGCGCCCCCTGACGGCAACCCGCTGGTTCAGGTACGGCAGCAGCAGTGAGGGGGCTGTCTCGCTTTCCTCGCCAACACGGATATCGGACAGCACCTTGTTGTTGCAGGGCGAAGTGGAAGGTCGATCCAGCACTATCGTCGGATAGTCCCCGAGATCGTATTTCCCGCCCCCGCCCTGCACTGTCCCGGTGATCCAGATGTCATGCTGCACAGGCAAGGTCGGCAGCGGAGGGCTGGCCGACACGACGTTCCCTGACCATAAACCAGAGATCATGGCTGCGGGGACAAGGACACACAATCGTCTTTTCATGGCGCAAACCTCTTGACGTCCAGTGACGCTCGCCTGCACGTCACTGCTCCTCTTCCACTTCCCTGATGCGGCGGCCTGCGGGAAATCCGGAGGCGCACTGCTCGATTTTTATCGTCTTCATCGGATCACTGTGTCATCGCCTGGCAAAGTGTCTCGCACGCCGGCGGCGCCAACGGCTAAGCGAGCGTGGCGCCCCTGTCCCATTCGCCGCTGTGGTGAAAGGCATCGGCGCCGGATGCTTTGTCAATCACTTTGCGCTAGCGCCTGCGTATGTGCGAGATCCACCGTCGGATCGTGGTTCGCATCGCGGTGACCTGTGCATCGAGCAAGCGACCAGCGCGTTCCCGAAGCGATCGCAGAACGTCGAGAACGGAGGCAGTCGTGCGGTTCAGATGCTCGAACAGATTGGAGTACGGGCGTGGGTGAAGGTCGCTCATTGTCTTCTCCTTATAGGCAGCAAGGAAGAGAACGGGCTTGCGCGCTCCAGTTCGCCTGCCATGCTGCGGGGCAAACAAATCGAAACACGCAGTGTGCAATTAGTGGATGATTCAGCACACTGCCTGAGCTGGATATAAATTAGTTTAACTCACTAAAAAATTCAAGTTCTTCAATGCTGCCGATGCCTTGGTACTACCGAGGTAAGGCGTCAGCCGCACAGACGCGTAAAGACAGATCGCAACGCGCGCCACACGGGAAATCGTCAGACTTTTAGGCGTCTGAATCCGCGTGACCAGACACTGGCACACCCCGTAGTTAGGGGGAGCCTATCGGGGCTGTGCCAGCAGACCGTTGTTCCGCTTGCGAGCCTGCCGTGTCACTGGATTGGCGGCGCCGTACCGAGCTTTTCGGCGAGCATCCTCTCATACACGCCAAAGTGCAAATCCACTTCGGACTGTTCCACCGTCGTGACGATCAGGTTGATGTGGTCCGATGGGAGCCCAAGCACGCCAGCGATAAAAGTTTCGAGTTGTGGCGCACATGCCTTGTCCTTTGCCACTGTTGTGCCAATCGTGACTTCGTAAATCTTCTCCTGGCGGCAGACAACTTCTACGAGGCGCGCGCGGGCGCTCATGTTGCTGTCGACCGCAATGCGTACGACATCCACCGCCTTGCGCATGGCTTCCGTCGGGAAGCCCTTCGTCGAGCGCAGCCGCACGCGGTGCGGGCCCAGCGTCAACCAGTCTGTATCGAATTCCATGACCTCCTCCTGTGGTCAAACGGCCTCGTCCGCGATAATAGGACCGGCCTCAAAAATTTCAAGCTTGCCCCTGCACTCTTCCCTTGAAAAATCTGCCGCAGAGCCTATCTTAAGTTTCGCTCAGGCAGACGTGCGGTGCTCACTGGATCGCACGCTGCGTGTTTCGAATTATTTGCCAGACGCTGGCAGGCGAACCGGAGCGCGTAGGCTGGTTCACCTCCATGCGTCACTTGAGGAGAACTACATCATGAGCGATCTTTACTCTGGCACTGACCTCTTCAGCGAGTTCGACCGGCTGCAGCGGCAGATGGCAAACTTCTTCGGCACTTTCCCCTCCAGTCTTCGAGCAAGCCGCCTCGGCTCGCTCCCGCCCGTCAACATTGGCGCCACCGACGACTCGATTCACATCGTCGCGTTTGCACCCGGCGTCAATGCGGCCGAACTCGACGTATCGATCGATAAAGGGCTGCTGACCATCAGCGGTGAGCGCAAGCCAGCGCGACCGGATACCGGCGAGGATGGCCGGGTCTATGCGCAGGAACGCTTCACTGGCCCGTTCCGGCGGGTCATCGAGCTGCCGGAGAACGCAGACCCCGACAAGGTTGAGGCGCGCTACGAGAATGGCTGCCTGTCGATCGCTATCGGCAAGCGCGAATCGTCGAAGCCTCGCGCGATCACCGTCCAGTAATTCCAGGAGGCGAAAATGAGCGATACCACTGAACTGAGCAAGCGCGAACCGTCCGCGGTGACGCGCAGCGAAAGCGGTTCGTCCGCGCGGCGGATGACGATCACTCCCGCTGTCGATATCTACGAGGACACCCAGGGCGTCACGTTGTGGGCGGACCTGCCGGGAGTCACCAAAGAGAAGCTCGATGTGCGGGTTCATGACGGCAATCTCGCCATCGAGGCCGAGGCGGTCGTGCCGACACCGGCAAATCTGCGGCTGCAGCATGCCGAGATCCGTGAGCCACGCTTTGCGCGAACCTTCACGCTCTCCCCGGACTTCGATACGTCCAAGATCGAGGCGAGCCTGAAGGACGGCGTACTGAAGCTCACGATCCCGCGCCGCGACGAAGCGCGTCCGCGGCGGATCGAAGTGCGTACGGGCTGAAGTCGGCGCGTCGGCGGCAACGCCAGGAAGCACGCGAGGTGGCGGCGGCCTGGCTGCCACCCTCCGACAGCGCAGGCCCGGGTCCTGATCGCGCCGTGACGCAAGAACGCAATCCTGTTCGTTCTGACAGATCACAGAGGAGGAAACGATGAACAGCGATCCGAAGAAGTGGAACCCCTTCAAGTTCCTTCGCGGGACTGTGCGAAAAACCGATGCGGACAACCCGGAGAGCACGCCCGCCGGCGAACAGTGGCGTAGCGCATGGCCCGACATTCCGCGACTGTTCTCCCGCGAGCCGTGGCGCGCAGTGGAAGAGTTCTTTCACGACCCGTTTGCTGGCCGCGGCGCGCTCGAACGATGGTTCGGCGACTTCAGTTCATCGCGCTTCCAGCCGCACATCGACGTTGTCGACGAGGGACCGGTGCTGCGCGTCACCGCAGAACTGCCCGGGATGGAGCGCGAAGACGTGAGGGCAAGCGTCGAGGACGGCGCGATCGTGCTGCGCGGTGAGAAAAAGCAGGACGTGCACAGTGAGGAAAACGGCTGCTATCGTCTGGAGCGTGCTCATGGACGCTTCGTACGCACGATCCCGATGCCGGAATACGCCGATCCCGGTCGCGCGCTTGCGAAATTCGACAATGGCGTGCTCACGTTGACCGTGCCGAAAACGGAGCCGGCACCGTCCACGAGTCGCACGATCGATATCGGTTAGGGCGAGCGTCCGAAGCGCTATAACGGCGAAAATGAGAGGATTGGGTCGTTAGCTCAGCTGGTAGAGCAGCGGACTTTTAATCCGTTGGTCACTGGTTCGAATCCAGTACGACCCACATGCCATGAAGAAAATGCACCGGGCAGCCTCGCTGACCGGTGCGGAGCGGAGCCGAAGGAGGTTAATACTCCAGTTCCGGCGCGCTAGCCTGCACCGGCTTTTCGTCCTTCGGCGCTTCAGCCACCGTTGCATCCGTCGTCAGGATCAGTCCGGCAATCGACGCGGCGTTCTGCAGCGCCGTGCGCGCAACCTTCGTGGGGGTCGACCACGCCCGCCTCGACGAGATCGCCGAACTCGCCAGTGGCCGCGTTGTAGCCGAAGCGCCTGCGAGCTTTGCAACGCGCTCCTGCAGTTTCTCCCGATCGTGGTCACTAGTCGCTTCCTCGATCTGCGCACGTATCGACTTCACGCGTGCCTCGATGCGCTTTTCGTCGCCTGCGCCGTCGATGATGATCGTGTCGCCCTTGCGAACTTCCACGCGCTTGGCGCGCCCCAGGTCCTCGAGTGTTGCGTTCTGAAGTTGCTTGCCCGTCTCTTCGGAGATCACAGTCGCGCCGGTGAGCACAGCGATGTCATGTATTTCAGGTTGCGCGAGGAGAATCCGCGCATGTCGGGAAAGGCTTCTTTAAAGTCCCGCGCGAGCCGGTCTACAACCCGACCCCGAGCCTTGCTGCTCCAGCCGCTCGAGAATGTCGCGGCCGGTCTGCCAATATAGGTGACCAACTCGCGATTTGCGCTGGCCAGGGCGCGCTGCTGCGCGCGCTCGACGGACTGCTTGAGCTCGGCAAACCAGTGACGATAATCCTCAGTCCACGCGGGGAGCGCCCAGGTCTTTGGTCATGCGTTCGGTCGCAAAACCCGCCTGGCACCCCAAACACCAATCACCGCCCCTTTGCCGCCAAAGCCGCATCCGATCTTCGGCGGCGCGGAAGCCGAGGCGGCGGCTTCGGTCGACGCCGCCTGCTCCGCGCATCCCGCCGCTACCTGCAACAACAGCCCGACGGCGACGGAAGTCAGCACGCGTGTGAGAGAGTGGTGAGCATGTCGGTCCTTTGCGTTGTCCGGGTATGAATTCCTTTAACGCAAGCGACGCGCGAATCCGTCGCGACCTGTTCCGTGGCGGCAAGCTCGTGTGCGACGTGCCAGGGAATCCCAACGCGATCTTCAGCCGACGGCGGTATTCGGAACGAATGCCACCCTGTGTCACTCGGTGAAAGGCACAAGGGTCTGGTCGCCCACTGCACTCGATTTCGCATAACTGCCCTAATCGCCCTGCTTCACCTCCGCCGTGACGGCGCGATCGAGCGCGGCCTCCAGCGTGCGCCGCTTCCACGCCGACGTGCCCTCTGCACGACGCCGCCTGCGCATGCCCCGCGTGCAGACATAAAACGACACCGGCGTAAAAATCAACCCAAGTATTGTTGCGACGATCATGCCACCGAACACACCCGTGCCAATCGAGTGGCGGCTTTCAGCGCCACCGCCCGTCGAAAACACAAGCGGCACGACACCGACTAGAAATGCCGCCGACGTCATGACGATCGGTCGAAAGCGCATCGTGCAAGCCTCGACGATCGCATCGGCGAGACCCGCTCCGCGCGCATGCAGATCGCGCGCGAACTGCACAATCAGAATCGCATTCTTGCCCGCGAGGCCGATGACGGTCACCACGCCGATCTTGAAGTAAATATCGTTCGGCAAACCGCGCAAGAACATCGCCGCAACGGCGCCGATGATGCCGAGCGGCACGACAACCAGCACCGACAACGGAATCGTCCAGCTTTCGTAAAGCGCCGCGAGCGCCATGAACACGGCGAGCAGCGACAACGCCAGCAACTGCGGCGTTTGTTGCGCCGCCTGCGTCTCGGCGAGTGACACGTCGGCCCACTCGAACCCGATACCTTCGGGCAACTGGGCCGCGAGCCGCTCCATCTCGGCCATCGCGGCACCGGAGCTGTAACCGTTCGCGGCGCGGCCCGTCACGTCGAGCGCCGGGTAGCCGTTATAACGCGTCAGGACGCTCGGCCCGCGCGCCCAGCGCAGCGACGCGAAAGCCGAGAACGGCACCATCTTGCCCGCCTGGTTGCGCACCGTGAGCGCGAGCAGATCGGTGTCCGTCATCCGGGTCGCAGCATCGCCGCCGACGAGCACGCGCAGCATGCGTCCCCCCGCTGGGTAATCGGCGATGTACGACGTGCCAAACGTCGCGCCGAGTACGTCGGCGATGGCATCGAACGACACGTCCATCGCATAGGCCTTCATGCGGTCGACCTCGACGGTTACGCGCGGCGCGTCAGGCAGCGTCTCCGAGTGCACGTCGGCCAGCATGCGGCTTTGCTTCGCGAGTTCGATCAGGCGCTCGCGCGCCGCGTCGAGCACCTCCTTGCCCACGCCGCCGCGATCTTCGAGGTGGAACGTAAAACCGTCGGCGTGGCCGAGCCCGGGCACCGATGGCGGCAACTGCGCAAACACTTCGCCGTCGAGGATTCTGGCGAATTCGCGGTTCAGTCTTTCGCGCAAGGACACTGCATCGACATCGCGTCGCTCCCAGTCTTTCAGCGACACGAAGGCCATGCCGACGTTCTGCCCGCTGCCCGCGAAACTCCACCCGATCACCGAGGTCACGTTTTCGACGGCGGGCTCCTTGTGCAGGATCGATTCAACCTGGCGCAGCACCGCGAAGGTCCGCTCCTGCGAAGCACCGGACGGCAGCTGCACCATCACCTGAAGCTGCCCCTGGTCTTCCGTCGGCAAGAAGCTCCCAGGCATCGTCGCGTAGAGCACCGCCGCCGCACTGATCAGCGCGAGATGCACGGCGAAGGCCAGCTTCGAGCGCCCGAGCCATCGCGCCACCCAGACGCCGTAACGACGCGTCGCCCCATCGAAGCCCGAGGAGAACTTCGCAAGCCAGCGCGCGGCGACACCGCCGCGCAAAGCGTTATGGTCCCGCGGCGGCTTGAGGAGATTCGCGCAGAGTGCAGGTGCGAGCGAAAGCGCCATGAACGCCGAGACCAGAATCGCCGAGATCATCGCGATCGAGAACTGCCGGTAGATTCCGCCCACACCGCCGCTGAAAAACGCCATCGGCAGGAAGACGGCAATGAGCACGGCCGTCACGCCGCCAATTGCGCCGCCGATCTGCCGCATCGCCTTGCGCGTCGCTTCGCGCGGCGCCAGTCCCTCCTCGTGCATGATCCGTTCGACGTTTTCCACGACGACGATCGCGTCATCGACGAGAATGCCGATCGCAAGCACGAGCCCGAATAACGTGAAGACGTTGATCGAGAGGCCGAACGCGGGCATGGCGAGGAACGAGCCCAACAGCGTGACGGGAATCACGACGGTCGGCACGAGCGCGTAGCGCAGTTCGCGCAGGAACAGCCACATCACGCAGAAGACGAGGACGATCGCCTCGCAGAGCGTCAGGACGACCTCCTTGATGGCAATCTTGACGAAGTGCGCGCCGTCGTAGGGAATCCGCACCTCGATGCCCGCAGGCAAGGTCTTCGACAATGCGTCGATGCGCGCGCGGATCGCGTTGGATGTGGCGAGCGCGTTGCCGAGCGGCCCGAGCTGGATGCCGACGGTCGCGGCCGAGTGGCCATTCAATCGTGACCAGAAGGTATAGCTGTCGCGCCCAACCTCGACGCGGGCCACGTCGCCGAGCCGCACCACGCCCCCGCCCGGCTGCGCCTTCAGCACGACCGCGGCAAACTCGGACGGTGTGCGCAACTGCCCATGCACGTTGACGGACGCGGTCAGCGCCTGCCCGGCCGTGGCTGGCGCATTGCCGATCGCGCCCGCCGTGACGCTCGAACTCTGCGCACGGATCGCGGCGCTGACGTCGGCGGGCGACAGGCTGTATTCGCGCAGCTTTACCGGATCGAGCCAGATACGCATCGCCTCGTCAGCGTCCCACAGTTCAGCCGAGCCGACGCCTGGCGTGCGTTTCAGTTCGCGCAGCAGATAACGGTTCAGATAGTCGCTCAATGTCGTGGAATCGCGTGTGCCGTCGGTCGACACCAGCGTGACGAGCATGAGGAACGTGTTCGCCGCGTTGAAGACACTGATGCCCTGCTGCACGACCTGCTGCGGCAAACGCGGTTCGACTTGCTTCAGGCGGTTCTGCACGTCGACCATGGCCAGGTCGGGATTCGTGCCGGGCGTGAACATGACATCGATCTCGAGCTCGCCGAGCGCGTCGCTCGTCGTCTCGTAGTGCGAAAGCCCGTCTGCGCCGTCGAGGCTCTGCTCGATCAGGCTCGCGACGTCGCTGTCGATCTGCTCGGCTGTCGCGCCGGGGTAAGTCGCGGAGATGACGACGCGCGGCGGCGCAAGGCGCGGATACTGCGAGACTGGCAACTGCGTGATGGCAAGCGCACCGGCCACCATCACGGCGAACGCGATCACCCACGCGAAAACCGGTCTGTCGATGAAGAAGAAGGGCACGTGTGGGGTCCTGGGTCAGAGCGCTGCCGGGGAATCCGTGGGCACTTGCGCCGGACCGAATTCGGGCGCGCTGGCGAGGCGCGCCATATGGAAGACGTCGTGCAGCGCACCGTCGCGTACAGCATCGGCCCGTGCGCGCGCTTCCATCACGAAGCCGAACTTCTGGTACAGCGCGATCGCCGGGGCATTGTCCGCGAATACGCTGAGCTCGATGCGGCGCAGGCCGAGCGCATTGTCGGCGGCTTCGAGTAGCGCACCGAGTAGCAGCGAGCCCACGCCGCAGCCGTGATACGCGTCGTGCACCGCGATGCCAAGCGAAGCGCTGTGCGCGCGCCGCCCCGTGTGCACAATGAGTCCAGCCTGTCCGATCAAACGTCCTTCACATTCGGCGAGGACTAACATCGAATTCGCTGCGAGATTCTCGAGCCAGCCGTGCAGCGATGCGGCGGTGCGATAACCGTGCGAAAGAATGCCGGGCCGCACACCAGGCAGGTTCATGAGCGCGGCGATCGCCTCGCAATCATCGAGTTCGGCAGCGCGTAGACGCACCGTCTTCGCGAACGCGACGTGGGCCGCCACGGCTTCACCATGGTGATTCATCGAGCGTCACTCCGTAGTGTGAGGCAGTGGCGCGCTCAGGCGCCCCATCAGATACGCATCGACAAGGACGCCCTGGCGCAGCATATAGCCACGCAGCCGCCCTTCGATCTCGAAGCCGGACTTGCGATACAGCGCGATGGCGGCATCGTTGTCGACGAACACCTTGAGTTCGAGCCGACGTAGGCCGAGCCAGTTGTCGGCCAGATCGATCACTTCGCCCACGAGGCGTGTGGCCACGCCGCGACGCCGCCGGTCGCCGTGTACGCCGACGCCGATCGCGCCGACGTGAGCCCGACGAGTCCTGCCGACCTCGATCTGGGCGTGGCCGATCAACTGCTCGCCCACCCAGGCGCCGATTTCGATGTGCTGCGGCGGACGCTTCTCGATCCACTCGCGCGTGGATTCCACCGAGTGAAAGGGTGTTTGTGGATCGCCGTGCGACATCGACGGCGCGTAGATCAACGCGTGCAACTGTTTGGCGTCGCGCACGCCAATCGCGCGCAGCGTGAGCGGCTCGCCCTGGTCCGAAGTTGAGTCGGTCGACATCTGTGCCTCCTTGTTGTTTTATGTCGTGCTGCACTTCCGCAATGCGTGACCACCTGGCCTGCGCGCCGCGCTACAACACAAGCTCGAACGACTTCACCAGCGCGCCTGGCAGTTGCATGCCGCCGGCCGCGCGTTGTCCCCACGTAGAGTCCGAGAGCAACAGTTCCGTACGTGCGCCCAGCGCTTCGAGACGTTCGCCAAAGAGGCCATAGAGGCTGTCGTCGAAGCGCATCGCGTCGACGGGCGCAACGATCTCGCCGTCCTCCACCCAGAAGGTCGCGAAGCGCGTCATGCCGGTCAGTCGACAATTCATGCGGTCCGAGAAGTTCACGTACCACAGGTTGCCGACATAAAGTCCGGTACCGAGGCGTGCGAGCACGTCGTCCTCGACGAGGTCGCCGCCGGCCATCGCAAGCGAGGTGGGCAGTTCCTCCGGCAGTGCGCCGTTCGGTTCGAGCCCGCACTCGCGCGCAGAACGCGCGCTCGTTAGCTGGCCAACGCTGCGACCCGCGTCTATCAGTGGCACGCTCTCGCGTAGATAGCCGTCGTCGTTGAAACCGGGTGCGATGCCAAGTTCAAGCGATTCCGCCAACGCCACGCGCGTGTCGAACGCGGACGCGCCGGTGTGGAGCTTGTAGAGTGGACTCATCGAGTTCGCCTGGGCACGCGCCGAAAAGCCATTCGAGGCCATCGATTCGACCAGCTCCGAAAGCGCCGCCGGTGCGAGCCAGGCGCGATAGCCGCCCGGCGTGAGCACGCGCGGCGTACGCAGCAACACGGGCAAGCGCGCAGCCGCCTCGCTCACCTTGCCCGCAAACACGACGTCGTCCCACGCGTCGCCCGCGTAGGTCGTCTTGATCGCGCGCCCGTTGGGCTGATAGAGGGACCAGCTGAAATTGAAATTCTCCACTTCGTACCAGCCGCGGCTACCCGAGGTCGAGGCGAAGCCGCGCAAGACCGTGCCGCCCGCGTAGAAGCCCACGAAATCGAGACCCTGCGCACACTGCGCGACGAGTTCGACGAGCGCTTGCGGCTCCGGCAGCCTGCCGCTGCGGTGCGTGCTGCGCGACCACGCCGTGCGATCGAACAGCACATGGGGATCGTCGGGCGCGTCCAGCAGGCTTTCGCGCAGCGCCGCGAGCGCTTTGTCCACATCACGCACGTCGGCGTGGGTGTCGCCGCTCAGGTCGAGCGTGAAATACGCCTGACGCGCACCGTTCACGAGCCGCAGTGTCAATCGCCCCTGCTCCACCTGACCGCTTTGCCGCACCTTGCCCGCGTTGAAGCGGATGAAATCCGACTGCTCGCCCGCAAACGAACTAAGCACGGTCTCGCCGGGTCGGCGCAGGCGCTCAATCGCGCCGGCGAGCGTCATGAAGCGCGCGTGCCAGTCGATCGCCTCGACGCCGCGCGGGAAAAGCATCTCAGTCATCACGCGCCTCCGAATACTTCGACGTTCGAAAACACGCAAGCGGGCGACGCATGACCCACACGGATCACCTGCGCGGGTTCACCCTTGCCGCACATTGGTGTGCCGTAGATTTCGCGCGTGGATGCATTGCCAACCGCGGCGAGGCTGCGCCAGAAGCTCGCGGAAACGCCACGATAGTTCGGACGCTTGACGACCTGCGTGAGGTTTCCGTTCTCGATCAACTGGCCGAATTCGCAGCCGAACTGGAACTTGTTGCGATGATCGTCGATGGACCAGGACGTGTTGGTTTTCATAAGGATGCCATGCTCGATGCCCGCGATCAGCACGTCGAGCGACGATTCACCGGGTTCAATGTTGAGGTTCGCCATGCGGTCGATGGGCGGCCGGTTCCAGTTGGATGCGCGCGAGTTCGCCACGCCAGGCAGTCCCGCCCGCTGCTGTGACAGCGCGCCGCCGAGCGGCCGTTCCAGCACGCCAGCACGAATCAGATATTGGCGGCTGGCTGCGCTGCCGTCGTCGTCGAACGCGTAGGCGGCAGCCTCTTCGCGCACATCCGGGTCGAAGGTCACGTTCAGCAATTCCGACCCGTACTGGTAGTGACCGAACATCTCCGGCTTCACGAAGCTCCAGCCCGCGAAATTGCGCTCGTCGCCGAGAATGCGGTCGAGTTCGAGTGGATGGCCAATCGATTCGTGAATTTGCAGCATCATCTGGTCGGGCATCAGCAGCAGGTCGCGGCGACCGCTGGGACAGTTCGGCGCGGCCAGCAGTTGCAGCGCCTCGTCGGCCACGCGCGCACCCGCGCCGTCAAAGCCGTAGCGCGCGAGGATTTCCATGCCGCCCTGCGCGAGCGTCCCATAGTGGCCCGCGAGCGTTCGCTCCTGGGTGTCGCCATCGCCGTGCGCGACTGCCGAAAGGCTCGGCATGAGAAAGCGCAACTGTTGATCGATGCGCACGCCATCGCTCGTCACGTAAAGCTGATCGCAGTGCGTCACCTGCATGCCGGCCACGCGCTGGACGATGCGCTCGCCCAGGTTTGCAGCCGCGCATTCGTGCGCGAGCCGTTCAAGCCATTCGCGCCGCGACGGCAGAGCGCCCTGTGCATTCGGTGACACATAGCTGCCGCTTTGCGTCGGCCGCGCAATCTCGCGATGGTCGATGAGCGTGTGTGCCGCGCTCGCCTGCGCACGTGCGGTGGCGATGTCGAGCGCGCGTTGCAGGCCGCTTGCCGAAAGATCCGCGGTCGCCGCATAGCCCGCGCCCGCACCGGCCCACGCCGTCACCATCGCGCCGCGCTCGCGTGCGGTGGAAAGCGGCAAGGCCACGTCGTTGCGCACGACGTGCTCGTCCTTGCGTTCGTCCACGAAACGCACCGACCAGAAATCGGCATCGCTGCGCAATGCGCGCGCGGCCGATGTCCAGAATTCTTCGATCATGCAATGTTCTCCTTGAGCGCTGCGGCGTTCTGCAGAATCGACGCCGCGAGCAACGACTGGGTATAGGGATGCGAAGGTGCGTCGAACACGTCGAGCGTGTCGCCGGTCTCCACGATCCGCCCCGATTTCATGACGACCACGCGGTGCGCCATTGCGCGGATCACGGCCAGATCATGCGTGATGAAAAGGTAGCTGAGCCCATACCTTTTCTGCAAACGCGTCAACAGGCCGAGCACTTGCTGCTGCACCGATACGTCGAGCGCACTCGTCGGCTCGTCCAGCACGATCAGTTCGGGCTCTACGGCAAGCGCGCGGGCGATCGCGATCCGCTGTCTCTGACCGCCCGAGAATTC
Source organism: Paraburkholderia sp. BR13439 (assembly GCF_040948805.1). Lineage (NCBI taxonomy): Bacteria > Pseudomonadati > Pseudomonadota > Betaproteobacteria > Burkholderiales > Burkholderiaceae > Paraburkholderia > Paraburkholderia sp. BR13439. The sequence goes on along the minus strand of NZ_JBFPKN010000026.1, from coordinate 15,521 downwards.
GTGCGGATAACGCAGCAGCACGTCGGCGGACAAACCGACCTCCTGGAGCAGCTCGACGATACGCGCCCTGCGTTCAGGCGCATCGAGCTGGGGACGATGAATCCGCAACCCCTCGCCGACGATCTGCTCGATCGTCATGCGCGGCGAAAGCGAGCCAAACGGATCCTGGAACACGATCTGCATGCGCGCACACAGCGCACGCCAGGCCTTGCTGGACGATCGATATTCGCGCAGCGGCTTGCCGGCCACCTGGATGTCGCCGACCGTGGCCCGCTGCAAGCCGAGCACCGTCGAGGCGAGCGTCGACTTGCCGGAGCCGGATTCCCCGACGATGCCGAGCGTCTCGCCGCGGCGCAGCGTGAGATCGACTTCGTGCAGCGCGCGGAACGCCGTCCTGCCGAACAACGAACGCCAGCCTTTGGCGCTCGTTCGATAGTCGACCGCGAGCCCCTCGATCGACAGCACGTTCTGCGCATCGTCAGGCACGCTCTCGATTGCGCGACGCGGCTCACTGTCGAGCAATCGCTTCGTGTAGGGATGCTGCGGATTCGCGAACAGCGCCTCCGTCGTATTCGTTTCGACGAGCACGCCCTTCTCCATGACGGCGACGCGCTGCGCGAACCGCCGCACGAGATTCAGGTCATGCGTGATCAACAGCACGGCCATGCCGCGCTCCCGCGCCTCCTGCTCCTGCAAGCCGATCAGCAGGTCGACGATCTGCTGGCGCACTGTCACGTCGAGCGCCGTGGTCGGCTCGTCGGCCAGCAGCAGCCGCGGGCGGCACGCGAGCGCCATTGCGATCATCGCGCGCTGGCGCTGGCCGCCCGAGAGCTGATGCGGGTAGCTGTCGATGCGGCGTTCGGGCTCAGGAATACCCGTACGGCGCAACAGTTCGATGCCGCGCTCGCGCGCCGCGTTCGGGCGCAGCCCCTCGTGCAGCCGCAGGCTCTCCGCGATCTGCTGGCCCACCGTATAGAGCGGATTGAGCGCCGTCATCGGCTCCTGAAACACCATCGCGATATCGGCGCCGCGTACACCGCGCATCTGCTGTTCGCTCTTCGTCAGCAGGTCCTCTCCATCGAAGACGATGCGGCCCGTGTGCGTCGCATCGCGCACGAGGCGCAGCACCGACAGCGCCGTCACGCTCTTGCCCGAGCCCGATTCGCCGACGAGCGCGACACGCTCGCCACGGCCGATCGCGAGGTTGACGTCGAACACGCATTGCCTGTCGCCGAACGAGACGCAGAAATCTTCGATGCTGAGCAGCGGTTTGCAGTTTTCGCTCATTGGCCACCTCCGAACGCCGAGCCGCGGTTGCGCGTATCGAGCGCGTTGCGTAGCGCGTCGCCCATGAACGTCAGGAGCAGCAGCGTGGCGACGAGCGCGGAGAACACCGATACCGAGATCCACCAGGCGTCCAGATTGTTCTTGCCCTCCTGCAACAGCTCGCCGAGGCTCGGCGTGGGCGGCGGAACGCCGAGCCCGAGAAAGTCCAGGCTCGTCAATGAAAGGATCGCCGCGCTCATGCGAAACGGCAGGAACGTGATGACCGGTGTCAGGCTGTTCGGCAATATGTGACGCCAGATGATCTGCCAGTTCGAGAGTCCCATCGTGCGCGCGGCCTTCACATAGTCGAGCGCGCGGTTGCGCAGAAATTCCGCGCGCACGTAGTCGGACAACAGCAGCCAGCCGAACATCGACAGCAGGATGAACAGCAGCCAAAGCGTCGGCTCGAAGATCGAGGCGAAGATGATGAGCAGATAGAGGTCCGGCATCGACGACCAGATTTCGATCAGGCGCTGGCCGATGAGGTCGGTCCGTCCACCGTAGAAGCCCTGCAACGCGCCCGTCAACACGCCGAAGAACACGCCTGACAAGGTCAGCGCGATCGCCATCAGCACCGACACCCGAAAGCCGTAGAGCAACCGCGCGAGCACGTCGCGCCCGAACTGATCGGTGCCCAGCCAGTTCGCCGCGCTCGGCGGGGCCGGAAACGGCCGCTCGGCGAAATAGTCGATCGTGTCGTAGTAGTTGTGGTTCGGCGCATAGAGCGCGAAATTCCCCTTTGCCTCCAGGCGGGAGCGGATATACGGATCGAGATAGTTCGTCTTCGCGGGGAAATCACCGCCGAACTGCGTCTCCGGATACTCCTTCAGGATCGGGAAGTAGTAGTGCCCGTCGTAGCGCACGATCAGCGGCTTGTCGTTGGCGAGCAGTTCGCCGGCAAGGCTGACGACAAACAGCGCGACGAATATGATCAGGCTCCAGTAGCCGAGCTTCTGGCTCTTGAAGCGCAGCCACGTGCGTCGCCACGGCGAGACCGGCGCGGCCGGCGCCACGGGCGCCTCAGCGGTCCACGCTGTCGAATTGGATGCGGGGGTCGACGATGACATAGCAGACATCAGCAATGAGTTTGGTTAGAAGGCCGATCAGGGTGAAGAGAAACAGCGAGCCGAGCACCACCGGGTAGTCACGGCGAATCACCGAGTCATAAGACAGCTGGCCCATGCCGTCGAGCGAGAACAGCGTCTCGATCAGCAGGTTGCCGTTCAGGAACGCGCCGACGAAGGCAGCGGGCAGCCCTGTCAACAACGGAATGGCGGCGTTGCGCAGCACGTGCTTCCACAACACGTCGCGCTCGGGCGCGCCTTTGGCGCGCGCCGTCAGCACGTATTGCCGGCCGATCTCTTCGAGGAACGTGTTCTTCGTCAGTATCGTCACGATCGCGAAGTTGCCGACCACGGACGCCGTCACGGGCAGCACCATGTGCCAGACGTAATCGAGCACCTTGCCCACGGCAGACAGATCGGCGAAGTCGTCGGATGTGAGTCCGCGCATCGGAAAGAGCTGCCAGAACGTGCCGCCGCCGAAGAGCATCAGCAACAGCACGCCGAGCACGAATCCGGGAATCGCGTAGCCGACGAGGACGAGTACGCTCGTCACCGCATCGAAGCGCGAGCCGTTGCGCACGGCTTTGGCGATCCCGAGCGGCACGGACACCGCGTAAGTCAGCATCACGGTCCAGAGCCCGAGCGAAATGGAGACCGGCAACTTGCTGCGGATGACCTCCCACACGCTCTTGTGCTGGAAGTACGACTGGCCGAGATCGAACGTCGCGTAACTCTTCAACATCAGCAGGTAACGCGTGTGCGTCGGCTTGTCGAAGCCGAATTGCTTCTTGATCTGCTCGATCTGCTGCGGGTCGAGGCCCTGGTTGCCGTGATAGCCGCTGCCGCCGCCACCGCCGTCCGCACCCTGGCGCGACTGGCCGTGACGAAGCTGGGTCACCATCTGCTCCACCGGCCCGCCCGGCACGAACTGGGTCACGACGAAAGTCAGCGTGACGACACCGATGATCGTCGGCACCATCAACAGCAGACGTCTGAGAATGTAGGCGAACATGACGCTCCTCAATGCACTGCGGCGGTTGTCTGCGCCTGCGGTTTGCGATACCAGTAATTGATGACCCAGTCCTCGTATTGATACGTGATCGGTGTCACCTTCGGGAACCCGATGGTCGACTTGTAGCCGATCCGCGCGTTCGGCGGGTAGTAGTGCGGCACGAGGTAGTACTCGTTGATCAGTACGCGATCGAGCGCGCGCGTGGCCGTCTCGAGGTCATCGAGCGTGTCGGCAGAGATGGCTACGTGCACGAGTGTATCCACGGCCTTCGAGCGAATGCCCATGTAGTTTTCCGAACCGACCTGTGATGCAGCAGGGCTCGTGAAACGGCGTATTAGCTCCGGCCCCGGGATCGTGACGGGCGGATAAACGTACGTCGTCATGTCGTACTCGAAGTTGTCGAGTCGCTTCTGATAAAGCGCACTGTCGAGTTCGCGGAAGTAAGCGTGAATGCCCAACGTCTGCAGCGCCTGCGTGTAGGGGATGATGAGGCGGTCCATGCCCGGCTGGTTATCGATGATCTCGATCGTCATCGGCTTGCCGCTCGGATCGCGCAATGCGCCGTCGCGGTAGTGCCAGCCCGCGTCGGCGAGCAGGTCGCGCGCCTGCCGCAGGTTCTGCCGTAGCGAGCCGGGCGGCAGCGTGTTCGGCAGCTTGACCATCGGGCCGAACACCTCAGGAGGCAACGATGCGCGGAACGGCTCGAGCAGCTTCACCTCTTTCTCGCTGGGCATGCCGGTCGCACCGAACGGGCTGTCCTCCCAGAAGCTGTTCAGCCTGCGATACTGCCCGTAGAACATCATCCGGTTCATCCACTCGTAGTCGAATGCAAGCGCAAGCGCATGGCGAACCCGCCGGTCCTGGAATTGGGGCTTGCGTGTGTTGATGATGAAGCCCTGCATTTGCGCGGGGCCCTCTTCGAATTCACCCTTGTGAAGGAACCCCGACTTGAAGTTCTTGCCGACATATTTGCGCGCCCACTGGGTCGCACTGTATTCGACGCGCACATCCTCGTTGCCAGCCTTGAACGATTCGAGCATCGTGTACTGGTCGACATAGAGCTTGAACGTCACGCGCTCGAAGCGGAACATCCCACGCCGCGACGGCAGGTTTGCGGCCCAATAGTTCGAGTTGCGGCGATAGGTGATCTGCTTGTCGTTCTTACGCGACTCGATCAGATAAGCGCCGCTCGCAATAGGCGGATCGACGGACAGTTGATCGAACGGCAGGCGCTTGCCATCCTGTTGCATGCCCCACTTCGGCGAAAACACCGGCAGATCACCGGCGATCAACGGATTGGCTCTCGAGTTGTCGGCGAAGTCGAAGCGCACGGTCAGACGGTCGACCACCGTCGCACGCTTGATCTGCACGAACTGCGACGAAATCAACGGGGACGCCTGCGCGCTCTTGAGCGTATCGAACGAGTATTTGACGTCCTGTGCAGTGATCGGATCGCCGTTCGAGAAACGCGCCGCCGGATTGATGTGGAACGTCGCCGCGCGTCGGTCGGGCGCGATCAGTACATCGTCCGCGATCAGCGGATATTCGGCAGCCGGTTCGTCCCAGCTGCGTTGCATCAGCGTATCGAACATCAGGTTACGGATATCCGGCGCGGGCATTCCTCGAACGATGAACGGATTCGTCGAATCGTAGCTCTGGTTGTCGTTGTAGTTCTGAAAAGTCAATTCGCCGGTTGTCGGCGCGTCGGGATTCGCGTAATCGAAATGCGTGAAATCCGCCGGGTATTTCAGTTCGCCGAATTGCGCAATCGCCGGCGCGGCGGCGGCCGGCAACGCGATGGTCGCGCCGGTCGTCGCGAGCATCGCGGCGATCAGGGGCGTGACTATCGGCGCAAGCGGCGCAAGCGGCGCAAGCCGGCGCAACGAGCGAAACGTCAGAAATTTCATTGTGACTGTGCGTGTGCGTGTGCGCACGCCGGACCGAAGCCGGCGTGCCATTGATCGGATCGGGGCACAAGGCCGGGCGCGAGCCCGCCCGGTTGGCCTACTTCGACGCCATGAGCATCCACAGCCGGCCAAGGTCGGCGGAGCCGTCGGCCCCCTTGACCGCCCTGAAAGCCTGAATCGAGCGCGGCTTCTGTCCCGCCACGTAGTAGGCGATGCCCAGATGCAGCTGCGCCTGATCGGGATGGTCGAGGCCGCCCTTCGCGATCGCCGACTCCATCATCGCCAGTCCGTCTTTGGCGTGACCAGCGAACACGAGGTTGAACCCCTCGTCGACGGGCGCGACGGGATTCTCGGCATCGCTGCCCGCCTGCGCGCGCTTCGCCGCGAGCGCCTGCAGGCGCTTTTCGCGCTCCGCCTGCGCATCTTTGCCGAGCACGCCCGAGGCGAAGCCTTGATCGATGACCTGTTTCGCTTCAGCCGGCGTACCCGCCACGAGCGAAAGCTGCGTCATCTCCATGTAGTCATCCACCGAGCCGAACGCACCGTTGGCGCGCCGCAAGCGGTACACGTCGACGTCGAGCTTCGGCGAGAAGCCCGGCTTCGCGCGGATCGCCGAGAACAGGTTGTCCCAGTACGCCTGCCTCGGGTGGTAAGCGACCAGCGCCTCAAGTGCGGTGCGATAGGTCGCGTCGTCCTTGCTGCGTTGCGCGCATGTACTCAATAGCTGCAATTGCGACTCATCGGGTGCGTGGTCGGCGCGCACTTGCGCGTCGATCGCCGGCTTCAGTGCACCGATCACGCTCGTGCAGTCGTTCGACAGGTAGTACGACTGCACGAGCAGCTCCTTCATCTGCGGATCCCGGCCTCCCGCTTTCTCGTAACGCTGCGCGGTCGCGATCGCTCGCGCATAGTCGTGCTGCCGGAAGTAGATGCCTGCCAGTGTCGCACTCACACGCTGCTCGTCGTCGCCCTTCAACTGCCCGGTGCCGAACAGCGTCTGATACGCCTGGGCAGCCAACGCCTCGTCGCCGTCCGCCATCAACGTCGCGCCGCGCATTTCCTCGACCATGTAGATCTCGTACGGCGTTTTGTTCGGCACCGCCGCGGCTTGCGCGATCCTGGCAAGCGCGTCCTTGTACTTATGCGCCCGATAGAGATCCTGGGCCGCGCTGAGCGGCTTGCCGACGTCGGGACGCAGGGTGTCGGCCGCGGCCGGCAGCGCTGCCGCGGCGAAGACCACGCCGACGACGGCCGCCGACAACGCCTGGTTGAGCCGTCGATTGACTATCCTCATCACACCGTCCTCATTGCATGTACTGCTCGTTACCGACGAGCCCGATCTTTGTGGCGCCAACGCGCTGTGCCGACGCCATGACGGCCGCCACATCCTTGTAAGGTGCGAGCCTGTTCGGACGCAAATGAATCTCGGCCTGCACGGGCTCGGCCGCGACGTGCGCAAGCTTTGCCTCGAGCGCCGCCTGGTCCGGCACCAGCGTGCCGTTCCAGGTCGTCGTGCCGTCGAAATCGATGTCGATCTGCACGATTTCAGGCTGCGTGAGCGGCGGCGGCGGATTGCCGACCGGCAGATTCATCTTCACCGCATGCATCTGAATCGGAATCGTGATGATCAGCATGATCAACAACACCAGCATCACGTCGATGAGCGGCGTGGTGTTGATGTCCACCATCACTTCCGGGTCACCGCCAGCGCCGCCCGAAGGAACGTTCATTCCCATATTCGCCTCCTAGCCGCCGCGCGCGGGCGGCTCAGTTATAAACGACACTTTCGCGATGCCGGCACGTTCACAGCTCGTGATCACGCGGCCGATGAACTCGTAGCGCGTGTTCTGATCGCCGCGCACGTGGACCTCGGGCTGCGGCTGCATCATCGAGACGTCTTTCAGCCGCGACAGCAACGTCGCACTATCAACGTGCTTCTCGTTCCAGAAGAAGTCGCCGTCGCGATTGACCGCGATCTCGATGCTCGTCGGTGTCGTCTGTAGCGGCTGGATCGTCTCTTTCGGCAACTGCACCGGCACCGTATGCGTAACGACCGGGATCGTGATCAGGAAGATGATCAGCAACACCAGCATCACGTCGACGAGCGGCGTCGTATTGATAGCGGCGATGACGTCGTCGCTATCTTCGTTTTGCCCCACGCTCATGGCCATGATGGACCTCGCTCAGGCTTCAGACTGCCGGTTACGGGGCGGTCGCGGCGGAACGCACCGCGACAGGACGGGCGGAACGCTTGCTGCCGGCCAGCAGCACGGCATGGAGTTGGGCGCCGAACGCACGGACGCGCTCCATCACCGACTTGTTGCGGCGAACGAGGAAGTTGTAGCCGAGCACGGCCGGCACCGCGACGCCAAGACCGATGGCGGTCATGATCAGCGCTTCGCCGACGGGGCCCGCCACCTTGTCGATCGAGGCCTGGCCCGCGATGCCGATTGCGGTCAGCGCGTGATAGATACCCCAGACGGTGCCGAACAGACCGATGAAAGGGGCCGTCGAGCCGACTGTCGCGAGGAACGCGAGACCGTCTTGCATACGGTTCGACACGTTCGTGATCGCACGCTCCACCGAGACGTCGATCCATGTGTTGCGGTCGACGGCTTCGAGCAGTGCCTCATCGTGATGCTGGCCTGCCTCGATCGCCGTCTCTGCGATGAAGCGGAACGGCGATGACTCATCGAGCTGCTGGGCGCCTTCGGCGAGCGACGGCGCGCTCCACAATTGCTCGTCGGCATGCTTCGCGCGGCGGTTGGCACGAAACTGCTCGAAGAACTTCGTGACCATGATGTACCAGCTGCCCATCGACATGATGACGAGCAGAAGCAGCACGAAGCGCGCGACGAAGTCGCCGTTCTTCCACAGTGCGCCGAGACCGTAGGGGTTCTCGACGGATTGCGTCGCCGCCGGCGCGGGCGGCGGTGCCGGCTCGTCGGCTGCGGTAGCGGACGCGTTCATCTGCGGTGCTGCTACGGCGGGCGCGGCGGAGGCGGCTACGCTTGCCTGAGCATGCGCGAGTTGCGGTGCCACGAGGGTATTCACCGCGGTGGCGGCGAGCAGGAGGCTGGTTGCCACGGCGGCGACGGAACGCTTATTCATGTTGAGCTCCAGTTCAATCGTTGAACTTTAGAAATCGGGTTAAACCGCCGGTGCAGGCTTTCGTTGCCTGCACCGCGGGCGCAGCGGGCGCGGTTTGCTATATGTCGGGTCAATTGAGGTTGAACGAGAAAGGCACCTGCACGCGCACGGCCTGGCCTTGCGCGATGCAGTTGAACCGCTTGACGGCCTTGTATGCCGCTTCGTCCAGGCTGTCGTGGTCCGACGACTTGGCTACGCGAACGTTGCCGAGGTGTCCTTCCGGATCGACGGTAAATTCGATCAACACATCGCCGGTATCGCCGTTCTCCTGCGCTTCCTTCGGATAGGCGATCGAGCTGCGGATCTGATCGGAGTTCGGGCAGACGACGCCGACTTCCGTGCGCACGGGCGCAGCAGCCTTGACGGGCGGCGCAGGCGGTGCGGGTGGTGCCGTCACGGGCGCGGACTGCACCGGCGTGGCCGTGTGCGCAATCGTCGGCTGAGGCGGCGCTTGCACCGGCACTTCGGGCGGCGGCACGAAGGGCGGCGGTGGCGGCGCAAATTTGGGCGGCGGAAGCTTCACCTCTGGCAGGGGTGGCGGAGGCGGCGGCTTGACCGGCTCGATGATCTTCGTTTCGATGGGATGCTGAATGACTTGCACGACCTTGGTCGCGAGGCCGTTGAGCAGCGCATAGACCAGCACGATGTGCAGGACGATGACGACTGCGATGCCGCCGAAGCGGCGAACCGGATTTTGTTGCTTGCGCCCGAATTCGCGCGGGCGGCCGGGCCTCGCGACCCCGCTCGCGTTCACGGCTGATGTCGCAGTCATGCTTGCTTCTACTTTCATACCTTCGATCCTCGCAGCGTGATTCACCTGTTCCGTGTTCGAGGCGCTGTCGCGACTCGAACCGCGGATGAGGCTGTTCACAAGGGATTTCTTGCCACTGCCATTACTCGCGGGCCGGCGCATGACCGTGCGTCGCACGGTCGGGCGCCGGCCTGCCACGATCAGAAGCGATAAGTCGCGCCCACCTGGAAGAAGCGGCCCAGGTCCGTGTACAGCGATTGGTCATAACCCGTGATGTCAGGAGTCGACTGCCACTCGACGTCGAACGGCGGCTTCCTGTCGAACAGGTTCTGGATACCGCCATAAATGGTCCAGTGCTTGAAGCCGCGATAGGTGGCCACCAGGTTGAACTGGCTGTACGAGGCAACCGACAGCGTGCCGCCATCGCCGAACTCGGCCGCAACCGCGTTCGTGTAGGGGCCCGTGTACTGCCACGTGAGCGTGGTGGTCAGTTGGCGGTAATCCCAGCTCAGGCTCGTATTGCCCTTCCAGCGCGGGTTGCTCGCGCCGAACGGCTGCAGCAGCGCCAGGTTGTTGCCCGCGAAGTCTTGAGTCTCGCCACCGCTCTTCAGCTTGAAGTGCCAGACGTAGGCCCAGTCTCCCGACAGCGTGAACGTGCCGTACTTCGTGCCCACGCTCTTGCGGAAATCGAGGTCGAAGCCGTCCGTATCGAGCGAGCCCAGGTTCTGGAACGGCATTTTGATGTAGCGAATGGTGCCGTCCGGGTTACGCACGACGAAATTCGGATCGTTCGCCTGCAGAATCGCATTCGGATCGGGCGTGCCGATGACGCTGTCGATGTGCACCTTGTAGAAGGCCGCACCAAAGTCCGTCGTCGCGTCCGGCGACAGCGTAAAGCCGATGTTGTAGTTCTTGGTGTGCTCAGGCTGCAGGTTCGGGTTGCCGGTCGTCTGCTCCGTCGTGAAGTGTTTGGTGGGCACGCCGCTCGGATCGTTCGGGTCCACCAGGTTCTGGTGGGCCAGATAGACCGATTGCGCGTTCTCGACCGCCGTCGGCGCGCGGAATCCGCGGCTGTACGACGCGTACGCCGTCAGCATGCGAATCGGCTGGAAGCGCAGCGCGAAGCTCGGCGAGAAGGCGCCGCCGAAATCGCTGTAGTGGTCGTAACGCCCCGATTGCGTGAACGTCAGATTGCGGATGATCGGAATGTCGACCTGATAGAAGGCGGCCGCGACGTTACGCTCGCCGTCCACGGACTGCACGTTCGCAGGTGCCGTGATGCCTTGCGTCGCATAGGTCTGCGAGTTGATGACCGTCGACTCGTGACGGAACTCAGTGCCGACACCGAGGCCGACGCCGCCGGCCGGCAGCGTGAACAGACTGGTCGTCGAGGCCTTCGCGAGCACCTGGTCAAGCTTCGTGATCGACAGCTGGTTGTCATCCTGGAACACGCCGTTCAGGCCATTTGGCGTGGAACCCGGGTTCGAGAAGTTGTAGGTGCCGTTCGCGAGCATGTTCTCAAGGCCAGCCACATTTAGCTGGTTGCTGAAGGTGCTTGCGACGGTGCTTTGCGAATGGGCGTACTCTGCCGACCAATCCCAGTTGCCGAACTTCGCGGTGTCGAACGAACCCTTGACGCCCGTGTTGGCCATCAGGAACGTCGAGGTTGTATCGGTGACTCGTTTGTTGTCCGGGAACGTCAGGTTGATCCGCGTAGGAACGCCGAAGGGGTTGAACGGGTTCGAAGCCGAGACGGTGCGCCCGACCGGCGAGACCGTGCCCGTCGACGGGTCGAACACGTTGGTCTGGCTGCTGAGCGACGCCGGACCGTTCAACTGCACGGTTTCATTGCGGCTCGCCCAGAAACCCGCATAGGCTTCGGTGGTGTCGTCAATCTTGAACGTGCCTCGCACCTTTGCGTTCAGGCGTGTCGTTGACGGGATCAGCGACGTGCTGTTCGCCACGTTGTACGTACACGACTGGCCGCCCGTCGCCGTCGCGTTGCTGCCCGGCGGACACGGATTGAACGCCTGATGGGTGCCGTCCGCGAGCTGCCAGTACGACTGCTGGTTCGGACCTAACGGTGCCGCGTTACCGCCCGGGAACTGCGTGAAGTCCTGGTTTTTGGTCATGTCGCGGTCGGCGAGCGTCGAGCCGCTGTCGCGGTAGTAGCTCGCGGCCGCCGTGATGTTCCAGCGGTCGGACGTCAGGTTGCCGAGACCGCCCAGGACGCTGAAGGTACCTTGAGCGTTACCCGGATGCTGGGCCTTGCCAAGCTGGCCGTCGATCTGCAAGCCCTCGAAGTTCTTCTTCGTGATGATGTTCACGACACCCGCGATCGCGTCGGAACCGTACACGGACACTGCGCCCGTCTTCACGATTTCGATGCGCTCCACGATGTTCATCGGGATCGTGTTGATGTCGAAGAACGTGTCGGTGAAGTTGACGGGCTGTGCGTAGTTGGCCACACGCTGCCCGTCGATGAGCACGAGCGTGTACTTTTCGCTGAGGCCGCGCAGCGCAAGGCCCGCGCCACCGGGGGCCGAGCTCTGAGCCGTCGATTGCGACCAGCTGCTTGCGGAGTTGACCGCTGTGCCGCGCAGGAAGTCGGCCACGGTTGTGTAGCCGCTTTGCTGAATTTCTTTCGCGGTGATGACTTGAACCTCAGTGCGGCCTTGTTTGTCTGCGCTGCGGATCAGAGAACCTGTCACCTCGAACTTCTGCAACTGCTTCACCGAGGTCGTTCCCGCCGCGGCGCCCGATGCTGCGGTCGGTGCGGCGGCCGCCGCATTCGCGTCTTGCCCATCCTTCTGAGCGGAGACCGTGTCAGTTTTCGTCGCCGCCGCGGTTGCTGCCGGCTGAACCTGTGCAAACGCCGTGGTACCAAGCGCAGCTGTCAGCGCAATCTCTGCCCACACTATTTTCCGTATGGCAGATCCCAAAACCGTGAGTTTCATTTTTTCCCTTCGTGTGTCATTGACCCAAGTCGACATGCCAGAGAACACCTTTGGCACTTTCCCCCGTGCGGCACCCGTCCGAGACCGCCCCGTTACTTCATGACCCCCGCATACCACCGACTATGCGAACGCCAAAGTCATCCCATATCCAATTCGGTGATCAACGAGGATGACAAAATGTCCTGATTCTTGTCACAAGAAGTTTCAGGCAAAGCGAATCCCCAGCCATCGTTCGCAGGGATACGATGGATCCTTTTGTATTCACACATATTCATACACTTAGGAGAATCGAATGTATGAAACGAAGATGCGCCGCGAATGCGGCAAAACTAACAATGGTTAAAACAATCTCGGCGAACCTACCCAGACAATCACGGTTTCTTCGGTAGCCGCATTGGCCCAGCCGTGTGGGACCGTCGACTCGAAGTGCGCGCTGTCACCCGGACCAAGCATAAACGTACGACCCTCCAGGCTCAGCGAAACCCGACCGCTGAGTACATAGAGAAACTCCTCTCCGGCATGTGTCGTCACTTCCGACGGCGGCTGACCAGCAGGCATTCGGACGAGAATCGCGTCAAGCTGCCTGCCGACCGCTGCATTGGTGAGGCGAGCAAACTGATTCGCCGAGTCGGCAAAGCTGAAGTACTGCCCTTCGTCTGCGCGGCGCACGGACTTCGCTTCGGTCGGCGTTTCGACGAAGTACTGCATTGTTACTCCAAGCGCTTGCGCAATACCGGCCAATGACGAAATGGACGGTGTCGCCTGCCCTCGCTCGACCTGGGAAAGGAACGGCTTCGAGATTCCGGCCGCCGTTGCAGTTTCGTCCAAGGTACGCTCGAGTCGCTTGCGCAGCGCTCTTATCTTGCTGCCCATCACAAGAGGGGCGTTGCTTTTTCTGTCATCACGTTTCATGTATGTAACCAAAGATATCAGTAAAAAAACAGCGTCAAAATTTGTTTGATGACAGCAAAATATTTTTTCTTTTAGGCCACGCTACGCCAATGCGCCGCATTGGTGCTTGCACTCATTTCACTTCAGCGCGTCGCTCGAGCTTTGAAGGTAAAAGCGGCATTGCGCCCCCGGCTGATCAAGATTGCTTTGTTTATCAAATGAGTAGCGTCGCCGGGCGGCAGCCGAAATAAAAACGTTGGTTGAGAAAACCTGAAGCTCCAGCTTTCGGAAATTCGCCGCCTTGGCGCAACGACCTTATACACAATTCCCCTAAATGCATCGCATTGGGGATTTCGCACCAAAAAAGTCATGGCGTTCTCTATGCACAGAACGTCGCTTTAGATTACTTCCTCTAGTCGACCCTTCTTGCTGGTTTTGGTAATTAGATAGCTAGCACCCCCGGTTCGAGCCGAACGGCGGCGTAGAATCATGGTGCGAACACCGCCGGCGTGGACAAGTTTAGTGGAATCGAGCTTCACCCAAAAAAATAGGAGCGGAATCGTGCATGGCTTGTCGTTGAGGAACTGAAGTGGGCCAGCGTAAAAGCCCTTCACAAGATGAACGAACGAGCTATGCAACGGCATCGCTATTGATCGTCGCAGCAAGAACCTCCTGGCTGTGCAGTTACTGCGTGGCCACACAAACTGGCAAGTACGGTGCGCTACCTCGGCATCGAGGTAGACGACGCACCTGAAATGGCAGAACAGACTGCGCAGTAGGATGATGGCCCGTCAGCGAGGGGACGCTGACCGGCTACTTTCAGAGATTCACGACGCCCCGCGGATTGTTGATAATCCGCAAATCGACATTGACGGCATTTTCTTCGAAAGGCAACATGCTTCAATGAACTCCGACGCGCTCAATGTCATCACGTGCACCGTTGTACACAGCCTTTTCCAACGGCCCCGCGAATCATGACGGGGTCGCGTCTTTTACGCCGCTCCGAATTGCGTTGGCGCAAATAGGAATGATTGCATGCATGACAGAGTACGTGTTTCCGTTCTCGGTGACGTTGCCGACGTGCCGTTTTGGCCGCTCGAATCAAGGAGCGTTGCGTGCTGACGATACGAAAAGCGAATCGCGATGACGCGTTCGACGCGTGGGATATCCGTAAAACATCGGTGCATGCTGCGTGCGCTGAGCACTATCCCAGAGCGGCCCTGTCGGCCTGGGTCGATGGCTCGCCAGGCGACAAATGGGTTAGCGTTGTCGAACGTGACTTCTATGTCGCCGTCGATCGGGGATCGGTTGTCGGAACAGGGATGCTTACGCTCGCAAGCGGGCAAGTCGACGCGATCTTCGTCCGGCCGTCTCATATGGGTCGCGGCACTGGACGTAAGATGCTGGATTTTCTTCAGGCGTTGGCCGCCGGGCACGGCCTTGACGCAATGCGGCTCGATGCGACGCTGAACGCGGTACCGTTCTATCGTAATTGTGGCTGGTCGGGCGATTCGGTTTCAACGTACCGTACCGCGCGCGGACTGGAATTGGCTTGCGTGCCAATGACGAAGCTTGTCATCGTGGGTGGCTAAGGTGCCGCTCTTGGCCGACGACTGTTGCCCGCATGGGCCAATAGTCGGCGGCGGATTCAACCGGTCGATGCATGTTTCTAATTCGTCGACATATGAACAAACCTCGACGGGAACCTGAGATGCTGCAGCGGCCGACAGAAATCCAGATTGAATCAACCCGGCTCCTGATTAAACCGTTCACGGCCAGCGACGCCGATGCCACGTTCGCATGCATCACCCCTTCGCTCACCCGTCACATGGCCTGGGAGACGCCGGCATCCCGGCAAGGCTTCGACGAGGTCTGGCAGTCGTGGATACCGTCGATAGACGACGGGTCAGACTATGTATTCGCGATACGGCACCGTGCAGACGGGAGTTTTCTTGGGTTGGCCGGACTCCACCGCGTACGCATGGAGAGCCCGGAACTCGGCATCTGGATTCGTGAAGATCGTCATCGAAATGGCTTCGGCCGCGAGGCCGTAACCGCTGTTGCCCAATGGGCAACGCGAACCATTGGCTGTGCAAGCTTCACCTATCCGGTCGCAGAAGAGAACCGCTCGAGCCGGCACATTGCCGAATCGTTAGGCGGCGTCATCGTGGAAAGCCGCGTGACGCCAAAGTACACATCCTGCGTTTACCGAATTCCACGCCGGCCAGTCACAAACCAGGTGTAAGCGGTTCGGCCTTCAGATTGGCATTCTTCGGCACAGATGTCGCTCGGCTTTGTGTTGCAAGCCGATGTTTGATACGTTTTCAACAATCTCCGTAAGCGGCCAGCAAACCCGTCTTGGCGAACTGAACTAGCGGATGGGATCCGCCGGTTGCCAGCGATGAGGCAGCAATGCTGCGATGTCGCTGGCCTTTTGAGTCGGCAATCGGGTGAGAACGTCCT
>NZ_JBFPKN010000025.1:0-107916 GCF_040948805.1 Paraburkholderia sp. BR13439 | reverse complement strand
TCATCCGCGTTTCAATCTCAGCCCGGTAACCAGCCTGCATCGTCTGTCCTCCAGAATGACCGCATCTTACCAGCGTCGCTTTGCACCGGCCAGGGTCACTTCGAGAAGTTATTTCTCACCCGTTCCTAAGATGGCTTTGGACGAGGCCCCGAATATCGTTCGGGGCCTTTTTTGGTTTTTTTTGCAATCATTTAACTGCGCGAGTCGCCCGCCCACTCTGGAAAACTCCATGACCACATATCGTTTCGAATGCATCGAAGGCCACACTGAAGGCATGCCCGTGCGGATGGTGACAAAAGGCGCACCCATCTTGAAGCGCGCTTCGATGGCCGCCGTTCGGGAAGCCTACCTCGCTGAATATGACTGGATCCGCCGCGCCCTCATGATGGAGCCGCGTGGACACGCGCATATGTCAGGCACGATCCTGTATCCGCCGATGTCAGCCGATGCGGACATGAGCCTGCTCTTCATTGAAACGTCGGGCTTCCTGCCGATGTGCGGCCATGCATCGATCGGTTCGATCGCGTTCGCCATCGAAACGGGTCTGGTCACGCCGCGTCAACCGGGAAAAGTCGTCGTCGATGTGCCAGCCGGTCAACTGTCCGCACGCTACGAGATGGACGGCAACCGCGTGAAAGCCGTTCGCTTCACCAACGTGCCGAGCTTCCTGCTCCATCGCGATGTCGAGGTGAATCACCCCGTACTCGGGAAACTCGTCGTGGACATTGCTTATGGCGGCAACTTCTATCCGATCGTCGAAGTGCAGCCCAACTTTCCTGGCTGCGAGCATTTCTCGCCCGAGCAACTGCTGGAGTACGGTCGGCAGATGCAGGAAGCGGTCAACCAAACGATCGACGTCGTACATCCCGACAAGCCTGCGATTCGCGGCGTGAAGCATTGCATGTGGACCGGCGCGCCACAAGCGGAGGACGCAGATGGCCGTGCGGTCGTCATTGCCGGCGCGACGCTGATCGACCGATCGCCTTGCGGAACGGGCACGTCCGCGCGTGTGGCGCAACGCTTCGCCAGGGGGCTATTGCGCGAGGGGCAGACCTTCACTCATCAGAGCCTGATCATGAGCGCTTTCGTCGGCCGGGTCGAAGCGGTCACCAGGCTTGACAGCGGTCTCGACGCGGTACTGCCAAGTGTCGAAGGACAGGCCTGGATCACCGGCCGGGGCGAACACTACGTGGATGACTCGCAGCCTTACGCGCATGGGTTCAGCCTCGACGAATTCGCGCGCTGAGCCGCGTCCCTTGCGTCGATGAGGGAGGCGCATGAAAAAAGCCGGTTCTGCAAATGCAGAACCGGCTTTTGCTTGTTAAGCGATTCACGCTGCGCGTTTGACCAGATCCCTAAGCTCCACCGGGAACAGCATATCTCGCGCGAAGGAATCATCGGTGCGAAGCAGGTCCGCCGCTTTGTGCACACCGAAGAAATCGAGAAACAACGGGGTTTGCAGAATCAACATGTCGAATCCAGGGAGAACCGCCATTCCCTTATCCATAGCGGCTCTGAGCAGCGGCGTGGGTTGATTCTTCATCAGGATGTCGCACACCTGCGCTTTCGGTGCGAGGCGATCGGTCGGCACAGGCAGCGGATCGCTCGTCTTGAGACCCAGCGGCGACGCATTGATCACGACTTCAAACGCGGCGGGATCATTGCTCTGCTGCACAGAAACGGGTACGCCGTACTGCTTCTGGATCGACTGAGCCAACTGGCGTGCCTTGGCGGTATCGGGGTCGTACAGACCGATCGAGGACACCGCGCCTTCCGACAGCGCAGCCGCAATAGCGCTTGCCGCACCGCCCGCGCCAACCAGGAACACCGACTTGCCGCGGTATTCCATCGCATAGCGCTCCATGGACTTGACGAAGCCGAGCCCATCGAACAACTCTCCTTCAAGTTCGCCGGCCGCATTGCGTCGAATGGCATTGACCGCGTTCGCAACCTGCGCACCCTTCGAGCGACGGTCGACGATCGACGCGGCCGCCGTCTTGTGGGGAATCGACAGAACCATGCCTCGCGTCGTTGGCGAACTGAAGAGCGAGCGCACCGTCGCTTCGAGATTCTCCGGGGAGACCTGTAGCGGGACCATGACCGCATCTTCGTCGCAAAGGGGCAATACCTTGTTGAAAATCTCCGGCGTACGCACCTGTTCAATCGGGTCCGCCACCATGAAGAAAACGCCAGTTTTTCCGGTAATCATGAAAGTCCTTCGTCATTCGTATCACTAACTGTGATGTTGCAGGGGAGGCGTCGAAAACGCGTCACTTCTTCGGAAAGCCTTCGCCCCAGGTATCGCTCAGCATGAAGCCGGCCGCCAGCGGATCGTCGGGGTCGACGCCGATCTGCTCGACGCTGTAAATCCACGCGCGCCCGCTGATGCGAGGCAGCACCGCAGCCTTGCCGCCCACCTCGGTCTTTCCGAGCAACTCGACGCCGAACTCGCTTCCGATCGTCGAGCGCGACTTGAGCTTTCCTCCCACGTCCACTTTCCCGCGAGCGGCAAGCGTTGCGAGATTCGCGGAACTGCCCGTGCCACACGGAGACCGGTCGATTCTCCCTGGCGGCAGTGTCGTGCAGGTTTGATACTCCACGTCACTCACGCGGTTGCGGAACATCACGTAAGCAATCTGGTTGATCTCCGGATAGAGCGGATGCTGAATCCTCACCTGTTCATTGATGATGTTTCGCAACTTGACGCCGAGGTCCGCCAGCTGACGCGCATTTTCCGGGGCGATGGCGAGTTTGACCTGCTCCACGTCGACGAGCGCGTAATACACGCCGCCGAAGGCGATATCCACCTTGATCTTGCCAAATTCCGCTGTTTCAATCGGCAGATCGAGATGCTCGACAAAGGCCGGAACCATGTTCAGCGATACCCCGACGCAGCGACCATCACGGCAGGTGGCTCGCGCAGTAACGAGGCCCGCCGGCGTGTCCAGCACGACGGTGGTTTCCGGCTCCTGCATCGGCACGATTCCCATCTCTAGCAGAGCCGTCACCACGCAAATCGAATTGCTTCCCGACATCGGATGCGCCTTGTCGGACTGAAGCACGATGAAGCCCGCGTGCGCCTCCGGGTGCGTCGGAGGCAACAGCAGGTTCACCGACATCTGCAGGCAACCGCGTGGTTCGAGCACGACGAGCTTTCGCAGGCTGTCGTCGACCTCGTTGAGGTAATTCATCTTGTCGAGCATCGTCGTGCCGGGGACGTTCACCACGCCACCCGTGATGACTTTTCCGATTTCGCCTTCGCAATGCACACCTACCAGTTGAAGTGTCTTTTTCCAGCGCATGATTGACTCACCTTAGAAATGTATTTCGTATCCGACGTTGCGTCGGTCATCAAAATCCGTCGTCAGAAGCGATACGCACTGAACGCCGCCAGATCCTGCTTCGGCGTTCGACCCATGGCCAGATCAGCAATCAGACGGCCTGTCGTCGCTCCGAGCGTCAAGCCCAGTTGCCCATGACCGATCGCCATCAGCACATTCGGCAAACGTCGCGACCGGTCGATGATCGGCTTCGTATCCGGCAGAAACGGCCGATAACCGACACCGAACTCGTGCTGGTCGGTCTTGAGTTGCGGCAGAACCCGACGCGCCTTCTCGAGGATGATTTCCGCGCGCCTGAAATTCGGTTTCGCGTTTCGCCCGGAAAACTCGATCGTGCCGCCGATCTGCAAACCGCGACGCATCGGCGTAAAGCAAAATCCACCGTCGGAATAGATCACCGAATGCCGGAAATCGACGCCGGGCTCGGGCAGAAGCGCCTGGTAGCCGGCCACGCCCTCGAGAGGAGCGTTGATACCGAGCTGGGAAAAGAAGCGTGTAGCGCCAGCGCCCGCAGCGAGCACCACCTGCGTCGCGCCAACGCGTTCGCCATTTGCAAGCGTGACGCCTGTAGCGCGCCCCGCGCCTTCATCGATCGAAACTGCCGTGGAACGAATCCGTCGTCCCCCCCGGCTTTCGAAGCTCTCTGTCAGCGCCGCGATGAAACCCTCCGTATCGCTCACGAAGCGCCACTGCGGCAGCAGGATGCCATGCGAAAATCGGCCGCGGAGCGCCGGCTCGAGATCGCCAATCTCCGACGCATTGAGCACCTGCGAAGAGAATCCGAGCGACTCGCGAAGCTCCATATGACCGCGTTCGCGTTCCACACCCTCGGGTCCGTCGAACACCTGCATGATGGGCCGCTGAACGAGGAGCGCCTTGTCGTCGCAAGCATCGAGCAACGGTGCGTAATCCGCGAACACCTCCTTCGTCAGCGAGGCCATCGAGCGGGCGATGCTGTCGATCTTCGAATGCCGTGCGCAGGACATGAAGCGAAGCAGCCACGGAATGATTCCAGGCAGTGCGCTCGGCCGCAGCGCGAGGGGACCCGTCTGATCCATCAGCCAAGCCGGCACTTTCATCAGAAGGCCCGGTTTCGAGAGCGGAATGATCTCGCCGACCGAAATCTGTCCGCAACTCCATTTGGCCGTGCTGTCGCCTGTGGCCGCCGGATCGATCAGGGTGACCTGAATGCCGTCGCGCTGAAGGTAGAGCGCGCAGCAGATTCCTACGATTCCGCCACCAATCACAACCGCCTGCTCAGTCGATGCGGGAGCCGCCGAAGGGTGGGAGAAATGCTCTCGAGGTAGCGAGTTCATCTTCGATAGTGTCCGTGCTGCAAATTGAATCGGATTTTTTTATTGAATACCCTGGGCGCTCAATATGCAAAGCGGCGCAGGAATCTCGTCTCGATCAAACCAACCAGACGAGTCAACGGAAAGGCAACCAGAAAGTAAATAATTCCAACCGTGGTGAGGAATTCGAGCGGACGTGCCGTGGCGTTCGAGATGCTCTGCCCCACGTACATCAGGTCGGCGACGCCGACAGACGATATCAGCGCGCTCTCCTTGAAGAGACTGATCACGTTCGACAGCAGCGGCGGAATGGCGCGGAGCAAGGCCTGCGGAAAGATCACGTGGATGATCTTGACCTGAGGTGAAAGACTGAGCGCAAAACATGCGTCATGCTGTTCACCCGAGATCGATTTAAGCGCGCCGCGAAATGTCTCACTGGTGATCGCCGTCATGTACAGCGTCAACGAGATGATGACCGACAGGTACGGCGGGATCGGCAGACGAAACACCACGGGAAAGCAGAAAAAGATCCAGAAGAGCTGTATGAGCAGCGGCGTGCCGCGAAAAAGCTCCACGTACAACCACGTCGGCGCCTTCACGCAGCGCGACGGCGACAGCCGCAACAGGCTGACGACGAAGCCGAGCAGGCTTCCCAGTATTGCGCAGCCCCCCGTGAATGCCACGGTGAGGGCAAGGCCCTTCAGAAGCACGAGCCAGTATGAGCCGATGATCCCGACATCGATATTCATTGCCATCCCCTTAACGCTGTACGGCGGCGTCTTGCCGACGCTCGATCACATGAACCAGACGCGAGATCGGAAGCGACAGCGCGAAATAGATGAGCGCGACGACCGAGTAGGTTTCCAGCGGTCGGTAAGCTTCGGTCGCGAGACTCTTCGCGACGTACATCAGGTCTGCTACCGCGACAATGGCGACCAGTGCGCTCTGCTGGAGCGTGCCGATGCCGTTGGTCATCAGCACGGGCAACGCGCTGCGCAACGCCTGAGGCAGAACCACGAAGAAGGTGCGCTGCCACGGCTTCAATCCCAACGCGACACAGGCATCGAGATGCTCCCGTGGGACGGCCTGCACCCCAGCGCGATAGGCCTCCGCGTTGAAGGCTGTCAGGTTCAGCCCGAGTGCGAGCACACCCATCGCGATAGGGTCGATGAAGAAATCGACCATCATTGGGATGCAATAGAAGAACCACACGATCTGCAGCAACGCCGGCGTGCAGCGGAAGAATTCGATAAAGAGCTGCGCCGGCCAACGTACGAACTGCCAGCGGCTCATCACCAGCAGGCACAGAAAGAAGCCGAGCACGAGACCCATCACGTTGGCAGCCAACGCCAGTTCCAACGTGACCTTCAGACCCTGCAACAGCGCGTCCGCGCTTCCCTTCAGAAAACTGAAATCAAACTGATAGCCCATGACCCGCCTCGCTCAATCCAGATGAAGGACCTTCTCCAGAAACTCGCGCGTGCGAGCTTCCTTCGGGCATTTGAACATCTCGGCGGGCGCCCCTTCCTCGACCACCTTGCCGCTCGCACAGAACACCACGCGCGTCGCGATGTCTCGCGCGAAATGCATGTCGTGCGTGACGATGATCATCGCCATCTTCTGCTCGGCCAGTTGCAGCATCACGTTCTGCACTTCGATGACCATCTCCGGATCGAGCGCGGAGGTCACTTCGTCGAAGAGCATCAGCTTGGGCTCCAGCATCAACGCTCGTGCAATCGCCACGCGTTGTTTCTGGCCACCGGAAAGCTGGCTGGGGTACGCTTGCAGCTTGCTCTCGAGTCCGAGCCGAGCCAGATACTTCCGTGCGCGCTCCGTCGCCTCCGCCTTGCAAAGCCCCAGCACCTTGACCGGCGCGAGGATCAGATTGCCGAGCACCGAGAGATGCGGAAACAGCGTGTAGTGCTGAAACACCATGCCGATCTGTTTTTGCAGCTTCGGGTCGATCCGTTTCGATCCGCCCACGTCAACCCCACGAATATAGGGCTTGCCCTGAAACGAAATCTCACCGCCCTGCACACCTTCCAGACCCATCAGCACGCGAAGCAGCGAACTCTTGCCGCTCCCGCTGGGGCCGATCACGACCAGGCGATCGTCGGCGCGCATGTTCAGGCTCATGCGGTCCATGACGACCAGATTTTCGCCGTATGACTTGTACACGTTTCTCAACTGCACAAAATCACCCGACATCGATGGCAAAGACGAGACGGTTCCCGGCCCGGTCGAGCTTGCCACCGGTTGTACTTTTATCTGAGATAACGACATGAGGATCTCCTCCGGCGGAGCGCGACGCTGGCGCTCGCAACTTCGTTCAAACGCTCGACCGAGCAATGACGTCTCACCCGTCGGCTGAACCTGATGGGGCCGCGATCTCCGCGGCCCCATCAATCCAGGCCGCTTATTTCGACGCGGCCACCGTTTCTTTCACCGACACATCAACGAGATGATTCACGGCACCGGATTGCTTCTGCTTCTCGATGAACTGATTCAGTAGGGCGACGTCTGCGGCAGGCGTATCTTTGCGAATCCCGAAAGCAATGCCTTGCTGGGCCAACAGAGGGTTCGGCTTGAAGGCTTCCGCCCAGTCCGGGTGCGCGCTGACCAGCAGCTGGTTGGTCATGTTATCGTCGGCGAGCAGATCGGCACGCTTGGACATCAACGCGAGGCGCGTCTCATCGAAGCCCGGCAAGCGCATGATGGTCGCCTGCTTGAGCACCGCCGAGATCGCCTTATCCTGCGCTGTGCCCGACATCACCGTGACCGTCGTGCCCGGCTTGTCGATGTCGGCGATCGTGTGGATCTGCTTAGGCACCTTCGGGTTGTTCCTGTTGTAGGTGAAGGTCACGCTGTAGTCGAGCACGGGCTCGGAAAATGAAATCGCCTTGCGTCGCTCCGGCGTGTCATTGAGCGCCAGCGAGAGGTCCCATTTCTCGGATTGCAGTCCCGCGACGATGTTGTCCCAGGTGGTGTCCACATACTCGACCTTGACCTTGAGGACCTGCTCGGCGAATTGACGGCACAGATCCGGAAACACGCCGCTATAGGCGCCCGTTTTCGGGTCCTTCATCGTGTACGGAGGCGAGGTGGCAACACCGCAGCGAAGCACGCCCGCCTGCCGTACGCTTTGCCAGGTGGAACTGTCCTGCGCGTAGGCACCCGAACTGGCGGCGAGCGCGCCAAACACCGTTGCGCCGACCAAAGCGCGACCAAGGATTCGAGACATCTTCAACATGATCAACCTCTAGTGATAAGGGGATTCAATAGATCGTTTTGTTTGTTGCTACACGCTCAAGCCTTACTTGAGTTCAAAAATGCCCTCGAGCTCGACCGCCACGCCTCTCGGCAGTGAGACGCATCCCACGGCGGCACGCGTATGCCGGCCAGCGTCGCCCAGTACCGCCACCATCAGATCCGACGCGCCGTTGATTACCTTCGGATGGTCGCTAAAGTCTTCCGTCGCGTTGACGAAGCCGCCAAGCCGGACACATCCCGCGACACGATTGAAGTCGCCCTCCACCGCGCGGTCCACCTGCGCCAGCATGTTGACCGCGCAGAGTCGCGCGGCGGCCTGACCGTCCTCGATCGAGACGCTTTTACCGAGCTTGCCGACGTACTGATCCACGCCGTCGAGCACGGGCACCTGACCGGACACGTACAGGAGGTTGCCCACCTTCTTGACCGGCAGGAAATTCGCACCAGGCTTGGGCGCGGATTGTGGCAACGCGATGCCCAGTTCGTGCAGGCGGTCTTTCAAACTCTGATTCATCGAGTCATCTCCTCTTGATTACTTCGCGTTGCGTGCCGCGTTCGAACGGGCCCGGTCGATCTGATCGCCGTCGAACACGACCCTGTGACGCTCCTGCGCGTATTGGCGGGTGATCTTGCCGTTCGCGAGGTCCGCTTCGATGCGCTCGAATGCGCGTGCCAGCGGATCGCCATAACCGCCGCCGCCTGCCTGTTCGTGACGGATGATCGCGCCCCGGTGCAGCGTCCGCGTAAACTTGCTGGGCAGCGGCGACAAGCCTTCAGCCGAGCGCAGATAGTTCGCCGAGCAGGCACCCGAGCCACCGCCGAACAGACCATAGGGCGCATGATTCGCGCGATCCGAGCGGATCTGCGCGACCACTTCTTCCGCTTCGATGCGGTATTCGCGCACCAGCCCGAGGCCGCCGCGATACTCGCCGGCACCGCCCGAATCCGTGGCGAAACCGTACGCTTCCATCACGATCGGATAGCGCGCTTCGAGCGTCTCGATCGGCATGTTCGACATGTTCTGCGACGGGTTGGTCACGCCTTCGATGCCGTCCTTGTTGTAGCGGCCGCCCCAGGCACCATTGATCATGTCGACCAGGATGAACGGTTCGCTCGAGCCTTTGGCATAGCCGCTCAATGCGATGACCGTATTGCCGCCTTCGCCCGCCGCCATCACCTTCTTCGGTGCGATCTGCGCCAGCGCACCGAGCACACAATCGACAACGCGATAACCCGTCAGCGCGCGCGCAGCGACCGGCGCTGGCATGCGCGGATTGAGGATCGAGCCTTCCGGTGCGGTGATCTCGATGCAGCGATAAACGCCTGCGTTATTGGGCACATCGGCTTCGAGCGCGCAGCGCACGCTGAGATACGTCGCCGACTTCACGAACGAGAGCGTTGAGTTGATCGCGCCGCGCACTTGCGGCGACGAGCCGGCGAAGTCGACGCTGATCTTCGATCCCGCGACGGTGATCGCGCATTTGATGGGGATCGCGTCCTCGGAGAAGCCATCGTTGTCGATGTAATCCGTGAACTGGTACACGCCGTCGGGCCATGCCTCGATCGCTTGACGCGTCAGCCTTTCGCCGTAGTCCAGCAGCTCGTCGAAATAGCTTTGCAGGTTCTCTTCGCCGTAACGATCGATCATGCGGAGCAGTTCGCGCTCACCGATGTTGCAGGTGGCGAGCTGCGCGTCGAGGTCGCCGAGCACGAGGTCAGGCAGACGCACGTTCTTCTTGATGATGTTGATCAGCGTCTCGTTCGGCTCGCCGCGCTGGTAGAGCTTCGTCGGCGGAATGCGGATGCCTTCCTGGAAAATCTCGGTTGAATCGGCCGCGTTGGAACCGGGCACGCGTCCACCGACATCGCAGTGGTGGGCGATGACCACCGAGAAGCCCTGCAGCCGTTTTTCATGAAAGATCGGCTTGAACATGAAGATGTCCGGCAGGTGCATGCCGCCTTCATAGGGGTCGTTCAGGATGATGACGTCGCCGGGCTCGACGGAGGCGGCGTACCTGTCGATGATCACGTCCACCGCATCGGGCACAGCGCCCAGATGCAGTGCCACCGTTTTCGCCTGCGCGAGAATGCGGCCTTTGGCATCGCACATCGTGACCGAATAATCGAGCACGTCGCGAATGATCGGCGAACGGGCGGTGCGCATCACGGCGAAGGCCATGTCGTCGACGATCGTGTCGAGCGCGTTTTTGACGACCGCGAAAGTGATCGGGTCAACGTTACGTTGGGTCATGACTACTCCAGTGAAATCAGTCGAGTGAGGCAATCACGCTGCCTACCTTGTCGGTGCTCACGCGCCAGCCCCGCGGGATCACGATCGTGGTATCGGAGCTTTCGAGAATCACAGGCCCCGTGAGCGGCTTGTCGAGTTTGGAGCGCGGCACGATGGGCGTATCGACCCAGCCGGTCTTGCGGTCGAAATAGACACGACGCGTGCTCTTTTCCTCGCCGCTTCCTGCTGATTTCGCGCTACGGATGTCGTTGAAGTCGAGCGTGCTGGTCGCAATGCCGCGTGCGAGCAGGCGGACGTTCGCGCATTCGATCGCATCATTGGATGCGTAGCCGTAGATCGCGGCGTAGGCGTCGCGGAATCCCTGGCGCAAGACTTCACGCGAGCCGTCGGTCAGTTCGGCGGGAATGCGGACCGGAATCTCGTAGTCCTGCCCTTTGAAACGCATGTCGAGATCGAACACGTATTCGATGCGGTCGGTCGAATAGCCTTCGTCCGCCAGCGCACGGCGCGCGTCCTCGCGCATTTCCGTCACGACGTTCGCGAGTGCATCGATGTCCAGCGTATCGAGCAAGCTCAGCGACGGCCGTACGAAATAGCGCTCGACGGCGCCTGCCAGCATGCCCATCGCGGTAAAGACGCCCGGCGCGGCAGGGAACACGACGCGCTTCATGTCGAGTGCGCGAGCCAGATCGCATGCGTGCACGGGACCGGAACCGCCGAACGCAACGAGCGTGAAATCGCGCGGATCGACGCCACGCTCCACGGTCACCGCCTTGATGGTCCGCGCCATGTTGACGTTCACGACTTCGCGAATGCCGACCGCGGTCTCCTCGACACCGATGCCCAACGGCTTCGCGAGCAACTTTTCGACTGCATCGCGCGCGGCCTGAATGTTCAGCTCCATCGTGCCGCCCGCAAGCTTCTGCGGCAGGAAACCGAGAATGGCGTTCGCATCCGTGACGGTGGGCTTTTCGCCGCCGATGCCATAGCACACCGGTCCGGGGAACGCACCCGCCGACACCGGACCGACGTTGAGCAGGCCGCCCGCATCGGTCCACGCGATCGAGCCCGCGCCGCTGCCCACTTCGGCGACGTCGATGGTCGGCACGCGCATCATGTAGCCGCCCGCCTTGATGAAGCGGCTCGGCGTCGAGATACCAGCCCGGAATTCGTACTCGTTGGTGCGCGCCAGCTGCCCCTCATGAATCAGCGACGCGGATGCGGTCGTACCGCCCATGTCGAAGACGACGAGTTCTTTCTCATTGATCGCGTCACCGAGCCGCCCCGCGCCGACCACGCCTGCCGAGCGACCGGACGAGATGAAAAACACCGGTGTGTCCTGAGCGATCCGCGCGCTGGACAAACCGCCATTCGAATTGCTCACCAGCAGCGGCGCATTGACGCCGATCCGCTCGAGTCCCGACTCCAGACGTTGCAGATAGGTCCGCAATGCCGGCAGCACATAGGCATTCACGACCGTCGTCGAGGTGCGCTCATACTCGCGCAGCTCGGGCAGCACCGAGATCGATGCCGTCACGCTGATGTCGGGGAACGCTTGCTGGAAGGCTTCCAGCGCCGCCTTTTCGTTCGCGCCGTTCTTGTACGAATTGATGAAGCAGATCGCGACGGACTCGACACCTTCGCTCTGGAAGAACTTGCCTGCCGCGATGACCTGGTCGACCGGTGTCGGACGCAGCACATCGCCGGATGCCAGCACCCGCTCATCAATCTCCAGACGATAGCGGCGCTCGACGAGCGGCACCGGCTTGTCCCACGAAAGGTCGAACATGGTCGGCGTGCGCACACGGCCGATTTCGAGGACATCCCTGAAACCCTTCGTCGTGATGAGGCCGCACTTCGCGCCGACCTTCTGCAGCATGGTGTTCGAACCGACCGTCGTGCCGTGCAGCACCTCGGTGACATCGGACGTCTTCATCCCCGCCTGTTCGAGGATGCGCCGCACACCCGTCAGCACCGCCTCCTCAGGCGCCGCGGGCGTCGAAGAGACTTTCGTGAAAGTCACATAACCCTTGTCGTCAAGCAACACAAGGTCCGTGAAAGTGCCGCCGATGTCGACCCCAATTCTCGCGCTTGCCATATCGATTCCCGATCGTTCTCGAGCCGTCTGAGGCCATCAGACCTTGGTGTTGGCTCGGATTCCAAGTTGAAGGTGCACGCCGCTTACCGTCTGCGCATTCCAGAAATAGCGGTACGCCGGCTCACATGGAATTGATGATTGGCGACAATAATTTGCTGCGGCTGTCGACACAGCCCCTACAGCTCCTTCGCCGCGACAAGTGCATCTCGTCCATGGATCGCATTGTCGATCAAAAGCCGACAATGTCAACGTGAAAATTAAAACCGATGGTTCGATTTGATGCGAAACTCCCTTCACATAAGGGTTTCAGCCTTGAACCAGGGTAAACATGTGTCGGCAATGAAACGCAGGATTTCTTGACATACGCATCTGCCAGCACGATCATTGTCGTCATTAGGTCGACTTGAATAAGTCGCTTTGGTGCGGGCAGGCGCAAAAATCGCCGGCCATCTAGGAGAGGAAAATGTCGGTCAACCAAGAAGTGGTCGTCGTAACGGGCGGCGCAAGTGGAATTGGCGAAGCCTGCGCGCGTCGCTTCGCTCGCGCCGGGCATCGTGTGATCCTGGCGGACGTGAATGCCGCCGGCGGGAAGCGTGTTGCCGAAGAACTGCGGGCCGAAAAACTGGACGCCCATTTTCATCAGGTTGATCTGGCGAGCGAAGACGACGTCGCCACGTTCGCATCGGTGGTGATTGGGGAATACGGTGCGCCCCATGCGCTCGTCAATGCAGGGGGCATCCTGCAGAACGCCGTGCGCGTGCTGGACATGGATCTCGCGGAATTCGACCGCCTGTTCCAGATCAACGTGCGCGGGACATTGATCGCATCGCGGGCATTCGGCGCTTCCATGTGCGAAGCAGGCCGCGGATCGATCATCAACCTATGTTCGATGACGACGTTCCGCTCGTCCGCACAGGTCGCCTATACCGTTGGCAAATCAGGGCTCAAAGCGTTGACGGAAACCATGGCCGCCGAATGGGGCCCGCGCGGCGTTCGTGTGAACGCGGTCGCGCCGGGCTACACGCTGACACAGGCAATGCAGGCGCGCATCGACTGTGGTCAACGTGATCCGAATGCCGTGATCGAACGTTCGGCGCTGCGCCGCTTCGTAAAGCCATCTGACGTCGCCGACGCGGTCTACTTCCTTTGTTCGGGCGAAGCCGCCGCGATTACCGGTGTCACGCTACCGATCGATTGCGGCTGGCTCGTCTCAACGGCCTATCTGGCGTTCGCATCGCAACCTGAGTAACGCCCAACCATCATCCGCTGAAGGAACTGTAATGCCCATCATTCACGTAGAAATGCTCGCAGGAAGGACACTGGAGCAAAAATCCGAACTCGCCGAGGCGCTCACGCGCGAAACCGTCCGCATCACTGGATGCACCCTCGCTGATGTGCAAATCGTATTCGACGAAAGGGCGCACGCAAGTTGGGCGATCGGAGGCCGGCTGGTTTCCGGTCATGCAACTGCTCACACGCAAAAAAGCTGAAGATAGCGCGAGCAAGGAAGCCTGCCGTGAAGACTTACGTTCCCGGCCGGCTTGTTTGTGGTGAAACCGAACTGAAGCAATCGCGCGAAGCGCGCCTTACTTCATGCCTACTTGCTCGTCGGATAGTTGATGGGCATCTGGGCCGTCAGGTTTCTATCGAGGAATTGCATGAAGCGGCCTTTGAACTGAACCGCGTGCTGGTGTGCGGTGGCCTCGGCCCAGTCGGCGTCGCCTGCTTCGATCGCGGCCACCATCTCCGTATGGTCGCTCGCCATTTGCTCGGAGCTCATGTTCGCGAGGGTCTGAAACTGGAAGTGAAGGTTGAGCATCCGTCGCCCTTCTTCCAGCAACCGGCGATAAATATCTGCGAAATACACGTTCCTTCCAGCCCTGGCGACAGCCATGTGGAACTCATAGTTCTTCTCGATCATCTCCAGGCTATTGTGCTTTTTAATACTCGACGCCGCCGCCTTTTCGTATGCCTTCGCCGCCAGGCGAATGGTCTGGATATCTTCATCGGTTCGGTGCAGTGCAGCGAGGCGGGTCGTCACGCGCTGCAACAGATCCAGTGCATCCAGAAATTCCGGCACCCGGCCGAAGTCCATGGGCGCAACGACGTTGCCCCGATTCGGAAGGATGTTCACGAGCCCTTCCGCCGACAGACGAACCAGCGCCTCGCGCACGGGCGACCTCGAAACACCGAAGCGTTCCGCAACGCCCATCTCGTCGAGATGCGTCCCGGGAGCAAGCTTCATCGTGAGGATTTCGTTGCGCAAGGTGACATAAACCCGTGCCGTGCCGGTTTCCTTGGCGCCCTGAATGTCCGCTACCGTCTCTTTTGCCATTTTCCTGTCCGCCATGTCTGTCGCAGGGCCGAAAATTGTTCGAACCATTGTCGACTTAATGCCGACAATTGTACTCTTCTTTTTGAGCGCATGGAGCGAATGACGATCGGGTTTCGAGATGCGGCGTAGATAGTTGTGGATTGTCTACAATGATGAATTCCAACGATAGCGATTCTGTCTGGCTGAAGTGGCGCAGTTATCCAGGTGGGAGCAATTCAAATGTCCTCTGTTCTGAATGTACCCAAGGTCGTCAAGCGGTCCATGGGATCGCAAGCTGTCGACATCCTTCGCGAATCGATCATCAGCGGAGATTTGCCCGCTGGCGCGCGAATCACTGAAATTCAGCTCGCGGAGCAGATGGATCTTTCGCGCGCGACTGTCAGAGCCGCGCTGCATCACCTGGCCAAGGAAGGGCTCACGACACTCGTTCCGTACACGGGCTGGACGGTCATCACCCTGAACCCGAAGGACGTCTGGGAGCTTTACACGCTGAGGTCGAGCCTGGAGCGTCTTGCCGCCCAGCTGGTGGCTGCCAAGCTGAACGTCGCGAAACGGGACAAGATTCGCAGCTGCTTTGCTGCTCTCGAACGCGCTTGTGCCACCTCGAACGAACGCGCCATTGCCGAAGCAGACTTTGCGTTCCATAAGGCCATGATCGATCTCGCCGATCATGGACGACTGAAAAGCCAGTACGAAGTCATCGAGCGTCAGATTCGGATCTATATCCGCTCGAGCGATTCCCTTGTCGAGAATGGAGACGCGATCGTCGAACAGCATCGCCCGATCGCCGAAGCGATTCTGGCAGGGAATGTCGACGAAGCGGGCAGACTGGCCGAAGCGCACAACATGACCGAGGGAAAGAAACTCACTGCTCATCTGGCGAACCGCGACTCGCCGGCGATTGGGCGAAAGCCAGTGGATCCCGCCGGACGCCTCAAGAACCTTAAAGCACGTCGAGGCAAGACAAATTGACAAGCGCCCAATGGATCCGCGATTTCTGCCTGTTGGCCGGCCGCGCACGCTAACGGCTGATACACCCCTTTGCACAAAAAATTGCCTGTGGAGCACTCATGTCTCTTCGTCACTTTGCTCTTGCGATCATCCTGCTTTTCTCTTTCGACGCCGGCGCGCAGGAAATCGGAAAGTCGGAAGATGTGGTGGTAGTCAAGATAGGAATCGCCGCACCACTGACCGGCTTTTCGGCATCGAACGGAAAGGATGTCGAGAACGCCGCTCGTCTCGCTTTCGAGCAAGCCAACGCGCAAAGTCTCAAAATCGGTGGAAAGAAAGTCGCATTCCAGATCGACGGCCAGGACGATGCCGCGGACCCCAAAACCGCCGTGCTGGTCGCGCAGCGCTTTGTCGACGAAGGTGTGAACGGGGTCATTGGTCACTACAATTCCGGATGTTCGGTCGCGGCATCCGCGGTGTACCGGCGGGCCGGAATTCCGCAGATTTCGCCGACGTCGAGTTCACCTTCGTACACCGCGCAAGGCTTCGAAACCACCTTTCGGACAATCAGCAATGACGATCAGATGGCGCTGCTCGCGGCAACCTATTCGGTTGAGCGGTTAGGGGCGAAGCGTATCGCGGTCATTGACGATAGCACCGACTACGGCACAAACCTCGTGACGGAATACGTAAAGGCAATTCAGAAGCGTGGCGCTCAACTCGTCACCTGGCAGTACACCACGGCGAACTCCATCGACTTCCGAGCCCTGCTTACGACGATCAAGGGTTTGAACCCCGACCTGATCTTCTATGTCGGTCAGGACATTCAGGCCGCGGGCCTGGCGAAACAGATTCGTCAGCTAGGTATCAAGGCCAGGTTCATGGGGGAAGGTGGATTCACGAACGACCATTTTCTTCAACTCGCCGGCCAGGGCGCGAAAGGAATGCTCAGCTGGGAATACGGGCTTCCGCGCGACCGGATGCCTCGCGCGGCCGAACTCGACGCCAGGCTGAAGGCCCGGTTCGGCGTTGGGATCGTGCAGTTCGCCCCGCTCGCCTACGACGCCGCATGGGCAATGATCAATGCAATGAAAGCGGCCGACTCGACCGACCCAAAACAATACATCAAAGCCCTGCGATCGAATTCCTTTGACGGAATCACCGGCACGATCGCATTCACCCAGACAGGCGACCTCAGAAACGCTTCGGCAACGCTTTACGAAGAACAGGATGGGAAATGGGTCGTTTTAGCGGTAGAGAGGATCCTGACAAAGTGATCTGCACCCTCTCTTCGCAGATGGCAGGCGCCGCTCAAGCAGGCTCGCTTCCGGGCCACGGCGCTACGGCATTGCGGGCCCACTCGCACTGCAACTCCAATCCCGGCAGTGCTGGAGCAAGTCTTGAGCGGACAACGGGTCCGGTGAGCGGCATCAAGCCAGGAGCGAAAGCGAGCGCGAGTACGCTCAGGCCATCGCTTTGGCGCACCAGGCTACCTGGCGCTCGAGGACGGATTCGGCTGATTCGCCGACCAGTTCCCGATAGGTAGCAGGCGCGGTCGCGCCTTCGGTATTGACGAGCAATACGCGGGAACCGCCATCAAGGCCAACTTGCCTCGCCAACTCCTGGTCCTGCAGCAATACCATGAGACCGGCGAGACCTGCTACGCCCGACTCGCCAGCGACGATCGGTGCATCTGCATCGCTGCCTGCCGCCAGGATACGCATGTCGTTCACTGCATCGTCGTCGCTGATCGTCATGAATGCATCGACGCCAGGCTGCAGAAACTTCCATGCGAGCGGCGACGTTTCCCCGCATGCGAGCCCTGCCATCACGGAGTCGACGGTACCCGTCGCACGTGCGGCTCGTCCGGCCAATGCGCTCTGATACAAACAGTCCGCCTGCTGTGGTTCGACCACGACGAATCGCGGACGATGCTCGCCATGGAATTCCCACAGGTAACTGACTAGTCCTGCCGCGAGGCCACCGACACCGCCCTGAAGAAACACATGTGTGTAGGCCGGCTGGTTCGGCTGGCTATCGCTCTGCTCCACAATCTCCGCGGCAATCGTTCCGTAGCCTTGCATCACGTCACGCGGGATGTCTTCATAACCGTCGTATGACGTGTCGGATACGACGCGCCAGCCGTTCAGAGAAGCCAGGCGGGCTGCTTCTTCAACCGACTCATCGTAGTTTCCGGTGATCCGGACAATCTCCGCACCATAAGCGGCAATCGCCTTCTCGCGCTCGACGCTGACATTGGCGTGCAGCACGATCACACAACGGCAACCCAGCGTCTGCGCGGCGGCAGCCAGACCCTTCCCATGATTGCCGTCCGTCGCGCTAACCACCGTGAAATGCGTCAGCAGATCCCAATAGCGCCCTTCGAACAGGCCACGGGCGTCGAGATCATGGTTCGGCCAAAGCCGCTGAATCAGGCGGACCAGTGCAACAGGCGCACCCAATGCCTTGAAGCTACCCAGTACAGAGCGCGCCGACTCGTCCTTGATGCCGATGCTGTCGATCTTGAGCCTGGCGGCCAACCCAGGCAACTCACGCAATGGGGTTAGCTCGGGGGAAATCTTGTCCCAGCAGGAAAGCCAGGCACGGCTTTCCTGTGCTTTCCCGATGCTGAGAATCTCTTTTAACTCACCGGGATACGAGGTGCGCGTTGCACGTGGATTGACTACCAGCATGAGCGTGATACTCCAGTAATGAATGATAT
Organism: Paraburkholderia sp. BR13439; assembly: GCF_040948805.1. Classification (NCBI taxonomy): domain Bacteria; kingdom Pseudomonadati; phylum Pseudomonadota; class Betaproteobacteria; order Burkholderiales; family Burkholderiaceae; genus Paraburkholderia; species Paraburkholderia sp. BR13439. Next base: position 89,656 of record NZ_JBFPKN010000025.1, on the reverse strand, counting down.
GAATTGGCGAACAGGTACCGGCCTCACTTCTCTGCGAGGCGCCTGAGCACGACATCCAGCAGCACGTTGGCGCCATTGATGAGCTGATCGTCGTCCGTGTGTTCGCGCGGGTTGTGGCTGATGCCGCCGCGGCTCGGCACGAATATCATCGCGGCCGGCGCGATGCGCGCCATCATCTGGGCGTCATGGCCGGCGCCCGATGTCATCCGACGATGCGTGAAGCCCAGGCGCTCCGCCGAAGCTTCGACCGCATTTGCCAGTGCGACATCGAATACGACCGGCTCGAAACGGACCAGGCGTTCGGTCGTGATCCTCACGCCCTCCTTTTCCGCTACCGCTATCAGGAATTCCGCGAGGCGCCGCTCGGCGTCCTGCAGGCGATGTTCGTCCGGATCGCGCAGGTCCACAGTGAACACCGCCTTGCGCGGAATGACGTTGATGACGTTCGGCTCGATGCGCAGCATGCCGATCGTGGCCAGCGTGGTGCCGGCAGCAACGGCCAGTTCCCGCAGGAACGTCGAAACGGCAGCGGCCACCCAGCCCGCATCATGACGAAGACGCGTCGGCGTCGTACCGGCGTGATTCGCGTTGCCCTCAACGGTAATCTGCTGCCACGAGATACCCTGGAGGCTCTCGACGACGCCGATGCGGATGTTTTCAGCTTCGAGAATCGGGCCCTGCTCGATGTGCAGTTCGAGATACTCGTGCGGAACGATTGCGCCGGGCTCGAGCTCGCCTGCATAGCCAATCCGCTCTAGCTCATCGCCAAGGCGGGTGCCGTCGATGCCAACCGTATCCAGCGCTGCCTCGACGGAAAGGCCGCCGGCGTACACCAGCGAGCCCATCATGTCCGGCTGATACCGGACGCCTTCCTCGTTGGTGAAGGCGCCGATAGTGATCGAACGCGGCGGCCTGATACCTGCCTCACGAAACGCCCGAGCGACGGCAAGTCCGGCAAGCACACCATAGCAACCGTCAAGTGCGCCCGCATTCTTTACGCTGTCGATGTGCGAACCCATCATCAACGGGCGCTGGCGGCCATCATCGGAATCGGACCGCAACGTGCCGAAGATATTGCCGATGCGATCGATACGGACATCGAGGTCCAGCTCGCGCATCCATCTGACGACAAGATCGCGACCGGCGCGCTCATCGTCAGTGAGTGCGATGCGAGTCCGTCCGTCGACCTCGCGATCGGCGCCCAGTTCGCCGAGTTGATGGAGTTGCCGAAGCAGAACCGCACCGTCGAGTTTTGGTGAGGAAGATACAGAGGTATTCATTTATATCCCTTCAATCTTTAGCCACACGGCAACTCGAGCCGGGCGATCTCGGCAAAATACCGGGCGCCTGTCAGAAGGATCGCGTCATTGAAATCGTAAGTGGCGTTGTGCAACGGCGTGCCGCCCTCGCCCGCCAACTCGCCATTGCCAATAAAGATGAAGTTGCCGGGAACGACCTGCAGGAACGCGCCAAAGTCTTCCGAAATCATCATTGGCTGAATATTGGCGTCGACGCCATCCGTTCCCGCGACATTGCGCGCCGCCTTGACCGCGACGTCCACGTATTGCTCCGGGTTCACCGTCGGAGCGAACTCGTGTGTGTACTCAAAAGTGCAATTGGCCCCGAGCGTGCGGCAAATGCCTTCGCATACTTCACGCATGCGAGTCTCGAGCAGAGTCTGGACTTCGCGCGAATAGCTTCGCGTATCGCCCTTGATGATGACGTTCGACGGAATGACGTTTCTCAGGCCGTCAGCCATGAATTCCGTACAGGAAATTACTGCCTGCAAACTCGGGTCGAGATTGCGCGATACGACCGTCTGCAGTGCCATCACGATCTGCGAAGCGATGACGATCGGATCCACCCCCATGTGCGGACGTGCGGCGTGCGTGCCCCGCCCCTTGATGTGAATGACGAAGTTGTCTTCACTCGCCATGATGCCCCCCGGACGCGTTGCAAACGTTCCCGCGCGCATGCCCGGCATGTTGTGCGCGCCAAAGATGGCATCGACTGGAAACCGTTCGAACAGGCCGTCGGCCATCATCGCCTTAGCGCCACGGCCATGCTCTTCTGCCGGCTGAAAGATGAAGCGGACAGTGCCGTTGAAATCGCGCCGTTCGGCAAGAAGTCGCGCTGCCCCCAGGATCATCGACATATGCCCGTCGTGCCCGCACGCGTGCATTTTTCCGGCGCTGCGCGAAGCATGCGCCCGATCGGGTGCCTGCTCCGCGATGTTCAGCGCATCCATGTCGGCGCGCAGGCCGATAGCCCGCCCCCCGTCTCCGACCGTCAGGTTGGCAACGAGTCCAGTTCCGCCGATGCCGCGGTGCACCTCCAGTCCGAGCGTCGTGAGAATGTTCGCTACATAGTCAGACGTATTGATTTCCTCGAAGCCAGTTTCGGGATGTTGGTGCAAATACTGGCGCCAGCTCTTCAGCTGGCCTTGCAGAGTGCTTTCCATTGTCGGACGTCCTTGCTCATGAAGTTCGTGGAATGCTCATGTCGGTGCAGGAAATAATATTCCTCGGGATGCTAGAAAAAAGCTCTAAATCGACCCCTCTCATGCAAAAATATATCTCTTTCTCAAGCTTCCAGCCGAAACGCCATGACACTCAGCCTGGACGATTTTGATCTCAAGCTATTGATGGAAGTCCAACGCGACGCGCACATTCCTCAGAACGAACTGGGCGCGCGCGTCAACCTGTCGACGGCCGCCGTCAATCGCAGATTGCGACGGATGTCGGACGAAGGCATCATTCGCAACTACGCCGCGATCGTCGCGCCCGAAAAGGTCGGCTATCCTCTGACGATCATCGCGACGGTCGAGGTCGAGAGCGAGCAGATCGATCTGCTCGATTCGATGAAGCGCACGTTCGCACAGTGCCCGGAAATCCAGCAGTGCTACTACGTCGCGGGAGAATGGGACTTCGTGCTGATTCTGACGGTCCGCAACATGGACGAGTACACGGCCCTCACGCGACAACTGTTCTTCTCAAACAACAACGTCAAACGCTTCAAGACGCTGGTGAGCATGAGCAACGTGAAGGTAGGGCTCGGTGTACCCGTGGCTCCCGTGGGAGGCTGAGGCCGTCAACGCACGACTGACTTGTCGGTCCAGTTGCCCTGATCAAACTGGCGAACGGTAATTGCGCCGTTACGGATATCCCCCTTCTCGTCAAACTGGATGGCGCCCGTCACGCCGTCCAGCTTCGAGGCCCGCAGCTTCGGCAGATACACCTTGGGGTCTGTCGATCCCGCAGCCTGCATTGCGTCCGCCATCGCAAGCACCGCGTCGTAGGCATACGGGGCATACAGCTGCACGGGAACACCGAACCGCTGCTGATAGCGTTTGAAAAATTCGGGTCCTTGCGGCATCTTTGCAGGCGGCACGCCCGCGAGGGTGCAGTAGACGTCCTTGTCCATCGAAGACCCGGCCAGTTTGATGAACTGGGGCGTGCACGCTTCGTCGCCGGCAATGAACTTCACCCTCAAGCCAAGCTTTTGCGCCTGCTGCACGAACGCCGCTGCTTGCGTGTCGCCACCCGTGAAAGCAATACCTTCTGGCTGACGGCTCTTGATGGTGGTGAGAATCGCCATCCAGTTCGTTGTCTTGTCGGTGCCGTATTCGCGAGCGACCACGCTGCCTCCGGCGGCTTTGACTGACTTTTCGATCTCATCGGCAAGACCTTGACCGTATGCCGTACGATCATCGACAAGTGCAATTTTGCGCGCGCCAAGATCGTGGACCAGATACGCACCGATGACCGAGCCCTGTCTCACGTCATTCGCAACCATACGGAAAACGTTCGTGAATCCTTGCTGCGTGAGCTTCGGATTGGTTGCCGATTCGGTGATCATCGGGATACCTGCATCCGAGTAGCTTTTGGAAGCAGGTATCGATGTTCCAGAGTTCGCGTGGCCAACGACGCCCGCCACGCCATCATCTACCAGCTTCTGGGCGACGGTTACCGCCGTCTTGGGATCGGCCGCATCGTCCTGGGAGTCGAGCACGAACGTAACGTTTTGCCCGCCAATCCGGATCTTTCTGCTGTTCAGATCTTCGATCGCCAGCCGCACACCGTTTTCGTCATCCTTTCCGATGTGGGACAGCTCGCCGGTAAGCGGGGAAACCTGCCCGATCTTTACCGTCAAATCCGCGTGAGCCGCGAGAGGTTGCAGGACAAGAGTCAAAGACGCGAGACATATCAGTGGCCGGGGTGATTGCATGGTCGTACTCTCGATAGGTTGGCTGGAAATCGGATCGACAGAACGGATCGACAGAACCTACGACCCGTTGGGCCAGGCAACACTGCGCTGGCCTGCAATCATCCTAGTGATGCGAGCCGGTAGCCAAAATCAGCCGCGACGACCTTTCTGCAAATTCCTATCGAAATACGAGCACTTTTCGATATCTTTTCCCATGCTTGCCTTCCGAGCAGCGCCACTTTCCGGGCAGCCTCGTCCATCGCGCCGCTATCCAGGCGAGATTGCACGCGGCCCCTTTCTTCCGGGGCCGGACATCCTGCTAAGACGGGCACGGATCAAATGGAGCGCATCAGCCCGCCATCGACCCGGATGTTCTGTCCCGTGATGTACGCCGCGCCGTCCGACGCGAGAAACGCAACCGTTGCCGCGATCTCTTCGCTGGTGCCGTATCGTTGCATCGGAACGCTTTGACGACGCTCTTCCGTCGCGGGAAGACTGTCAATCCACCCGGGCAGGACATTGTTCATCCGGATGTTTTCACTCGCGTGCTCGTCTGCGAATAGCTTGGTGAAGGCAGCAAGACCTGCCCGAGCGACCGCCGACGTCGGAAACATCGCGCTTGGCTCAAACGCCCAGGCCGTCGAGATGTTGATGATGACGCCCGCGCGCTGTTTCTTCATGTGCGATACGACGAGGCGAGTCGGTCGAACCACGTTCAGGAAGTATGTGTCGATTCCCTGGTGCCATTGCTCATCGGTAAGCTCGAGCAGCGCGGCGCGTGGACCGTGCCCTGCGCTGTTGACTAGCACGTCGATACGTCCCCAGCGCGCAATGGCCAGGTCGACCAGTTTGCCGATGTCGTCGTTCGACTGGTTGGAGCCGGTCACACCGATTCCACCGAGTTCCGATGCTAGCGCCTCGCCTTTGCCTGAAGACGACAGCACCCCAACCTTGTAGCCATCTGCGCTGAGCCGTCGAGCGACGGCGGCACCCATACCCGAACCACCCGCCGTGACCAGCGCGACTTTCTCGTCTGCCATGTTAGCTTCCTCCAACTATGGTTAAAAAGTCAGGTACGTTTTCGTTCACATGTCGGAATGTAACTGACCCGACGCGGCGAAATTCCCCGAGGCGAACCAGCACTACAGCGCGCGAATCTCGTTGTAAAGTGACTCGCTGAGAACCACACCATCGGCAATGCTTCTAGCTCGTGCCGCAAATCTTCGTTGCGAAGGCAATCTCGCCCCTTGCTCCACGATCTTATCGAGCAGAAGCTCCGCGTGCTCCTGATTCTCGCGAGCTGTCCCAACAGCAAAGCGCTCTAGCGAAAACGCAAGTATGAGTTCTCCTCGAGGCAGCGGCACCCCACTTTCAGCATACGACTGCAGCGACTCGAAACTCATCGAGTCGCTCAACAAAGGTCCGGCAAGAAGCTCAATCATTGCCGACAGCGCCGAGCCCTTGTGCGAACCGAATGTGAGCAACGCGCCCTCCAATGCTTTCCCGGGGTCATTGGTTGGCTGACCGTTCTCGTCGAGCGCCCAGCCGTCGGGCAGCGACTCCCCTTTCTTTCGGGCAAGTTCAATCTCTCCGCGGGCGACCACACTGGTGGCAAAATCGAAGACAAACGGATTTTTACCATGTCGAGGCCAGGCGAACGCGAACGGATTGTTTCCGAGCAGCGGCTTCGTTCCTCCTGCCGGAGCGACACAGGGGTGGGCGGGCGTCATCGCCATCGCAGCGACACCATGCTCAGCCAGGTGTTCGACTTCCTGCCAGAGAGCGGAGAAGTGGTAGCAATGATTGATGGCCAATGCGGCGATGCCGCTCTCTTTCGCTTTGCGAACGAGCAGTGGGGACGCCTTTTCGAAAGCCACTTGAGCAAAGGTCGACTTTGCATCGACGCGCACCAAGCCAGGCGCTGCATCAATGACCTCCGGTTCAGCGTTGCCCGAGACTTTCCCGGAACGCAACGCGTTGACGCAGGTAAGCAGACGATACACGCCGTGAGAATGGCACTCGTCTCGCTGTCCTGCCACCAACGACTTTGCGACCGCAGTTGCGTGGGATTGAGACATGCCGTTGCGCAGAAGCACCTCACACGCAAGCCTGTACAACTCATCGAGATTGAGGCGGACCGTGCTGGATTCCATCAGGAGACTCACGCGTTATATGTTTGCTCGATCCGACTTTACATTGGGTCGTCGTCGAGCGGAGACTTCGGCGTCACATCACTGTTTTGCGAATCCTGCTAACGAATATAGCTACCACCGTTCACATCGAGAGTCGCGCCGTTCAGCGACGCTTGCGACGGCCGCAAGACAAAGCAAACCAGTTCTGCCACTTCCGACGGTGCAGCCATTTTGCCGATTGGGATATCGGCGACTGCAGCGGACATTCCATGTTTTTCAACGAAGTCCTCTGCCATATCGGTTAGCACCCACCCAGGCGAGATATTCACAGCGGTTATGCCGTCGGTCCCAAATGAGCGCGCGATAGATTTCGTCAGGTTCGCAAGCGCAGCCTTGGTCGCGCCATAAGGCATGGCATTGGCCGCGTAGCCCCTCTGGGCCGCCCGACTCGACATATTGACGATCCGCCCACCGCCGTGCAATTTGAAGTGTTTGACCGCTTCACGACACAAGTCGGCTGCAGCGAAAACATTCACTTGAAACTCCTTCTGCCAAACGGCGCGCCACTCCGCAGGGCTGGCGTCGACCGTGACTTCAGTACGAATACCAGCGTTGTTGATTAGGCCGTGAATGTGACCAGCAATGTCGATGGCTCCGCGCCAGAGTTCAAAAGGGCCGTCGGCAGTCGACAAGTCGCCCTGAATGATTGCGCCGTTGCCTTCGATGCGAGCTAAAAGTGACTGCGCTTTCGCTCTGTCACGACCGTAGTGGATGATTGGCCGCGCGCCTTCAGAAGCGAGCCGCTCGACGATGGCAGCGCCAATACCGCCTGTAGCGCCGGTGACGAGAATAGTTTGACCATCAAGCGGTTTGTTCAATTCAATCCCTCTGCCTAAGGACTCGCCGGCGGTTCCCCTCTGCCACGGACCACCGCGGGCTGCCTGGACGAGTCATCGATAACTCGCGTGTCTCCGGCAACAAGCGCGCCGCCATGCTCCGCAACCTGATAGCGCGTCTTCGCCGGAACTAACGCAGTTTATGGGGCCCCTCGATACCGAGGGGCCCTCAACGGTCATTGCTTTAACTCTTCCTGATGTACCAGCCCCAAGGTTCTTCGCCGACGAATCTGGTCACCTGCTTGGTCTCGAGGTAGTTATCGAGGCCCCAGCGACCCAGTTCGCGGCCGATGCCAGATTGCTTGTAACCGCCCCACGGCGCTTCGGTGAATGTTGGCTGCGAGCAGTTAATCCAGACAATGCCGGCACGCAAGGCAGCGGCAACCCGTTCGGCGCGCGCATCATTCTTCGACATCACAGCCGCGGCAAGACCGAAGCGCGAATCATTGGCGAGCGCGACGGCCTCTTCTTCAGTCTCAAACGGACGCACGCAGACGACCGGACCAAAGATCTCCTCGACCCATGCATCGCTGTCGAGCGGCACATCCGTCAGGATGGTCGGACGCAGGTAGTAGCCCTTGTCGAAGCCTTTGGGGCGCGTCCCACCCGCAGCAACCGTCGCACCCGCTGCCTTCGCGGCTTCGATGGCGGCCACAACCTGCTCGTGTTGGTGCTTCGAAACCAGCGGTCCAAGAAGGACACCGTCGTCAAGACCGTTGCCAACCTTGATGCGGTTTGTTTCTTCAATCAGTCGTGCAAGCAGCTTGTTGTAAATGCCCTTTTGCACCAGGACACGCGACGTGGCCGAGCACACCTGCCCCTGGTTCCAGAAAATGCCGAACATAATCCACTCGACGGCCTGTTCAATGTCAGCATCCTCGAAAACAACGAAGGGCGACTTGCCACCCAGCTCGAGGCTCACGCGTTTGATGTCGCGTGCTGCGGCTGCCATGATTTGCGAACCAATCGGGCCTGAGCCTGTGAAGGCCAGCTTGTCCACGCCCTTGTGGTCGATGATCGCTTGACCGGCAACAGAGCCAGAGCCCGTGAGGATATTCAGCACGCCAGGCGGCAGTTCCGCTTCGTGCGCAATGGCTGCCAGCTCCAATGCCGTCAGCGAGGTCACTTCCGCGGGCTTCAGGACCACCGTGCAGCCTGCGGCGAGTGCCGGCGCCACTTTCCATGCCGCCATCAACAACGGGTAATTCCACGGGATGATTGCGCCCGCCACACCGATGGGCTCCTTCACGGCCTTCGACGTGAATCGGCCATCGGACAGCTGGATTTTTTCTTCGGGGTGGTTGTCAAGCTCTTCTGCGAGACCCGCGTAATATTCGAAGCAGCCCGCAGCATCACCAATGTCCCACATTGCTTCCGGAAACGGCTTGCCGTTATCGATGGATTCGAGACGCGATATTTCTTCCTGACGCTTGCGGATGCCCTTCGCAATGGCTCGGAGGTATTTGGCGCGCTGAGCACCGCTCAGTCTGGGCCAACCGTCGTGGTCGAACGCCCGACGCGCGGCCTTGACGGCAATGTCCACATCTTCAGCCGAGGCAGCGCTGATTGTCTTAATGACTTCTTCCGTTGCCGGATTGATGACATCGCGCGTCTCGCCGTTGACGGGCTTGACCCACTTGCCATCGATGTAAAGTTCGTTTCGCATAAAGATTGCCTTGCCGATAGTTCAAATCAGTTAAAACCGGTCGACGCGATAGGGCCTCATGTCTACGGGCGGCGTAACGCCTGTGATGAGGTCGGCCATCAATCGGCCCGTGGTCGCGCCATACGTGAGTCCGAGGTGTCCATGCCCCGTGGCGTAAAACACGTTGCGACGCCTGGCCGACCGCCCCATGACAGGGACCGTGTCCGGAAGCGCTGGCCGATGACCCATCCACTCGCTGGTCTGTTCGGCCTTGAGTTCGGGAAGCGCCTCCCTGGCTCGCTTCACAAGAACCTTCGCTCGTCGATAGTCCGGGGGTGCGTCGAGGCCTGCCATTTCCACAGTGCCACCGACGCGAATGCCACCCGCAGTAGGCGTCACCATGAAGGCTTTGGCGGGCCAGATGATCGAATGCTTCATGGAGATGCCCGGCGCCATGATCTGCGTGTGATAGCCTCGCTCGGTTTCGAGCGGGATGTGCTCATTCAGTAGCGCAGATAGGCGACCGGTGAATGCTCCGGCGGCCAGCACAACCTGGCTCGCCTCCAGTAGGCGACCGTCTTTCAGTCTGACCGCCGAGATTCCATCTTCGGCATGCTCGAAGCCGCCGACTTCGCCTTGTTCGATTCGACCACCGAGCACCTTGAATTGATCTGAAAGCGCTACGACTAGCTTGTATGGGTCCGCGATAGACCGGTTGTCCGGAAAGAGAACGGCCTTCCCAATTTTGTGCGTCAGCGCTGGCTCCAGGTCACGAATGGCACTCCCATCCAGGACCTGATGCTGGAATCCAAAGCGCTCAAGGATTTCGATATGCTCGCGGTCGGCCCGGAACTCCGCCTCGTCGGTGTACAGGCTGAGGCAGCCTTCCTTGCTCAGCATGTGCTCGAGGCCGGTTTCCTTGAGAAGCGCGTCCAGGTCCTGGTAGACGCGGCCGCACAGTACCGCTCCAGCGGCTTCCAGCTCACGCAGCTTTGAAGGCCGGCTCGCAGAGAGAAAACGCATGAACCACGGTATGAGCTTCGGCATGTAGCCGGGTCGAATCCGTACGGGACCTTCTGGGTCCAGCATCCACTTCGGCATTTGCGCCCAAACTCCCGGGCGCGATGCCGGCATGAATTCCGTCACTGCAATACTGGCCATGTTGCCGAACGACGCCCCTTTACCAGGCGCGTCCCGGTCGACAAGTACAACCGACTGGCCGCGTCGCTGCAGGTCGTACGCGATGGTGGTTCCAATGATTCCAGCGCCGATGACAACGATAGGTGCCACAAATACTCCCCGCGAACGCTTGCAATTGGCTGGAGATCTCGCTCCAGCCGCCAATGACCACTACCAGTTCAGGATGGGCTCCATCGCTGCCCGGAATGCCTTCTTTTCTTCGTCCGTCAATTCTCCCAGAGGCGCACGGGCATGACCGACCGGCGTGCCCTGCAGTTCGCAGCCGTATTTGATTTTCTGAACGAACTTGCCGCTCTCGAGGATGTTCATGGCACGATAGAGCGTTGCCATCATTTCACGCGCCTTGTCCAACTCGCCGGAGCGGAACACACGGTCAAGGTCACAGCAAGCCTTCGCCATGCAGTTGGCCGGACCGCAAATCCAGGTGTCCGCGCCCCAGAACATGAAATCGAGCGCGACGTCATCGGAGCCAGAGATGAGGTCAATGCGGCCTTTGTAACGCGAGTAGATGTCGATAGCGCGCTGGAGAACTCCCGAGCTTTCCTTGATGCCGATGACGCGCGGGTCATCAGCAAGCGCGTCCATCAGCTCGAACGAGATTTCGATGCCATCCTTCGGCGGATAGTTGTAGAGGATGAGGTTGACGCCGGTCTCGTCCAGTACGGTCCGGTAATGCGCAAGGAGTTCTTCCTGTGTCGGACGAGTGTAGAACGGCGTTGCCAGAAGGACCGTGTCGTAGCCGATTTCCTTTGCTTTCGCCGTGTTCTCTATGACTTCGCGGGTTGCTGGTGCGTTCGTGCCCGCGATAAGGGCCTCATTGTCGTTGGCGAAGTCCTTCACGAACCGGAGCACCTCTTCGCGCTCCTCGTTCGACATCGAAAAGTATTCGCCGGTGGAGCCCAAGGGTACCCAACCAGTCACTCCTGCAGCACGCAGATTGAGCATGTGCTTCTCGAGCGCCTTAAAGTCGACCTTGTTGTTCGCGTCAAACGGCGTCACCAACGCCGGCATCACACCAGACAATTTCATCTCATTCTCCATCACAATTTCGTCATCGATTTCCGAAGCCTTCCGGTCTGCCCCTGCGCCTCGGTCTAACAAATGCTTTGCACCCAAATTCCGAATCAACCTACGGCGCCGCCCCCATTAGTAGTCCTCCGTATGGGTGCGATACCGCTTGCCCTGAGAACCGGTCCGAGGTGAGCGCCAGGTCTTACCCTGGCTGATGCGTCTGCGGCAGGAACCATGCTTGGCCGACGCTGGAAGTGCACCTGGTTCCAGCCCCAGCGGCTGGCGTCGAGACAGCCTTCCAAATACACCAATCGGTATGTTTGGCTGTGTGCAAGTATGTATGCAGTTTAGGAAGGTCATCTTCTCGTGTCAACTTGGCGATTGCCGTACTCTGCCTTTGGTAAAAGTCTGCTTTCCCGGCGCTGCCGGCGTGGTCATTTTTCAATTGAAATGGGCGATAAACAGTAAAAATCACTCACTCACATGGAAAACGATCGCACAGGCAATTGTGATTTACTGGTCCGTTCCTACCGTTCAGGCTTCCTGCAGCCTTGGAGCGGCCGTCCAACCCACCGACTTGCGCGGCAATTGCGAGTCCAGCCTCGATTTCAGCGACCGCCTCAACGAGAATGCTGCCAATGCCGGCGTTACCGTCAAAATCAAGGCGCCGGGATTTTAAAATTCAACCTGTGCAAACGGACTAGCGTTATCGAGCCAGTCAAATCGCGCGTCTACGGTGCCGCCGGGCGCGTCAGGATGGTGTGATGTTGCTGTGTGCCCTTCGATGGGGTTGCTGGAAGCATGGCTCTCTGCCGGTGCCAACGCGCCCTCAATGGCAAGTTCCTGAGCAGCCGTACTGTCGTCGAGATTTGTACGAGTCATTAGTGTGTTCCTTGTCTGGTAGCACGGGAATCGATTGCATTCGAAGTCGCCTTCCGCGGATCGGACCGGGATTTGTAATCTGGAGGCAAAAAAAGGGCCGGCGCCTTCGGTACGGAGCCGGCCGAAATCACTCACGCTTCTCGCTTACCCACAGTGAGTTCACTCCTGAAGAATCAAATCGGTCCTGACCTGCGCTGGAATTACTTTGCGACCGGCATCGTGAATTCAGCGCCCTTGCTGATGCTGTCGGGCCAGCGCTGCATCACGCTCTTGTATCGCGTATAGAAGCGGATGCCTTCTTCGCCGTACGCATGATGGTCGCCGAAGAGTGACTTCTTCCAGCCGCCGAACGAGTGCCATGCCATCGGCACCGGGATCGGCACGTTGACACCGACCATCCCCACCTGGATCTGACGCGTGAAGGCCCGGGCGACACCGCCATCCGACGTGTACAACGACACACCGTTGCCGAATTCGTGTGCGTTAATCAGCTTGACCGCACTGGCGAAATCCGGAACACGGATGACGGCAAGGACCGGCCCGAAAATTTCTTCCTTGTAGATTTTCATGTCGGTACGCACATCATCGAAAAGGGTGCCCCCGATGAAGAAGCCGTCTTGCGCTGCGACGGGATGAGCACGCCCGTCCACGATGAGCTTTGCACCTTCTGCTTCGCCCGACTCGATGTAACCGGAGACTTTCGCCTTATGCTCAGCCGTCACGAGCGGACCCATTTCCGCATCGAGATTCTCGCCGTTCTTGATGACCAGCGAATTCACGCGGGGAATCAGCTTTTCGATCAGCTGGTCACCCGTATTGCCAACGGCGACCGCCACCGAGATAGCCATGCACCGCTCGCCCGCCGAGCCGTAGGCTGCACCGATGAGTGCATCGACGGCCTGATCGAGGTCAGCGTCAGGCATCACGACGAGGTGATTCTTGGCGCCACCGAGCGCCTGGACGCGCTTTCCTCGCTTCGACGCTTCCGTATGGATGTACTCTGCAATCGGCGTGGAGCCGACGAACGAGATGGCCGCCACGTCCGGATGCTCGATGAGTGCATCGACCGCAACCTTGTCGCCGTTCACGACATTGAACACTCCGTCCGGCAGACCGGCTTCCTTGAGCAACTCGGCAAGGCGTAGGGAAGCCGACGGGTCGCGCTCCGACGGCTTCAGAATGAATGTGTTGCCGCAAGCGAGCGCCACGGGGAACATCCACATCGGGACCATGACCGGAAAATTGAACGGCGTGATGCCGGCCACGACGCCCAACGGCTGACGCAGATTCCAGTTGTCGATGCCGCCGCCGATCTGGTCGGTGAAGTCCGTCTTCAGGAGGTTCGGGATGCCGCACGCAAACTCGACGACCTCGATGCCGCGGACGACTTCACCCTGAGCGTCGGTGAACACCTTGCCGTGCTCGCGGGTGATGAGCATCGCGAGTTCGTCGTGGTGCCTGTTCAACAATTCCTTGAACTTGAACAGGATTCGCGCACGCTTGAGCGGTGCCATCTCGCTCCAGCTCGGAAACGCTGCTGCTGCGGCCTGCACGGCGCGGTCGACTTCCTCCACAGAAGCAAGGGCGACTGCGCCAGTGACTTCCCCGGTGGCGGGATTGAAGACGTCCTTGAAACGGTCGCTCGACGGAGCGACGACCTGACCATTGATGAAGTGGCTGACCTGCTTGGCGGAGAGGTTTGCCGTTTCGCTTGCTACGTTCATTTGAAGACTCCGGGATTCCAGTTTGGCCATGACGGCCGGGCGATTCAACTCAGGCCACGTCGCGCAAGGCGTTGCGCACGGTGGAGAAGATCTGGTCAATCTGCTTCTCATCGACGATCAGCGGCGGCGAGAAAGCGAGGATGTCGCCGGTGTAACGCACCAGCACACCGGCTTCGAAGCACTTCAGGAAGACCTCGTAGGCGCGCGCTCCCGGCGCACCCGGACGCGACTCGAGCTCGATGCCTGCGACCAGGCCTAGATTGCGGATGTCCTTCACGTGCGGGGCACCCTTCACTTCATACGCCGCGTCTTCGAACACGCCGGAGAGCTCTTTTGCACGCTCGAAAAGCCGGTCGCGCCTGTAGATGTCCAGCGTTGCAATCGCCGCGGCGGCAGCTGCCGGATGCGCGGTGTAGGTATAGCCGTGGAAAAACTCAATCGCGTTCTCGGGGCCGGCATTCACTACAGTGTCGTGAATCGTGCGGCTTGCCGCTACGGCACCCATCGGAATAGCCGCGTTGTTGATGGCCTTGGCCATCGTGATGATGTCCGGCTTGACGCCGAAGATTTCGCTCGCGGTTGCGGCGCCAAGGCGGCCGAACGCCGTAATCACTTCATCGAAAATCAGCAGGATGCCGTGCTTCGTGCATATTTCGCGCAGTCGTTCGAGGTAACCCTTAGGCGGAACGAGCACACCGGTGGAGCCGGCGAGCGGCTCGACAATGACCGCTGCGATGGTCGAGGCATCGTGCAACGCAACAAGTCGCTCGAGCTCGTCAGCCAGATGGGCACCCCAAGTCGGCTGGCCTCGCGTGAATGCCGTTTCTGCAACGTTGTAGGTGTGCGGCAAATGGTCCACGTGCGGCATCAGGTTGCCGGAGAACGCCTTGCGATTCGGCAAGATGCCGCCCACAGAAATGCCACCGAAGCCCACACCGTGGTAGCCACGCTCGCGGCCAATGAAACGGGTACGTTGACCTTCGCCGCGAGCACGGTGATAGGCGAGCGCCATCTTCAACGCCGTATCGACCGACTCGGAACCGGAGTTGGTGAAAAAGATGCGGTCAAGGCCGGCCGGCATGAACTCGGCGACCTTCGCTGCAGCCTGGAAGGCCAGCGGGTGTCCAATCTGGAACGTTGGCGCGTAGTCCATCGTCTCGAGCTGCTCGCTCACGGCACGCGTGATTTCGGTACGGCCGTGACCCGCATTGACGCACCAGAGTCCGGCCGTCGCGTCCATCACCTGACGGTCATCGACCGTCGTGTAGTACATGCCTTTGGCAGCCTTGAACAGTCGCGGCGCAGCCTTGAATTGGCGGTTCGCGGTGAAAGGCATCCAGAACTTCGTCAGGTCCAGGTTCGGTTGATTCGCGCTCATTTGGTGACTCCGTGAAGGTGAGCCAACTTTATCCAGGTAGCGCGCTACAATCACTGGACAGCATGCAATGAGCAGTCAGACCGTATTGATTATCCTCTTCGAACTGTATTGAAATGTTCAAGCTGAACCTGTCGCGCTCCCGCAAGAACGAAGGCACGCTGGTGGACCAGATCGTGTCGTCGATCGAACAGGAACTCAGACAAGGTACATTTCCGGCGGGCACTGCGCTTCCCTCAGTCCGCGCCCTCGCGAAGAGCCACAATCTGAGCACCTACACGGTCTCCGAGGCCTATCAGCGTCTCGTTTCACTCGGCCTGGTGATCGCGCGCGCCGGCGCTGGCTACCGCATTGCTACACCGGCGGCGAAACCACCTGCCGCCCCTGCGTGGAGTGCACCTAGTCTCAACAAGGCGTGGTTGCTGTCCGATGTTTTCGCGGACAAGACTGTGCCCATCAAAGCTGGCTGCGGATGGATACCTAACGACTGGATAAACGAGAGCGGTCTCCAGCACGCCCTGCGTGTGGTCAGCCGCGTGCCCGGGCCGCGTATCGGGGGCTATGGTCATCCGTACGGACTCGCGTCTTTGCGCGAACACATCGCAAATTCACTGAGAAGGTACTCGCTGTCTGTCGGCAGCGATGATGTTCTGCTGACCCAGGGCGTCACGCAGGCATTGGACCTGATCGTTCGCACACTGCTGCGACCCGGCGACACTGTGCTCGTCGAAGATCCGTGCTACTGCAATCTGCTCGAGATCCTGAAAGTCGCCTTCGTCAATGTCGTCAGCGTTCCGCGCACGCCCGAAGGCATCGACAGTGCACAGCTTGAAGAGGTCGTGAGGGCCCACAAGCCGAAGATCATGTTCGTCAACACGGTTCTGCAAAACCCCTCTGGGACTTCGCTGAGCGCTTCCTCGGCCTTCCGGCTTTTGCAGATTGCCGACCGTGAAGGCATCTGGATTGTTGAGGACGACATTTCGCGTGAGCTCGCGCCTGCGGGCGCGCCCTGCCTTGCCGCGATGGAGGGTTTGCAACGCGTCATCTACGTGTCTGGCTTTTCGAAAACCATCACGCCCGCAATGCGGGTCGGCTATATTGCAGCCAGTCGCGAGCTGCTGTCTCGCTTTGCGTTGACGAAGATGGCGGTCGGACTAACGTCGTCCGAGGTGACCGAACGTGCCGTGGCGAATGTTCTGATCGAGGGACACTACGACCGACACACAGCACATATCCGGGAGCGGCTCTTCAACGCTCATGCCAAAATCACGCAGTCGATGCTCAGCGCCGGTCTCGAGGTATTTCACACGCCGAACGCAGGCCTTTTTCTATGGGCCAGATTGCCGATCCGGCCGGAAGACAGCATTGCGGTCGCAAACAAAGCCCTCAAAAAGGGAATCTGGCTCGCCCCCGGCTCATACTTCCGCCCTGGCGAGCATACGTCCGAGTGGTTTAGGTTTAACGCGGCCACATCTGACGCTCCCGAACTCTGGACATTTCTGGAGGGCTTGCGGGGAAGCGCTTCTCACCAGTAACAAAAAAGGCCGCTCCTTTGTTAAAGAACAGCCTTCGGAGGAGCTAGGCTGGCGATTAGAGGATAGCCAACGATTCCGTCATGTTCTGCCGCATGTAGTCAAGGAACCGTTTCTGGAACAGCATCGTGTGCTCGTGTGCCAGTTTTTCGGCTTCGTCGGCATCCCGTTGTGCAATCGCGTCAATCATTTCCGCGTGATCCCGACCGAGCTTCGTCGCGGTCGGCGACGTAACGGTGAAGTCGAAGTGAAGATGCAGGAGGCGCTGCCCTTCTCCAAGCAGACGTTCGTAATACCCAATAAAGTACGGATTGTTCGCCGCATGGGCGATGGCGATATGAAGAGCTTTGTTCGTCTCCGACATTGCCTGGAAGTCGCCGCTTTCGACCGCCTGCATGTACTCCTCATCTGCCATTCGAATGCGCTTGAGGTCTTCTTCCGTCCGGTGCTGGGCGGCCAGCCGCGTCACCGCGCGCTGAATCAGGTCCAGCGCCGAGATGTACTTCGGGAACTCTTCAATCTCGAAAGGCGTCACGAGCGTCGTGCGGTTCGGGAGAATCGTCACGAGACCTTCGCTGATGAGGCGCGCAAGCGCGTCGCGCACCGGTGAGCGCGACAGACCAAACTGCGCCGCCAGAGAGACTTCGTCGAGCGGCGCGCCTGGCTTGAGCTTCAACGTCAGAATCTGCTTGCGCAATTCCTCATAGATATACCGCCCGCCGTGTCTGCGGACGGTGGATTCTGTCTCCGTTCCCTTGCTCATCGCTTCACCGCCGTAGTCGTGGGCCCGAAATGCCGGGCGCGCCTTCAAGTTTATCATCGTGTGGGCTCCTGCCGCCTCAGGCCTTCGGAAAACCGGAACCCCAGGTATCACTCAGCATGAAACCGGCAGCCAGCGGGTCGTCCGGGTCGACACCAAGCTGCTGGATGCCATAGACCCAGGCCCGCCCCTGCACTCGTGGCAACACGGCAGGCTTGCCGCCGACTTCGGTCTTTCCTCGCAGCTCGACAACGAACTCGCCGCCGATGGTCGAGCGCGACTTCAACCGGCTGCCGACGTCGACGAGACCGCGAGCCGACAAAGTGGCCAGATTGGCCGAACTGCCCGTGCCGCACGGTGACCTGTCCACCCGACCAGGCGGAAGCGTTGTGCAGGTCTGGTAAAGGTCTTCGCTCACCCGGTTACGGAACATCACATAGGCGACTTCGTTGATTTCCGGGAAAAGCGGATGCTGAATCCTGATCTGGCTGTTGATAACGTCCTTCAGCCCGACTCCGAACTCGGCAAGTTCGCGCGCGTTCTCGGGCGCAATCTTCAAACCCACCTGCTCGACGTCGACGAGTGCATAGTAGACGCCGCCAAATGCGATGTCCGCCTTGATTTTGCCAAACTTCGGCGTGTCGAAAATGAAGTCGAGTTCCTCGACGAACGCCGGCACCATATCGAGTGAAACGCCCGTGCAACGACCGTCACTACATGCGGCTCTTGCCGTGACCAGACCCGCCGGCGTGTCAAGGACGACCGTTGTTTCAGGTTCCTGCATCTCCACCATGCCTAGTTCCAGCAGCGCCGTCACAACGCAGATGGCGTTGCTCCCGGACATGGGGTGCGCCTTGTCCGCCTGAAGTACGATGAAGCCCGCGTGAGCTTCGGGACGCGTGGGCGGCAACAGGAGGTTCACAGACATCTGCAGACAGCCTCGCGGCTCGAGGACGACGAGCCTTCTCAGGCTGTCGTCGACCTCGTTGATGTAGTTCATCTTGTCGAGCATCGTCGCACCCGGGATTCCGATGACTCCCCCGGTGATGACTTTGCCGATCTCGCCTTCGCAATGAACGTCGATGATTTGAAGCGTCTTTTTCCAGCGCATGATTGACAGACCTTACTTGATGTACCAGCCCCAGGGCTTATCACTGTCGTACCGCGTGATCTGCTTGGTTTCAAGGTAGTTGTTCAAACCCCATTCACCAAGTTCGCGACCGATTCCGCTCTGCTTGTAGCCGCCCCACGGCGCCTCGGTGAAAGTCGGCTGGCTGCAGTTAATCCAGACAATCCCCGCGCGCAATGCCCTCGCCACGCGCTCGCAACGCGTGTTGTCACGCGACATGACCGCGGCCGCAAGACCAAATCGGGAGTCGTTCGCCGAGCGCACCGCCTCTGCTTCGTCATCGAACGGACGGATGCAGACGACCGGCCCAAAGATTTCTTCGTTCCAGACCCAACTGCCGGCCGGAACGTCCGCGAAGACGACCGGCTCCATGAAGTACCCCTTGTCCAGGTGAGCAGGTCGGCCGCCGCCGACCACTAGCCGGGCGCCTTCGGTCACGCCACGCTCGACCGCCTCGCGAACCTTCTCGTACTGGCCTTTGCTCACGATAGGCCCGAGCAGCACACCGTCTTGCAGGCCATTGCCGATGGTGAGCTTCTGGGTCTCTTCTTTCAGACGCTCCAGCAGGCGGTCATATATTCCACGCTGCACCAGCACGCGCGAAGTAGCGGAGCAGACCTCCCCCTGGTTCCAGAAAATGCCGAACATGATCCACTCGACCGCCGCCTCGATGTCGCTGTCATCGAAAACGATGAATGGTGATTTCCCACCCAGTTCGAGGCTGACATTCTTGATGTCTCGCGCAGCGGCCTGCATGATGCGGCTGCCGGTAGGCACGCTGCCTGTAAATGCAAGCTTGTCGATGTCCGGATGCTCGGCGAGCGGAGCGCCAGCGTCCTTCCCAAGGCCCGTCAGAACGTTGAGGACACCAGGCGGCAGGTCGGCGGCGGAAACGATGCTGGCTAACTCAAGCGCCGTGAGAGGTGTCAATTCCGACGGTTTCAGAACCATGGCGCAGCCAGCCGCTAACGCGGGGGCCACTTTCCATGCCGCCATCAGCATCGGGAAGTTCCATGGAATGATTGCGCCCGCCACACCGACTGGCTCCTTGCGAGCAACCGAGCTGAAGCGCTCATCAGAGAGAGCAACCGGCGTCTCGGCATTCTCATCAAGCTTCTCGGCCAGGTTTGCATAGAACTCGAAGCAGCCGGCGGCATCGCCCACGTCCCAGAGCGCCTCCGGAAGTGGCTTGCCGTTGTCCCGTACTTCGATTTCCGCCAGTTCCTGCAGGCGGTCACGAATACCTCTACCAATGCGACGGAGGACCTCGGCACGTTCGCCGCCGCTCATACGCGGCCAAGGACCTTCGTCAAATGCCTTCCGTGCGGCTTGCACCGCAAGGTCTACGTCTTCGGCGGTCGCAGCCGCAACCTTTGCAATAACCTGTTCGCTGCTCGGATCGATAGTCTCAAAGCTGCCATTCTTGACTGGCGCTACCCAGCGACCATCGATAAAAAGTCGTTCGTACGATTTCATGATTCAGCCTGCAATCGATTGGTGGGATTTGATGAGCTTGTTGTCGACCGCCTCAAGCCAGGTGTCTGCCAAGGTGAAGCCGGTCTGAAACCTGTCCGTGGGGTCAACGCCAACCTGCGAAATCGAGGTAATCCATGCCTGTCCCGACACCACTGGCACGATTGCATCGTAGTTGCCAACACGTGTCGTCGACGCAACCCGGCTTTCGAACCGTGACCCCGTGATGGATTCGTGAATGAAGGTCTCACCGACGTCGATCAGACCACGCGCGTGCAGCACACTGAGGCGCGCTGACGTTCCCGTTCCGCATGGAGAACGGTCGCATCGTCCCGGCGAAACAATCACCGTGTTGCGCGCGAAGAGCTTGCCGTTCTCCCGCTGGAGTGGCCCCATGAACTGGGTGTTCGTGACGCCCTTGATTAGCGGATTGAGAGGATGTGAAAACGGCAACTGGTCTACGGCTGCTGCCTTGATTTTCTGGCCGAGTTCGCAAAGCTCGCGCGCTACATCCGGCGTGATGCTGAAGCCAAGAGACTGCGCGTCGACCAGAGCGTAAGTCATGCCCCCATACGCGACATCGATCTTGATACTGCCGAGGCCCTTCACTTCGATATCGGCATTCAGGTTGGCGACGAAGGCCGGTTGATTCGTGAACTCGACGCGCGTTACTTTGCCATTCGAACACTCGCAGCGTGCGTGGATGAGTCCGGCTGGCGCCTCCAGTATGAGTTCGGTCACCGGTTCGTGCATCTTGAGGATGCCAGTTTCCAGCAGCACCGTTGCCACGCACATGGTGTTCGAGCCTGACATCGCGACGTACTCGGTGGACTCTCCAATCACGTAACCCATCTGCGCGCGCGGGTCCGTCGCAGGCAAAATGAAGTTGACGTTGTGATTCACGGAGCCGCGAGGCTCGAAAAGACAGATTTTGCGGAGCTCGTCGCCATACTCCTCAAGGTAAACCATCTTCTCGAACATCGTGTTGCCTGGCACGTCAATCAGACCGCCCGTAACGACGTTGCCGACCTCGCCTTCCGCATGGCAACCGACCATCGTAAGCGTCCTGTTCCAGCGCATCGCTCTTGTCCTTGATAGAGTGCCGGCGGACTGCTCCGCCGGCTTCACGTTTACGCCTGGGCGGCTTCGAAGACCTTGCGGAAGTCAGCCTTTTCCTGTTCCGTGAGAGGCTGCAGAGGCATGCGGGCAGAGCCCACCTTGAAGCCTGCGAGTTCGCAGCCATACTTGACCTTCTGCACAAACTTGCCAGCTTCCATCGTCGCCATGACCGGGAAGAGCGAGCGCATCACGTCCTGGGCGCCGCGAATGTCGCCGGCGGAGAACTTGTTGTAAAAGTCCACGACCGGCTTCACGAAACAGTTCGCCGGACCACAAATCCAGCTGCTCGCACCCCAGAGGAAAAAGTCGAGCGCCTGGTCGTCGGAACCGCAGGACAGCTGGTAGTTATCCTTGTACGTCTCGCCAATTTCGATAGCCCGCAGCAGGTTGCCGCTGCTTTCCTTGATCCCCACGACGCGCGGGTTGTCCTTGAAGGCATCCAGCACGCCGAAACCGACCTCCACATTCGTGCGAACCGGGTAGTTGTAGAGGACGACGTTGACGTCCGGCACTGCTTTCAGAATGGCTTCGTAGTGGCCGATGAGTTCTTCCTGTGATGGCAGCGCGTAATACGGCGGAGCGATGAGAACGTTCTCGTAGCCTGCGTCACGGACCAGTTGCGTTTGCTCGATCACTTCGCGAGTACACGAACCATTCGCACCAGCGATGAGCGTGCCGCGATCACCGACGACTTCGAGAACCGTCTTGAGAATCGCGCGACGCTCGTCATGGGCGAGAGCGTAGTATTCGCCCGTCGAACCGAGAGGGACAAAACCGGCGACGCCGGCCTTGAGTTGAAACTCAAGAATGTTGGCGAGAACGTCGTGGTCGACTGCACCGGCAGTGCTGAACGGGGTAACGAGTGCGGGCAGGATGCCTTTCATCTGCATGTGTTTCTCCAATAACATCAGTAGACGGGTAAGGTTAGTAAGCGAAGCGCCTGAGGAATCGCGACTCGACTACGCCAACGAGGCGCGTAAGCGGAAAAGCCACCAGGAAGTAGATGATGGCGACGGTCGTCAGAAACTCGACCGGCTTTGCTGTGCTATTCGAGATGTTCTGCCCGACGAACATCAGGTCCGCTACGCCCACCGACGAGATGAGCGCGCTCTCCTTGAACAGACTCACGACATTCGAGAGCAGCGGCGGAATCGCGCGCAGCAGCGCCTGAGGGAAAATCACATAAAGGATCTTCGCCTGGGGCGTCAGGCTCAAAGCAGTACAGGCATCGTGCTGTTCGGCGGAAATGGACTTCAATGCGCCCCGGAACGTCTCGCTGGTGATGGCCGCCATATACAAGGTCAAGGAAATTACAACCGAGACATAGGGTGGTATATCGACCCGGAAGACGACCGGAAAACAGAAGAACACCCAAAAAAGCTGGATGAGCAGCGGCGTGCCGCGGAAGAACTCGACGTAAAGCGTCGTCGCACCTTTGAGCAGGCGATTGGGCGACATGCGAAGCAGGCTCAGCACAAACCCGGCGAGACTTCCGATGACGGCACAGCTACTCGTGAACGCAACGGTAAGACCCAGCCCTTTGAGCAGGACCAGCCAGTAAGGAAGAACAGCTGAGAAATCGAGGTGCATGGCATTCTCCTCAACGCTTGACTGCCAGGTCCTGACGCCGCTCGATCACATGGACGAGCTTTGCGATGGGCAGGGACAGGGCAAAGTAGATGAGCGCGACAACCGTGTAGGTTTCGAGCGGCCGATAGGCTTCCGTCGCGAGACTCTTGCCGACATACATCAAGTCAGCGACCGCGACGATGGCGACGAGCGCGCTTTGCTGCAGGCTGCCGATGCCATTGGTCATGAGGACCGGCATGGCGCTGCGAAGAGCTTGAGGCAGCACGACATACAGGGTGCGTTGCCACGGCTTGAGACCCAAGGCGACGCATGCGTCGAGGTGTTCCTTGGGGACCGCCTGGACGCCTGCACGGTAGGCTTCAGCGTTGAACGCGGTCAGGTTGAGACCAAGCGCGAGCACCCCCATCAAGATGGGGTCGATGAAGACGTCGACCATCATCGGAATGCAGTAAAAGAACCAGACGATCTGCAGGAGCGCCGGCGTGCAGCGGAAAAACTCGATGAACAGTTGAGCCGGCCAGCGCACGGCGACCCATCTGCTCATTGCCATGAGACAGAGAAGGAAGCCGAGCACAAGCCCCATGAGGTTCGAGGCGACAGCAAGCTCGATGGTGACTCTGAGGCCATCGAACAGTGCGCCGAAACTGCCCTCGAGAAAGCGGAAATCGAAGTGGTAGTTCATGTTCGGACCTCAGTCGAGATGCAGCACTTTCTCGAGGAACTCACGCGTGCGAGCTTCCCTGGGGCACTTGAATATTTCGGCCGGAGCGCCTTGTTCGACGATTTTTCCGCTCGCACAGAAGACCACGCGAGTGGCGATGTCACGCGCAAAGTGCATATCGTGCGTCACGATGATCATCGCCATCTTCTGTTCCGCAAGCTGAAGCATCACGTTTTGCACTTCGATGACCATCTCCGGGTCGAGGGCCGACGTGACTTCATCGAACAACATCAGCTTGGGCTCGAGCATGAGGGCACGCGCAATGGCCACCCGCTGCTTCTGGCCGCCGGAGAGCTGGCTCGGGTATGCGTGGAGCTTGCTTTCAAGGCCGAGCCGGGCCAGATACTTGCGAGCTCGCTCAGTCGCTTCTGCTTTGGTGATGCCGCTGACCTTCATCGGGGCGAGGATGAGGTTCCCCAGGACGGACAGGTGCGGAAACAGCGTGTAGTGCTGGAACACCATGCCAACCTGCTTCTGCAGCCTGGTATCGATGCGCTTCGACTTTCCCGAGTCGGCTCCGTAAATGTAGGGCTTGCCCTGGAAGCCAATCTGGCCGCTCTGGACGCCTTCGAGGCCCATCATGACGCGAAGCAGCGAGCTTTTACCGCTTCCGCTCGGTCCGATGATGACTAGCCTGTCGTCGGCGCGCATGTCCAGGTTCATGTGGTCCATGACGACGAGGTTCGGACCGTAGGATTTGTAGACGTCTCGAAACTGCACGAAATCGCCGAAGGTTGAGTTGGCTGATTCGAGCGCGCCCGACGGAATATCGGGTTGACTGATCAGCGGTTGCGAAGAATGCATGGAATCTCTCCAGCGAACGCGCCCGCGGGCGCGTGGTGTGTGATTCGAATGAACAACGGCTGGCGACCGTGCCAGCCGCTGCCAAGTCAGTACTGCTTGGTAACTGGCGGATAACGATCTCGCGATCCTGTTCAATCTATGCGCAGTCTTGCGTACTGCGTTACGCCGTCAAACTTGTCGGAGTCTGATCGACGCGTGATTCTGCAAACGTACTCGGCGCTGCGCATTTCATGCGCGGTGCGCGCCGGCGGTGGCTTTACTTGTTTGCGACCAGCATGGCGTGAACAGACACCTTGATGAGGCGGTCGACTGCGCCGGATTTGACCTGTTCCTGCACGTATTTGTTGAGTACGGCGATGTCAGCGGCCGGCGTTTCCTTCTTGACACCGAAGGCGACTTCCTGTTGCGCGAGCGGCGGCTGCGGACGAATGACTGCGGCCCAGTCGGGATGCGCTTCCGTCAGAAGCATGTTGGTGATGTTTGCGTCAGCGAGGAGGTCCGCGCGCTTCGACATGAGAGCGAGGCGGGTCTCGTCGTTACCCGGCAATCGCATGATGCGCGCCTGCTTCAGCGCGGCCGAAATCGCCTTGTCCTGCGCAGATCCCGACATGACCGCGACGGTCACTTCCGGCTTGTCAATATCGGCGATGGTTTGAGCGCCCTTGGAAATCTTTGGATTGTTCCTGTTGTAGGCAAAGGAGACGTTGTAGTCCGTGGCAGGGGCGGAGAAGGAAATGGCTTTTTCGCGTTCCGGCGTGTCATTCAACGCCATCGAGAGGTCCCACTTGTCGGACTGCAAACCGGCGACGATGTTGTCCCAGGTGGTATCGATGAACTCAACCTTTACCTTAAGCACGTCCCGCCCAAAGCTGCGACAAAGGTCCGAAAAGAATCCACTGTATTCGCCCGTCTTCGGGTCACGCATCACATAGGGCGGCGCGATGGCCGCGCCGCAACGGAGAACACCAGCTTTCTTGACACTTTGCCAGGCGCTGGCGTCATCCGCGTGAGCCGGGATGCCAACAGCGAGAAGACCGGTTACAGCCAGGCACGTCAAAGCGTGCCGGGTGAAGCGAGCAAGCAGAACCATAATTACCTCCCGAGGTCATCGGTAAATCGTTGAAGTGAACCCGATCATCACACATTCCTGAGCACTTTTATGTGTGCATCGTTGCACACAGACTAGGATGCGCGATCTAGACTGTCAACCAGGCAGACGCCATGCGAGTTGTTGTTTTGGGCAGTGGAGTCGTCGGTGTGACGAGCGCGTTTTATCTCGCACGTGCAGGACACGAGGTCACCGTCATCGACCGCGAACGAGGTCCCGCGCTGGAGACGAGTTTTGCGAACGCGGGGCAGATTTCGCCCGGCTACGCGGCGCCGTGGGCAGCGCCGGGCGTGCCGCTCAAAGCCGTGAAATGGATGTTTCAGAAGCACGCACCGCTCGCGATTCGCCCAGACGACGCGGACAAGCAGTTCCAGCTGCAGTGGATGTGGCAGATGCTGCAGAACTGCACGGCCGAACGTTATGCCATCAACAAAGCGCGCATGGTGCGCCTCGCCGAATACAGCCGGGACTGTCTGCAAGCGCTACGCGCTGAGACCGGCATCCAGTACGAAGGTCGAACGGGCGGCACGCTTCAGGTTTTCCGGACTCAGCAACAGTTTGACGGCGCAGCCGTTGGTTCAAGTAACTTTGTTCCCGTTTTGCAAGTAATTTTGTTCCTCGCCCCCTTGGTGTCGCGATCGAGGCTGACCCAAAAACACGCGCACCTGCGCAGCGGCCTTCGGGTATTTGCGGGTTGTATCGGGCGCTTGCTGCGGATCACGTCCATGATTGGCTCCCGGGCAGCATCTTTGCAATGGTATATGAGGACGCCAGAGACTGCATTCGTCATCGGGGCTGCCGGTCACCATGTACCTCATCGCCAGCGCGAAGACAAAATCAGCATTCAGGTGGCCGTCTTTCGCCACCCGGGCGAGGTACATGCACGAACCGGCCCTTCGGGTTCCTTGACCCACCGGATGAGCGACAATCCGTCGTCGGTTTCCAGGAGGCGGATGCAATATTTTGGGTCATCCCGTTGCCCAGGTGGACGCCCACGGTCAATGTTATCCAGCCACACCGAGACAGCGCTGCGTGTGGCCTCGACTTCCCACTCTGCCGCCTTTTCGAGAAACTCCGAGAGCGGTGAACCGTGCAACCACGCGCAACACGATGCTATCTCCTGATCGGTATAGAGGTACCCCTTGGTTGATATCTTGGAATCCTTTACATATCGGATAAGCCCCGCAGCACGCATTTCGTGAGCCAGTCCGACGAAACGCGCCAGTTTTTGAGTTGGATTTCGGCCGATTTGCCCCGGATCCTGATGCGCCCAACAGAGATCAAGTTCAGCGAGAGCAACGTCAAATGGGCATCGGAACGACCAGTGTTTGCTTTCCTCCCTATGCGTCCTGACCCAGTTGGGGTGCCACCCTTCAACCGTCAGTTTCCATTCACAGCGACAGATGCCGTGGCGTTCCCGGAGGGAATCCTGGGCATGCCTGGCGAGGGTGACAAAAGAAGGCGAAGCCACGGAAAACGCGCTGATGCACTTGTAGAAGTCAAGGACGCTGGCGAATCCGAGACCTCGTGACCGGAGATGCTCGAGCTTGATCCTGGTCTGCGGTGGAAAACGACAGGTCTCCATGCCCCAGGTGTCTCCAGGTTTTACAAGGAGAGACTCAATTACTTCAGGCATCGGCACGAGAGCACGCAACTGGCCAAAAGCTTGGGCCAATGAGAGGTTTCCCAGAAATCCATCGTCTCCTGAGCGCCATATCTCTCTTCGCGCCATGTGTGCTGCGGCCAGGCTAGCGCGGGTGACCCAGTCTCGAAGAAGCGACAGATATTCATCTTCGCCAGAAGGAAAAGAGTTGTTGCAATGGGGCCAAGACCCGCAGTGCTCCTGCATCACGATTTTGAGTGCAGCCATGTGTCCGGCCGCGACGGAACCTGCATGCACTCCGACCCATGCGTCTTTCAGTTCGCACATATGGAACGGACATCTGGAAAGCCAACCCAGCTCATGCAGATAGCTGTGGTAGCCGCGCTGTGCACATGCGTCGCAATAGCGCACGCAATGACGATCGCGCCTGTTTGGCGGGGGGCCGTAGTGCCCACAATTTACGAACACGACGGACGGCGAAATGAAAGCCTGAACATCAGGCAACGCTTCGTGCAGGATCTCCGACAGACGAACTGCCTCCTCGTGCGGCAGCGGCGAATCTGGATCCGGGGCAATGCTCAGGAACCTCAAACACCTGTCGCTGCTGATACCGTTCAACTCCCGGAAACGGACAAGGACCGACAGCCTGGACTCATACGGGCGGAGATTGCCGGGCCACCAGTTGACGGAGGGATACGCAGCCATATCCGTCAGTTGCTGTTGGCGATTATTCGCATGTGATCCGAAAAATTGGATTTCGCGAGTTCACGCAGCCAGTTTTCGTAGGACGTCACCTCGTCCCAGGTCTCGCCCACGGCCAACTGGAAGAGTATCGCCTCGGTTGCCCTGGCGACATGCTGCATGGGAAACTCGAAATGCCGGCGTGCAGATTCGGGCGAAAGCTCAATAAGCGCTTTCCATAGGTGACTTGCGCAGTCCGCGAGCCGGCGCCCTTCCCTGAATTCGCCCGGTGCGAAGTATTGCAGGTATGAAACGCTGCTCCCAGGTGGCCACTCAGAATCGATGTCGTAGCCGTTGAGCACGTATGCGATTTCGTCCGGCGGGCGCAGACCATGAAACCGCGCATGCGCAGCCATAAAACGCGCGGCCAAGTGGGCGTTGCCCGTGATCGCCATATACTCATGACGATAGTTCAGCTGGTGCGAGCCGACGGAAAAAACGCTCAGCAGGTAGCCTTCATAATCGAGGTCATTCTGGATACCGAGCAGCCATTTCCACTCCCGGAACGTGATATCCTGCGCTTCGTCAATGATTAGCATCACGTAATTTCGCTTCGCGTTATTCGCAAGAGCAATGAAGCGCTGTTTGCAGAGGTAGATCCCTTCCGCTTTTTTCGGCGGTTTCGTCGGATGGGCGAATTCGAAGTGTGAAGCGAGCAACAGTTGATGCCAGAATCCCGCCTCGCTTGTCTGACTGTCCGGACGGCGGTTCCACACCACCAGTGGCACCACGGCGCTAAAGCGCTCTTGCAGCACCTTTTCAACATACCACTGTACGCAGCGCGACTTGCCCAGCCGCGAGGCGCCATAGATGTAGCCGCCCGGTCGTTGCTGGTCGATCCATTCGCCGATCTGCTCGATCATTTCGTGCATGGGTGGCGTATATACCGCGTACTGCTTCGTCACGATGCAATGTCGCGGATCGACGCGCTCGGGCAGGGAGAACCGCATGGCCTACCGCGATTCCGCCATTCGACGTGGCGGGAGCGTGGCGCCGGGACCCGCCTGCTTCGGTGGAGCCGCCGCGCCGTGCCGCACCGGGCTGCGTGTGGCCTTACCGCCCGTGCTGTCGTCGCCGGAAGCGTCGCTGGCCGCCTGCTGGCCCCGAGCCATCGCTGCGTCCAGCATGGCAGCCCCGATTGACGGGTCGGCAGCCGCAGACAATATGCGCCGTGCTTCCAGGTAGGCCGGATGGACGGGCAAGCGGTGATGCGCGTGGCTTTCTACATAACGCATGAAGGCATCGATGGCATCTGCGCCCGCCGGGATCGTGAACTGCCCGCGCGAACAGGCCTGACGGATTGCAGCTCGAACGGAAAGACTGTGCGGCGAGATGTTCCAGGGCGGCGCCGCCCGCAGCACGCCGAGCAACATGCCGTCGAGCGTGGAGGCGAGCGCGACCCGGCAATCGTCCTCCTTGTGACAGACCACCCAGATCGCGGACCCGACGAGGTCGTGCCGATTGTGAAGCACCTCGTTCGTGTAGCGTCCGTAATAGAACTCGACAAACGGGGCGCGCCCCGTCTGCGCGCCGCCGCGCACGATACAGCGCTTGCGAATGCTCAATAGTGCGTCTACAACGGCAGGATCGGCTCGACGCAAGGTTTGCTGCGAATGCTGATACAGGAACTTCGCATACGCCAGCGGCGTCCGGTTGCCGATGCCGCTGTGTGGCGTGGCGTTGTAGTTTGCGACGAGCACGTCAAGCAACTCTTCCGCATACTCGTACTGGAATCGGCTCGCCAGGGCAACCTCTTCCGGCTGCCGGCCCTTGCGGTCCTGAGGCTTGCCGCCAGTGGTGTTGGAAAGGCGCTGAAAGCCCTGTCCCGCCAGGTTACGAAAAAAAAGCTTCGATAAATGGCCGATCGTCCTTGCTTCGACGTTTCGAAAACGAGTTTTTTGGGTCAAGTACCGTGGCGCCAACCGCATCGCGCAGCGCATCGCGCACGTGCTGGCAGGTTTCCGCCAGGGCGCCGTCTACGCTGGTTTCATCCCAGCACAGTCCGGCGAAATCGTCGCCAAGCCCCGAGAGGAGCCCGGCTTCGGACAGATACGGTTTGTCGCAGAAACTCACTGGGCGCACGCACCACCTGCTCAATGCCCGTTTGAGCGCGCGCAGGACGTCGTCTTTTGATACTTCCCGCCTCATGCTGAGGTAGTAGCCGAGTACCGCGCGCGAAACCACCTCAAGGATCACGATGACCCACAGGCGATGAACGATCTTCTCCTGGAAACCGCCCCCCATCAGGGGAAGCGACACACAAAAGCGTCCGTCGAGTTTGTGTGCATCCATCTCGACACGCTGCATGAACTTCATAACCGGCCGTCCAGCGCCGTCCCCGGTCTTCAGCTTTAAGACCAGGTCCGGGCCGCCGCTCGTCGCGGCTAACGCTCTTGGGTTCGCCGACAGCACGCTGTCAACATACCGGCCAATCGAGACATAACCCAACCTTGCCGTATTAAACAGCCACTCGCCGCGCTGCTCATACCCAAGGCCACGAAGTTGGTCGAGAAACCATGCGCAATGGCGCCTTTTCGACTGCTTCGTTTCGACCAGCCGCTTGCCTGAGACGCCCGCCAAAATACGTGCTTCGAATGCGTGGCGAAGCTCTGGCCAGGCATCGAGTAGTGCCTGCAGCGCGCCAGCGGCGCCGCCACCGAAATGATCGAGCTGGATCTTCCGACACCGCCGGTAGTGCTTGAGCCGCACCCACGGCACCAGCCCCCGCCATCCGTAAGGCCGCCCGTCTGGATGGGTTTCGAGGCAACGTTCACGAATCAGACGATAGGCCTGTTTTGCGCCAAGTGAGGTACGCCGCTTGATGGTGTCGGCCGTCGCACCGGAAAGATACAGCGAGACCGCTTCCTTCCTCGCAAAATACAGCGCGCGCCGGCCGCCTTCGAGCGCACCCTCATCGGGACTGACCCACTGCGATGTGTCGATAGTTCGCCTGCCCATCGTCCGGGTGGAGCAGTAAAGGCTGTCGTCAACGTCGCCTGCTTCCATGGACGCTCCATAGCGCCCGCTCGGCGATAGCCAGGGGGCGGATGCCTATAAGACCATAGAGCGCTTTCGCAGGAATGCAAGGCGAAGATTCAGCCGCACTGTCGAAAAAGATACAAAATTGCTTGAACTGTCGGCCGAAGGAACAATTTTGCTTGAACTTTTTGCAAGCAATTTTGTTCTCGATAGTCGTGGAAGCCGCTAATTTCCGGCCGTCTAGTGGTAACAAAATTGCTTGCACCGACGCATCCGGCGTCGCGCTGTCGCGCTTTAGGCGGATCCTCAATCGTTGCGGCAAGGGAAATTGTTGCCGACTTTGCTTCGTTGGACGAGTGACCGTTTGTGGGCCGCCTGTAGTCCAAGGCCTAAAACTGCGGCTTCAGCTCCAGACACAGATCGCTTGATTTAACGCCGACATTTATTGGGACGGCCCACAAAGGTTCATGCAGCCGGGAGCGTTCTAACCGGAAATCTGCGCCAAAGACAAGGTTCCCCGAAAAGAAGCGCGGGAAAAAAGTCCCATGCGGGTGCATGGGACAAACGGGCGTCATCCCGTGGAGACCGGTTAGAAACGTTGCTCGGATGAAGATGCAACTCACCCTCGCAACGTTCCACGCAATTTAGAACTTGTGACGCAGACCAACCAGAACGAGGCCTTGCTTGTCCGAGCCGGCGTCGACGTCATTCGAACCGATAACAGCCTGGGCGGCACCAAGGCCATTTTGCCCGCTGGCCTTCGCGTAGGAAAAGACGGTATACACGTCGGTTCGCTTGCTGATGAAATAGTCGGCGCCTATGGAGACCGTATGTTGCTTCGCCGAAGAATCACCATGAGAAGTCATATAGTCGTAGCCGATTTGGCCCTGCAGCGCGGGCGTAACCTGCCAGACCGAATAGACTTCAAAGTTGTGATATTTCTCGGAGTTGGCGAACGTTGACTTGGCGTCGGCGTTGTACTGCGAGAAGCTGTAGTAATCGCCCAGCGTAAACTGACCAAGCACGTAGTTGCCACCTGCCCGGGTGATGTTGATGGAACGTGCCGAAGCGTAAGCGTTGTTGACAGAACTGTTGAAGAGCGAGTCTGCCGACGTCGTTCCTCGAATTGAAAGCGCTCCATTGCCGTTGTCGATATGTAGATATGCGGCGGCCAACGACAGTGCGCCATTGCTGTAGCTCGCGCCACCGCTGTATGTCTGTCCAGACCCAACAGCGCCAGCGACACCACCGAACGAATACAGCGCTTCGACTTGCAGACCACCCCAGTTCGGGCTGACCCACTTCACAGCATTGCTGATTCGGATGCTGTTGTCGGCGTTATCAATGTCTCCCGGGCTCGTGAAGAAACCGCCGAGCCAGTTGTCGCCTGAGACAGGCTGCACTAGGTCCACCGTTGGGTCGTACTGGCGTCCCAACGTGACAGTTCCCCAACCATTTCCGGTCAGGCCGACATAGGCCTGGCGTCCAAACATCCGACTACCCTGCCCAAGCTTGCCGTTCGTGGAGTTGAAGCCGTTCTCAATCTGGAAAATTGCCTTCAGGCCACCGCCCAGATCTTCAGTGCCCTTCAAGCCGAACCGTGGACCGGACTGCGCGCCACTCGCCATTGCAATCTGCGTGGAATGGCCTTCACTGTTGTGGATGTACATGAGGCCCGTATCTACCACGCCGTAGAGCGTGACCGTGCTTTGCGCATGCGCCTGGCCTGCTAGCGCCGCGAGCCCCGAAATGATTGCTGTCGTTGCGAATTTTTTCATTTTTTTCCAAATCAATTATTAGTAATACTATTAGTTGTACCATGTGTACCGTTAAATAATGTCT
This sequence comes from Paraburkholderia sp. BR13439, assembly GCF_040948805.1. Lineage (NCBI taxonomy): Bacteria > Pseudomonadati > Pseudomonadota > Betaproteobacteria > Burkholderiales > Burkholderiaceae > Paraburkholderia > Paraburkholderia sp. BR13439. The sequence goes on along the minus strand of NZ_JBFPKN010000025.1, from coordinate 57,184 downwards.
CCAGACAACGGGGAGACACGACCGCCATCCAAAGGAAGAGCTGGCTCGACCTTCTGTACTGCGAAACGGAGCGTCAAAAGTGCCGCAGGTCCTTGACATAGGCGCCAGCTGAGACATTGGCCCGTGGCCTTCGAATACAACGAGCAGCCCTTGTTCCCGAGTGACTACAGAGGCGCATCCATCAGAAACGATGGGCAATTCATCTCGATTATTGAAATCGGATTCGAGGAGGTACTGGTCGCGCTTCAAGCACCGCTGGAGCGCCTCCTGGCATTCAATAGCCCGTGAGTGGCATCATATCTACCGGCAGCGCCGCAAAGTCCACAGTCACCTTACATTCGGAAAACCATAAGTGAATGACCGCAATCCTGCGCGAAGCCGTATGCGCGTCCCATTTATCGCGTCTGTGCAGAAACGCGGCGAATGCAAGGAACGTCTTTAGATACTTACGCATTGTGCATCCTGCCTAGGAATCGGCGCGCCCGTGCAGCGACATGGGCGGCGCTTACCATTCGTGCGTCGTCTCAATAGACTGAGAACGGAAAGTACTTTGCGTTGATGGTCTTGTACGTTCCGTCCGACAGAATCTGCTTGATTGCCACATTGAATTTGTCGCGCAGGTCGTCTGAGTCCTTCCGTACAGCGATTCCCTTGCCTGGGCCGAAGTATTTTTCGTTGCGGATTTCGGGGCCCACAAACTTGCAGCACGAACCATCTTTGGTCTTGGACAGGAATTCGTAGAGCAGAACCGAATCCGACATCACGAGGTCGATGCGGCCAGCTGCGAGGTCCATGTTCGCATCATCGACAGACTTGTAGGTCTTGATGGTCGAGTTCTTGTACTGGTCCTGTAGATAGGTGGCCTGCGTGGTCGAGCCCTGCACGCCAATCGTCTTTCCTTCCAGTGCCTTGGGCGACACGTCCTTGATGTCAGTGTCCTTGGCCGCTATGAAGCGTGCTGGCGTGGCGTAATACTTGTCAGAGAAATCGACCTTTTGCTTGCGCTCATCCGTGATAGCCATCGAGGAGATGATGGCATCGTACTTGCCCGACATAAGGCCAGGAATCATGCCGTCCCACTCCTGGGTGGTGAACTGACATTGAACCTGCATCTTCGAGCAGAGCGCTTTCGCTATATCAACATCAAAGCCGACAAGTTGTCCCTTGTCCATGTAGTTAAACGGCGGATACACGCCCTCAACTGCGACACGAACAACCTTCCAATCTTTTGCCTGGGCCGAAACCGTTGCGATTGCCATCACTGTTGCGGCAGCCAAGCGGACTAAACGCTGATTCATCGTAGATATCCTCAAAAACATGTGGTTCCGTTGTGCGAGAGGCTCCTTCGCAACTGCTTGAATTCGCTAACGTGAAAGCAGTGTAACGCGCCAAAAATATAGCAATATATCGGTGTATTCCTTTGTGTCGCCTACGATGCGCAGCGAGGTCAAACACCCGCCAAAGCTCAGCGCTTGCCGCGACGCATGGATGGCGATGGTTCAACAAACACAGATGCGAGAGAACGAGCTTCCGCTGTTTGGCTCAGTGCTTCGTGGATGCCGTCGCCGAGAGTTGTTCTCAGGCTGTCTGCATCACGAAGAAATCGCTGAGTACCCGCGAGAGTTCTTGCGGGCATTCGCGCATGGGGTAATGTCCGGTCTGAGGCAATAGCACCAGGGTAGACTGCGGATACCAGCGAAGCGCCGTATCTTTCATCCTGCCCTCCGAACAGCCGGGGTCGACGTCACCCACCACCACGAGCGTTGGAACCTTCGAACCTTCCGCCTCGCTCTGGAAGTTGGTTCCTGCCCACGACTCGAGATATCCAAGCAGTCCGGCTTCAGATGTGGATGACACACTTGCCGACAGAAGGTCGTCCAGCCACGCATTGTCGCGCAGGCCGCCAGTGTTCAGATCAATGAGTTCGCGGCGAGCTGCCGTTTCGCGGATAGCCTTCGAGAGTAAGGCGCGTCGAGCATCGTCCAAGGTCGCCCCGCAAGCAGGAACGGGCGCTATCAGGGCGACCGACTGCAACCGGTCAGGCACGTCGACCATGAGGCGCTGGGCCACCATGCCACCCATCGAATGACCGACAACGTGGAATCTTTCCCACCCTAGTTGGGCAGCGACGCAAAGAACATCGTCAGCCGCAGCCTCGATTGTCTTCGGACCGCTCTCGCCTACCCGACTTCCATACCGACGGCAGTCGATAAATGCGTACGTGAACCGCTCCGCATCGATGAACGGAAGCAATGGGTCGAATAGGTGACTGTCGCCCATCCAGCCGTGTGCGACGATTACGTGGGTCGGTCCATGTCCACAAACAAACGTCGGGTGCAGAGGCTTAATTCCTCCGTCTCCTCGAAATGTGTCAGCCATCCTTCTCTCCTGGTTTCTCGATTGAACTTAGTAGCCGCCCGTCTGTGCGGCGGGTGTCTCGCTAATGACAGACGCCATTCCTTCGCGCACCTGTCGCACGCTGGCTGTTGCCGCCGCCGTTAGCAACCGGACGTCGTTGGACACGGTGACGAGGTCAAAACCCCACCCTAGCGCTTTGAGCGCATACTCCGGGGACCCGCAATGCAGCGCCGCGCGGATTCCGGCGCTATGTGCGGCCGTCAGGATCTTTTGAATTGCATCAGTCACTTCCGGTTCTTCGCGGTCGAAGCCTGGCTGATACTTCTTTCCGGTCAAATCAATGGCGAGGTCTGCGGGCCCGATGTAGACAGCATCAAGGCCTGGGGTCGCCACAATCTCGTTCAGGTTGGACATTGCTTCGCTTGTCTCAATCATCGCGAAGCCGACAACCTGCTCGTCCGCTTCAAAGCGATAGTTCGGACCTGCGGAGATGACCGCTCGCGTGGGTCCGTAGCTCCGGACACCGTTGGGTGGATAACGAAGGTATGAGACGAACTCTTCCGCTTGCTTCCTGCTGTTGATCATCGGGCAGATGATTCCGTAGGCCCCGGTATCGAGTGCCTTCATGATTTGTCCGGCGTCGAGCCAGGGCACGCGAGCCATCGGGGTCACGCCTGACGCTCGCATGGCCTGAAACATACCCAGCGACGTCTGCCCATCTACCACCCCATGTTGCAGGTCGATTGTGATGGAATCGTAGCCTTGCTCGGCCATGATTTCTGCCGTGAAACTATTGGGGATGGACAGCCAACCATTGAGCGCCTTCTGGTTGGACGACCAGAGTCCACGGATATGATTTGGAAGCATTGCTTTTTCTCTCTGACGAACTACGCGCGACGGTAACGTTTGAGGACGTCCATGTCGGGTTCAAAACCGAGCCCAGGTCCTTGCGGAACATTCACGACATCGCCGCGCCGGATGCCTTCAACGTCTGCAAGCCATGCATCTGGCTGAACAAAATTCCACTCCAACGCCTTGACCGAATCGAAGGCTGCGGCCAGTTGCAGACTTGCGAAGAAGCCCGGTCCGAAGTACGGTGAGTGCGGCATCACAGATGCGTCGAACTGACTCGCAACATCGAGTACAGCCGCAAACTCAGAAATGCCACCAACTTTCGTGACGCTAGGCTGGACGATATCGACGGCACCTGCTGAGAGCGCGGACCGGAACTGCTGCGTCGTGCACCAGTTCTCGCCTGCGGCGATGGGGAACGACGAACTACGGCGTTCAGCGAGCGCCTCGAAATCCTCGGGCGGGAAGATGGGCTCCTCAAGCCAGCTCAGATTCAACTCCTCAAGCTCGGCCCGGTTGGCGTCAATGAAATCCTTCGTCCATGCGCAGTTGACGTCCACACACATCGCGCGGGTGTCCCCGAGGACCTCGCGACAAGCTGCAATTTCCTTCAGCGCAATTTCGTGTAGCTTGATGTCGGAAAAGCCGGCCTTCATTGCTTCTTCGCAGGTCATTGCGGCGAGTTTCGGGTCGGCGTAGCGCACCGGACTGCAGTAAAACGGAATCGACGTACGCTGTCCGTTCCCAAGCAGCTTTGATACCGAAACGCCTTCGCGCTTGCCCTTCAGGTCCCAGAGCGCAAGGTCGACGCCACCGATTGCAAACATGGTCACGCCATATCGACCAAACATGTGAATGCGGCGCTGCGTCTGCAGATTCCACGCGGGGATATCCTCGATGGTCGTTCCGATGAGAGTCGGAAGAATCAGTTGGTCCATGATTGCTTTGGTCGCATCCACCGTGAAGTATCCGAAGCCTTCGCCCCATCCGACGTTACCCCGTTCGTCTTCAAGCCTGACCAGTGCGAACTCAAGACTCTTCCATGCTGTAGGCATGATTCCCACGCCCGTTCCGCGAAGCTGGAACGGGATTTCGACAACCATCGTCTCAGCCGATACGATCTTCATTTTTGCACCGTGGGGTCAGGAAGGTCGGAGACCGCAAAAAAGCCACCGACGTAGTCAATTCCGTCGTTTGCGCTTAGGGTCTCGAGAGGACGAAACTCTGGGGCCCGGTTCTCCGATGCGTAATCCATCGGGGAATATCCAAGACGCTCGGCCATTTCGTTGTTCAACAGGGGGCGTGGACAGTGGGAAACGCCATAAACCACCTCATATTTGAGGTCTTCCGCCTTCAGACCGATTTCAATGAGTTGAACCAGGTCGCGGCCACTCGTCCACAGCCGCTCACGTCGGCCGTCGACAACCTCTGGGTCAGCATTACCGATGCGAATTGCTAGCGTGCTGATACCGTAGCGATGTGCATACATTGCGCACGCAGCCTCACCAAATGCCTTGCTCAACCCATAGAACCCGTCAGGAGCGGGCAACGAGTCGTCCGCTACAGTCGAATCTGAGGACAGCAGTCCTACAGCGTGGTGACTGCTCGCGAAAATGAAGCGTTTGACTTCATGCATCCGGCACGCTTCGAGAAGGTTGAGAACTGCCTGATAGTTCGGTCCCAACGTTTCCTTAAAAGCAATCGACGGCGAAACCGCTGCTGCGAGATGGACGACACCACTCGCACCTGCGACCGCCAGCTTCGCAATGTGAGGGTCTGCGAGGTCGCCGCGAAAGACCTCTTCATCATCCTGAGCATCGACAATCGGCGCGAGGTCAATAAGACGCAGGTTGTAGCTGCTGCGCAGCATCGGGCGAAGTAGCGTGCCCACACGCCCCGCTGCACCGGTAATTAGAATAGTCTGCCTTGACATCAAAGCGTCTCCTGTTTAAGTGACGAGGCGGGCCACTGCACCCCTTGAAGCAGGCGAGAGAGTCTGAAGGACCTGAACTGGTCGCTCTCAGGAAATCTGCTCAAGGGTCATCTTGAAAATATCGAGGAATTCGTCGCTGTTCTCCCGGGTGAAAGGCAACGGCGGGCGAATCTTTAGGCTGTTGCCTGCAGGTCCGGTGGCGCTGATAAGCACGCGATTTTCGCGAAGCGCATTCACCAGTTTCAGCGCAAACTCACCGTCCGGTTCCTTCGTCTGCTTGTCTTTGACGAACTCTACGGCTAGGTAGAGACCGGAGCCGCGCACATCGCCAACGCCCGAATGACCAGCCGTCAACTCGCGCAATCCCTTGAGGATGTATGCGCCCATGTTCTTCGAGTTATCCTGGAGCTTCTCGTCCATGATGACGTCAAGAACTGCCTGAGCGGCTGCGATGCAGACAGAGTTGCCTCCAAAAGTGTTGAAGTACCGAACCTTGTTGCCGAACTCCACCAGCAGCTCCGGTTTTGCCACGACAGCAGCAATCGGAAGGCCGTTGCCCATCGGCTTGCCCATCACAGCCATGTCCGGCAGGATGTTGTGACGCTGGAAACCCCACATCGAATCGCCCAGGCGTGCGAAACCGGGCTGCACTTCGTCAGCAATGAAAAGGCCGCCGCGCTGATGCACGACATCGACGGCCTTGCGAAGGAAGCCCGCCGGGTGCGGGAAGAGACCGTCAGTCGAGAACACTGTGTCCACAATCATGCCGGCGAACCGGATACCGTGGCGCTCAAGTTCGTTAATGGCGCGCTCGACCTCCTGGGCAAACTCGGTATCGACGTCCACACCAGGAGCAGTGCGATATGCATCTGGCGCCTTTACCATTCGAACATGCTGACCCACGGGAACATGCGGCCCCATGGTCGGTGAAATTTCCGCGACCGACGCCGTAATGCCGTGATAGGCGTTACGCGTGACAATGAAGCCAGTGCCCTTGGTATTGAATCGGGCAACACGCATGGCAAGGTCGACCGATTCACTGCCCGTACAGGTGAACATCACATTGCTCATCTCCTGAGGGAAGGTCGAAAGCAACTGCTCCGCGTAGCTCAGAATCCCTTCGTTCAAATATCGCGTGTGCGAATTCAACGTAGACATCTGACGCGTGACAGCCTCCACGACGCGCGGGTGACAATGGCCGACCGACGGAACATCGTTGTACACGTCAAGATAAGGAGTGCCGTTCGAGTCATAGAGATAGACGCCATCCGCACGAACGAAGTGAACCGGGTGCTCATAGAACAGCTTGTACGACGGCCCGAGACGCTTCGCGCGCTGTGCGATGAGTTCCTGCATGTGCGGCTCGACCTTGTGTGTGTTAGCCACATCAAAGCCATTAAGCATGTAAGCGGTAGAAGACATGGGGCAGTTACTCCGTATGACAGAAACGAATCAGTTCGTGCTGTGCGCGGAACTGGTCAAGTGAGAGGAGACGGTTCAATTGCAAGCACGACCGCGGCGTGTTGCGAAGGATGTATTCGGCGTTTTCTGGAAATTCGATGGCACGCCACTCGGTGATTGCAATGCGAACGGCCATCCGGGTGGTGACGAGGTCGTACAACAGAGCGAGTTCGTCCTTCAGCAACGGGTTGACCTCGTGATAGCCACCAACCAGTACGGCAGCATCATTGAGCAGGTCTTCCGAGTCGCCCAGCAGGTAGGCCGCAGCAACTGCAACGTCGTTGATCAAAGGCGTGTGCGCCATATCACCGAAATCAAGCACCCCACTAACCTCGGAGTTGTCGCCGGCAAATACGAGTACATTGTCAGCGCTGAAATCGTTATGCACGACCTGGCGCCTGAAGTTACCCATTGAAGGGGCAATGACCGTGGCGAACTTGTCGAACACGCTCTCAAGCGAACTGCGGAGAGCACCATCTTTCACCCGAGGGAGGAATTCGACGAGCGACGTCGCGTGTTGGATGTCCCAGGAGAGGGGATGAAATGCTGCCGGATGCTCGAAATCGCGCAACGCGAGTCCGATTCGAGCAAGCATCCGACCAAGGTTTCGATGCAGCGCGACACTCGGTTTCGCATCTTTCAGAAGCATTCCGTCCACGAATGAAACCAGCCGCATCGAACGCTTCGAGCCATCATTGAGTTCGGCGTATTCAATCGCGTTGTTTTCAACGCTGGGAATGACATGCTGAACCGGAAGTGAAGGGTCCTTCCGCGCGGGGTGAAGTAGAACGGACACTTGCAGGTCGGTGACTGCGGGGTCCTCCGCGGGATGGGAAATCTTGAGAAGAAACTTCTGCCCTTGCGGGTCTTTGATGAGGAAGTTCTGGTCGCGCTCTCCGGAAAGTCGGGTCACCCGACCACGAATGTCGTAGTGGGAGGTAACGAGTTCTTCCGCCACTTTCTCTGATACAGGGGCAGCGGACTGCATGAGAAGCGAATTCGCTGATAGCGGTTCAATCATCATGGAAATAGGAGCGTTCATAGTTTCGCTGAAGAGGGCTCAACCGCAACGTCACCAATCGTGTCTTTATATCAATATATCGGTATAAACCGAAGTCGACGTGGGTAGTCGGTGCGTTAGTGCTGGAGAATCTGGGCCAGGAAGGCCTTCGCGCGGTCGGTCTCGGGCGCGTCGAAGAAATCACGGGGCGACCTCTCTTCCACGACCGTCCCTTGGTCCATAAATATGAGCCGGTCCGCCATCACTTTCGCAAAGCCCATTTCGTGGGTAACGCACAGCATGGTGATACCCGTGGAAGCAAGGTCCGTCATCACGTCCAGAACCTCTTTAATCATCTCCGGGTCCAGTGCCGAGGTCGGTTCATCAAAGAGCATCACTCTCGGGTTCATGCAGAGTGCGCGGGCAATGGCGACACGTTGCTGCTGACCGCCCGACAGCTGGCTGGGATAGCTCTCCGCCTTGTCGGCAATCTTGACGCGCTCGAGCAGCCCCATTGCCTTGTCGACTGCTTCCTTGCGCGGCAGTTTTAGTGCCGACATGGGTGCCAGAAGGCAATTCTCAAGGACCGACATATGGGGAAAGAGGTTGAATCCCTGGAAGACCATGCCAACCTCCTGCCGCACGCGATCTACGCCTTCGCGATTACCAAGCGTGGTCCCCCCGACGCTCAACGTACCCTTCTGATAAGACTCAAGACCATTGACGCAACGAATAAGAGTCGATTTGCCGCTTCCCGAAGGGCCGCAGATGACGACGCGTTCACCCTTCTTCACCGTCAGATTGATGTCGCGGAGTGCGTGATATTGGCCGTACCACTTCTGGATTCCGTCGAATCGAATCATCGTTTCCGCTACAGACGTATTCAATTTAAGCTCCTTCCTTCCCGGAACACGCTTGCGCGTCTTCGTGATTTTCAGTGGGCGCTCAAGCCCTGGATAACTTGCTCCGTCGGCTGCGGTTGACTCTTCGTTGACCGTCGCTCTGGCTTGATGACGTGCCTGCCAAGTCTGCGCTCGATGACTGTCCACAACCGGCGAATACCCTCGACCAGCACCAGATAGAGCACTGCTGCCCACAGTAGAACTGGAAATCGAAGGTCCGCGCGAATGCGATACCTGTTGCGCCCATCAGTTCGTGAACAGAGATGACGCTCGCAATGGACGAAGCCTTGAGCATGAGGATGAGCTCGTTACCGAGTGGCCGCAGAGCAATCAGCGTGGCTTGCGGGAGAATGACGCGGACGAATGCGACTGAGCGCGAAACGCCAAGGGCGTGCGCTGCCTCCCACTGCCCCCAAGGAACAGCCTGAAGCGCCCCTCGCCATATTTCCGCCTGATACGCCGACGTGTTCGCGGCAAAGGCAAGGACCGCACACCAGAAGGAATCCCGGAAAATCCACCAAACGTGGAATGCCTGCAGTTCGTGGCGAAACTTGCCTGCGCCGTAGTAAAGCAGAAAGACCTGGGCGAGAAGCGGCGTACCTCGGAACAGATACGTGTAGCAGAAGAAGCTCTTGCGAACGAAGCGGTTTGGGCTGAGACGGCCGGCTGCGATTGGCAAAGCGAGCACGGCACCGGCAAGCACCGAAATGCCGACCAGTTCGAGTGTGGTGCCGAGGCTCCGACCGAAGTCCGGGCCGTACTGGTTGAGAAGGTCGAGAAAGTTCATTTGCCAATCACCATGTACGGACGGTTCGCGCGGATTTCGAGCCGGCTCAGACCTTGACCCGAGATGATGGATGCAACCAGGTAAATCAGGAAGGCAGCAAGATAGAAGAAGAACGGCTCACGCGTTGCACTCACCGCGAGATTGGCTTGTCGTATCAGGTCTGGCAGCGCGATGACAGAGACGAGCGATGTATCCTTTAGGAGCACCAGCCAAAGATTGCCCAAGCCGGGAAGTGCCACTCGCCACATCTGTGGGAAGACAACACTGACGAAAGCTTTACCGCCGGACAGGCCCAGTGCGTGGGCGGCTTCGTGCTGGCCGCGAGGTACGGCGTGCAGCGCCGCCTTGAAGACTTCGCTGGAGAACGCGCCAAAAACAAGCGTCAAAGCGAGCATGCCCGCAAGAAAACCATTAATTTCAACCGGCGAGGTGATAGCGACCAACGGGAGCAATTTCTGAAGTGCAATCTGACCGCCGTAGTAGACGATGAAAATCGTCAACAACTCTGGAAGCGCGCGAAAGATAGTGACCAGCGCCGTGCAGAAGCGCGCCACCCCGGATCCCTCTGAGTCCTGCCCTCTAGCCAGTAGCAGGCCGGCGCAAAGCCCGAATGGCAGCGTGCATAACGCGAGTTCGACGGAAAGCAAGGCTCCTGACAGTAATTGTCTCCCCCACCCTTCCGTCGTCAACAAATTTCAGTATTCAGACATGGCACCTCCAGGACACACAGACAGTTCAAATACACCGATATATTGGTATATACGGAAACAGAAGCAAAGTTCGTACCAACCCCTACGGGTAATCCTTCGCATTTGAAATACCAGCGGGCGGACCACGTTGTTGTTGCATTATGAGCCGCTGCCGGTGCACGGTGTGCACCGCTCCGGAGATTGACTGGCTATTCGTCGACGTGCTGTGCGGTTCTCAGAACGTCTTTGAAGCGCTGAAGATCCTGCGTGACATCACCGTGGAACAGGTTGCGCCGCTTCCGGATTAGATGTTCAAGCGTTTCGATGGCGTCCACATGCGTGCGCATCAGGACTACCGCGCGCTCCTCGTCGTGCCCCTTGATGGCATTGATCAAGGCAGTGTGTTCCTTCACGACTTCGTCGAAGTGAGCCTGCACCGGAAATGCCAGTCGGCGCACGCGGTCCAGTTGTCCCTTCGCGCCGTTCAGTAGTGTCCACAGACTCGGGAAGCCCGAGCAATCACAGATGAGTTTATGGAACTCCTCATCGAGCGCGTAGAACTGGTCGGTGTCTTTTGCTTTTGCGGCGAGGCGCTGTTGATACAGCGATACGTCAAGCCGGCTCGCGTACTCACTGGTGCAGTACCGCGCGGCAAGGGCCACCGTGCGAGCTTCAAGTCCGTCTCGGACCAGTTGACCTTCGAGAACGTCGTTCAATCGAATAGGGCTAACGTATGTCCCGGAACTCGACTTGATGACGATGAGTTTCTGAGCTGCAAGCTGTAGAATGGCTTCCCGTATGGGCGTTCGTGAAATATCGAGCTGACGCGACAGCTCCTTCTCGTTCAGGACCTCGCCCGGCGGCAGCCTGCAGGACACAATCGCGTGGCGCAGCAGCTCGTAGACCTGAGCCGTTTTCGGAAGGCGCTGGTCGAGGTCTTCGGGCGTGAAGATGTCCGTGGATTTGTCAGCCATGATTTGCTCGCGATGTCGCAAATAAGCAGAGCGCAAAATTAAGAAGCGGACGATACACCAGTATATCGCTGTTTCCTGAACGAGACCACTCCGGTATTGGGAGGGCAAACCCGCACATGAAGGAGAGCGGCCCTATGATCGGTTAGGAACTCTCCTGCACAATGGATCCGCTACCCGGCACGGGGAAACCCGAGGACGTTGACCCCAGGTCAATGACGATGTCTTTACGCAGAGAGATTCGGTCGTCGCCAGAGTTGAAAAAGACCGGGATCTCGGGCCTGCTGGGCGGAACTGCCGGTCGCCGCTGAGAAACGTCTCGTCCCATCAGTTCACGTGTTTCTGGACGACGGGAGCGGCGCAGCGCGGCACTCGCATCATAAGCCTGATCCGCTCGGCTCAACTTGAGGAGCACAACCCGCGCGTGTATCTCAAGGATATCCTCACGCACCTGCCTGCGACAGGGGCAACACATTGCCGCCTTGCTGTCATACCGCTGGCAGCCACTCTCATCGACACAATTTAGTTCTTCAAGACGCGGTTGCAGTTCACCGATGGCAACGCTACGACTAAGAATTGGTTAAACGAACTCGTACGCAATAGTCGACCTTCCGATGAATGAACCTGTCGACTTCAGGCGCCCTGATGCCTGATCGTGGGAAGCGCCCGGTGAAGGCACGGGAGCGAGTTGGCTAGTTGCGATCGGGCAACGCGGGAGCCCAGCAGTGAGGAAGCAACTGTTCGATGTCGGAAGCGCGATGTGTTGGCAGGCGCGTGAGCACGTCCTTCAGATAGGCGAGCGGATCGTGCCCGTTCGATTGTGCCGAGCGCATCAGGCTCATGATGGCAGCGGCACGTTCGCCGGCGCGAAGCGAGCCCGCGAACAACCAGTTCCTCCCGTCGCCCAGGGACGGATCTGGTTCTCAATCCAGTTATGCCGACTCCCCGATTATGCCGCGTCATGCATACGCGTGGCGGTGGGTATGGCCTTTCACGATCGCTGTGTCGGCATAAACATATGATTTCTCAGGCTGGCTATCGCGCGGGCCAAGAGAGATCAGATGAATGCGACACGCACAGTCAGCGAATCCGGTGGGCTGCCGGACCATCACATCGATGCATTTCTTGATCGTCTACGGACGGCACACTATTCCGAGGTATCGCTTCGCAAGAAACGAAGAGTCCTGTGTGCGTTCTCTGGGTGGATGAAGAACGGCAACATCGACCTGATTGATCTCCATGAGTCTGTCACGGCTCGTTTTATGAATCGCATGATCGACGCTTCACGAGACCGCGTCCAGCGTGCGCGTCCCACCTTACGGCAGTTTCTTGCCTATCTGCGCGCGGAAGCCATTGTGTGTTCGCCGACGTTGGGCGGCCAGTCCGAGATTGCGCGCATTTATCGCCGATACCTGGACCATCTGAGGCAGGATCGTGGACTCGCGACGAACTCGCTGCTCGTCTACGGCCCCTTCATTCGCGACTTTCTCGACAGCCACTCGGCCAATGACGGAAGTATATTGTCAGATGCATTTTGCGCCGTAACGATCCGAGATCATTTCCTTGCCTACAGCAAAGGTCGATCGGCGGAGTACACGCGGCTGATGGCAGTTGCGCTTCGCTCGTTCTGCCATTTCCTCTTTCTGCGCGGCTACACGGCCCAAGACCCTGTATGAGTCCGTGCCCGCAGTTCGTAAGTGGCGACAGTCAACTGTACCGACGTTTCTCACGCCTGAGCAACAAGAAGCTCTCATCGCATCTGCAGACCGGTCGACTTCAACTGGGTGCCGTGACTACGCAATCCTGCTGTTGTTGGCGCGGCTCGGTCTACTTGCCGGAGAAATAGTTGCCATGCAGCTCGACGACATTCACTGGCGTTCGGGGGAACTCGTCGTTCATGGCAAGGGGCAGATGGTGGAGCACGTTCCCCTGCCATCGGAGGTCGGAGCAGCAATCGCTACATATCTCCGCGATGGTCGCGGAGCAAGTGCATCGCGGCACGTATTCCTTCGCAGATTGGCACCTCGGGTTGGTCTGGCGGGACCGGCGGCAATTGGCAAGATTGTTTGTCAGGCCTTCGCACGTGCAGGTTTACGCCCCGCGTGCCGTGGTTCCGCACATCTGTTTCGTCACGGTCATGTTCGACTACGGTCGCCCCGCCTCAACACGAAGTGTTGAGTATGCCTTCAAGATACTGCGTTCCGCCTTGCAATGGCGCGCCCGCGGCGACCGTCCTAGCCCGAGGCCGCATGATCTGCGGCACTCATTCGTCTGTCATCGGCTGCAGGATTGGTACGCCCGCGGACTGGATGTCGATCGCGGCATTCTCGCCCTGTCGACTTACCTTGGGCATGCCAAGGTCACGGACACATACTCGTACGAAACAGCTACGCCCGAGCTCCTTGGGATCGCAGCCCGGCGTTTCGTGCGCTCTCAGGGAGGTACATCGTGAACCAGCCAACCGTGCAACCATTTCCCGTCCTGGTACAGAAATTCTTTACGCAACGGTTGCAGCAGCAGCGACACGTGAGTCCTCGCACCGTAATCGCCTACCGCGACAGCTTTCGCTTACTGTTGGCCTTTGCGCACGACTTGACATCGCGCCGATCGAGTTATATTAACCACCGTGGAGTCGACGAGCGCCATGCCTGAAATACTGCGTGTCGCCTTGGCCACGGGCTTCATCCTCTCAAGGTTCGGACCGGCGAGACGCGAGTTCAACTGTCCCGAACGGGGCCAATCTTCTGCACAAACGCTCGCGGTACGACCGGTCCAACGAAGATCGGCCCGTTCACATGAGGGTCGCATCGCAAGCTGAAAATCAAAAGAGCTCCCCGCCGTATCGGTCCCGATAGGCACGACCCTCATGCCCTCCTCAAGCGCTGCGTTCACTTGGTGAAATCATTCGATCCAGTGCAGTCCATCCCCTCGGAGCCACAAGGGGAAGATCGATTCGGCAAACTCGCGGTCGTAGCCGCGCTGGAGCATCCCTTCAACGATGCGGTCGTGAAAGTGCTGCGGGCCGCCCTTGCGCTTCCATGCGGCCATCGCGCAGCGCAACTGGTCCGCCTCGCCCGCGCTGAAGCCTGCCGCGAGCATCGCAACCTGCATAGGCATTGCTGTGCGACTGTCGCCCGACAACTTGCATCAGACGCATTCAGCGCTGGTATTCGAAGCCGCGAAGAGATTGCTCAACGCGAACTTAAGGGCGGTAGCCCTTGACTTGGGCATAAGTGTGCGGGACCTGCGCGGCGTGCTCATCGAGGATTTTCGCTTCTTCGCGGGTGCCAGACCCGAAGCGTTCCGGCGCGAACTCGGCAATATGGGCGTTATTTGGGAGGATAGGCAGAGCGTTTTCTTGTAATCATTCCGCCCATATCGGTGACTGCTTCCGGATCGGAAGCTGCCATAGCCTTCACGAAGTCGATTTCCAGATCGCGAGCTTACGCGAGAGCGCTGTATGAACACTCTATCGCACATATTAGGCCAAGCACAGGCCGTCATGGGACGACGTTATGAGAGTTACTCGACAGCGTCGTCAGTCGGTCATGCATTCGGCTTCGCTGCCAACACCGGCTGCCTTCAAATCAGCGAAGTTGTTTCTTTGAAGGCCGATTCGATATCTGGGGCGGGTGCTTCCTTTAATTGGCGTTCAAAAATCTCAAGGATGTACGAGATTGCTGAGCTGTCTTCGTTCGTGAACCCCCACGGACCATTTGCCAAACCAGACGACACGGCGCGCTTAATCGCACGAGCCGCTTCACAAATCGCGGAGTCGCAAATCGCTCCGTAGCCCATATCCGCAAGTAGGCGCGTCGCCAGCGTGACTTCCAGAAGGGTCATTGAGGTCGAGGCCGTACCGCGTGACGTGTTCATCGCGTGTAATGCGAGGTGACAGCGAGTCGCGATCAATGTAACGCCTTCCGAAGAAAGCATTCAACTTCCCCAGATGGAGAAGGCGTCGCCGACCGTATGAGCATCCATCCAGTCATAGTGATCCGTTGTTTGTTTCCATGCCCATCCGAACGCAGGTGCCTGGCGCACTCTCGAATCGTGGTATTCGGTCAGACATCTCGTTGATTTATGGCCGGGCAGTGCTGCAGTGCAGCTCTGCCTGAATTCGTCATCGACCTGTTCTAGCGGGCTTTTGCGCATACAACCTCGGTTTCGTCCAATGCAAATTAATGGGATAAAGAGCCCATACCGTGATCCGAATACTCCGATCGGCCGAATCCTGCCGTGGCGGCATCCGGCGCTCAACAATCCAACGGCGTTTCGGTTTTGCCGCGGCGTCGCGATAGGTAGACCTTACTCGAGCGTCTCGTCTTGACGGATAACGCCCGCCGCGCGGAGTGCATCATTCAGCCAAGGCGAAACAAGAATTCCTTCTTTGATTTCTGCGATACGCTGGGCTTCTGCCTGCAGCTTTTTTTCAGCTGCATTCAGTACACTGTCAACGTCCCGACGCGGTATCACCACAACGCCATCACAATCTCCCACCACTAGATCGCCAGGCTCAACGCAGACATCTCCGATCGAGATCGGCACGCCGACGCGACCCTCAAGCCCTTTTGTTGGACCTGCGGGGTTTCTGCCAGCGGCAAAGATCGGAAGCGAATCTTTTGAGAGTGCGGCGAAATCGCGGGCTGCGCCGTCAACCACGAAGCCACCGAGTTTCGCCGCTATCGCTTGAGTGACCATTAACTCCCCGAAGAGCGCGCTCGACTGATATCCTTTTCCGTCCACAACAATCACATCGCCCGGTGTAGCCAGCGCCAACGCAACATGAAACATAAGGTTGTCGCCGGGCCGAACTTCGACAGGGAATGCCGGTCCAGCTAGAACCATACTTGGAGCGAGTGGCTGGATACGCCCATGCAAAGCTCCACGGCGTCCCGCGACATCGCAAAGTACCGCGGACTGAAATTCTAGTGCGCGCTTGATCTGGGCAGGCGTGACACGTTCGAATTCCGATGCGTTAGCGAACTTGGTAGATTTCATTCGATTATCTCGCTTGATGCGATCGCAGCCCATGACGAAGTCTATGGCCCTCCGCCCACGAAGGCAGGTAAGGTAACTGCGAGCGGGTTTTGCTTTCGACCCCGACTTCCCGGGGTTCCGAATAGAACAGGGCCGCTTTCAGGCGTCTTTGTCTTTGCGCTTAGGACTCACAGCGCAAGAAGCTGCTCCGTGATTGCGAGGAAACGCCGAACGTCGTCGACCGAGTGGCAGTGAAGAGGCGAGAGTCGAACAGCACCCTTGAGATTGAACGACTTCAGCATCCGACCAGAGTAGACGCTCGTTTCCAGGCGTTCGTAAACCGTCACTCCGCGCTTTTCGTATTCCCGGACCGCCTCAGTGGGATCAAGCTTCGGGAAGCCGATGCCAACGATCAGATCGCGCTTCTTAAGATCCGAATGGTCCCAATAGACTTCGAGCCCGCGCATGTGACGTAGTCCGCGCCGTGCACCGTGACCGTCCAGCAATGCAGCAAGCAACGCGCGCTCGTGAAGCTCAATCCGCTCCATGCCGTTCACGAACAACTCCCGTCGCTCCGAAGCGTCACTAAAATGTTGACCAATCCATGTGACGTAGTCGACGATCTCGGAAACCATTGCGAACTGACCGGGCGTCGGCGTGCCCAGTTGCCACGCCCCCTGTGGCTTGGCGAGTAGTCTGCGATGGGGTAAGGCGGCCGCTCTCGGGGAGAGCCAAGCGATGCCGGACCCGCGGCATCCAAAAAACTTGTATGGAGCGAAGTTGATCCCGTCGACCGGCGTCTTTTGTAGATCGATGATTCCATGCGGCGCGTGCTGCACGGCGTCGACAACAATGAAGAGGTCTGGTTTCTTCGCGCGCGCGGCATGAATGATGGCCGCCAGATCAAACTTGGCGCCCGATATATTGGAAGCGTACATCACGCTTAGCAGGGCCGTCTCTTCGTCAACCAGATCAACGATCTCCTGGACGTCCACACCGCCCGTTTCAGGGTTGCTACGCGCCACCCGCAAGGTCTTACCGGTGCGCTCGCAGTACATCGTCATCGCATCGTACGACGAGGGATGCTCCAGAATCGTAGTCACGGCGTTCGAGCCTGCAGTGTTTTCCATGATCGTCCGGATCATTTCAAACATCGCTTCGGACGCGGTCAGCGCGGTCAAAATGCTTCCGTCCCGTGCGTTCATGATCGTTCGGATGTCAGCCTCGCCAACGGCGATCACATCCTGCAATGCGAGGGCGCGTTCATGGATGCGCTCCGGGTTGTCCGGCACGCAGTCGGCCGAAGCTAACGCATCGACGGCACGCTTCAGGCGAAACGATCCGCCAGCATTATCGAAGAAAAGGCGCTCGCGTCCGTCGGAGTCGCGATCGATTTGGTGGAATCGGTCCTTAATTTCTCGCATCAAGGAATCGGAAAAGAGTTCGCCATGACTGCTCATCTTGAGTCTCCTGTTCGGGTCCGTCATGTGTCTGGTTCTCTGCTTATCGGTCAAGAGACGCGAGGTACGCCTTGCCCTTTTGTGCGTCGTACTGTCCTTCCCACTTCGCGATTACAAGCGGAGCAAGTGCATTACCGACCACGTTCAGTGCCGTGCGACCCATGTCCATCAGGCGGTCGACGCCAGCGATAAATGCGAGGCCCTCCAACGGCAGACCAGCGCTGGCGAGCGTGGTCAGCAAGATCACAAACATGAAACCCGGAACCCCGGCGGCACCCTTAGACGTCACCACCATCGTCAGCGTCAAGACCAATTGCTCCTGCCAACCGAGATGCACGCCGTACAATTGGGCAACGAATAGCGTGCCGATCCCGAGATAGATCGATGCGCCGTCGAGATTGAACGTGTATCCGGTAGGAACAACGAAGGTGGTTATGCTCTTCGGTACCCCGAAATCCTCCATCTTCTTCATCAACTGCGGAAGCACTGTCGCCGAGCTGCTCGTCGAGAAAGCGATGATCAACTCGTCTTTGATGATGCGGAAGAGCGTGAAGATATTGAACCCAAAAACGCGTGCGACGATACCGAGGACGGCGACGGCAAACAGGATGATGGCAAAGTACGTCACCGCTACGAGTTTGATGAGCGGCAAGAGTGACCCAAAGCCAAAGCTTGCGACGGTGACAGCGATCAGCGCGCAGACGCCAATCGGTGCGTAGAGCATCACCATGCCCGTTACCTTGAACATTGCTTCAGAGATCCCCTTCAGCGTCGCTACAACAGGCCGACGGTATTCCTCGGGAACCGACTGCAAGCCCAGACCGAACATCACGGAAAAGAAGATCACCGGCAGCAATTCCCCTTTTCCCATCACCGAAATGATGTTGTCTGGAATGACACTCAAGATGAGCGCCAACAGGCCGTGGTGCCCCTGTCCTTGACCGGTTGTGTGCTGGTATTGCGAGATGTCCGCGTGTCCGAGTTGCGACATATCGGTGCCAATGCCAGGATGCAGCACGTTCCCGATAACGAGTCCCAGGACGATCGCAATCGTAGTGACAACCTCGAAGTAAAAAAGGGTCTTGACGCCAATGCGTCCAAGCGATTTCCCGTCGCCCACGCCTGCGATTCCCACAACCATGCTCGTGAAGACGATAGGGACGACGACCATCTTAATGAGCTTGATGAAGACGTCGCCGGCCGGTTGCAACACGCCGGAAATTGCCTGGGCTCTGAACTCGGGATAATGGTTGAGGCCGATGCCAATACCAACGCCCAGTATTAGGCCTATGACGATCTGCCACGCGAGAGGTACGCGGGCAGTGCGCCGCCCTCTGGTGCAGGTAACGCTGCTCATACTTGTCTCCTTGAATCGAATTTAGGGCGCAATGTGTCGGTGGTACTGAGTGCCGCTACCGAACTAGCTAGGGAAGCTACACAAGCAGTACCGTCTCCATGGCCCACACCTTAAATCGCTAAATTCAATAGAAAAAGCGATTTTTTTAAATGTATTTAGATCGATAAAGGTAATGAACCGAGAACAGATTCGGTCCTCGCTTTGAACTAGGGTCGTATGTGAAAAAAAGAGATCGAAAACGCTCTACAATATTGCTTTATTTCACCCCGGGGGTGGCCATGCTCACTTTCAAGCAGATGGAAGCCCTGTTCTGGATCGTGCAGCTGGGTTCTTTTGAACAGGCGGCAGCGAAGTTGAACGCTAGTCAATCTGCCATCTCGAAGCGGATCCAGGAGCTAGAAACGGCGTTCGATTTCTCCGTCTTCGATCGTACGCATCGGACGGCAAGGCTTACCGAAAAGGGAAACCAACTGTTTGTCTACGCAAAAGAGCTTCTGGAGCGAAGGGACGAGATCATTGATCGCGTGAGCTCGAAAGAAGTCTTGGTGAGGCGCTTGCGGATTGGCGTCACTGAGTTGACCGCTTTGACTTGGCTACCTCGGCTGATTGAAGCCATCAAGGAAACGTATCCAAAGGTAATCGTTGAGGCGGAAGTTGAGTCGACGTCCGAACTGCGAGAAAGATTGATGGCCGACACGATCGATCTCGTTATCGTCCCGGAATCGCCACTCGGTCAAAAATTCACGTCAACGAAGGTAGGTGCCGTCGACAACGCATGGATGTGCGCGCCTACCCTTCATCCTGGTCGCGCGCTTCTTCCTCTTGAGGAGATCACGAGTTTCCCCTTGATTTTTCAAGGAAACATTTCTGGAACCGGACAGGTGTACGCTCAGTTCCTCGCCGAAAACGGCGTCAACGCAACGAGGTTTATCGTATCCAACAATCTGATCGCTCAAATCGGCCTCACCGTGTCGGGACTTGGCGTGAGCTATCTGCCGCAGAAGTGCTTAGGCTACTTGGTTGATTCAGGGATTCTGCGCGTTCTGCGTACGCGACCGCCCCTTCCTCCGGTGCACTACGTGGCACTCTTCCGTTCGGAGCATCAATACTCGTTAAGTAGTCAAGTCGCGCAGTTAGCTAAAGATTGTTGCGATTTCACAGCAAATCTGCTAGCGCCGTCGCTTAAATAAATAACGTGGCACTATCCAGCTAGGAGGGAACCGTTCTGATCGCTGAGGCGTCGACACACGGCGACGACTTCAATCCCAAAAGCGAAGCGGTCCACATCGGCGGTCGAGCGTATCGAGACAGAGAAGAAGTTGCCGTCAATGCATTGACTTCGAGTTGCCGTAGTCTCGTTCACGGAATGTCCTCTGGGCGAACGGTTCGCCCAGAGGACAATGCTGGCGACAGCAGGTTCACTTCAATGCAGAGCACGCTTGCGCAATTCGTCGACATCCTTCACGGATCGCTTCTTCGGAAGTAGCGAACGAGAATCGAATATAGGGAGAAAGCCCGTAGGCGCTTCCGTCCAAAGTCGCCACCTGCGCCGCTTCTACAAGGTAGCGAACCATGTCCACGTCACTCGCGATCACGTTACCCGAAGGCGTTATCTTGCCGATCAAACCGGTGATCGACGGATACAGATAAAAGGCTCCGCTCAGATTGCCGACGTCGAAACCGGGTACGTCACTCAACAAAGTGCGCATCAACTCCCCTCGTTTTGCGAAGAGTCCTGCTGCATGATGAGGTGCATCCTGGCTGCCTCCAAATGCCTCAACAGCGGCTGCTTGGCTAATAGCACTTGGACACGTGGTCATCTGGGAAATCAATTTCGTGATTGCATTGACGAGGGTTACCGGCCCAGCACCGTAGCCCAACCGCCATCCCGTCATTGAATACCCCTTGGACGCACCGTTGACGACGAGCGCGCGGTCGCGCAGGGTAGGAATTGCGGCTACCGGTGAGACATGTTTCGCACCGTTGAAAACGAAATGCTCGTAGATCTCGTCGGACAGTACCCAAACGTGCGGGTGTCGTGCGAGCACCTCGCCCAAAGCAGCAAGCTCGTCTTCAGTGTAAACCGCGCCCGTCGGATTGTTAGGCGTATTCAGGATCAGCCATTTGGTACGCGGGGTGATCGCCGCCTCAAGCTGCGCAGGAGACAGCTTGAAGCCCGTCGACTCATCACTTGTAACGATGACGGGTTGTCCGTCATTGATCACGACCATGTCCGGATAGGAGACCCAGTATGGCGCATGAATAATCACTTCATCATCTGGGTTCAAGGTAACGGAGAGAGCCATGAAGATGACGTGCTTTCCACCGCTGCCGACGACGATGTTCTCGGGCCGATATTCGAGGTTATTATCTCTCGCCAGCTTCTCTGCGATAACCTTGCGAAGCTTGGGCGTTCCATTGGCCGCGGTATAGCGGGTCTCGCCAGCTCTCATGGCGGCAACGGCCGCATCGACGATGTGGCTGGGCGTCGGTAGATCGGGCTCGCCAATAGTGAAATCGACGATGTCTCTGCCTTCTGCTCTCAGTTTGTCAACACGCGCCTTCGCGGCTACGCTAGGCGACGGCTTGATGCGTGCCAGGCGCTCTGAAAGATCGATAGAAAAACTCATGCGGTACTCCATGTCATAGAGCGGGGGTGGTTGCTTGCGTCGGTCGACTTCGAAAGTCCACCGGCCGCGTCGCATCGATTCGGAAAGGATAGGTTTTCCATATCAACGAAAAAAGCGATTTTTTTCGATCGTACTCGTACTCTTTTTTTCATATAACGCCACAAGGTTTTTGAGCCCACCCCCGACTAGCGGTAGCCGTTGCACAGAGGTACTCAGAATTGCGGATCAACGATCAACAGGTGGGCTAAAGGTCGTGATCTCGATTTCTACGTCTACCGCATTAGATAGCTGAGCCTCGACAGTGCTACGAACAGGCAGATCACCCTCAAAATATTCGGCATAGACGGCGTTGAAGCGCGGCATCAAATCTATTCTTGACAGCCAAACCGTGGCCCGCACGACCTAGCAGGCTGCTGAAGTACACTCGAGTTAAAGAGGCCCCGCTCCAATTACGCGACTCTCGTCGCAAGATTTTCGCATCGTGCAGATTCAATGCGAATTCAACGTCCCTTTAAGCGTTTTGAGGCCAACTCCTGGCCTCATTTCCGCGTTTTCCGTCACTATGAATTGGTAAGGAGCCTCGCAGCCGGGTGGTCGGTGGCACTCCGTGCCACCATTGCTGTACCCCCGCCACCGTCCGTCACGGAGGACATCATGAACGCGATTACCCGAGTCGGCATTGATCTCGCCAAGAACGTTATGCAGATTCACGCGGTCGACCAAGCCGGTCGCGTGGTGCTCCGCAAAACCATTTCCCGCGAGAAGTTCCTTAGCTGGTTCGTGAACCTTCCGCGGTGCCGCGTTGCGATGGAAGCGTGCAGCACCGCCCACTACTGGGCACGCCGGCTGAGCGAACTTGGGCACGAGGTCCGGCTGATACCCCCGAAATTCGCCGCACCGTACCGCAAAGGCGGCACCCGCGTGAAGAACGACGCGCTCGACGCTGAAGCCGTTTGTGAAGCTGACAGCCGTCCCCAGATGCGTTTCGTCCCCGTCAAGTCGCCAGGCCAACAGGGCGTGCTGACGCTCCACCGCATGCGCACTGGCTACGTCGAGGAGCGCACTGCGCTGGTCAACCGGCTGCGCGCACTCCTTGCCGAAATCGGCACTTTCATCCCGCAAGGTATCGACCGGTTGCGCAGGCACTTCGTTGCACAAGTCGAGGACGGCGCCAGCGAGCTCCCGGCACGGCGCGTGAAGCGTTAATGCGCGCCTGGACACAGTGGCGGACGCTCGACCAGGAAATCGCCTGGTACGACCGCCAGATCGCTGCCCACGCCGGTCACGATGGCGCCGCCAAGCGCTGCATGGATATGTGCGGCGTCGGCCCGCTTACCGCATCGGCCGCCGTCGCCACCATCGTCAATGCCAACCGATTCAAGAACGGCCGCCAGATGGGCTTGGCTTGGTCTCGTGCCGCGAGCCAACTCATCACCAGCATCGAGCGCTATGTCGCACGCTACAACCAGCATAACCGTCCGTTTG
Organism: Paraburkholderia sp. BR13439; assembly: GCF_040948805.1. Classification (NCBI taxonomy): domain Bacteria; kingdom Pseudomonadati; phylum Pseudomonadota; class Betaproteobacteria; order Burkholderiales; family Burkholderiaceae; genus Paraburkholderia; species Paraburkholderia sp. BR13439. Next base: position 34,319 of record NZ_JBFPKN010000025.1, on the reverse strand, counting down.
TCTGGACCGCAACCGCCGACTCCATCCTTCAGAAGGTGGCTCGGTTATGTAAAGTTGTTTCTGGGACACAACACGTACGTCCCATGATCGTCTCCAGCACACCATGACTCGATCATGAACATGCTTGATTTACGTAAAGTTTTTTCTGGGACGGAATACTAGAATCGTTCAAGCCGGTACCGGTGCAGGGCGACGGGTGGCTTGTTTTCCTGGAGTAAAGCAGACACGCAGCGGGCCGTAACGGCTGACAGCGTCAGCCCGTTATGGGCATGTCCGAAAGCGTAGGCAATCCTCGGCGAGTTTCGCAGAACGCCGATTGCGGGGAGTCCATCAGGCAAAGAAGGCCTTACTCCCATCCAAGGGACGCCGTCATCGCCGGCAAGTTTGGGTAAGTATCGTTTGGCCAATCTCAAAAGCATTGTCGCTCGCGACATATTCGGTGGAGAGTCGGCACGGGCGAACTCCGCTGTCCCGGCCAATCGCACACCTTCATCCATAGGCGTCGCGGCGAAATGCGGCTCTCCGAATACAATGGGTCGCTGGAGCCGGATTCCTGCTGTCGGGAGCATCAGGTGGTAACCCCGCTCAGCGACCAAAGGGACTTTGATGTTGAGTCGTTGCAAAAGCGCACCGGTCTCAAAGCCCATAGCAAGAACGACCCTCTTACAGAGGATCTTTGAACCGGAAACAGTATGAATGCGAACCCCGCGTTCAGCGTCCTCCACGAGACGCACTTCGTCCCTTACGAACGCAACGCCGCATGCTCTCAACCGTTGAGCATAGAGTTCACCCAGACCTCGCGGATTGCTGCACCTCCCGGAATTAGGGAATAAGATGCCGCCAACCATGTCCTCATTCAGCTCCGGTTCGAGGTCACGAATGGCGTCGGCCGAGATGCGATGCGCTTCCAGTCCGAAGGAATTCCAGATCGGGAGCGCGCGCGATTTCGCCTCAAGAGCAGAAAGTGTTCTGAACGCCACCAACCCGCCTTTTCGGCTGAGCAGATGTCCGGCACCCGCATCTGCCGTAAGTTCGTCGAAGCTAGCGTACGCCAGACTCGTTAGATCGGCGAGACCAGACACGATATTCTGATAAGAGTTTGGCTTCAGAGCAGAAACCGCTCTGACGGCCCACGGTATCATTTTTGCCGCGTAGCTTGGTTCGATAAGTAGCGGCCCGTCCTTCGACAGTATGAACTTCGGAAGTTGCTTCAGCATGTCAGGTGAAGCAGGCGGAAATATGTTTGCTTCGGACAGGTAGCCTGCATTGCCAGAAGACGCTCCTCCCATTGGAACAACTTTTTCCACGACGATGACTTTGAAGCCGTCGAGATGTAGACGCAAGGCGATTGACAATCCTATGATCCCCGCGCCAAGGACCGCAACGCTGCGTTCGTCCACTTGTTCGCTGCTCAAATCGATCATTCTCAGTGCGCTCGGATATCCGACAGAAACGCCTGAGCGCGCACGTGTTTAGGCTCGACGAAGAATTCCTTCGGTTCCGCGCGTTCAAGGATTACTCCGTTGTCCATGAACCAGATGGTGTCGCTCACTTCCCGAGCGAAGTTCATCTCGTGTGTGACGCAAACCATGGTCATCCCGTCTTTCGCGAGCGACTTCATGACGCTAAGGACTTCTCCGACCATCTCGGGATCGAGTGCGCTCGTCGGCTCATCGAAAAGCATCACTGGCGGGTCCATGGCCAACGCGCGCGCTATTGCGACGCGCTGCTGCTGTCCCCCGGACAACTGTTGTGGATAAGCCTCGGCCTTATGAGCAAGACCTACTCGATCCAGTAGCTCCATCGCCCTTTTTCTCGCTTCTGCAGGTTTTTTCCTCCCGAGTTTGACCGGAGCAAGACATATGTTGTCCGTTACTGAGAGATGCGGAAAGAGGTTGAACGATTGGAACACGAATCCAACGCCCGAGCGGAAATCATTCACATTGGTGGCTCTTGCATGGATATCCTTCCCATCCACCTCAATCGAGCCCGACTGAATTTCTTCGAGCCGGTTGATTGTTCGAATAAGCGTTGATTTTCCAGAACCGGAAGGACCGCAGACAACAACCACTTCGCCCTTCTTGACTTCGGCCGTAATGTCCGTCAAGACATGGTGGTTTCCGTAGAACTTATTGACTTTCGAGAATCGGATCATTTTCGAGGCTCCTAGGCGAGACTTGGTTATTCCTGGTACGTTTCCGAGCGACTCGGCGCTCAAGGTAATGAGCAAACTGTGTGAGCGCAAAACAGGCGACGAAATAAGTCAAGGCAAGAATCATAAACACAGCGAACGGGCGTGTAAGGAGATTGTTGTTCACTGAATTTGCCTCGAATGTCAGCTCCTGCACGCTAATAACGTAGCCAATCGAGGTTTCCTTGATCGTCGATACAAGTTGGCTGACGATACTGGGTACCATGTTAAATAGCGCCTGCGGAAGCAGCACGTAGAATATCGTGCGCCAATATCCGATCCCTAACGCACGCGAAGCCTCAGTCTGTCCTTTAGGAAGCGAAATCAAACCTGCACGTATTACTTCGGACAGGTAGGCCGCCTCATAGAGAACAAGCGTACAAAGCAGCGTCGTCACTCCTGACACGTTGTGACCAACCAAAACCGGTACCAAAAAATACGCCCAGAAGACCAGCATTACGAGCGGGATGCCGCGGACAATATAGACAAAGACGGTCGCCGCATTCGCTAGCCAACGGATAGATCCCGTGCGACACAATGCGATGGCGACGCTAATGGGAAAAGATAGTCCGAGTCCGAGGACCGAAAGGATTAGCGTGAGCGAGAGGCCACCAAGTGGACCGTTCGGATACTGGCCGATCAAAAAGATGAGCCAGTTGTCTCTGATGATGTCAATCATGATTACCTCGACGGTACACTGCTACGTCTCGCGGCCACAGCACCGGCCCCCATCAAGCAGAGAGAGACCGCAAGATAGAACGCCGTTGCGACAGCGTATGATTCGAAGGTTCGAAACGTCTGGTTCTCGACCTCGCGGACAACGTAAGTCATCTCCGCCGCGCCGATAACCATAGCGAGGCTTGTGTTCTTGAAGAGGAGAATCGTGTGGTTGATGAACGGCGGCAATGCGACTCGAAATGCCTGCGGCAAGATCACATATCGCATGGATCGCCCGTAGCTTAGGCCGAGAGATCTTGCGGCTTCATGCTGTCCCCAAGGAACCGCTCGAAGGCCGCTGCGGATGTCTTCGGATATGTAGGCCGACATGCAAAGACCGATCGCAATGGCGGCAAAGATCATTTCCCCGTTGTGCGCATTGATCCAAGTTTGCCAACTGTCCGGAAGCAACGTCGGCACGCCGAAGTACCAAAGGATAAGCTGTACTAGCATCGGCACATTCTGATGATAGGCGACGAACGCGGCCACGAGTCGGTCGACGATTGCATTGCCAGTCGCTCGTGCAACAGCTAAAACGGTTCCGAGGGCGACTGCGAGCAGCCAACTCTCGGCAGTCAGCGCAAACGTGAACTTGACACCCTTGATCAGTTCGGCGCCATGCGGTGCGGCAAAGATCGAACTGAAATCGAGATGGAAAGGCATAGCGAACTCCTGTTGCACGACATCTGGCGATAAGTGCTCTACCTCAGTTCGTCGGAATGGGGTCGGTCTTGAAGCTTCGAGCCATCTTGAGAGTCGACTTGTCACCGAGCCACTTGTCGAAGATCTGCTTGGACTCGCCGCTCTTTTCCATATTGTCCAAGGCCGTGTTCACAGCTTCTTGGAGCTTCGGCTCGCCTTTCTTAAGACCAAGTCCCCAATATTCCTGACCGACTGCCGGCACAAGTACCGAGATCTCTTTCGCGTTAGGACCGAGCTTCTCGATGAAGCGCCGCATCAGCGTTTCAGAAAGCACGAAGCCGTCGACCTTGTTCTGTACCATCGCCATGAAGGCAGACGGACCATCGTCATAGCTAACGAGTTGAGCGGTCGGCAACACCCGCTGGATTACCGGAATGTTACTTGAACCCTTGATGGTGCTAATTCGCTTGCCAGCTAGGTCATCGCGGTGTTTGTAGGGGCCATTGGTCTTGGCAGCCATCACCTGCTGGCTTACGAAATATGTCTTCGAGAAATCGATTTGCTGCGCACGCTGAGGGTTGTATCCGAGTACCGCTGCCAAGATGTCGACGCGACCTTGGGTCAGTTCGGGAATGCGCGAGTCGAGGGAGAGCACTTTAAGTTCAGGCTTAACGCCAAGTTGTTTGGCGACGCCCTTACAGAAGTCCACGTCGTAGCCGACGATCTCACGCGAATCGGGATCCTGGAACCCGAACGGCGGCAGGTTGCTCAGAACGCCGCATACCAAGGTGCCGCGGGCCTTCACGTCAGCCAACTGATCGGCATGCGCCACAGTTCCTACGGCACTTGATCCGAGTACCAATGCAACACCGACCAGCTTTTTAAACGTGCTTTTCATTTGACTCCTCCATTTGGACCGATGAATCCATCCCGGGCAAATCGTGCTCGGTTGAAAGCATTCTTTCCCACCGAAATAATAAGATAAAGCGATATTTTTCGATGTTGTCACATTCATTTTTTGGATAGAAAAACGCGGGTTTTCCCGATAAGACGTGACGCGTTCAGCAAAGGAGGAAGCGGTCCGTGACGCGCTCCAGCAAGCCAACTGACCTCGGGCCTCGGTTCGCTGAATCGCAGCTTTTCCCAAAGCTGCCGCAACACTTAGCCGGTCCTCGGAGCCACGCCTCGTCCTTGTGGTCCGCATCTATCGCGTCATCTGGGACGGCGGTGCATTGATCGTTAACGGGAAAAGGCGAAAAGGCGTTTGACCGCGGCATGTTCAACGCCAGCTCCATTGGGACCGGTGACAATATGTGCGCGATTTCGTTCACCCGACCCGACCCGACGCAACGCTTCTTGAAGCGCATGTCCCCACCGCAGCCTAAGCATGACCGACGTCGTCGCCGACGCTCGGTGTAGTTTTCCCCGACCGGTCGACCATTCAGCCAAATGCCCGCGCCGGGAGGATTTGCCTTTCAGTCACGAATTGCAGGCGTGCGAATCAACGAGGGCCGAAGAGGTGTTCGATCAGGTCCGCCGCTGGCGGTATCGTCACTACCAACAAAGTGAGGCCCTTCGCCCACGTGATCGCTTATCAACGCGGCGCGCGGTGGACGGGTGAATGAGGCGGCACTGGTTCGTGCGCCGACTCGTTCCGGCGCGGGTTTCGGTGTCGTCACTGACGAGCCGCTGACGGAAACCAATCCGTTCAATGAAATCGCATGCCCATGCGAAGCTCAATCATCAAACGATGTATTTCGATGTAGCAATGCATCGAAAAATTCATCAGTCGAAGCCTTACCCTAAGGCTTTGGCGTGAAAAAGTGAACGATGCATCGGCAAGGAAATAGATCCGGATAAATCGTTTCGGGCAGCATGACGGCACTCACGACTTCCCCTCCCCATGATAAGCTCGCCCTTACATCACCCGTCTGAAACGGCCTGTCTCCTGGAGGCGGGTATGCAAATGCTAGGCTTGGGACGCAGTCCCGTGCCGTCAGATCGCGTGGACTGCCGGTCCTGCCTACTCATGGCGACACGTAAAGGCAGCCGGCTATTGAGAAGCCAGGCGCTCGTCACGACGCCGGGCTTTTTTTGGCGAACTCTCGTCGCGAAAACGCGTCTCGACGGATGCAAAATTAACCTGGCATCAACGAGCGTTCTAACATGCGTCGGACGGACCACTGTCGCCTCCTTGAAATCAACGCATCGAGCGGAGGAGCTCGCAAGCGGACCATCCCATTGCTTAGGGACGGTAAAGGAGGAAGACGCGATCTCCACGGATATCAGGCCAATCCTTCGCCGCTCAATGCAAACGGAGCACGCGAATCCATCCAGTCGTAGCGCACTAGCGTGGTCCCCGACGCCCAATTGCGGTTGGCACTAGTAGCAGTTCGTTGCCAACCTTCGCCCGACTGCTCAGGTTCGGTATTGCAATCGACGTCTTTCCTGAGGTATCGGCTTGTCTTGTCATGTGCCTTGTCGTTCACGTTTGATCCTTGGCAACTGAGAAGTTCCACTAGCTGTGGCCAAAAAAAGCCCGGCAACCGCCGGGCAAAAAGCTCGCACTCTCGCGTGCGAACGCCAGGACGCCGGTTGGAGACCGAGCCGAACATCCGATGCCTTGTACGTGCCGAATTTGCTCCTCATTGCGCCGCTATCAACGGCCGTCAATCTGTTTCCATATCGGCTAACGTTAGTTTGATTGCAGCTGCCTCATCACCAACGACAGTCGAGGGCAGAACTCCTCCCACGGCCCAGTGTGCGGAGTCAACCTCCGTGATGATGACCTGCACATCAGTTACGGCACATTTCGTAATACATGCCATTTCTGAAGTGAACACATCGACCAATTCCTGCTTTTGCTCCCGGGTTCTTCCCTTGAGCATTTCGATTCTCACGATTGGCATGCGCTGTTCCAATATCGATTCTGCGAGATCCAACTCGCTCGTCCGAACCGTCCCATCGCTCGGCCCGGCGTCTTAGCCAACAGTCGTTCAGGGCTGCGCCGCGTACGACGAATAGGCCGTCGTGACGAGCCAGCCGCAGTCGATCGGCAACGTAACACCGGTGATCGCGGAGGCGTTCTCCGAACACAGATAAAAGATTGTGTCGGCGACTTCGTCGGGGCGTACGAACCGGCGTAGGGCCGACTTCTGAACGACCGCGTCCGGATCACGTTCACCTGAATCAATTCGTGCCTGCATTGCGGGCGTCAACGTGTAGCCCGGCGCGACTGCGTTGACGCGGACGCCCTTGGGACCCCACTCGGCGGCCATCACTTCCGTGAGCATCTTCAGACCTGCCTTTCCGACGGCGTAGCCGATCTGCGCGGACGCCCTGAAGGTGGTCAACGAACAGAGATTGATGATTGCGCCTTGGCCGGCTTCACACATCGGACCTCCAAACGCGCGCGACACCATGAGCGTTCCGCGGACATTGATATCGAAGAGGCGGTCAAATTCCGCAACATCCATATCGAGCAGGCGAACCGCGTTCTGCAGGATGCCGCCCGAATTCACGACTGCATACGGCACGCCATGTGTACCGAGCACCTTCTGTGCAAAGAGATCAATCGATTTGTCGAAGCCGAGATCGATCGGATAGAAATAAACGTCGTGACCCGCCTCGCGCAAGTCATCCGCTATCCGTTTGCCGCGCTCTGAATTTACGTCACCAATAACTACGGTCGCGCCGGCCGTTGCGAAACGACGTGCCGTTGCCTCGCCGATGCCACTTGCACCACCAGTAACTACAACCAGCTTTGAGTTCGTACCCATGTCCTAAACCTCAGTTGGTGGCTGCTTTCCCGATTTCCGCGAAACGGATCGTCTGTCCGGCGCCGCGCAAACCGGCCTAGCATCCGTGTTCTGCCGAATTAAAGTCGATTCTATGTCGACAATAGTTACATTTAGCCCTGTACAAGTCAAGGAACAACGAGGAAAAACAGGGGAAATCCGCCCCAAGGTTTACCACTACATTGCGCCGAAAACCAATATGGTCGGACCTCTCAGCCAGCCCGTCGAACTTTCTAGGATTTTGGTACGTTGACATTGTCGACATATAGTCGACAATAGGTACGCAAGCCTGACAACGTATGGAGGTCTACCGTGAACGCGTCTAAGTGGATGCTTACCGCACTCACCGCTGCATTCCTGGTTGGTGGTCATTCAACTGCGCAGGCCCAGTCCGGCGCTCCCAGTTACTGGCAGGATGTTCAGAAACGGGGGGTACTGCGCTGCGGCGCCGCGATCGCTCCACCGTACGTCATCCGCGACACGCAGAGCGGCCAGTACAGCGGAGTCTTTGTGGACCTCTGCCGTGAGTTCGGTGAGAAAGTCCTGGGTGTAAAGGTCGAGATGGTGGATACGAGCTGGGACAACATCGTCGCGGGCCTGCAGTCCGGTCGCTGGGATGTGGCAATGGCACTGAACCGTACGCCGAAGCGCTCTCTGGCCGTTGCCTACAGCCGATCTGCCTGGGACTACGAAATTGACGGGTTGTATGACCGTGCCAACCCGAAATTCCAGAAGGCTCCGAAGTCCCTGGATGATGTTGACAAGGCTGGCACCACAATCGCCGTGGTCAGCGGGACGGCTGCAGACCAGTTACTAACGGCAAAGGTCAAGAAGGCAACCATGCTTCGCCTGCCCGACGTTGACGCCACCCGCCTGGCACTCTCCTCCCGTCGCGCCGACATCTACTTTGACGACGCTGATCTGAATTCGCCCTTTGCCGCGACGGACAGTAAGCGCTGGGAAACCCTGCATCCGCAACCGGCCATCGCGAAGCAGGGAATCGCCTATGCGCTGCGCCGCAACGCAACGGAAGCAGATCTTCAGACGCTCGACATCTTCATTGAGGACAAGCTCGCCGTCGGTGAAGTCTCGGCGCTCGGCAAGTCGTACATGCAAAAGGTCTCAGCCCCGAAGTAAGCGGTCCACGCGGTGATTCAACACTTCTGTATGTGGCACTGCGACCGTCTGCATTGGGTATCCGAGGCATCACTACCGTGCAAACACTTGAGCATTGGGCACGCCCCCCAATCGGGGCGGCTGCCGACGCGTTCGAAGCCAGCGCCGAAACGCGATAACGAATTACCTGCTGGTGCACATCACTTTGGCAATGCGAAGGTCGGCACCAGTCACCTCTAAAGGCATTACCTTCGTGCAAACTCTGGAACGGATGGAATTATGGCAAGCGCTCGTATTGGCGTAGACATCGGCGGCACCTTCACCGACCTTGTTCTTCTGGACGACAAGGGACTGGTCACCTTTACAAAGGTCTCGTCCACCCCTGCTGCCCCCGAAGAAGCTGTTCTCACAGGTGTCGAACGCATCTTGAAGCAGGCAGGCCTGAAGACCGACGATGTCACGGAAGTCCTTCACGGCACAACGGTCGGCTCCAACACGATGCTTCAGAAGGTCGGCGCGAAGTGCGGCCTCATTACTACCAGGGGATTTCGCGACGTCCTGGAGATCGGCCGGGTTCGTACACCGACCATGTTCGACCTGACGTGGGACAAGCCCGTTCCTCTCGTCGAGCGTCGCTATCGGCTCGAAGTCGACGAGCGCACGCTGGCTTCCGGCGAGGTTCATCGCCCGACGCCGATCCACGAAGTGCTTAACGCAGGTGAGTTCTTTCGAAGCGAAGGGGTCGAGTCCGTTGCTATCTGCTTCCTCAACTCGTACAAGAACTCGGAGAACGAAGCTGCCGCTCTCGTCGCGTTCCAGGAGAAGTTCCCCGAGATCAGTGTCACCGCTTCCATTCAGGTATTGCCGGAACTTCGCGAATACGAGCGCACATCGACCACGGTCGTCAATGCCTACGTTCTACCCGCACTGCGTACCTACCTGCAGCGCCTTGAAAGCGGCCTGAAGCGGATCGGCGTGAACGCCCCTCTGCTGGTGAGCAACTCGAATGGCGGCCTTTCCAGCGCTCGCGTCGCGCAGGACGCCCCGGTGTTCTTCATCTCATCGGGACGTTCAGCTGGCGTCGTGGGTGCAGGACGTCTCGGCGAAGCGCGCAACGATACTGACCTCGTCGTTTTCGACATGGGTGGTACCACCGCGTCCGCCTCACTGATTCACGATGGTCAGTTGGCCCGCACAAACGAATACGAATTCCGCGCAGGTATTTCGACGCCGAGCCGTTTCATCAAGGCCGGCGGCTACATGATGCGTGTCCCGACGATCGACGTCGCGGAAGTTGGCAGCGGCGCTGGTTCAATCGCGTGGATCGATGCTGGCGGCCTGCTCAACGTTGGCCCGATTTCGGCAGGCGCTTTTCCTGGACCGGTCTGCTATGGCATCGGCGGTGAGCGTCCCACCGTGACCGACGCTAATGCGGTTCTTGGATTTCTGCCGCAAAAGCTCGCAGGTGGAACGATGGAACTGGACCTCACGGCCGCGCGCGGCGCGATTGATCAGATCCTCGCGAAGCCGCTCGGCATTTCGACCGAAGAAGCCGCGGTCGGTATCCGGGAAGTTGTAAACGTGAACATGGCGCGCACGATCAAGGCTGTCACGGTTGAGCGCGGCGTCGATCCGCGCGACTTTACGCTGATGGCTTTTGGCGGATCAGGTCCAGTGCACGCCTGCGATCTGGCCCGTACGCTGGAAATGAAGCGCGTGGTGTTCCCGGCCGCACCGGGTGTGTTTACCGCGATGGGCATGCTCGCTGGTGCAGTCGAACGCTACTTCGTTCGCCCGTTCCTAGATCTCCTCGACACTTTCGACGTCGACGCGCTCGCCCAGCACGTGTCGTCCATGCGTGAAGAAGCAGCAAAAGCGCTGGCGGGCGAAGGCTACTCCGCTGACCGGATCCAGTACGTGTTCGAGCTCGACATGCGCTTCCGCGGCCAGGACTATGAAATCCCCGTGGAGATCCCCGAAAAGTTTGACGAAGCGGGCCGCGAGCAGCTCCGCAGCGGCTTCCGCGACGCCTACACGGCGATGTACGGGTACGCGTCGAACGATGCGATCGAGTGTGCGAATGTGCGACTGCTCGCACGCGGCATCGCTACGAAAACGCTCGATTTCCGCGACATCCGAAGCGCAGCAAACAAAGAGACGCAGCAGCAACGCAGCAGTCGCCGGGTCTATTTCAATCGCGAATCTGGATGGGTCGATACGCCGGTCGTACCGCGCGCGCTTCTGGACAAGGAAATCGTCGGCCCCGTCATTCTCGAAAGCTCAGATACCACGATCGTCATTCCACCTGGCTGGCGCGTCAGCACTGACAAGGTCGGCAGTGTCATCGCATCGCTGGACTGAACCCAAACGGAGTAGAACATGGCACAACGTAAAGTCGATCCCATTACTTTTGCTGTCGTCAAGAACGCGCTGGACACGATCGTCGACGACATGGCATTCGCCGTCATGCGCACAGCGCGCTCACCCATCATCCGCGACGTCTTGGACTATTCCGTGACAATGTGTGATGCGGCTGGTCGAATTCTCGCGCAGGCCAAGACTGTCGCGCTGCATCTCGGCGCAGTCCCCGACGCGGTCGATGTAGTCATCAAGAAGTTCGCGAAAAATGTCCAGCCGGGCGACGTGATCATTTTCAATGACCCGTACGAAGGCGGCATGCATCTGCCGGACATTTTCATGTTCAAGCCCATCTTCTTCGAAGAGAGGTTGCAGGGCTTTTCTGTGGTCATCGCGCATCATTGCGACGTGGGTGGCCGTGTTCCGGGTTCCAACGCTGCTGACTCGACCGAAATTTTCCAGGAAGGGTTGCGAATCCCCCCGACCAAGCTGTACACGCGTGGGGAGGCAAACGAGACCCTCATCAACATCATCAAGAAGAACGTCCGGCTGCCCGACCTCGTACTCGGTGACCTGGACGCGCAGTTGGCCACCTGCAACATCGGCGAGCGCGAGCTCGTAAAGATGATCCAGCGGTACGGCGAGAAGGAACTTCGCGAGTATTTTGACGAATTGCTGGACTACGGCGAGCGACTGACCCGTCAGGCCATCACCGCCTGGCCGGATGGCGTCTATGAGTTCAGGGACTACATCGACAACGACGGCTTCACGAAAGACGCGATTCCCATCAAGTGCGCGATCACGGTAAAGGGAGCGAGTGTGTCGGTCGACTTTGCTGGTTCCTCGGCGCAGGTGCGCGGCGCGATTAACTCGACCCTTTCGTTCGTCAAATCAGCAACCTATCTGGCGATCCGTTGCGCGCTCGAAGCTGACGTTCCCAATAATGCAGGCGTATATCGCTGCATCGATATCACAGCACCGGAAGGTTCGATTCTGAATCCCCGTTTGCCTGCACCCGTGGCAGCGCGTGCGCTGACTGGCTACCGCGTGGTCGATACCGTATTCGGCGCACTGGCGCAGATTGCCCCAACCAAGGTCATGGCCGCTGGTGAAGGTGGCAACACCGTGATCGCGCTCAGCGGCTACGACAAGGATGCCAGCGAGCCATTCATCCTGGTCGACATGATCAACGGCGCATGGGGTGGGCGCTTTAACAAGGACGGTATCGAGGGCGTGACGAATCCGTCCCAGAACATGTCCAACATGCCGATCGAAACGCTGGAAGCTCGCTACCCGATCGTCATGGAAGCATACGGCTTTGCGGAGAACTCCGGCGGCGCCGGCGAATACCGCGGCGGGCTGGGCCTCGTGCGGGAATACACAATCCTTGCCGAAGAAGTGGTCGCACAGATCCGTTCTGACCGCGCCGATCACGCGCCGTATGGTCTTTTTGGCGGACTGTCGGGTGCACCCTCGTCGAACTACCTTCGCAAGGATGGCGAAACGGAGCCGCTGCCGAGCAAGTTCACGATGACCTTGCATCGCGGTGCGACCATCCGTCACGAACAGGCTGGTGGCGGTGGGTACGGCGATCCCCTGAAGCGTTCACTCGATCTTATCGAAGGCGATATCGCGAACGGGAAGATCACTCGGGACTATGCCGAGCGCTTCCACAAGGTTGCGTTCAAGGGCGAAAAGCTCGATCGCGACGCGTCCGCGAAGCTGCGCGGCGCGCTGAACTAATAGGGGAAGACATGAGCTTCGATCTTTCGCGCTTTGCGATCAACCAGATCACGACGCCCAAGTGGTCACTGCCCCAAGCCATTGAGGGTTATAAGCGCCACGGAGTCAACGGTATCGCCGTCTGGCGCAATTTCCTCGAGGACTACGGCGTCACACGAACACGCAAACATCTGCGCGAACTCGATATGTGGGTTCCGTCGCTGTGCACCAGCGAATGGTTCAACGTCTCGGTCAACAGCGACATGAATGGTGCCATTGATACCAACCGTCGCCTGCTCGACGCGGCTGCCGAGATTGGCGCCGGCTGCCTCATGATGGTTGTTGGCGGTATGCCTGCCGACAGCAAGGACATCAACGCCCAGCGCGCGAGGGTTCGTGACGCGCTCTTCGAACTTGCGCCCCATGCCAGGGAAGTGGGCGTCAAGCTGGGGCTTGAACCGCTCCACCCGATGTATGCCGGCGATCGGAGCGTGCTCAACTCGATCACGGTTGCGAACGACCTCTGTGATCAACTCGGTGACGACGCAGCCGGCCTGGTGCCCGACGTCTACCACTGCTGGTGGGATCCGCAGTTCGAGGCGGAAGTAAGACGTGCGGGTCCCAAGCGGATCCTCACTTTTCACTACTGCGACTGGCTGGTCCCGACACGCAATCTGCGCGACCGCGGCATGGTCGGCGACGGGGTAATCGACATCACACGCATCAAAGGGTGGCTCGACGACATCGGCTACACCGGTCCGTTCGAGCTCGAAATCTTCTCCGAACTCGACTGGTGGGAGCGTCCGCCGGAGGAAACGACCCGTGTCGCGATCGAACGCTGTGGGCCACATGTGCAGCCGATCGGTTCGCGTGGAGGTGCCTGATGGGAGCAAGTCTCGAACAGCGCCTGCGCGAACTTGGCATCGAACTTCCTTCGCCCGTGACGCCGCGGGCCAACTTCGTTCCAGCAAAGCGCGTCGGCAATCTGCTCTACATATCCGGTCAGGTTCCGGTGTTGGACGGCGTTGACCAGTACGTCGGTAAGGTTGGAGCCGATGTATCGCTTGAGGACGGACAGGCTGCAGCGCGGTTGTGCGGGATCAACATCCTCGCGCAGGTGAATCAGGCCGTCGACGGCGATTTTGACAAGGTCGTCGGTTGCGTCAGGTTAGGTGGCTTCGTGAACGCGTCTCCGGACTTCAAGGACCACCCGAAGGTCATTAATGGCGCTTCTGATCTGATCGTTTCGGTTCTCGGCGATAGCGGGCGCCACACCCGTGCGGCAGTCGGATGCACTTCCCTGCCCCGCAACGTCGCCGTCGAGGTCGACGCCATCTTTGAACTTGCTGACCGGTGGTGACTGTCGGCTGGAGCCGCTGCGTTTTGACTCTAGCCAGCCTGGCACCGAGATGAACGGCCAGGACTCAAACCCGCTATCCAAAGCTTTTTTCATAGCATCACATCGAGTGCCCGAGTATGAAGAAAATCCGAAATTCAGATGAAATCCTCTCGCAGGGTGACATAGCCTCACGGCAGTTCGTGCTTGAGATTGCCGACCGGACACTTCAGAGGCTGGACAGCTATCAGCGGATCAGGAGCATCATGCGCCTGGAAGGTAGCTTGTTGCACATCGGGACCCGCTCCTGGGATCTTTCGCGCAAGCGGAACATCTACCTGATCGGCGCCGGGAAGGCCTGCAATCATATGGCGATGGCGGTCGATCATGTTCTGGGTGACCGCCTGACGAGGGGCATCGCTATCGTCAAGATTCACGAGGATACGGATCGATTCAACAGGACTGAAGTGTTTGTTGGCGGTCATCCGCTGCCTAACGAAGAAGGGCACCGGGCTTCGAGGAAGATCATTGAGATCGTGGATCAGGCAGGTCCGGAAGATCTGTTCATTGCGGTGATCAGCGGCGGCAGCTCTGCTCTGATGTCGTGCCCGATCGAAGGCATTAGCCTGCAGGACGAAATCGATACCACCGACGTGTTGCTGAAGTCCGGCGCCGGCATTTACGAAATCAACGCTGTACGTCGCCATATTTCTGCCCTGAACGGCGGGATGCTGGCAAAGCGCATTCAGTCCGTGGGCGCCGAACTCATCGGATTCGGGATCAGTGACGCGGTGGGTTCACCTGCCACGGGCGACATCTCTGTGCCCTATGCGGCGTACAAGAGCACGCCGATCGGTCCGGACATGACAACGCTGGACGACGCTCGTGCGACGATCATCAATCGCAATGTCACCGATCGTCTGCCTAGGAGCGTCGTTGACTATATGATGAACGCGGGCCCCGAAGCGGAAACGCCGAAAGCGTTTCCCGACAACACCTACTTCCTGCTCAACACGTTGCCGGACTCCTGCATATACGCGAAGCAGATTTGTGACGAGATGGGCATTCCCGCCATGATCGTCTCCTCCTTTCTTGAGGGTGAAAGTCGCGATGCAGGCACTTTCTTTGCATCGATTGCCCGCGAAATTCAGACATACGGAAACCCGATCAAGGCGCCGTGTGTGCTTCTCAGTTCCGGTGAGGTGACGACGCTCATTGAGGACAGCAGCGTGATCAAAGGGCATGGTGGCCCGGGTCAGGAGATGGCTGTGAGTTTTGCGATCACGGCGGCAAAGACCAAAGGCGCTTGCCTCCTATCTATCGATAGCGAAGGCACAGACGGAACCGCCAAGGTTGCTGGGGGCATCACGGATTCGACCAGCTTCCAGGCCGCTGCGGATCAAGACATCAGCCTGTATCGGGCTCTGCGTGAACATAGCTGCTTTGAAGCGCTTGAGGCAATTAGGTCTACTGCATTTACAGGGAACACAGGAACGAATCTGTGCGACCTTAACATTCTTTATGTTCCGGAAATTCAGGGGGGGCAATAACATGGAGGACAGGATCGTATCAGTGCGGGCACAGCAGATTATCGACTGCAAGTGCCGGCCTGCCGTCGAAGTCGAGATCCGCACCGAGTCCGGAGCGGTTGGCCTCGGGGCTGCGCCGACCGGCACGTCGGTGGGTATGCATGAGTCGTTTGTCCTGCGCGACGGCGATCCGTCGACCTATCAGGGACTCAGTGTTCACAAGGCAGTCGAACACGCAGTGAACATCATCGGGCCCGCGCTGGTCGGCACGAATGTGTTCGACCAGCGAGCCATCGACGAAAAAATGATCGCGCTTGATGGTACGCCGGACAAGAGACGCCTCGGAGGGAACACGATCTACTCGGTCTCCATCGCCGCTTTCCGTGCAGCCGCGGACTCGCTCTCGATCCCCCTATACAAGCACATTGCGGGTCGCGACATCTTTACGGTCCCGGTTCCCTGCTTCAACGTCATCAATGGGGGTCGATATGAGGGACTCACACAGGCATTCAATGAATTCCTGATCGTACCCTACCTGACCAATAGCATCGATACCTCCATTGAAATGGCGGTGGACGTATTCCAGAAACTCGCCGATGTCCTGGCTGCCTATCTGGGACATAAGCCACAGGTGGCCAGTTCCTATGGCTATGCTGCGCCCTCCGACGATCCGGAAGTGATCCTGGCACTAATGCAAAAAACGGTCGACGAGTGTGGCTATACGAGCCAGATCGCCTTCGCGCTCGATTGTGCGTCAAGCGAGATGTACGACAAGGAGTCTGGCACATACCTTCTGAAGGGCAAACGCGTCTCGTCCGACGAACTGATCGACTACGCTAAGTTCCTGACCGAGAAGTTCAACATGGTCTTCATCGAGGATCTGCTCGATGAGAACGACTGGCCGGGCTATATCAAGGCGGTAAAACGGCTGACCCGCACCATCGTGCTGGGTGATGACCTCACGGTGACCAACCGGGAACTACTCCGGAAAGCATACGAAACGCACGCAGTTGATGGTTTCATCCTGAAGCCCAACCAGGTCGGCACAATCACCGAAGCCATGGACGCCTACCGGTTTGCGACGGCACACGGAATGATCGCGGTGCCGTCGGGCCGCTCTGGCGGTGTAGTCGATGACGTTGTGATGGATTTCTCGGTCGGCCTTGAGGTTCCGTTTCAAAAAAACGGTGCACCGCGTTCAGGAGAGCGCATCGAAAAGCTCAACTTCCTGATGCGGGCGAACGCCCGCAGTCCCGGTTGCCGTCTATACGACATTGCACCGCTCCTCAGATTCTGACGCGGCAACGCTAGGCCGGTCGACCGGTATGTTATCCACCCTTTCTCAAAAAAGGTTAGCCACATGTACCCGAAAATTGACTTCCTCTATCTTTCTGAGCCGGACATGATTGAAGCCGGTGTCCTGGACGCTGCGCGTTGTGTTTCCGTCTGCGAGGAAACCTTCAGCCTGCTAGGCAAAGGTGACTACCTGATGGGCGGTCCCAATCACAACAACCACGGCATGAACATCGTCTTCCCGAAGGAGACGAAGTTTCCCAATATGCCCGTTGCAGGACCCGACCGTCGCTTTGCGGCCATGCCGGGATATCTTGGCGGACGTTTCGATGTCTGCGGCAACAAATGGTACGGCTCGAACCACGCGAATGCCGAGAAAGGACTGCCGCGCTCGATTCTGACCATGATGCTCAACGACAAGGACACCGGCGCGCCCCTGGCGCTCATGTCGGCTAACCTTCTGAGCGCCGCGCGCACTGGCGCTGTACCGGGCGTCGCCGCCAAGCATCTGGCGAACAAGGATGCCCAGACGGTGTCCGTCATTGGCTGCGGCCCGATCAACAAGGCCTGCTTTTCGGCGATCATGACCCAGCTTGGCGCGGTGAAGAAGGTCGTCTGCTTCGACGTCTTTCTTGACAAGGCCAACGAGTTTGCCAGTTGGGTGGAGGAGAAATACGGTGTCAGCGCGATCGGCGTCGACGAGGCCGAACAGGGTTTCCGCGATGCGGATGTCATCACCGTCGCGGCATCGCGTCTGAAACCGCTCTATTTCAAGGATGAATGGATCAAGGAAGGTGCCACCCTTCTGGTGTCCGGTCCGTTCAACACCGACGAATCTTTCCTGACGAACTGCAAGATCGTCTTCGATCACACGCCGCTGCAGGAAGCATATGTCGAAGATGCCATCGCATCGGGCAACAAGGAAGCATATTACAGCGGCGTGATCGGTGGTCCTTTCTACCGTCTGATCGACGCCGGGAAGCTGCCATCTCTGGCCGACTCAACCGGTCTGGGTGACGTCGTGAACGGCGACAAGCCTGGTCGTGAGAACGCGAAGGAAAGGGTGATTTTCATCGCCTGTGGTATGGCCGTCTTTGATATCAGTTGGGGCTTCGAGATGTACAAGAACGCCACGCAAAAGAGCATCGGACAATTGTTGAATCTCTGGGACAAACCTAGCGGATTCTGATCCATCCGACCGTAGAGCCTCCGGATGACCTTGCGAAATCCGGTGGCTCCTTCTCACTAACCTTGTGCCGCTTACAACGGCACTGGAAAGCCATTGCAGTGCATTTCCACGCGCGCGCTTCTACAGCGTTCTGAACCTCGCGTGGGCCCCGCGCGGGAAGGTAAGCCACACCTCCCCAAAGGCTATTGGCCGTCCCGTCTGGTGCGACCGCGTCGCACAGTTCCTCGCTACGGCTCCGTGAGGGACACGGATCGCCGCTAGGCCCCATTAGCATCATTGCTACTCGCGTGCTACATCCCGCTGCGTCCGCAGCGGCTTCAGTTGCGCACGCGAAATTGTGATCCGGCGCATGGTTCGGTCCGGCCATACTTATTTAAAGCCGCCGGATTACCGCCTGTCCCGCCAGTAGGCCGATTGAATCGCTCAATCAGCCTGACGCTCATTATTGCCAGGATAAATCCAGCCTCGGTGAGTCTCAAAACGGTCGAAATTCAACGGTCTGTACTTTCAGATCGCGCGACTTGTGAGGTCTGCAAACCCGATCTGATGTTCGCCTAGGGTCCCTGCAAAGGCCCGCCACACAAAGCTAAGGAGCCTGCCGCAGTGCATCAATCTTTTTTGGCATATTGACATTGTCGGCATAACGTCGACAATAGGTACACAAGGATGTCGAAAAATCTCATGCCGAAGAATGTAGTGAGGAGAGTTGCACCCCAAGGCTGTCCGTACGCATTCGCGGACCGGTCCGGCGGACCAAACAGCGGTACACGCTCATCATACTTCCGGTCACGCCACGTCGTCGCCGCCCCCGACGACGAGAGCCTTTGGCCGCTGCGCGGGAAACTGCCAGCATTACTGCAGCGATAGCCTGTCGCGACTGTTAGCGATCCAAACCAACGGACGGATATATGTTGATGAGCACGCCCTCAACCACCCTCAACCAGCGAGTCGGATGTGCAGTGGATACCAGCACCGAAAGTCAGCCTTTCGTCGCCATGCGTGGCCTGAAAAAGTCTTACGCGAACGGAAGCGTAAAAGTCCTTGACGGCCTCGACCTGAATATGACCCGCAACGACCGTCTGCTCGTGGTTGGACCGAGCGGCGGCGGCAAGAGCACGTTGCTGCGTTGCATGATGGGACTCGAGGATATCGACGAAGGCACGATTGCGATCGATGGCAAGCCATACGTTACACGTACGGCACGGAAGACGACGATCGATAAGTCGATCCAGAAACAGGTGGGAATGGTGTTCCAGAGCTATACCCTGTTTCCGCACATCACTGTGCTTGGCAACCTGATGCTTGCCCCGTTGCGGTCACGCCATGCGAACAAGACCCAGACAGAACAACGGGCGATGGAGTTGTTGCGCAGGTTTGGTCTGGATCACAAGGCAAAGGCCTTTCCCGCTGAACTGTCAGGCGGCCAGAAACAACGCGTTGCGATCGCACGTGCACTGATGCTTGATCCGAAGCTGATGCTGTTTGACGAAGTAACGTCCGCGCTCGACCCTGAGTTGGTTAGCGAGGTGAGTTCAATGATTATCGAACTCGCGGAAACGGGCATGCCCATGATGATCGTGACTCACGATATGTGGTTCGCCAAGAAGATCGCCAGCCGTGTTGTCTTCTGCGCAGGCGGCAAGATCGTCGAAGATGCGCCGCCTGAAGAGTTCTTCAATAACCCCCAGACCCAACGGGCTCGCGACTTCATCCACAACGTCCTTCACGCTGACGCTGAGGCCACGCCGCTGCGATCATCGACGCTCTGACACGGGTGCGAACATGGAAAACACCGATTTTTACTTCGTGCTGCACTCGTGGGACTTCCTGCTTGAGGGTTTGAAGATCACGTTGCAACTGACATTGTGGGCCATCGCGATCGGCCTGACGTGCGGCTTCGCGCTGGCGCTCGCAGCCAACAGTCGCGTTCGCATGATCCAGGTACCCGCTCGCGCGTACATTGACTTTTTCCGCTGCACGCCGGCCTTGGTCCAGGTCGTCTGGTTCTTCTTTTGCATCCCGATGATCTTCGATGTGTTCTGGACGCCCGTGTTCATGGGGGTCGTGATCCTCGGCATGAACCTGACGGCGTTTAACGCAGAAGCATTCCGCGCGTCAATCCAGGCTATTCCGAAGGCGCAGAACGACGCATGCACCGCGCTCGGCCTGAATTCGAAGGCCCGCATCCTGTTTGTAGTGCTGCCGCAGGCATTCCGTCATGCTGTGCCCGTACTGATCACGCAGGCGATCGGAATCTTCCAGCAAAGCTCGCTGGTCTCGCTTGTCGGTGTTGCCGATCTTATGTATCAAGGCAAGCAGCTTTCGACGCAAACCTACCGGCCGATTGAGACATTTACCGTGCTTGCGCTGTTCTATCTCGCTGTTGCCATCCCGTTTGGCAGGTTTGCAGCGTATCTCGAGCATCGCAGCGAACGACTTCTGAGAGTGTGAGGGCTAGAAAATGGGTAACCTTAATTTTGCCGTGCTCTGGCAATTCAAGGATGCGTTGGCCAAGGGGCTCCTGGTCACTGTCGAACTGAGCGTCGTATGCAGCATCCTCGGCATGCTCCTCGGTTTCGCGATCGCGATGGGTCGCACGTGCCGCTTCCGGGCGCTGCGCTCAGTGACGGCCCTCTATGTCGAAATCCTGCGTGGCCTCCCGGTGCTTGTCACCTTGTTCTGGGTCTTCTTCTGCCTGCCGGTAATCCTGCATGTTGAACTCGGAACGTTCGTTTCCTCGGTCATCGCCTTGACGCTATATATGGGTGCCGTGACAAGCGAGACGTTTCGATCGGCTCTCAAAGGCGTTGGCCGCGACCAGATGGATGCCTGTAATGCGCTAGGGCTTTCCTCATTCGTCCGCTCTGTCTTCGTTATCGCGCCTCAGGCTGTAATTCGTTCGATTCCGAACCTGCTGTCCAACACGGTCAGCCTGTTCAAGGAAAGCGCGCTAGCTTCTGCCGTCGGGATGGTGGAACTGATGTTCACGGCACAGAACATCTCGAATACGACGTCCCGACCCGTTGAAGTGCTCACGACTTCCGCGTTGATCTACTTCGTGATCGGTTTCGTGCTGACCCGCGTGGTCAACCGTGTCGAAGTCAGAATCCTGCACCGGATCCAAACCTGAGGATTGCGTGAGGCGCCGTTTTTATCCAACGCCAGGGTCGCAGGTGCGACCCCAGCTATTGCCAATAGTATGGGGGCAGTATGAACAATGCAGCGCGCCCGCTGCGCAGCGAAGCCTGGTTCAGGCGTATCGATAACACGGGCTTCGAGCACAGGACACACCTGAAGGCCCGAGGCGCACTCCCGGACATGTTCGAGGGGCGCCCGGTGATCGGCATTGCAAATTCCGCATCGGATCTTGTGCCGTGCAACGCACACCTGACAGGGATCGCCGAGGCGGTTGCCAAAGGTGTGCTCGAAGCCGGGGGTTACCCACTGGTGTTCCCGACGATGTCCATCGGCGACATGCTGATGAGACCGAGTGGCATGCTTTTCCGCAACCTGATGAGCATGGAGCTCGAAGCGACGCTGCGTGCCAATCCGCTCGATGGTGTCGTCCTGCTTTCCGGCTGCGACAACACTGCTCCCGCATACATGATGGGTGCTGCCAGCGTCGATCTGCCAACGATTCTCGTGAACGGTGGTGCGATGATTAATGGTCGCGTCGGCGATCGCACTGTGGGCTCCGGGACTGACATTTTCCGGATGCACGCAGACTATCGCGGTGGCAGGATGTCCAAGGCTGCGTTCCTGGACGCCGAATACGGCATGTCGCGTAGCAACGGCCACTGCAATACGATGGGTACGGCGTCGACGATGGGGTCGATCGCAGAAGCGCTTGGCCTAAGTCTGACGGGCACAGCCGCTATCCCCGCTGTTGATGGGCGACGGTACAGTTCCTCACAACTCGCGGGGCGTCGGATCGTTGAGATGGTCCGCGAGGACTTGACCTTTTCGAAGGTCGTTGACCGTCGCGCGCTCGAGAACGCGATCCGCGTGAATGCTGCACTCGGGGGAAGCACGAACGCAATCATCCACCTGATCGCGCTTGCCGGTCGTGTGGGCATCGAGTTGACGCTAGACGACTTTGAAAATAACTGCTCGGAAATTCACCTGATGGCGAACGTTCTACCGAATGGAAAGTTTCTCGCCGAGGAGTTTTACGGTGCCGGTGGCGTGAGAGCGCTCATGGGCGAGTTGCGCAGCAAACTGCATCTCGATGCCATGACCGTCTCTGGAACGACAGTCGGCGAAAATCTTGAAGGAATTCAATCGACGGATAGGGCCGTAATCTCGCGGATCGACGAGCCAGTCAAGCCACAAAATGCCTTGCGTATCCTCCGTGGCAACCTTGCGCCGAACGGCGCGATTATCAAGCCGTCGGCTGCAAGCCCACGGCTGCTCAAGCATACGGGTCGGGCCGTCGTGTTCGATAGCGTCGAGGATCTCGACGCGCGAATCGATGACCCTGAACTCGATGTGGACGCCGACAGCGTGCTGGTACTGAAGGGGATCGGCCCGAGAGGCTATCCTGGCATGCCCGAACTTGGCAATATCCGTCTTCCCGCGAAGCTGCTTGCTGCAGGAGTCACTGACATGGTCCGGATTTCGGACGGCCGGATGAGTGGTACTGCGTACGGTACCGTCGTGCTGCACGTGTCCCCAGAATCGTCCGTGGGTGGGCCGCTTGCGCTCGTGCGAAATGGCGACATGATTTGCCTCGACGTTGAAAAAGGTGCTTTACAATTGGAGGTCTCGCCCGAAGAACTGGAGCGACGGCGCGCCGACTTCCGGACGTCGGCGGCATCCGGTGCGCGCGGCTACGAACGACTCTTCACGGAGCACGTTCTGCAAGCCGACAAAGGACTCGATTTTGACTTCCTCGTAGGTAACAGCGGTAACGCTGCACCCTCGCGACGTCCCTTCTAGTGAGCCAAACGTGCTGCGGATTTCGGTGGCACGGCAGCAATACATCCGCATCTGTGCGGCCAGACCGGGAAAGCGGGAAGTCAGCCTGTACCGTTAGAACTGATTCGAGACGAACCATGCCCAAAGCCCCACCTGAAACGCAAGCGGTCAAGGAAACAGGCGCGGTCCGCATCTACGGGATTCTGCGCGACGAAATCCTGAGAATGCGGCTCTCGCCTGGCACTGCACTTGACGAAATAGGACTGGCTGAGCGGTTCAATATGTCCCGCTCGCCCATTCGTGAGGCGCTGGTCCGCCTCTCGGGCGACGGCCTGGTCCAGATCCTGCCGAACCGCAGCACGATCGTTACGCCGATGGACTATCGACGGGTGCCAGAGTTTCTTGATGCACTTGATCTGCTTCAGCGGGTGACTACCCGACTCGCAGCGCTCCATCGCACCAGCGCCGACCTCCTCGAAATTCGAGAAAAGCAGAAGGCCTACGAAAAGGCGATCGCGAACAGCATCAAGTCCTACGACAGCCTTGGAATGATCGACAAGAACTACGAGTTCCATATGGCCATCGCCAAAGCTGGGCGCAATGTCTATTTCGCAGATCTCTACCGTCGTCTGCTCGACGAAGGCAGGCGGATGCTGCACCTTCATTTCGAATATGAAGCGTTGGGCACGGAACTGAGCGTGGAAAAAATGGCGGGCGGCCACGCTGACATCGTTGACGCGATCGAGGCCCGTGACGCCGATCGAGCCGAAGAAGCGGCGCACGAACACGCCATGCAGTTCAGAGGCCGCTTCATGCAATTCCTTAACCGGAATCTGACGGCAGCGATGCCCTTGAATATCCAGTCGGCCGACGCAGAACAGACCGTACCGTAACCCGACGTCCTTCGGCGGGTGCTCTGATCTGACGCTCGGGTACCCCGTTATACCTCCTACCAACTATGTCCAAAATCGAGCCTTCCGCCTTCACAACGTGTCGGTCTGACGTGACCAACGGCGCCACTCGCGTCTATTTCATTATTGGCGATCCGATTGCTCAGGTGCGCTCACCTGCTTCGGTAACGGCGCAACTACGTGAAGCGGGCAAAAACGCGATCGTTGTGCCAGCCCATGTACGGCCTGCAGACCTGAAAGCCTTTCTTGCAGGGATCGGACCTCTCGATAACGTTGATGGCATCATCGCAACGGTGCCCCATAAATTTTCCGTTCTCGAATTCTGCGACTCACTTGGTTCAGAAGCGCAGTCAGTAGGCGCCGCCAATGTGCTTCGACGCGGGGCCAAAGGGCGGTGGCGCGGCGACATGTTTGACGGCATCGGGATGGTGCGGGCGCTGGCCGGGGCGGGTTTCACGGCCGATGGGAAACGTGCGCTTTTGCTCGGTGCAGGCGGAGCGGGCACTGCAATTTCGCATGCGCTAGTGAGCGCCGGAATCGGCGCAGTTGCAATTTTCGATCCGGATCATGATCGACGCGAGCGACTCACGGATGCATTGAATGAGCGCAGCCGGGCACGCGCGATCGCGTGGAGCGAAAGCGACGGTGTCGGAACGTTCGATCTCCTAGTTAACGCGTCGTCAATCGGCCTGCGTGAGA
This sequence comes from Paraburkholderia sp. BR13439, assembly GCF_040948805.1. Classification (NCBI taxonomy): domain Bacteria; kingdom Pseudomonadati; phylum Pseudomonadota; class Betaproteobacteria; order Burkholderiales; family Burkholderiaceae; genus Paraburkholderia; species Paraburkholderia sp. BR13439. The sequence goes on along the minus strand of NZ_JBFPKN010000025.1, from coordinate 9,902 downwards.
ACGATCCAGCACCGATCGACCTCGCTGGTGCGCAGCAGTCCATCTTTATCGCCGACGTTATCACCGGCCGCGTTACTCCGCTGGTAGCGCAGGCGAGAGATCGCGGCTATGCGACGGTGACCGGCGATCAGATGTTCGATGAAGTTTGTTTGTGCATGTTCGCCCAAGTGTGCGCGCGCATGGTTAGCTTCTTTCTACATGATTAGATATGGGTTTTTACCGCGATAGACAGGTTTTTTCGTCTCTAACATACTTCGACTAGGGACACTAATCATCGCCCTTTTCAACGGAACAGCCTGCTTCAATTACGGAGCTTCACATGCAACTGCACAACAAAGACAGAGCCATCCGTTTTCAAGCGCAAATCGGCATGTGCATGGCAAGGACTCGGGGGCTGCTGAAAGCCGCATCTTCGCGGCTGAATCCCTGGACCCCACTCACCACTACTGCTGGTGAAACCCACGAGAACGAATCATTCGAGCCTCACCAGAACGACTGCGACGACCTAACGTTTGTCGAGACGTGGGCATATCGTTGTCCCCGCTACTAATGCCGGGATCGAATGGTCCTTCTGCCACAAACAACCGTCACGACAACCATCCACAACGACGATCGGCCGCGCACGGGGAAACGATCATCTACCGGCAAGCCACGACCCCGGTCGCCCACAGCTAACACGATGCGCATCGGCTCTTCGGAAAGATTACCCTAGGCGAACTTCGAGCAATAGCAACGTGGGGGCGTCAGCCACGCTTTACACCGCGCCCCATCTGGCAGCGTACCGACTGCGATTTGAGTGATTCTGCTACGGCCGCAAGCTGTTCCACGAGCGCCGCGTTCTGTCGTGTTACTTCATCCATCTGCACACTGCTCGCCCCGCCTTTTTCACCCCGTCGGCTTTGTTCTTCTGACGCCACGAAGCCACTGCAGTTTCGCTCACATTACCGCCAATCCTCCGGACGCCAGCTTGGCTGCGTCCATCGTCGGAGCAACCGCATATGCCTGGCGGGGCGTCTTCGCGTATTCGCGCGGCCGAGGAACCGATCGGCTAGATTTTCCTTGCAGCGTTGTGCCAGGCTATGCACTTCACTTGCCGCTCTTGCCGCCAAGGTCGCGAAAAAAATCCCGCGCCGCATGTACTGTCGGGGCGGGATCAAACGGGGTATCATCCCGTGGAGATCGATGAAACAGATATTTTCGGCGGTCGAATGGCCGTTCATGAAGACTCGCCCTGACCTCCCAGTCGTAGTTTAGAACTTGTGTCTTAGCCCGACCGTGACCAACGCCTGTTTATTAGAGCCGGAATCGACGTCATTTGATCCGATAACTGCCTGTGCAGTGCCGGCCCCGTTTTGACCGCTCGCGTGTGCGTAGGCCGCGATTGCATACACGTCTGTCCGCTTACTCAGAAAATAGTCGGCGCCGATCGAGAACTGATGCTGTTTGGCGGACGAATCGCCGTACGACTTCATATAGTCGTATCCGACTTCCGTCAGCAACGACGGAGATATCTGCCACACGGCATACACTTCACCGTTGTGATACTTCTCGGATTTTGTGAAAGTCGAACTTGCATCCGGCTTGTATTGCGAGAAGCTATAATAGCCACCCAATGTCACACTCCCGAGCACATAGTTCCCACCTGCCCTTGCAATGTTGATCGAACGTGACGACGTGTAAGCATTGTTGACAGAGCTGTTGAACAGCGAATCGGCGGACGTAGCTCCACGCGTCGAAAGCGAAGCGTTCCCGTTGTCGATATGCAGATAACCTGCTGCCAGCGAGAGCGCGCCGTTGCTATACGACGCTGCGCCGCTGTATGTCTGGCCCGAACCAACGGAGCCCGCTACGCCGCCCAACGAATACATTGCTTCCAGCTGCAAACCCGACCAGTTCGGGCTTGCCCATTTCACAGCATTGCTGAAGCGCACGCTGTTGTCCGCGTTATCGATGTCACCCGGACTCGTAAAGAATCCAGCAAGCCAGTTGTCACCCTGAACCGGCTGAACGAGGTCAACCACAGGGTCATATTGGCGCCCCAAGGTAAGGGTGCCCCAGCTGTTACCACTCAGCCCGACATATGCCTGGCGGCCAAAGATACGGCTGCCCTGTCCCAGCTTTCCGTTCGTCGAATTGAAGCCGTTCTCGATCTGGAAAATGGCCTTCAGACCGCCGCCGAGATCCTCGCTTCCTTTCATGCCGAAGCGGGAACCAGAGACGCTGCCGCTCGTCATCAGGAACTGGGTCGAATGGCCAGCGCTGTTGTGGATGTACATCAGTCCGGTGTCCACGACACCATACAGGGTAACGGTGTTCTGCGCATATGCCTGAGTCGCCAGGCAGGCAGCCGCCACTGCAATGCCATTTTTTGCGAAATTCTTCATTGCTTCTCTAAACGATGATTTGTACTACTATTTGTTTAATGAAGATTCAACTGCAGAAATCGGATCTTGTGTTTGGTTAAAATTGCGCTGTCATGACTCGGCAACGCACGCTGAGCCCTCAGGTGTCAAGCCTGTATAGTCGTTCCGTCGTCGGGCGATGATCCCTCTCCGATACATCTGTCGCATACATTCACCCATTTAAGAACGTGCCGCGCTACAACTGCAAGACGTCCGTCCGAAGTTGTGATCTTTACATCAGCGGTAGAGCGGTTCGAATCCCGATCGATACTCACGACTTCATAAACTACGGTAATTGTGTCTCCAATCCTGACACCGTGAAGAAATCTGATCCGGTCATAACCCAGCGAGACCGCGATCTTGCCCTCCCAATTCCGGAAACGTTCTGAAGCTTTGGTGGAGCAAGCCGACATATATCCAACAAGCAACGCGCCATGTGCTATACGCCCCCCGTACTGCGAGCGCTTCATCTCTTCTTCGTCAACATGATTCGGCGACAAGTCGCCCGTGATACCCGCGAACAGGTACACGTCTGACTCCGAAATCGTCTTCCGAAACACGAAGTGCTCGCCTGTGCTAACCGGGAAATGAACCATTTGTCCTTTCAGCAAACGTTGACACGCAGACACCGGGGGACGGCCGCTCTTTCGTGGCTCAAGGTCCTAACACCACCACGTCAATGCGCGAGAATCTGCGCGAGAAATGCTTGGGCGCGGGGATGACTTGGAGCACTAAAAAATTCCTTCGGTGGCCCGCTTTCGATAATCTGGCCGCCATCCATGAACAGCACACGATGTGCGACGGACTTCGCGAAACCCATTTCGTGCGTGACACAGATCATGGTGATTCCGTCGTCCGCGAGCCCGATCATCGTGTCAAGTACTTCCTTGACCATTTCAGGATCGAGTGCTGATGTCGGCTCATCGAAAAGCATGATCTTGGGATCCATACACAGCGCACGGGCAATTGCGACACGCTGTTGCTGGCCACCGGAGAGTTGCGCGGGATATTTTTGCGCCTGGTCGGCAATCTTTACTCGCGACAGATATTTCATCGCTTTCTCTTTTGCGACCTCGGCCTTGACCTTTTGAACTCGCCGAGGAGCCAGCATGCAATTTTCGAGAACGGTCAGATGTGGGAACAGATTGAACTGCTGAAAAACCATCCCGACGTCATTTCGGACTTTATCCGCACCTTTTCCGTGCGTGCCCAGCTCGACACCGTTGACGACAATCGTTCCGCCCTGAGTCTTTTCAAGGTAGTTGATACACCGGATCAGGGTGGACTTCCCCGATCCGGACGGTCCGCAGAGCACCAGGTGTTCGCCGCGCTTTACCGTCAAATTCACTCCCTTGAGGATATGCGCTTTGCCGTACCACTTCTCTACGTCTACCATTTGGATTACGTCATCCATGATGTCTCCGGAACCAAATATTCAGAATCTCAATTCACAACTGCGTTCAGTTCGACGCCATCGGGATGTTGGGTAAAGACTTTGGCAGCGACGGCTTGTCCACTCCGAACCACTTCTTGTACAGGGTATTCCAGCTTCCGTCCTTGTCGGACTTGTCAAGATAGGTGTTGATCCATACAGCGAGGTCCTTGTCGGCGGGCCGCACTGCAATACCGAGGAACTCCTGACTGAGAACCACCTTCTGTTCGTACTGGTTCGGAGCTGCCTTGTTCAACACCGGGAAATAGTGGCTATAACCGGAAAGTACCTGAGCCTGTCCGGAGAGCAGCGCCTGGATTGCTGATGAATCATCGTCGTAGCGCCGGATCGTCGCGGTCTTCGGTGCCACTTCGGTAATTGCCTTGTCCATCGAGCTGGCGCGGGCAACGGCAATACTCTGATTTGCCAGGTCATTGACCGCGGTGATCTTGTCGTCCTTCTTCGCGTATAGCGAAGCGTTGATGACGGCATAAGGCTCCGTGTACTGCACGACCTTTGCCCGATCCGGATACATTCCGAGGACACAGATGAGTGCATCAACCTTGCCCGTCAGAAGCAATGGAATCCGATTCGCCGCTGTCACAGGCACGAACTCGGGCGTAACACCCAGTTTCTTGGCCATGTCGCGAGCGAGTTCGATATCATAGCCATCGTTGTTGCCATTGCTGTTGATGAAGCCAAACGGATTCTGGTCCGTCACGATCCCAAAGACCATCTTCCCTTTCGACTTCAAGGTGTCGATTTCGCCGGCGTGCACGGCGGCAATCGGTAACATCACACCCGCTAGGACAGCACACAGTGCCTTGACGCATTTGCGGCGGTCTACCTTCAATGAGCTCTTCATTTCCCGTTCCCCTATCCGCCTTGGCGGCGTGTAAAAAAACAACAACAGTTAAAACGGCATCCGCTCACCGTCCCGTAGCCAGCTTTCGCTCGATTCGGGTTCCAAAATGCGAAAGCGGCCAGCACAGCAGAAAATAAAGCGTACCGACAATGCCAAACACCATGAACGGCTCGAACGTGCTATTGGCGACGACCTGCCCCGCCCGTGTCAGTTCTGTGAAGCCGATAATGGCGCACAGAGACGTGCCTTTGATAAGGCCAACGGTAAAGCCAACGGTCGCTGGTAAGGAGACACGGAATGCCTGGGGCAGCACAATCGCCTGCATGCGATCGAAATACTTCAGTCCGAGCGCCCTGCTTGCCTCGCTTTGCCCTTTCGCGACCGCCTCGATGCCTCCGCGCCAGATCTCGCCGAGAAAGGCGCTTGCGTGCGCAGTCAGCCCAAGTGCCGCAGCGGCCCAAGCGCTGATGTCAAGATTGAGCAGCGAAACGCCGTAATAGACGACGAACAGCTGCATCAAAAGCGGTGTGCCTTGAAATATTTCGATGTATCCCGTTGTCAACCAACGGACGAACGGATACTCCGAGGTACGCAGGAGCGCGATACACAATCCCAATACGCCACCGCCGATGACGGCAATCACAGCCAATGCGATCGTCCATTTCAATCCCTGCAAAAGCAGCAGGACGTCGCTCATGCCAAATACCGGAATCATGCGTGCCTCACTTGGTTGGATAGGCGAAATAGACGCGCCCGAACAACTTGAAGATGGTGGACAGCATGATCGATAGCGCGAGATAGATTGCCGTTACGACTATGTAGACTTCGAAGCTTCTGAACGAGGCCGACTCCACCTGCTGGGCTGCCGAAGTGAGTTCAGGTGCCGAGATCGACGAAACGATGCTTGAACTCAGCACGAGGAGAATGAACTGGCTACATAGCGCCGGATACACGGAGCGGATCGAAGGACGGAGGACGACGTTCCAGAAGATCTGGTAAGGCTTGAGCCCCAGCGCGGCTCCGGCTTCCAGCTGTCCCTTGTGGATGGCGTCCACACCTCCTCGCACGATTTCCGCGACATACGCCGCCGCATTGACAGTCAGTGCGGTGACCGCTGCTTCAATCACACTGAGCTTGACGTTGAGCGAGGCCAGACCGAAGTAGATGAACAGCAGTTGCACCAGAAACGGTGTATTGCGGATGACCTCGATAAACGCAGTACCCATCCATCGGAGTGGAGACATTGCGCTCTTCTTGGCGAGCATCACAATGATTCCGGCGACCAGTGCGAACGCCATCGAGATCAGAGACATCTTGAGTGTCTCGATGGTCCCCTCGACCAGCAATTGCCGGTATTGTGCTATCGCACTAAAGTCGAATTGATAGTGCATGACAGAACCTCAGATACTGTGTGTTAGCGAAAGATCGCTGCTCTCTTTTCACGGAATGCAGCAACGCCTTCTTCCGCGTCCGGCGTCGACTTGCAGACCGTGGCAGCGAATTCATGTGCGGCTTCTGTGCCGGAAGATTCGATAAGCCGAAGAAGACGCTTGCTGACTGAGATAGATGCGCTCGAGCGCTTGTCGATGAGTTCGCAGACGCCCTGTACGTGCTCATCCAGCTGTTCGGTGGTTTCGCTCACGCCGTTAACCACGCCCCATTCCAAAGCCATTGGCGCGGAGATCGGCGAACCCAGCAGAATCATCTGCCGAGCCCGCGCAGGCCCCACCAGATCCGACAATCGCTGGCACCCCATCCAACCGGGGATCGCTCCAACTGCTGCCTCCGGAAAGCCGACCTGAATCGACGAGAGCGCATATCGCAAGTCGCATGACAGCGCCAATTCGAGCCCACCGCCAAGGGCACTTCCGCTCAGAACGGCAATCGTGGGATTGTCGAGTTCAGCAATCCTGCGCATAACTCGGTTGCCTGCCCGGATAAAGCGACTCCCCATCTTCTCCGGTTCAATCGCACCCCACTCGTTCACATCGGCTCCCGCGCAAAAAAAGCGGTCACTTGCCGATCTGAATACCAGTACCGAGATCTCCCTGTCCGTTTCAATCTCATCCAGAATCTGGTCAATCTCAGCCAACATCTGTAGCGTCAATGCATTCAGTCGAGTCGGCCGATTCAACGTCACAACTGCCGCGGTCCCGGTACGTTGAAACAGCACAGGTTTATCGGTGTTCATTTTCGGCACACGTCCCTAGTAATTTCGATGGTCCATCACGGATTATTGCGAGACCATTCCCGCAACCTGCTGATCGATGATTGGCGCGAAAGCCATCCTGTCCAGAACGTCGCGTTGAAGGTCGACTCCCTTGGCGACTTCGACGAGGTGAACACCGCGCTCCGACAGTCGGAACACGGCGCGCTCCGTGATGTACAGAACTTCCTTGCCCTCATGGAGCGCTTGCGAACCGCTGAAGGTGATATGCGCGACCTTTTCGACGAGTTTGGGTACCTGGCCTGCACTGAGAATCTTGAGGTCGCCGTCATCGCCAAGATTGACCTGAAGCCCTTTGGTTTCAAACGCGCCGCAAAACACGATCTTTCTGGAGCCTCGCGTGATATCCATGAAACCTCCGGGTCCGACGACGGTACTGCCCAGTTTCGAGACATTCACATTGCCTTCTCGGTCCAGTTCTCCCATTCCGAGGAACGTCACATCGATCCCGCCGCCGCTGTAGAAATCGAACTGGTCGACGTTGGGAATGATCGCGTCCGCGTTGCGGGCAGCGCCAAACATCACGCCGTCGAGCATGTCTCCGTTGTGTATACCCTGTTCGACCGAACCCCAGTAACGGCCGTGCAGATTCTGCTCGGCCAGCACGGCTGGGATTGCGCCTGGAAAGCCGAATCCAAAGTTCACGGACTGCCCCGCCGTCATTTCGCGCGCCGCGCGTTCGGCGACGATCCGGCGGATGCCTTCCGGAGACTCGAATTCGCCTTGCCCAGTCTTGGTTAGCAGTTCGCCGCTTAACGTTGGATCGTATTCAGTGATTGCGCATTGCCGCTGGGACGAGACTTCCACCAGCGTGTCGACCAGGATTCCTGGCACCCGAACAAGCCTCGCTGGAACGTGATCGCCTGTCCTTTTCTTGACCTGGGCGATCACCTTCCCACCGGAGTTGTGTGCCGCAAGACATACCGCGTAAATGTCGAGATCGGCCGGCTCGTGACGCATTGTCAAATTCCCTTTTCCGTCGGAGGAAGAGGCTTTCACGATTGCAAAATCGATCTTGAACGGCTTGAAGCGCAGGAATTCCTCTCCGTCGAGTTCAATGACTTCAACCAGATCTTCCTTTGCGGACGGATTGAGCTTCCCACCGCCAAATCGTGGGTCAACGAAGGTACGCAGCCCCACACGGCTGATCACGCCCGGTCGTCCAGCCCCAATTTCCCGGAACAGCGTCGCGATGACGCCGGCAGGCAAGCTGTACGCCTCGATCTGGTCGTCCTTTGCAAGATCCTGCATCGCACGCGACCAGCTCCAGTGGCCACCGATGACGCGCTTGACCAGGCCGGGGTGGGCAAAACGCCCTACACCGCTTCCCTTACCGTCACCGATACCTAGGGCATGCACGAGCGTCAGATTGCGCGGATGTCCAGTGCGCAAAAAACGCTCTTGGATCGCGGCAAGGACCGCATCCGCTTCGAGGAGCCCGCCTCCGGATCCCGTGATTGCGATCGTTGCCCCGTCGTGGATTTCACCGACGGCCTCGTCCAGGTTTTGCCATTGAGCCACGCTACCTCCCAGAAATTTTCAGCGCTCTGTTAACTACCGAACTGGATCGTTACTTGTGAAAGATCGTGCTCTGGACGAAAATGAGTGTCAAGCGAAGATATCGAGGATGGGGTAAACGATGAGTTCCACCCTATCCATCTCCCTTAAACTGGGCCACCCTCCGAACAAAACCCTGAGATGTCTACATCCGCAGCGATACGAGCCAGAAAATTACGTGCTGTTAGCGAGCACCCCGAGCCGCGGGCCAAGCAGGTCCGAAATCCGGCGCTCACCAAGGAAAAGATCCTGGCCGCCGCCAAGGAGGAGTTCTCCGCGCTCGGCTTAGGCGGCGCACGCATTGACTCGATCGCCGAGCGCGCAGGCGTCAACAAGCGTCTGATCTACGAATACTTCGAGAACAAGGACCAGCTGTTCCAGTCGGTGCTGGAAGAAGCCTGGGGGGGAATTCGGGAAGCGGAAGCTGAACTGGATCTGAAGCATCTGAGCCCGACAGAAGCCATCAAGAAATTGATGACGTTTACCTGGGACTTCTACCTTAAAAACCCGGATTTCATGTCATTGGTCAACAGCGCGAACCTTCACCATGCGCAACATATTGCGCACTCACAGCGGTTCAAGGAACTGCACGTTGGGTTCATTGACATGCTTCAGGACATTCTTGATCGAGGGGTCGCGGCAGGCGAATTCCGACCGGGCGTTGACGCTCGCCAGCTTCACATCACCCTTGCGGCGATTGCCTACTATTACCTCAACAACCGCTACACCAATGAGGTGATCTTTGGATTTAATTTCGTTGACAAGGACAGGCGTGCGGAACGGCTTGCGTTTAACATTGACACGGTATTACGAATTCTCGCGCCTGAAAGCAAGTAGCTGCCTTTTCAACGATCTAATACGGCGCTGCGCCGAAGCACTCTGCCCGGAGAGTGCGCAACATGAGCAAAGAAAATCACGACTCGCGGTGGTCCGAAGGGATGCTCCACTTTCCGAGCGCCAGGGACTAGAAATTTACTGTTTGCATATTCTGCCCGCCGAATATTTTGATTTTGTGAGCTTTCCCAGTGCGAATCGATCTGTACCACTCCGAGGACGGTCCACTTTCCGTTTTGCTGTTGATATAGCGTAGCCGATGCCGTCTTAAGGTCGCCACGCGGCGTGAACGAAATGGCACCCGTCACACCGTTGAACGTACGTGATCTCAGTGTTTCGAGGTACTTTCTCGGGTCTGTTGAATCTGCGTTCTTCATCGCGTCAATCATCGCCCAGGAGGCATCATAGGCGAGTGGGGCATACTGCACGATGCCGACGTTAAACCGCGCTTTCATCCTCTTAGGAACGCGCTCGAAATAACTTCCCGCTATGCGCCGTTCCTTGAGCGAATGCTGTAGTTCCACGAAGGCAGGGTTGAGTCGTACGCGATGTTGAGCGAAGCGCGGACGTGGCGGGTGACCGTCC
>NZ_JBFPKN010000256.1:0-203 GCF_040948805.1 Paraburkholderia sp. BR13439 | reverse complement strand
ACAGGCGGCGCTTGACGAGGGGATGGAACTTCAGGTCATCAAGTTGCCCGAGGCGAAAAAAGGCTTCGTGCTGTTGCCGCGCCGCTGGGTGGTTGAGCGCAGCTTCGGCTGGCTCAACCGCTTCCGCCGACTCGCACGAGACTACGAGCGATTGCCCGAAACTCTGGCTGGCTTGCACTTCGTCGTCTTCTCCGTGCTTATGC
>NZ_JBFPKN010000255.1:0-203 GCF_040948805.1 Paraburkholderia sp. BR13439 | reverse complement strand
GGTACACGATCCAATCGTGATATCGGCTGTCGTTCTTTAACAATCAGGAAGAAGTAGTAAAGAGATTCACGAAAGCGTACCTGGAGATGGGTGTGTGAGTAGGTGAATCAGGGTTGTGATTGTATCGATGTATTTTTAAGTGATCGAGAGATCGCTTTGGAATACGGCGCAACACGAATACTCAACCTGTAGCGGCATGTGAT
>NZ_JBFPKN010000254.1:0-204 GCF_040948805.1 Paraburkholderia sp. BR13439 | reverse complement strand
CCTGCGTGAGCGCATGTTGCTTTGGTTCGCTACCAGCGCGCGGCCACGCGAACTGCCCCTGATTCAGCCGTCGCGCAGCCAGCCAGATGCCAATCCCATCGTGAACCAGCACCTTCAGGCGGTTGGCTCGCCGGTTGGCAAACAGGTAAGCATGGTGCGGATGCGCAGCGCCGAACACGGTGATCACCCGACCCAGTGCCGTAT
>NZ_JBFPKN010000253.1:0-207 GCF_040948805.1 Paraburkholderia sp. BR13439 | reverse complement strand
CCGCAGCTGGTGGCCTATGTGGTGGCCGCACAGGAGGCGCAGGAAGCGCAGCTTGCGGCGACGCTGCGCGCGCATCTGGCGGGGCAGCTGCCGGACTACATGGTGCCGGCGGCGTTCGTGCCGCTGGGGGCGCTGCCGCTGACGGTCAACGGCAAGCTGGACCGGCGGGCGCTGCCTGCGCCGCAGGACGATGCGTATGCGCGGCGG
>NZ_JBFPKN010000252.1:0-208 GCF_040948805.1 Paraburkholderia sp. BR13439 | reverse complement strand
AGATGAATCTGCTGGACGAGGCGATTGACGCGGATCTCGCCGCCATTGCAGTTGAACTCGAGCAACTTCAGCCACAAGCCACAGCCGAGCCGCTACCCCAGCAACCGAAGCGTGCAGCGCTGCCGGCGCAATTGCCGCGCACAGAGATTCGCCACGAGCCGCAGAGCACCGTATGCCAGTGTGGCTGCGAGCGCACGCGCATCGGCGA
>NZ_JBFPKN010000251.1:0-208 GCF_040948805.1 Paraburkholderia sp. BR13439 | reverse complement strand
GGAGTTGTCCGGATGAGTTTGATGGCGCCATTGTCCCGATCGGCCGTCCGATTGCGAACACGCGGGTGTATCTGCTTGACGGACACGGTGCGCCGGTTCCGTTTGGCGCGGTCGGGGAGCTCTACGTTGGCGGGGCGGGGGTGGCGCGCGGTTATCTGAACCGGCCCGAGCTGACCGCGGAGCGGTTCATCGGCAGTCCCTTTGTCGA
>NZ_JBFPKN010000250.1:0-208 GCF_040948805.1 Paraburkholderia sp. BR13439 | reverse complement strand
CAGACGCAACGCTGGATTCAGGCGGGCTGCTTCGAGGCCATGGTGAGCGATTTGCGTTCGATCATCCGGGTCGCCCAGGACCGCCGTGGTCAACCCAGCGCGGTCATCCTCGATGGCCGTACGCTGCAGTCGACGTGCGAAAGCGGCGCACGCGCAGGCTACGACGGATACAAACGCAAGAAAGGCAGCAAGGTACATATGGCGGTGG
>NZ_JBFPKN010000024.1:0-113936 GCF_040948805.1 Paraburkholderia sp. BR13439 | reverse complement strand
CAGGACCGTGAAACGACTCCACGCCGATGATAGTGCGGATTGCCCGTGTGAAAGTAGGTAATCGTCAGGCTCCCCCAAAGCCAGAAACCCCACCGCCCAGCGGTGGGGTTTTTGCGTTTACGCGGCCAATTCCGCGCGCTTCACTACTTTCCGATCCGCAACACCTCCCTCAAGCTCCTGCGTTGCCATTAGCGTCCGCACGCAAGCCGCAAGATCAAGCGGGAGTCGCCGTTCCCCGCCATGCAAACCCGGCTAGCACCTGCCGGATCGCCGTATCGAACGGTGTGCGTTGGCCGACTCCAAGTGCCTCCAGACGGCTCGATGCCAAATGGCAGTTGTGAGGGCGCGGCGTCGCATCGGTGGGCGTGTGCTGCGCCATCAAATGCGTGCGGAGTTGCAATGCTTCTGCCAGGCGCACGGCGATCTCGTACTTGTTCATCGGTTCGTCGCCGGACCATTGCACGATGCCGGAGATCGTTTCGCCGCGCGCGTGTCGCTCGAGCATCTGTCGGATCACGACCGCGACATCGGGCGTGAACGTAGGATAGCGGATCGCCCAAGCGTCCATCTTGGCAGCCTGGCTTCCCGGCGCTGCTGACGCCGCGATCGCCGGCACAAGGCTAGTCACGGCTGACTCCGACCAACTCACAATCGGCCCATACAGCAGCGGCAGGCGCAGCACGCATCCGAGCTCGGCCGTTTCGATTAGCGCTCGCTCTCCCTCGAGCTTGCTCTGTCCATACGCGTTCAGTGGCGCGGGTGTGCTGTCGTGACGATAGGGCGGGTGCTTGCCGTCGAACACGTAGTCGGTCGAGATCGACAGCGTCCACGCGCCGCGTCGATTCGCCGCCCCGGCGATCATTCGCACGGCATCAACATTCAACGCACGAGCATGTGCCGGATCGCGCTCGCACACATCGGGTCGGCGCTCCGCCGCGGCAATCACGACAGCATCCGGTGCCACGTGGTCGATGAAACGCTCGACCGCAAGGCTATCGCGAATATCCAACGCGACCATCTGTGGAGACGGCCGGCTAAATGCTGTGGAGACGATGTGCCAATCGACCTGGCGTGCGAGTTCGTCGTTGAGCGCGCGCCCGAGCAGCCCGGAACCACCGATTACTGCAACCTTGAACATGCCCCGCACCCTTAGCGCAGAGACGTGGCCGTGTATCCGGCTTCGTCAATCGCGGCCTTCAGCGCCTCGATCGCTTGTGTCGACTCCACGAGCACACGGCCGCTCGTGAGATCTACCTGAACCTGCGCGGCGGTGTCGTGCTCGCGAATCGCGTTCGTGACGGCAGCAACACAGTGCTGGCAGCTCATGCCTTCTACATGGAGTTCGATTGTCATTGCAAAGACCTCAGCGGAATCAGATCGCGGATAGCCGAATTATGCCTGCCGTTTCGTGTTTGGGTAGCTGACCTTCCCAGGATGGGAAGGTGTAGGATCGCTTCGAGTTCATCCGCAACCTTGGGAAAACAGTCATGAACATCGGCGAAGCGGCCCGCGCGTCGGGCGTTACGGCAAAAATGATCCGCTACTACGAAAGCGTCGGCCTTTTGTCCGCGAAGGCGCGCACGAGCGCTGGTTATCGCGTGTATGGCCCGCAGGAAGTGCACTCTCTTCGCTTTATCCGGCAGGCGCGCCGGCTCGGATTTCTGGTCGAGGATATCCGGCGACTCCTCGCTCTCTGGCACGACCGCTCGCGTGCAAGCGCCGAAGTAAAGCGGATCGCGCTCGAGCATGTCGCCGAACTCGATCGCCGCATCGCCGAATTGACGGACATGCGCGACACCCTCGCCCATCTGGCCGATCATTGCAACGGCGATGACCGGCCAGATTGTCCGATTATTGAGCGACTAGCGGATACAGACCTTGTTTCGGGACAAGGTTGCCATCCGCTTTAGCCGGTGGGTCGCGGAGAGTCGCAACCTGGTCTGCCGATTCGCTTGATCAAAACCGCGTGATGCACCGAAGGTGTGCATTGAAAATCAGGGCAAGGATATCCGCGCCGACCGTGTGGGTGAATCTCAATAAAATCAGCACCGCCAGCGCACCAAGGAAGTGCGTCATTCCAAACTGGAATGCACATCATGCGGGCATTTCACTGGTCAGGTTGCACCCGAGGGCTATAATGCGGGTTAACCCTTTTACGGGAAATCCCTGATGCCAAATCACCGGGGATTCGATCTCATCCTTGGAGAACGTCATGTTTGCATTCATTCTTGAGAAGCTGAGCACCTGGTTCGAAACCGCGGAACGTAGCCGTCGTGAGGCATACCTCGCATCGTCGTCGGATATCGTCCAGCTCGAACAACGCATCCGTTCGCTCGAAACCAACGGCTATTCGCGCTGAGTTTCCGCTTTGAGTTTGACCAGGCGGCGCCTGCTTTTGCGCGGCCCTTGCAGTACCAATGTCGAGCCCCGTCAAAGCGGGGCTTTGTCGTATCTGCACATCGAAAACCGCGCGCCTTCGGCGTTTTTCGAATGATCGCCGCAAGAAGGCTGCTCATGGCGAATATCGACTAGCTTCGTAACGCGGGCCGCGGTAATGTAGGACGTTTTTCGCGCAAGACGGCATTCATAACCAATCGGGCTGCCTATGTCCTCCGTCCGTTCGCTGCAAACTTTCCGTTCCATGATGGCCGCGGCCGCCACGGCAACCTTCGCCACCCTCTGTGCCGCGTCGGACGCGTATGCGGTGTCCGATTACGAGCGTCCTCCCGTGGTTCTCGATACGCTTGGCGGCATCAATAATGGCCTGAGCGGTACCCTACTGCTAAGCGCGCCGCCTGCGCCGGAACCGATCGTCGCCGCGCCGCCGATCGCGGCACCGGTCGAGCTGCCTGCAGAACCGCCGCCGCCGTTCGTGGTCGCGCCTTATATCCAGTTGCCGGCGGGTGGTGGCGTGCCGCCGCGGCCGATGCCCCGACCAGTGCCGTTTCCGCAATAGGCAGCGACGGCGCGAAAGTTAGTCGGCGACGCTTCTAACCCGTCTCGCTTCTCCCCAATACGCCAGCTTCGCTCGCCCCCGACAATCCCATTCGGGTTTGGGCGCATGGCGTCCGTGAAACCGTCCGAGGACAATCGTTGCGCGCCTCGTCGCCGTGAGCTTCGATCCCGGCTGCGCGCCTGCGTCACCGCTTCGAACGGAAAACACAAGGAGACGTCATCATGCCCAATCACTGGATGCAGCGTGCGACGCGCGCCTGCCTGATCCTCCTCGCACTGGCTACGCTGCCCGGCGCCGGGTTCGCGAAGGACGCGCCGGAAATGCCGACACTGACGATGGCCGTCGGCGGCTTACCCGGCCTCTACTATTTGCCAGTCCTCGCCGCACAGCAGCTCGGCTACTTCAAGGACGAAGGCCTGAACGTCACGCTCGAAGATTTCGCGGGCGGCTCGAAGGCGCTCGAAGCGGTGGTGGGCGGCAGCGCCGAAGTCGGCGCGGGCGCGTTCGAGCACACGCTGTTCATGCAGGCGAAGGGGCAACACTATCGCGCGTTCGTGTTGATGGGCCGCGCACCGCAGATCGTGATCGGCGTGGTGAAGTCGAAGGCCGATCAGATCAAGTCGCTCGCGGACTTCAAAGGCGCGAAGGTCGGCGTGAGCGCGCCGGGTTCGTCGACGGATCTCGTTCTCACCGTCGCGTTGCGCAAGGCCGGCGTGCAGCGCAGCGACATTTCGGCGATCGGCGTCGGAAGCGGCGCGACGGTGCTGGCCGCGGTGGGCAGTGGGCAGATCGACGCGCTATCCAATGTCGATCCAATGATGACCAAGCTCACGCGTAGCGGCGCGATCAAGGTGCTGGTGGATACGCGCACGGTCAAAGGCACGCAGGAGGTGTTCGGCGGTACGATGCCCGCCGCAACGCTTTATGCGCCCGAAAGCTTCATCCAGAAAAATCCGAAGACGACGCAGGCGCTGACCAACGCGATCGTGCGCGCGAATCATTGGCTGCAGACCGCGAGCGATGCGGATCTGCTGAAGATGGTGCCGCAAGCCTATCTGTTGGGCGACCCGACGCTTTATCTCGATGCCTTTCACAACGTGCGCGACGCGTACTCGCCGGACGGACTGATGCCCGCAGATGGGCCGGCGACGGCGCTGCGCGCGTTGTCGTCTTTCGACAGCCGGCTCGATCCGAAGAAGATCGATTTGAGTGCGACCTATACGAACCAGTTCGCGAGCAAGGCGGCCGCGCAGTTGAAGTGAGCCGAGCGCAGATCGGCTTGCGCGGGCAGGCAACAGCAGACCGCACGCGCAATCCGCTCACGCGCCGCACATCGTTCAATTGCCGCGATATTCGACCTTGAACGTCGCAGCCTTGTCCTCGCCGAGCATCTTGACGAGCCATGGCATCTGGTCCTTCAGCATCTTGGCGAGCGTATACGGCGGGTTCAGGATGAACATGCCGCTACCGAACAGCCCATAGCCGTCTTCAGGCGGATTGCTGACGGTCAGGCTGACGTGCAGCCAGTTGTCCTTCTGCAATTGTTTCAGCTGATCGGGAAAACGCTGCGACTCGGGGCGCTTGACCTGTGGATACCAGACCGCATACGTGCCGGTCGGAAATCGCTTCAGACTTTCCTCGACACAGCGCAGCGTGCGCCCGTAGTCGCGCTTGTCTTCATACGACGGGTCGAGCAGGATCAGCGCGCGACGCGGCGCCGGCGGCAACAGCGCGAGAATGCCGTCGAAGCCGTCGCCCGCGTACAGCATCGCGCGGCGACCGGCGTCGCGAAAATTGTGGCGCAGCACATCGATTTCGGTGCTGTGCAATTCGAATAGCCGCATACGATCCTGCGCGCGCAACTGTCGCCACGCGAGATATGGCGAGCCCGGATAGAAATGCAGCTGGCCGTCGGCATTGAGCGCGCTGACTTCGTCGACGTAGTCGGCGAACAGCGGCGGCAGATCGTTGCGGCCCCACAGTTTTGCGATACCCGTCTCGAACTCGCCGGTTTTCGTCGCGTAGCCTTCCTTCAGCGAGTAGACGCCGGCGCCCGCGTGCGTGTCGATATACCAGTAGGCCTTGTCCTTCTGGCCAAGGTAGCGCAGGAGCTGCAACACGACGGCGTGTTTCAGAACGTCGGCGTGATTGCCGGCATGAAAGGCGTGGCGGTAGCTGAGCATGATGAGAGGACGCTGAGAGGGCGCAGGCCGGCCCGAAGGAGCCGGCGACGCGCGGTCGCGTATTGTACGCGACCGCGCGTGCCCGGTTAGCCACTCAGTGCGTGGCGCTGCGCGCGCGATTACTCGTGCGCGTCGCCGATGATCTCCTCGATCCGCTGCTTGATCTCCGGCGTAATGCGCGTCGTCACCTCGGCGGACCGCATGTTTTCGCCGATCTGTTCGACGCGCGAGGCGCCCGTGATCACCGTGCTGACATTCGGATTCTTCAGAATCCACGCGATCGCGAGCTGACCGACCGTGCAGTCGAGTTCGTCGGCGACCGCGCCGAGCTGGCCGACCACGTTGTTCCGCGTCGGGTCGGTGAGCTGCTGACGCAGCCAGTCATAGCCCTGCAACTGCGCGCGACTGTCGGCGGGCACGCCGTCACGGTATTTGCCGGTGAGCAGGCCCGATGCCAGCGGACTCCACGTGGTCAGGCCGAGGCCGATGTCCTCGTAAAGCCGCTTGTATTCCTGCTCGACGCGTTTGCGGTGAAACAGGTTGTATTGCGGTTGCTCCATGACCGGCTTGTGCAGATGATGCCGCTCGGCGATTTCATATGCGGCGCGAATCTCGTCGGCGCTCCATTCCGAGGTGCCCCAGTACAGCGCCTTGCCGCGCGCGATCATGTCGCTCATTGCCCAGACCGTTTCCTCGACTGGCGTGTTCGGGTCGGGACGATGACAGAACACGAGATCGACGTAATCGAGTTGTAGGCGCTTCAACGACCCGTCGATCGCGTTCATCAGATACTTGCGGTTCAGCGTGTGGTACTGATTCGGCGCTTCGTTGAGTCCCCAGAAAAATTTCGTCGACACCACGTAACTCACGCGCGGCCACGCGAGTTCCTTCAACGCATGGCCCATGATTTCCTCGGATTTGCCGCCCGCATAGACTTCGGCGTTGTCGAAGAAATTGACGCCCGCGTCGCGCGCCGCGGCAAGCGATTCGCGCGCGGCGCGGTGATCCACCTGGTTGCCGTACGTGACCCATGAGCCGATCGACAACTCGCTCACTTGCAGGCCAGAGCGGCCCAGACGTCGATAATTCATGCATGTCTCCTGGTTGGTGATGCCACGGGAATGGAGCCGGATTCAGTCCGGAAGCGTTCAGTTTAAATAGATCCGGTTCGGCGTGCGTTTTACCTATGTCGTTCACAGGGTTCATGCACAATAGCAAAGTCAGCCGCCGCGCTGCATCCGCCGAACGGTCGATACCGTTTGGCCGACTTCTCCCAGCGCGCGGCTTCGTGGTCTCATTGCTCATCAACTGCATGGAGGTTCTGGATGTCGTCTCTGAACTCGAATCTGAACGGCAAGGTCGCCGTCGTCACTGGCGCCGCGAGTGGCATCGGCAAACAGATCGCGTTGACTCTGTCGGCCGCAGGTGCGGCGGTCGCGATCGCCGACCTGAACCAGGAGGGCGCGAACGCCGTTGCTGAAGAAATCAGAAAGGGCGGCGGTAAGGCAATCGGCGTGGCAATGGACGTGACGAGCGAAGACGCCGTCAACCAGGGTATCGACAAGGTCGCCGAGGAATTCGGCTCGATCGACATTCTCGTTTCCAACGCCGGCATCCAGATCGTCAATCCGATCGAAAACTATTCGTTCTCGGACTGGAAAAAGATGCAGGCCATTCACGTGGACGGCGCGTTCCTGACCACCAAGGCCGCGCTCAAGCACATGTACAAGGACAATCGCGGCGGAGTCGTGATCTACATGGGCTCGGTCCACTCGCATCTCGCCTCGCCGCTGAAGTCGGCGTACGTGACCGCGAAGCACGCTCTTCTGGGTCTGTCGCGCGTGCTCGCCAAAGAGGGCGCTGCGCATAACGTGCGTTCGCACGTCGTGTGTCCGGGTTTCGTGCGCACGCCGCTCGTCGACAAGCAGATTCCCGAGCAGGCGAAGGAATTCGGTATCAGCGAAGAGGAAGTGATCAAGCGCGTGATGCTGGGCGGTACCGTCGACGGTATCTTCACGACGGTCGAAGACGTCGCGCAGACCGTGCTGTTCCTGTCGACCTTCCCGAGCGCGGCGCTGACCGGCCAGTCGTTCGTCGTGAGCCACGGCTGGTATATGCACTAAGGGGCGGCCCATGGCGCAACGCAATCTGAAGCGGGCGCGCGTGGGCGTGTCCGGCGACGGGGAGGGTGCGGGTCCGGCGATTGCCGCCCGCTCGCGCCGGCACCTCCGGTTGCCCAACTACGAAACCGTCGCGCTGATGCTGCAAGGCGGTGGCGCGCTCGGCGCCTACCAGGCCGGCGTCTTTCAGGGGCTTTACGAAGCCGGCATCGAACCGAACTGGATCGCGGGAATTTCGATCGGCGCGCTGAATACGGCGATCATTGCGGGCAATGCGCCGGAACGACGCGTCGAGCGTCTGCTGCAATTCTGGGAGACGATCTGCCAGCCGGCGTTCGGACCGCCGTTGCCGGCTCCGGTCGAACACGTGCTGTTCAATTCGAGCGAAGCAGTGCGCAAGGCATTTACGGCAGCGCAGGCGATGAGCGCAATCGTCGAAGGGCAAAAGGGCTTTTTCGTGCCGCGTTTCCCGCCGCCGTTGCCGACCGTGTCCGGCTCGCCGCAATTGGCGAGCTACTACGACACCACTCCGCTGAAGGCCACGCTCGAGTCGCTGTGCGATTTCGATCGGATCAATTCCGGGGAAATACGCGTGTCGGTGGGCGCGGTGAATTGCGGCACCGGCAACTTCGCGTACTTCGACAATACGCACACCACGCTCAGGCCCGAGCATTTCATAGCATCGGGCGCGTTGCCGCCGGGCTTCGCGGCCGTCGAGATAGACGGTCAGTTCTACTGGGACGGCGGCCTGATGTCGAATACGCCGCTCTACGAGGTGCTCCAGACCACGCCGCGTCGCGATACGCTCGCGTTTCAGGTCGATTTATGGAGCGCGATCGGGCCGGTGCCGGACAACATCACCGACGTGCAGGGGCGCATGAAAGACATCCAGTATTCGAGCCGTACGCGTCTCGTGACCGACATGCTGCAGCGTTCGCAGCGTTTCCGTCACGTACTGCGCGAGGTGCTGGACCGTGTGCCCGAAGAGCAACGCGACGATCCGTGGTGCAAGCTGGCCGAAGATCTGTCGTGCTCGAAGCGCTACAACGTGATTCACCTGATCTACCGGCACAAGGAATACGAAGGACACTACAAGGACTTTCAATTCGGTCTGTCGACGATGCGCGAGCATTGGCGAAGCGGTCTCGAAGATATTGTCCGTTCGCTCGAACAGCCCGACTGGCTCGATATGCCGCAGAACGATGCCGGGTTCGTCACGCACGATATTCATCGGGACTCGCGCTGATTCTTCGCGGAGAAACCCGGCGCCGCGCCGGCAAGGCCGAACGAACAGTCCGGCAGGCATAAAAAAACGGCGCCCTTTTCTGAAAAGGGCGCCGTTTCTACAGACAGTTGCAGCGGCGAAGCTGCTGCACTGGCGCGGCAAACCTCCGCGCCGTGAATTGGCTTACTTGAGCACGTGAGCAATCGCGTTGGCGACGACGTCGAGGTTGCGCGTATTGAGCGCAGCCACGCAGATCCGGCCGGTGCTGACCGCATAGATGCCGAACTCTTCGCGCAGACGATCCACTTGCGCTGCCGTCAGACCCGAGTACGAGAACATGCCGCGCTGTGCGTTCACGAAGCTGAAGTCACGATCGACGCCGCTTGCCTTCAGGCGCTCGACGAGACCATTGCGCATTGCGCGGATACGGTCGCGCATTTCGCCCAGTTCGCTTTCCCATGTCGCGCGCAGTTCCGGCGACGCGAGCACGGCCGCGACCACCGAGCCGCCGTGCGTCGGCGGGTTCGAGTAGTTGGTGCGGATCACGCGCTTCAGTTGCGACAGCACGCGCGCCGCTTCTTCCTTGCTCGAGGTGATGATCGACAGTGCGCCGACACGCTCGCCGTACAGCGAGAACGACTTCGAGAACGACGACGACACGAACACGTTCAGTTCCTGCGCCGCGAACAGACGCACGGCTGCCGCATCCGCTTCGATGTTGTCGCCGAAGCCCTGGTAGGCGATATCGAGGAACGGCACGAGATTGCGTGCCTTGACGACCTCGACGACCTGCTTCCACTGTTCGACGCTCAGGTCGACGCCGGTCGGGTTGTGGCAGCACGCGTGCAGCACGACGATCGTGCCCGCCGCATAGCTGTTCAGCGCATTCAGCATGCCGTCGAAGTTCACGCCGTGCGTCTGCGCGTCATAGTACGGATACGATTCGACGACGAAGCCCGCGCCTTCGAACAGCGCGCGATGGTTTTCCCAGCTCGGGTCGCTGATCGCGACCTTGCTGTTCGGATTCACGCGCTTCAGGAAGTCCGCGCCGATCTTCAGCGCCCCCGTGCCGCCCAGCGCCTGCGCCGTGACGACGCGGCCGGCCGCGATCAGCGGCGAGTCGTTGCCGAGCAGCAGCTTTTGCACGGCGGCATCGTAAGCGGCGATACCTTCGATCGGCAGATAGCCACGCGGCAGCGCGGCATCGACGCGGGCCTTTTCCGCCTCGCGCACGGCGCGCAGCAGCGGAATCTTGCCTTCTTCATTGAAGTACACACCAACGCCGAGGTTGACCTTGGTGGCGCGCGTATCGGCGTTGAAAGCTTCGTTCAGGCCCAGAATCGGGTCGCGGGGAGCTAGTTCGACGGCGGAGAACAGAGACATGATGGGTGGGCAGCAGTAGTGAAAAGAGGGCGGCTTCGCGCGCGGGCGGCCTCATCTGGAGCGTCGGCGGCGTTTCCCGTGTGCGGCGTGAGTTCGACGAAACGCGAAAATCGGGGACGGCCTATGGACAGCGGCGAGCGAGCGCAACTTCGCATTGTAACGAATCCAGCGCTTTTTTCGGACGACCCGATGGCCCAAGGGCAATTATCTGCTTGAAAAACAGGCACTGGGAGCCATGTGAAAGGAATTCGAGCGCACGGGGCGGTTTCGACCGCGCGCCCGGCCAAGGTGCGCTGTCCTTCGCTTCGCGCACAAGTCCGCAAAGGGCCATGACACGCCGCCGCCCGCACGGCCAGCGCCCCCTACGTAACCCCGCTCGATCTTCGCTTTCCGCAACCCGTTAGAATGATTCTTTGCCCAAGGCCGGTGCCGCCCCTCATGTCCGAACACCATCTGACTGAAGCCGACGATACGCTCGACGAATCCAAATTCATCACGTTCGACGGTTCGCCGTTCAAGCTCTACCAGCCGTATCCGCCCGCCGGCGACCAGCCCACGGCCATCGAGACGCTCGTCGAAGGCGTCGGCGATGGTCTCGCGTTCCAGACGCTGCTCGGCGTGACGGGCTCCGGCAAGACCTTCACGATGGCCAACACGATCGCGCGGCTCGGCCGCCCGGCGATCGTGTTCGCGCCGAACAAGACCCTCGCCGCGCAGCTGTACTCGGAGTTCCGCGAGTTCTTTCCGCGCAACGCGGTCGAATACTTCGTCTCGTACTACGACTACTACCAGCCGGAAGCGTACGTGCCGCAGCGCGATCTGTTCATCGAGAAAGACTCGTCGATCAACGAGCATATCGAGCAGATGCGGCTTTCGGCGACCAAGAGCCTGATGGAGCGGCGCGACGTGGTGATCGTCGCGACGGTGTCGGCGATTTACGGTATCGGCAATCCGTCCGAATACCACCAGATGATCCTGACCCTGCGCACCGGCGACCGGCTGGGCCAGCGCGATGTCATCGCGCGGCTGATCGCGATGCAGTACAGCCGCAACGAAGCCGACTTCCAGCGCGGCTCGTTCCGCGTGCGCGGCGATACGATCGATATCTTCCCGGCCGAGCACGCCGAGATGGCGGTGCGCGTCGAGCTGTTCGACGACGAAGTCGAAACGCTGCAACTGTTCGATCCGCTCACCGGTCGGGTGCGGCAGAAGATTCCGCGCTTTACCGTGTATCCGTCGTCGCACTACGTGACGCCGCGCGACACCGTGCTGCGCGCGGTCGAAACGATCAAGGCCGAACTGCGCGAGCGGCTCGAGTTCTTCTATAGCGAAGGCAAGCTCGTCGAGGCGCAGCGGCTCGAGCAGCGCACCCGCTTCGACCTTGAAATGCTGCAGGAGCTCGGATTCTGCAAGGGCATCGAGAACTATTCGCGGCATTTCTCGGGCGCGGCGCCGGGCGAGCCGCCGCCGACGCTCGTCGATTACCTGCCGCCCGACGCGATCATGATGCTCGACGAATCGCACGTGCTGATCGGCCAGCTGAACGGCATGTACAACGGCGACCGCGCGCGCAAGGAAAACCTCGTCGACTACGGTTTCCGGCTCCCGTCGGCGCTCGACAACCGGCCGCTCAAGTTCAACGAGTTCGAGCGCAAGATGCGCCAGGTCGTGTTCGTGTCGGCAACGCCCGCCGATTACGAGAAGAAAACGTCGGGGCAGGTCGCCGAACAGCTGGTGCGCCCGACCGGCCTCGTCGATCCCGAAATCGAGGTGCGGCCGGCGCGCAGCCAGGTCGACGACGTGCTCGGCGAGATCAACGAGCGCATCAAGGCCGGCGATCGGGTGCTCGTCACGACACTGACCAAGCGGATGGCCGAGCAGCTCACCGAGTTTCTGGCCGACCACGGCATCAAGGTGCGCTATCTGCACAGCGACATCGACACGGTCGAGCGCGTCGAAATCATCCGCGATCTGCGTCTCGGCGCGTTCGACGTGCTGGTCGGCATCAACCTGCTGCGCGAGGGGCTCGATATTCCCGAGGTGTCGCTGGTCGCGATTCTGGACGCGGACAAGGAAGGCTTCCTGCGCGCCGAGCGTTCGCTGATCCAGACCATCGGCCGGGCAGCGCGTAACGTGAACGGCAAGGCGATCCTCTACGCGGACAACATCACCGACTCGATGCGTCGCGCGATCGACGAAACCGAGCGGCGCCGGGCCAAGCAGATTGCGTTCAACGCCGCGCACGGCATTACGCCTCGTGGGGTCGTGAAACGGATTCGCGACATCATCGACGGCGTGTACAACGTCGACGAAGCGCGCGCCGAGTTGAAGGAGCAGCAGACCCGCGCGAAGTTCGAGGACATGTCCGAGAAGCAACTCGCCAAGGAAATCAAGCGCCTCGAAAAGCAGATGATGGAGCACGCGAAGAATCTCGAATTCGAGAAAGCCGCGCAGACCCGCGACCAGCTGGCGCTGCTGCGTCAGCGCGTGTTCGGCGCGAATGTCGGCGATCACGTGTCGGGCGTCGACTAATTGACGTTTCCCTCCACCGCTTTTGTCCACCATGAAAGGGCGCGGCCGCTCGCCACGCCCTTTCTCATTGGCCGGTACTCGAGCTCCCGCGGGAGCCGTCCGGAGCGGTCACTTTGGCCGTGACGAATTCCGTCCCACCTTCCTCGATACACAAAGATTTTCTTAAGCCAACCTTAAAACCATGCTGGCATGAGGCCGAGCGCACTAACAGGTTTGTTCTCGTCAGCGATCGATGATAAACTCAACCAATATTGAGAATGGTTCGCATTTAAATTCACATCTGAGTTGCGGCCCCGAGTTTCAATGAAATCGATTCCAGTCTGATAAAAACAAGGAGCATCAATGCGGATTTCTTCCTTTGTGCGGGGTGGCGCGGCAACGGTAGCCGCAGTCGCGGCGCTGTCGGCCTCGGCCGCCGAATATCCGATCGGCAAGCAGCAGATCCAGGGTGGCATGGAAATCGGCGTGGTCTACCTGCAGCCGATCACGATGGAGCCCGAAGGCATGATGCGCAAGGCGTCGGATTCGGACATCCATCTCGAGTCCGACATTCACGCGGTCAAGAACAATCCGACCGGTTTCGCCGAAGGCGACTGGATGCCTTATCTGCAGGTGCGCTACGAACTGACGAAGGCCGGCTCGAACCAGCCGTTGAAGGGCGACCTGATGGCGATGGTCGCGAACGACGGTCCGCACTACGGCGACAACGTCAAGCTGCAAGGCCCGGGCAAGTATCACCTGAAGCTGATCGTCGAACCGCCGATGCAGATGGGCCACATGGCGTTCGGCCGCCACGTCGACAAGGAAACCGGCGTGGGTCCGTGGTTCAAGCCCATCACGCTCGAATATGACTTCACCTTCGCTGGCATCGGCAAGAAGGGCGGTTACTGATCGGCGCGCGATGCAAACGCGGTCGCTCGACGTATCAGTGAGTGCAGCAGACGGCGCGTGGACAGTCGGTGTGATACCCGGCGTCGGCGCGTCGCGTTTTCCGGAAAGGGCAATGGGAATCAACCGAAAGATCACGATGCTTGCCGCCACGTTTTGCCTGGCGGCCACGGCTCACGCAGCCGACCTGCCGACCTTCAAGCTCGAAATGAACGACGGCAAGCTGAACCCGGCCCGCATCGAAGTGCCTGCGGGGCAGCGTATCAAAATCGAAGTGCTTAACACCGGCAAGGGCGCGGCGGAATTCGAAAGCGTGCAATTGCGTAAAGAGAAGGTGCTGGCGCCGGGCGCCGATTCGTTTGTCGTGATCGCCCCGCTGGAGCCGGGCGAATACAAGTTTTTCGACGACTTTCATCAACAGGCGCAGGGCGTGATCGTCGCGAAGTAAGCCGTGGTCTCGATCGGCGGCGAGCGCCGCGGGAAGCGGGTGCTGTCGTTCGAGCGAGACAACGGAAGCGGGCAGTAGAAGGATCGAAGGGAGAGCTTGAATGGGTCAGATTCTGTTCATCGTGTGGCGGGAAAGTGTCGAGGCGCTGCTGGTCGTCGGCATCCTGTACGCGTGGTTGAAAAATGGCGACGACGACGCGCGCCGCGGCCTGCCGTACCTGTGGGGCGGCCTGGCGGCCGGCGTGATCGCGGCGGTAGCGCTCGGCGCGGCGCTTGTCGGCTTCACCGAGGTGCTCTCCGGTGACGCGCAGGATTACTTCCAGACCGCGATGGTGCTCATCGCCTGCGTGCTGATCGTGCAGATGGTGCTGTGGATGAAGCAGCACGGCCGCACGCTGAAGCGCGACATGGAACAGTCGCTGCAAAAGAGCAAGCGCGATTCGAACTGGTGGGGTGTCGCGCTGCTGGTCGCCCTGGCGATCGCGCGCGAAGGCAGCGAAACGGTGATCTTCCTGTACGGCCTCGGCTTCGGCCAGTCGGGTCATGTCGACGGCAGCCAGATGCTCGCTGTCGCGATCGGTCTCGCGCTCGCATTCTTGACCTTCTACGTGTTGCAGCTCGGCGGCAAGATCATCTCGTGGCGGGTCTTTTTCCGCGTCACCGAAATCATGCTGCTGTTCCTCGGCGCGGGGCTGTTCCAGACCGGCATCGACAAGCTGATCGACAAGGAAATCCTGCCGACGCTCGTCGACCAGCTGTGGAATTCGTCGGCGATCCTCGATGATTCGAGCACCTTCGGTTCGCTCGTCGCGACGCTGACCGGCTACCGTGCGCATCCGGCGCTGATGAATCTGCTTGCCTATGCCGTCTACTGGGCGGTCGTTTATCTGCTGGTGCGCCGCGCCACTCGCAAGCCCGCGCAGCAAACAGCAGGGCGCGCGGCATGAGCGTCGTGATGGCTTCGCGGCCGGGCCGCCTCGCGGCGGTCGGCCAGTGGATGCAGCGCCATGGCGCGGTGATTCGTGGCATCCAATGGGTCGTGGTCGCGGTGTACGCGTTCCTGATCATCGCGCCCGCGCTGATGCCGCTGCCGGACGATACCGCGCATCTGTGGAGCAACCTGACGCTCGCCGCGCAGTTCGTGTTCTGGGGCATCTGGTGGCCGTTCGTGTTGCTGTCGATGGTGATGCTCGGCCGCGTCTGGTGCGGCGTGCTGTGCCCGGAGGGCGCGCTCGCCGAGTTCGCGAGCAAGTACGGCCGCGGCCGCGCGATTCCGCACTGGATGCGCTGGGGCGGCTGGCCCTTCGTTGCGTTCGGCATCACGACGATCTACGGCCAGATGGTGAGCGTCTACCAGTATCCGAAAGCAGTGCTGCTGGTGCTCGGCGGTTCGACTTTCGCGGCCATCGTGATCGGTCTGCTGTACGGACGCGAGAAGCGCGTCTGGTGCAAATACCTGTGCCCCGTCAACGGGGTTTTTTCGCTTCTGGCGCGCCTCGCGCCGTTTCACTACAAGGTCGACGAAGACGCGTGGCGCCGTTCGTACACGAACGGCGAGCATGGGCACCGGGTGATTCCGATCAACTGCGCGCCGCTCGTGCCGTTGCGCAACATGAAGGGCGCGGCCGACTGCCATATGTGCGGCCGCTGCAGCGGACACCGTGATGCGATCGAGCTGACGTGGCGCAAGCCGTCGACGGAAGTCGTGCAGTTGGGCGACAAAAAGGCGAATCCGTGGGACACCGCGCTGATCCTGTATGGCCTGCTCGGCATCGCGATCGGTGCGTTCCACTGGACCGCGTCGCGCTGGTTCATCGACCTGAAGATGTTCGCGGCGAACTGGCTCGTCGATCACGACATCACGTGGCCGCTCGAGACCAATGCCCCGTGGTTCCTGTTCACGCATTACCCCGAGCAGAACGACGTGTTCTCGTGGCTCGACGGCTCGCTGCTGATCGGCTACATCCTCGCGACGGCGCTCGTCTATGGCACCGCGCTGCTGCTGTTGCTGACGGGCGCCACGCGCATGCTCGGGCGCTTCAATGCAACGCGGTTGCATCACTTGACGCAGGGGCTGATTCCGATTGCGGGCGCGGGTGTGTTCCTCGGTTTGTCGGCGACGACGCTGTCGCTGCTGCGCGCCGAGCACGTGTCACTGTGGTGGGCGTCGGATCTGCGCATCGCGATCCTCGTGATTTCCAGCGCGTGGAGCGCATGGCTCGTGTGGCTCGTCACGCGTCGCTATAGCGAGCGCTTCGTGCAGCGCGCGCTGGCGATGCTGTGGTTCGTCGCGGCGCTGGCGGTCGTCAATAGCGCGTGGTGGCTGATGTTCTGGGGCTGGGCGTCGAAGTAAGTGTTTGGCCTGGGTTCGGTGCGAACGCAGGCGCAAGCGCCAAGAAAGCAAGCGCAAAAGCCGTGGAATGGCAACATCCCACGGCTTTTTCATTTTGAACTTCAGCGATGTGCGCCGTTGCGCGCTTCCGCTTTCGAATGAGAACCAAAAAAACGGCCTGGCTTGCTGCGACGGCTGGCTTGGTGTCTGCACGAAGGGGTCTAGTTCTCGCGTGCAAGCCGTCGTGGCTGGCTAATGCCTAACACCTCTCGGGGAGGTGGTCCCCACAATACCCGGTACTTACTTCGTGTTGCGTTGCTACTTCGTCAGGATCAGCTTGCCGAGGCGCGTCGCACGTAACTGGTACGTCTCGCCGTTGTGCACGATGCTGATGGGACTATGGCCTTGCAGCAGCGCGTCGCTGCGCACGACCCGTTCCGCCGTCTCGCCTTGGCCGGCGGTGCGTTCCGCGGCGGGCTTCGCCGCTTGCGCGGTCGTTGTCGACGGCTTCGTGCGGCTGGTTAGCGCGGCCGCCGAGCGGCGCAGGCTGAGCGTGGTGGAGCGAGTCATATCGGTCATTCGTTCTAGCTTGTTCGTCGATTCGATGGGATGATTCTAAATGATAACTATTCCTATTTACAAGGCCGAGAAATTCATCGGATTCGTCTTCTGATAGCTGAATGAAATGTGCGGCTAGACGACGACCTTGGGGCCATCTTGGACATGGCCCCGCAGCGGCGCGGGCGAGACGCCCGCGCGGTTTCTCAGTGCAACGGTCCCGGTTCCTGTTTGGTCGCGACGTACTGGCGGATCAGTCTCACCGTGTCGATATCGTTCTCGCGATACGCGGACTTGACGATCTCCTGCGTCCGCACGGCGTCCTGATCGGTCGTCGAGACGGGCAGCGTGGTCGCGTACTCGAAGCGCAGGAACAACTGCAGTTCGTCGGGTTGCTCGATCGTCATCGTCAGTGAGCCGCCAACGTGTTCGGCGGTCGGCAGGATGTCGTAGCGCACGCTGTCGCTTTCCTGCAGCGTGACGCGATCGCGCACGGTGGCCTGGCCGTAGTGCAACTCACGCTCGAGCACATTGCCGTCGCGCGACAGGATCGTGCAGCTGTCGAGACCCATCACGAACAGTTGCGGCTGCTCGGCGCGCAACACGAGACCTTCCCACAGCTGCTCGCGGGTCATCGATTCGACGAGGGGATTCAACGGATCGTTGATCTGAATGAGGTGTTCGAAATTCAAGTCGACTGCGTCCTATGAAAATATTGCAATGCCCGTGGCCCGAACGGGCGACGTCCGACCGTCCTATGCATCGTCTGGTGCGCCTGTTAAGCGACGGCGAGCGCGGAGCGGATCGAGATCGTGTGCGTGAGGATCTTGTGCACCGGGCATGCATTGGCAATTTGCAAAAGCCGTTCCCGCTGCTCGTCGGACAGTTCACCATCGAGCATGATCTGTCGGTCGATCGTCGAGCCCGCGTCGCCGGTTTCCATCGACAGTTTGACCCGTACGCTCGCGAGCGGCCAGCCTTTGCGCTGCGCGTACATCTTTAGCGTGATCGACGTGCACGCGCCGAGGCTCGACAGCAGCAGCGAGACCGGTGTCGGGCCGCGGTCGCCGCCGCCTAGCGATTGGGGTTCGTCGGCAATCCATGTGTGCTTGCCGTCGTCGAACACGACCTGGAAATTCGTCGAACCGATGTGGGCGGTGACGGTGGGCTCTGCCATGCGCGCTCCTGTGATAGCGATCATATTGGGTCGCGCGCCTCGGACTGTTGCAATCAACGCGGCTCGCGCGACATGAGCCGATATTGTGACCGAATTTACCGGTGTTCGCGCCCCGAGAGGGGCATCTGGCGGCGCGCGTTAGCCGGTCAATGCGTGATCGCGCCCATCCGCCCGGCCTGATAGTCGACCACCGCCTGACGGATCTCGTCCTCGGTATTCATCACGAACGGGCCATAGCGCACCACCGGCTCCTTCAGCGGCACGCCGCCGAGCAGCAGCACTTCGAGCGGTTCGTCGCCGGCCGTGATGGTCACCGTGTCGCCGTCGTTGGCGAACACGACCATCGTGCGCGCGTCGATGTCGGCGCGCGCGTCGCCTTCGCCATACACGCCCTTGCCGGACAGCCCATACGCGAACACGCGATAGTCGGCCGGCACCGGCTGGCGGATCGTCGCGCCCGGCTGCAGAGAGAAATGCTGATACAGGATCGGCGTACGCGTTTCGATAGCGGCCTTGATGCCGAGCGCTTCGCCCGCGATGACCTTGACGCGCACCCGGCCGTCTTCGGACGTCGCGACTGGGATGCGTGCCGACGGGATCTCCTGGTAGCGCGGCGCGATCATCTTGTCGCGACGCGGCAGGTTCACCCATAACTGCAGGCCGTGCACGCGCCCGCCGGTGCGCGTGAATTCCGGGTCGGGCATTTCGCTATGCACGACGCCCGCGCCCGCAGTCATCCACTGGACGTCGCCGGCGTGCAGCGTGCCCGAATGACCCGCCGAGTCCTTGTGGCCGAACTGGCCCTCGAGCACGTAGGTGACCGTCTCGAAGCCGCGATGCGGATGATCGGGCGCGCCGATGGCCTCGCCCGGCGCATAGTCGACCGGCCCCATTTCGTCGAGCAGCAGGAACGGATCGAAGTCCATCAGGAGACGGGTCGGAAACGGTCGATGAACGACGAATCCGCCGCCTTCCACCGTGCGAACCGACGGAAACGTGCGTTCGATCGTACGTGACGTAGTCATCAATATCACCTCGAAAAATGGGGAATAGCGTTATTTCTGAAACATGGAGCTATTATAGGGACCGTTTTTCGCGGTGCCAGCCGCCCCTCAGCAATGGATTGTTCTGTTTATGGAACGATGAGATGAAGATCGATTCACACAACCTGAACGACCTGATGTACTTTTCGCAGGTCGTCGAACATGGCGGATTTTCGGCCGCCGAGCGGGTGTTGGGCATCTCGAAGTCGCGCCTGTCGCGCCGGCTCACGGAGCTGGAGGCGTCGCTCGGCGTGCGGCTGTTGCAGCGTTCCACTCGCAAGCTCGCGCTGACGGAAGCGGGGCAGCTGTTCTACCAGCACTGTCAGGCGATGCTCAGCGAAGCGCAGGCGGCGGTCAATGTCGTGCAGCAGCTGCGCTCGTCGCCGCGCGGCACGGTGCGCGTCAGCGTGCCGGTCACGATCTCGCAGACGATTCTGTCGACGATCCTGCCGGAATTCATGCACCGCTATCCGGAAGTGCGCGTCGTGATGCGCGTGACCAATCGCGTCGTCGATCTGTTCGAGGATTCGATCGACGTCGCGCTGCGCGTGCGTTCCGATCCGCCGGAAAACGCGAACATCGTCGTGCGGCCGCTGTGGCGCACCGAGCAGATGCTGGTCGGCGCGCCGAGCCTGCTGCAGCAGAATGCGCCGCCGTTGACGCCGGCCGACCTGAACCGCTTCGAAACACTCGACGTGCCGACGAGCGACGGCCGCCACGTGTACAACCTGATCTCGCCCGACGGTACGCGCCATGCTCACGAGCACGAACCGCGTCTCGTGACCGCCGATCTGATGACGATTCGCGAGGCGGTGCTGGCCGGTGTCGGCATCGCCGCATTGCCCGAGATGATGTATGGCGCCGCGTTGAGGGCGGGACTGTTGTCACCCGTGATGCCGGGCTGGAGTTTTCCGACGCCGCAGTTGTACGCGGTGTTCGTATCGCGTCAGGGCATGGTACCGGCCGTGCGCGCGTTCGTCGATTATCTGGTCGAGATGCTCGATCCCGATGAAGGTAAGCACATCATGGGCGAGTGTCCTGCGCACGGCAACAAAACGGTGGCGCAGGCATCGGTTGCGGCGGCGGCTCCGGTTGCGTCGACGGTGACTTAATCAGGCGCTTGAGGAAACTCAAGAGTCGCACGGTACGCTGCGGCCGCTATCGCGCTTCGCAAATCGCTTTTAGCATTTAAGCGTGGCCTGTTATGGTTACTTTCAATGGCCGTTTGCTTGAATGCGCGCGCGCACAGGAATATAGTGAAATCCCTTTCGCTAAGGAGTCTCCTATGCGAAAACTCATGGCCGCTATCATAGCGGGCCTGATAGGGCTGACCGCGTTGTCCGTGTCGACCACGGCCCTCGCATGCGGTGATAAAAGCTATCAGTCTTCGGCCGATGGCAAATGATCCCGCCGCCCGAAGGCGCCGAGCGCGCACAAAAAAGGCCTTCATCCGACGATGAAGGCCTTTTACTTTATGGCCGTGTTTCAACGGGTTTTTTGCGTGGACGAGCGTTCTGCTTCGCGTGCAACGCGACCCGTTACTTCGCTTTGGGCTGCGTGACGAAGCCGATCTTCGTCAGGCCGCCAGCCTGCGCGGCGGACATCAACTGAGCGACCTTCTCGTACGGGACCTTGCGGTCCGCATCGAGATGCAGTTCCGGCTGCGGGCTCGCCTGCGCGGCCGCGGCGATCTTCGCGGCGAGCGCTGCGTCGTCGACCTTGGTGCTGTCCCACAGCACGTTGCCGTCCGCGTCGATCGACACCGTCACCTGCGCGGGCTTCGTGTCTTCCTTCTGACTGCTCGCATGCGGCAGATCGATCTTGACCGCGTGACGGATCACCGGAATCGTCACCATGAAGACGATCACCAGAACCAGCATCACGTCGACGAGCGGCGTCATGTTGATCTCGTTCATCAGGCCGTCGTCATCGTCTCCGGCGAAAGGGCTCATTGCCATTGAAGTGCCTCGTCGATCAGTTGGCGCGGGTCGCGAGACGCAGGCCGTCGCCGCGCTTGGTCGACGACAGACGGGCACCCGTTACGAAGAACGCATGCAGGCCGTGCGCGAAGCGGCTCAGCTTCGCGACGATCGCCTTGTTGGCGCGCGTCAGCGCGTTGTAGCCGAGCACCGCCGGAATCGCGACGAATAGACCGAACGCGGTCATGATCAGCGCTTCGCCGACCGGGCCGGCCACCTGGTCGATCGACGACTGGCCGCTCGTGCCGATCGCGAGCAGCGCGTGATAGATGCCCCACACGGTGCCGAACAGGCCGACGAACGGCGCGGTGCTGCCGATCGACGCGAGAATCGCGAGACCGCTCTGCATGCGCGCGACGCTTTCGTCCATCGTGTCTTTCAGGCAGCGCGTGATCCAGTCCGACACGTCCATGCGGTCATGCAGATGCGGCTGCGTCTGGTGATGATGGTCGGCCGCTTCCTGGCCCGACAGCGCGAGCGCGAGGAACGGATTGTCATACGGCGTCGAGGCGCCGCCGCCGAGCTTCTTCACGCCGTCGGCGAGGTCGTCCGAATGCCAGAACGCCTGCTCGGCGTTCTTCGTCAGGCGCTTCAGGCGCACCACATTCCAGCCCTTGACGACGATCACGCTCCACGACATCACCGACATGATCAACAGTGCGAGCGCGATACCGCGCGTCACGAAATCCCCTTGCGCCCACACGTGCGCCAATCCGTAGTTTTGCATCGCAATTCCTTGTTTTTGAAAGCTTGCTTCAGTCGGTCAGATTGAAGTTGAAAGGCTGGGTGTACGCGGCTCTGACGGGCTCGCCGTTCTCGAGATACGGTTTGCAGGCGCTCGCGCGCACGGCGGCGACGGCCGAGTCGTCGAGACGGCTAAAGCCGCTGCTCTTCTTCAACTCGATGCCTTCGAGCTTGCCGGTCAGGCCGACCACGAAATGGACGTACGCCGTGCCGGCCTCGCCGCGGCGCCGCGACAGCGCAGGGTAGTCCGGATGTGCGATGTTGCAATCGAGATGCGACACGTTCTTTGGCGCACTGATGTCCATCGTCTGTTTGCCGATCGCGGGCGCTGCCGCGGCGGGCGGCGTCGCCGGTGCGGCAGGCGCGGGTGGTGTCGGATCGGGCGCCGCGACGGGCGTCGGCGACGGCGCAGCGGCCTCGGGCAACGGAGTCGGAGTGGGAGTCGGCTTTGGCGTCGGGGCCGGCTTCGGCTGGACTTTCGGCTTCGTATGGACGGGCGGCGTCGGCTGAGGCGGCGGCGGTGCGATCGATTGCAGCGCGGCCGGTGCGGCGATCGGTGCGGGCGGCAGCAGCTCGGCGGTCATCACGTGCGATTCGAGCGCGACCTGCACGGGCTCGTGACGCAGCGTCATGATCACGGCGAGCAGCGCGACGTGTACCGCGGCGACCACGGCGGTGGCCGTCAGCGCGCGGGAATTCGGGCGGGTGGACGACGCCAGCGGGGCGCCTGCGGTAACAGGGTGCGGAGCCTGCATGGTCAGTGTGGCAGCGCACCGTTCGGGCGGCGCGGCGGACAGGACATCGTCATGTTCGGAAAATCAGCAGCGAAATGAACAAAGTAGTCACGAAACCAATCAGCAATTCCATCTCGAACTCCTTTCGAAGGGGCAGAGCGGGGTAGCTGGCTGGTACGAATACTGGCTTGCTGACGGCAGTGGGATAACGCGGTACGGCGGACTGTACTGCGGTTTTGTTGCAGACATGCGGCACTTTCAGTGTCGCATTAAGCGTTACATTAAATGTGCATCAAGGATAGGGGCTTGGGGACACTGACACGGCTTGCACCGCGCCCCGCTAGCTAATTCAGGCTGCCTTGCGCTCGTAGAACGTGACCTGCACGACCTCGGCGATGCTCTGCACTTGCTGATGACGCTCGACCACACCGCAACGACTCGCGCACACGCCGCTTTGCAGCATCACGTCGCGCACGGATTCCTCGCATTTGCCGCAGCACGAGGCGACGCCAAGTTCAAACTGCAACTCGTCGAACGAGTCGATGCCGTCCGCGATCGAGGAGCGGATGGTGCGGTCGGAAACGGATTTGCAAACACAGACGATCATGGCAGGCGTCATAGCTAACGTTAATGCGAATTATTATCATTTTGTTTGGTTTGTTTGACAAGCGTCGTCTGCGATTTTTTGTAACAAAACCAGCCTCTTAGAATGGATTTCGTCCGAAGAACGGGCAGCGGGTGAGCGAGATCCGGCTCTAGGCGGCGCGGGAATCCGATGCGGCTGTGCGGCGGGAGGGTATCAAGACGTGCTCGACCGCAGCCTCGATCCGCAGCAGTGTGGCGGCCAATTGCTGCTGATGGATGCCGTCGTCGGTGGAGTAGAAGCGTGGTAGCGGCGTGCTTGCGGCCGGCGTGGCGGCGCGCAGGCCGTGCTGCTCAAGCACGCGTTCGAGTTGGCGAGCGATCGCCACGCTCGTGTCGATCAGCGCGAGCCGCTCGCCGACAATGTCGCGGATCGCAGCGTCGAGAAACGGGTAATGGGTGCAACCGAGCACCAGCGTGTCGGCGCCTGCGTCGAGCATCGGTTGCAGGTAGCTGCGCAGCAGTGCGCGCAGCTCGGCCGAGCCGACGTCGCAGCGCTCGACCGCCTGCACGAGCCCGTGCCCGGGCTGGCAGAGAAAGCGGCAATCGGCGGCGTAGCGTTCGAGCAGTCCCTGGAAGCGGGCGCTGCGCAGCGTCGCCTGGGTTGCCAACACGCCAGCGACGCGGCTCCTGGATTGCAGTGCGGCGGGCTTGACGCCCGGTTCGACGCCGACTAGCGGAATCGGCAGCATTTCGCGCACCAGCGCGATCGACTGCGCGGTCGCCGTATTGCACGCGACCACGAGCGCCTTCGCGCCTCGTGCGGCGAGCCATTCGCCGATCGCTAGCGTGCGGTCGGTGATGAAGTCGTCATCGCGCTCGCCATAAGGCGCGTACAGCGAATCGGCGACATACAGCAGCGCCTCTTCAGGCAGTTGCGCGCGCACCGCGCGCAGCACCGACAGTCCGCCGAGCCCCGAATCGAAAATACCGATCGGCGCCTGCGACGCGGCGCCAGCGGCAACACTGCGGACAGTCGGGGACGGCGCGGGGACGGGCATAGTCAAGAAAACGAGCGTGACGTGGTGGTCGAAGAAACAGGCGGAGCCTGGGGCAAAGCGCGAGCAAGCGCGCAAGTATATCGCCCATGCGGTACGGTCCGGGCGCGAATGCCTGCCCGGCAGGCATTCGCGCCGCTACCTCGCGGGATGCTTCAAGGTGCCTCGCTCAGGACTCGACCGAGCCCATCGCGCTTTGCTGGTAGTTCTGGATACCGACCTTGTCGATCAGATCGAGCTGGGTTTCGAGCCAGTCGATGTGCTCTTCGGTGTCGTCGAGAATCTTCGTGAAGATTTCGCGCGAGATGAAATCGCGCACCGATTCGCAGTAGGCAATCGCCTCCTTGCAGGTGCTTTGCGAAATCTGTTCGAGCTTCAGATCGCATTCGAGGATCTCTTTGGTTTCCTCACCGATCAGCAGCTTGTGCAGGTCCTGCAGATTCGGCAGACCGTCGAGCATGAAGATC
This sequence comes from Paraburkholderia sp. BR13439, assembly GCF_040948805.1. Taxonomy (NCBI): domain Bacteria; kingdom Pseudomonadati; phylum Pseudomonadota; class Betaproteobacteria; order Burkholderiales; family Burkholderiaceae; genus Paraburkholderia; species Paraburkholderia sp. BR13439. The sequence continues at coordinate 89,528 of NZ_JBFPKN010000024.1, read as the reverse complement.
CGTTCGATCAGCATGTCGGCATGCTTCATTTCGCCGATCGACTCGTCGTACTCGTGCTTGCCGAGCTTATCGAGGCCCCAGTGACCGTACATCCGCGCATGCAGGAAGTACTGGTTGATCGCGGTCAGCTCGTTCTTCAGCTGCGCGTTCAGATATTCGATGACCTTCTTGTCGCCTTGCATGTTATTTCCTTTTTCGGGGACCTTGAATTTCCAACAACAATAAACGCCATGCCCCAAAAAGCCAAGAATCCGACACAAGTTTTGGCGGCGTTTGCGGCCTCGTGCGTGCGCCGCCTTGCGCATGCGTGATGCGGGGCAAAAAAAAAGCCGGGACCGCAGCCCCGGCTTTTCGACCGATCCGAGTGGCGCTAATTGCGACTCATCAAGCCGTGGCGACCGGAATCTTGCCGATCTTGGCCTGCCATTCCTTCGGGCCGGTCTGGTGCACGGAGGTGCCGTTAGAATCGACGGCGACCGTGACCGGCATGTCTTGCACGTCGAACTCGTAGATCGCTTCCATACCGAGGTCTTCGAACGCGAGCACCTTCGCGCTGCGGATCGCCTTCGACACGAGGTACGCGGCGCCGCCGACGGCCATCAGATACGCGGCCTTGTGCTTCTTGATCGCCTCGATCGCGACCGGGCCGCGCTCGGCCTTGCCGATCATCGAAATGAGGCCCGTTTGCGCGAGCATCGTCTCGGTGAACTTGTCCATCCGCGTCGCGGTGGTCGGGCCTGCCGGGCCGACCGCTTCGTCACGTACCGGATCGACCGGGCCGACGTAGTAGATCACGCGGTTGGTGAAATCGACCGGCAGCTTCTCGCCCTTCGCGAGCATGTCGGCGATGCGCTTGTGCGCGGCGTCGCGGCCCGTCAACATCTTGCCCGACAGCAGCAGCGTCTGGCCCGGCTTCCAGCCGGCCACTTCTTCCGGCGTGAGCGTGTTCAGATCGACGCGTTTGCTGGTTTCCGTGTTCGGTTCCCAGTGCACCTTCGGCCATGCGTCGAGCGACGGCGCTTCGAGCCTGGCGACGCCCGAACCGTCGAGCGTGAAGTGCGCGTGGCGGGTCGCCGCGCAGTTCGGGATGATCGCGATCGGCTTGGACGCGGCGTGCGTCGGCGCGGCCATGATCTTCACGTCGAGCACCGTGGACAGGCCACCGAGACCCTGCGCGCCGATACCGAGCGCGTTGACCTTCTCGTGCAGCTCGACGCGCAGCTCTTCGATCCAGTCCTTCGGGCCGCGTGCGATCACGTCCTGAATGTCGATGGGGTCCATCAGCGATTCCTTGGCCATCACCATCGCTTTCTCAGCGGTGCCGCCGATGCCGATGCCGAGCATGCCCGGCGGGCACCAGCCGGCGCCCATCGTCGGCACGGTCTTCAGAATCCAGTCGACGATCGAGTCCGACGGGTTCAGCATCGCGAACTTCGACTTGTTCTCCGAGCCGCCGCCCTTGGCCGCGACCTGCACGTCGACGGTGTTACCCGGCACGATCTCGTAGTGGATCACGGCCGGCGTGTTGTCCTTGGTGTTCTTGCGCGCGCCTTCGGGCGGGCTCACGATCGATGCGCGCAGCACGTTGTCCGGGTTCAGGTAACCGCGGCGCACGCCTTCGTTGATCATGTCGGTGACGCTCATCGTGGCGCCGTCCCAGCGCACGTCCATGCCGACTTTCACGAACACCGTGACGATGCCGGTGTCCTGGCAGATCGGGCGCTTGCCTTCGGCGCACATGCGGCTGTTGGTCAGGATCTGCGCGATCGCGTCCTTCGCTGCCGGGCTCTGTTCGAGCTCGTATGCGCGGCCGAGCGCTTCGATGTAGTCGAGCGGATGGTAGTAGCTGATGTACTGCAGCGAATCAGCGATGCTCTGGATCAGATCTTCCTGTTTGATGACGGTCATGGCTAGCTCAGTGGGGAGGCGCTTGTTTTCGGATCGCAGCGCGTGCGGTCAGTCTTGCGCCTTCAGGGGAGTGGAAACCTTGATGCCGCCCACGGCGTGCAATGCCGCGGGCTCTTCGAAATGCTTGGGATGCGTGTGCGTGGTGAGGCGGTCGACGAGCGCCATCACGAGCGCGGATACGAGGAACGCGACGTGGATGATCACCTGCCACATGATCGTGTGCGTCGTGTTCTGGTCGGGGCTGATGAAGGTCTTCAGCAGATGGATCGACGAGATGCTGATCAGCGCCATCGACAGCTTCACTTTCAGCACGCCGGCGTTCACATGATCGAGCCATTCCGGTTCGTCCGGATGACCGTCGAGGCCAAGGCGCGACACGAACGTTTCATACCCGCCGATGATCACCATGATCAGCAGGTTCGAGATCATCACCACGTCGATCAGGCCCAGCACGACGAGCATGATGCTGGTTTCGTCGAGCTTCATCGCGTCGGCCACCAGATGCCAGACTTCCTTCAGGAACAGCACGACGTAGACTGCCTGCGCGACGATCAGCCCGAGATACAGCGGCACCTGCAGCCAACGGCTCATGAATACGAGGTGGGGCAGCGCGCGCATAGGGCGGCGCGGACGGGCGAAGGCGGGTCGCGAAGCGGACATAGGCAACGGTCAGATGAAGCGGGGGTGACGGAACACGGGCCAGGCGCCGACGGCGGTGCGGGGCGCGGCCATCGGAGGATCGCGAGACTCGCGTCGGGCGCCGTATTGTACAGCGTCGGTCGAATCTGCTGCTCTGCGGCGGGCAGCCCGCCCGCCACACCCGAACTACGATGCGACCGGCGGCACGCTGCGCGCCTTCAGGCTCGCGAGACCGATACCGGCGACCACGCAGGCGAGCGCGATGCCGTGCGCGAGCGTGGGCCGCTCGCCGAGGAACACGATGCCGTAGAGCGCCGCGGCGACCGGCAGCACCGCGCTGAACACGCCGGCGAGACTGCCGGACACGTGGCGGATGCCTTTCATCCACAGCCAGAACGAGAAGATGCTGGCCGACAGCCCGTACCACAGCACCAGCATCCAGACGTTCGATGGCACCGCGCGATAGTCGAAATGCGCGAGCGCGCCGGCGCCGAGCGGCAGCATCAGCAACAGGCCGAACAGATGCGTGTACGCGCAGATGTCGATCGGCGCGAGCGTTTGCGTGAGGCGGCGCGACAGGATGATGTACAGCGATTCGCAGCACACCGCGCCGAGCACCATGAAGTTGCCCGCGAGCGAGCCGGTGCCGGCCGTCGCATCCGCGCCCGCCTCGCCGTGCGCGACATTGATGACGACGACGCCGACGATCGCCAGCGCGATCGACGCGAGGGCGCGGCCATCCGGCCGCTCCTTCAGGAGCAGCCACGACAGCAGCGCGACGACCGCCGGAATCGTGCTCGTGATCACGCCTGCCGCGACCGCGCTGGTGCGCGCGACGCCGTTGAGCATCAGCAGCGTAAAGCCGAAGGTGCCGAATAGCGCTTGCAAAAACAGGTTGATCCATTCGTCGCGTTTGACGCGGCGCAGTTTGGTCACGCGCAGGAGCGGCCATAGCACGGCCATCGCGATGACGAAACGCAGCAGCGCGAACAGCGGGACGGGAACGAAGGCGACGATCGATTTACCGATTCCGACATTGCTGCCGACCAGCAGCATCGAGGTAATGAGAAGCAGGGCGTAGCGATTCAAGCTGGAATCCGGACGGCTAGTTCAGTTAGCATTGTAAGAGGCCGTGCGACCGGGCGTAAGAGTGCGACAGCGGGCGACCGGACGGTGCATCGGGTTCGCATCAGCGGCATGCGATGTGCTGCGGGTGAACATGGAACGCTCGATAGAACGAGCGATCTTTTCCGCGCGCATCTCGTCTGATCAACGCTCAAGCACGTCGGTGGCTCGCCCGATCTAAGGGTTTTCGCTTGCAGATCAACACGATGTGCGTAAGTGGCCGGTAAGTTGCGGCGCTTATGGTTGAGCCTTGACGCGGGGTGATCGAGCAGGGTGCCCGCAAGCACGGATGTTGCGATGCCGCACGCGCGCGCGTTCGACGGCATTGCGAGGTGGGAGACAGCGCCGCTCGTGGCGGCTCGAACAGGATAAGACCCGCGCGCGATGCGCGCCGGTACAGGTTTTCCGTTTTTCATCTTCACCAAGGGGTTGTCGATGTCTGCGATTGAATCAGTTCTTCAGGAACGCCGCGTTTTTCCGCCCTCCGCCGACACGGCGAAGGGTGCCACGATCTCCGGCATGGACGCGTACCGGGTGCTTGCCGCCGAAGCGGAGCGCGACTACGAAGGCTTTTGGGGGCGTCTCGCGAAGGAGACGCTAAGTTGGCACAAGCCATTTACGAAGGTGCTGGACGAATCGAAGGCGCCGTTCTATACGTGGTTCGAAGACGGCCAGCTGAACGCGTCGTATAACAGCATCGACCGTCACGTCGAGGCCGGCAACGGCGGGCGCGTCGCGATCGTGTTCGAAGCCGACGACGGCACCGTCACCAACGTCACCTATCAGGATCTGCTGCAACGCGTATCGCGCTTCGCGAATGCGCTGAAAAAACGCGGCGTGAAGAAGGGCGACCCGGTCGTCATCTATATGCCGATGTCGATCGAGGCCGTCGTCGCGATGCAGGCATGCGCGCGTATCGGTGCGACCCACTCGGTCGTGTTCGGCGGCTTCTCGTCGAAGTCGCTCAACGAGCGGCTCGTCGACGTCGGCGCGGTCGCGCTGATCACGTCCGACGAACAGATGCGCGGCGGCAAGGCCTTGCCGCTGAAGAGCATCGCCGACGAAGCGCTCGCGCTCGGCGGCTGCGAGAAGGTCAAGAGCGTGATCGTGTACCAGCGCACCGGCGGCAAGGTCGCGTGGGACGGCGCACGCGACCTGTGGATGCATGAACTCACGCAGGGTGAGTCGGACCAATGCGCGCCCGAATGGGTCGACGCCGAGCACCCGCTCTTCATCCTCTATACGTCGGGCTCGACCGGCAAGCCGAAGGGCGTGCAGCACAGCACCGGCGGCTATCTGCTGTGGGCCGCGCAAACGCTGAAGTGGACCTTCGACTGGCGCCCCTCCGACGTGTTCTGGTGTACCGCCGACATCGGCTGGATCACCGGCCATAGCTACATCGCGTACGGACCGCTGACGCTCGGCGGCACGCAGGTCATGTTCGAAGGCGTACCGACCTATCCGGACGCCGGGCGCTTCTGGCAGATGATCGCCAGGCACAAGGTCACGCTGTTCTATACGGCGCCGACGGCGATCCGCTCGCTGATCAAGGCCTCCGAGGCCGACGCGAAAGTGCATCCGAAGAGCTACGACCTGTCGACGTTGCGCATCATCGGCACGGTCGGCGAGCCGATCAATCCGGAAGCGTGGGTCTGGTACTACGAGAACGTCGGCGGCGGCCGTTGTCCGGTCGTCGATACGTGGTGGCAGACCGAAACCGGCGGTCACATGATCGCGCCGATGCCGGGCGCGACGCCGCTCGTGCCGGGTTCGTGCACGCTGCCCCTGCCGGGCATCATGGCCGCGGTCGTCGACGAAACGGGCCAGGACGTGCCGAACGGGCAGGGCGGCATTCTGGTGGTCAAGCGTCCGTGGCCGGCAATGTTGCGCAACGTGTGGGGCGATCCGGACCGCTACAAGAAGAGCTACTTCCCCGAGGAGCTCGGCGGCAAGCTCTATCTCGCCGGCGACGGCGCGGTGCGCGACAAGGAAACGGGCTACTTCACGATCATGGGCCGCATCGACGACGTGCTGAACGTGTCGGGCCATCGTCTCGGCACGATGGAGATCGAGTCGGCGCTGGTCGCCAATCCGCTCGTCGCGGAAGCAGCCGTGGTGGGCCGCCCCGATGCGACGACCGGTGAGGCGGTATGCGCGTTCGTCGTGCTGAAGCGTGCGCGTCCGCAAGGCGAAGAGGCTGTCAAGCTCGCGAACGAACTGCGCAACTGGGTCGGCAAGGAGATCGGTCCGATCGCGAAACCGAAGGACATCCGCTTCGGCGAGAACCTGCCGAAGACGCGTTCGGGCAAGATCATGCGTCGTCTGTTGCGCTCGCTCGCGAAGGGCGAGGAGATCACGCAGGACGTGTCGACGCTGGAAAACCCGGCGATTCTCGACCAGCTCGGCGAGTCGATTTAAAGCGTTGTAAGCGGGTCTGCGTGGACGGTGGCGGTGTGTCGATCGACACACTTGCCGGTGTATCGAGCAGACCCGTGAATCGAGCGGACGGCTTGCATCACGGCATTGCGCGGACAATCCCAATTGCCTCGCCGGTGCCTTTTTGATACATAGGCGCATGGCCGCGCCGCACCTATCCTCCCATGCCACGTTGAACCCCCCGCCCGAACCGCCTCCGGTCTCGGCGGCGATGGCGCTGGCGCATCGCAAGTACTGGCGCTTCAACCTCGCGCTGATCGCGGTGCTGATGACGCTCGGCTTCTTCGTCTCCTTCGTCGTGCCGTTGCTGGCGCCCGCGCTCGCGCAGGTGCGCGTCGGCGGCTTCAGCCTGCCGTTCTACTTTGGCGCGCAGGGCGCGATCCTGATCTACCTCGCGTTGATCGTCGTCTATATCGTGCTGATGCAGCGCGCCGATCGTAGGTTGCAGCGCGCGTTCGAAGCGGATTCGCAGCGCGATGCCGCAAGCGGTCCCGCCGCGGATTCCACCAGCGGCGCGAACGATGAAGTCAACGTCGGCACGGACGCGCCGGCCGCGCGCGGACGCTGAGCCGATGAAGCTCACGCATCGGCTGATCCGCTCGTACGCGCTCTACACGCTCGGCTTTCTGCTGTTCGTCTATGTGATGTGGCGCATCGAGCGCAGCACCGGTCCCGGTGTGTGGATCGGCTATGTGTTCCTGTTCGTGCCGATCGCGGTGTATGCGGTGATCGGCGTGCTGTCGCGCACGTCCGATCTGGTCGAATACTACGTGGCGGGACGGCGCGTGCCGTCGGCGTTCAATGGCATGGCGACCGCGGCCGACTGGCTGTCGGCCGCGTCGTTCATCGGCCTGGCGGGCTCGATCTACGCGACCGGCTACGATGGCCTCGCGTACCTGATGGGTTGGACCGGCGGCTATTGTCTCGTTGCGTTCCTGCTCGCGCCGTATGTGCGCAAGCTGGCGCGCTACACGATTCCCGACTTTCTCGGCACGCGCTATTCGAGCAACGCGGTGCGCGGCCTCGCGGCGCTCGCCGCGATCCTGTGCTCGTTCGTTTATCTGGTCGCGCAGATCCAGGGTGTCGGGCTGATCGCCACGCGCTTCATCGGCGTCGATTTCGCGGTCGGCATTTTCTGCGGGCTCGCGGGCATTCTGGTGTGCTCGTTTCTGGGCGGCATGCGCGCCGTTACGTGGACTCAGGTTGCGCAGTACATCATCCTGATCCTCGCGATGCTGATACCGGTGTCGATGATCGCGCATAAGGACGGCCTCGGCTGGGTGCCGCAATTCAGCTATGGGCGCCTGATGGAGCGCATGGAAGCGCTCGAGAAGCAGGTGCGCGACGCGCCGCTCGAGGAGCGCGTGCGCGACGACTATCGACGCCGTGCCGCGCTGATGCAGATGCGGCTCGATACGCTGCCGCAATCGTTCATCGACGAGAAGCAGCGGCTCACGCAGGAGGTCGGCGATCTGCGGCGCCATAACGGTCCGTTGCGCGAGATCAAGGAACGCGAGCGCGCGCTCGAACAGTTTCCGCGCGATGCCGCCGCCGCGCAGATCGTCTGGAGCCAGAAGCGCGACGACATGCTGATGCGGGCGACCGCTCCGGTGCCGATGCACGAGCCGTTTCCTGCTGTCGGCGATGAAGACCGGAGCACCCATGCGCGTAACTTTTTGTCGCTGCTGCTGTGTCTGTCGCTTGGCACGGCGAGCCTGCCGCATATCCTGACGCGCTATAACACGACGACTTCGGTGGGGTCGGCGCGCCGCTCGGTGGGCTGGACGCTCTTTTTCGTCGCGCTGTTCTATCTGACCGTGCCGGTGCTCGCGGTGCTGATCAAGTACGAGATCCTGTCGAATCTGGTCGGCCATCATTTTGCCGATCTGCCGCAGTGGCTGATGCAATGGCGCAAGGTCGAACCGAGCCTGATCAGCCTCGCCGATACGAACGGCGACGGCATCGTGCGCTGGAGCGAGATCCAGATGCAGCCCGATATGGTCGTGCTCGCGGCGCCCGAGATCGCGGGGCTGCCGTATGTGATGTCGGGCTTGATCGCGGCGGGGGCGCTGGCGGCGGCGCTATCGACCGCGGATGGTCTGCTGCTGACGATCGCGAACGCGCTGTCGCACGACGTGTACTACCACATGGTCGATCCGAACGCGTCGAGCCAGCGGCGCGTGACGATCTCGAAGATTCTGCTGCTGGGTGTCGCGCTGTTCGCTTCGTATGTGGCGTCGCTGAATACGGGGAATATTCTGTTTCTGGTCGGGGCGGCGTTTTCGCTGGCGGCGTCGAGCCTGTTTCCGGCGCTCGTGCTGGGCGTGTTCTGGAAGCGCACGACGCGCCTGGGCGCAGTGGCGGGGATGGTCGCGGGGCTCGTCGTGTGCATCTACTACATCGTGTCGACGTATCCGTTCTTCACGCAGATGACAGGTTTCACGGGTGCGCGCTGGTTCGGCATCGAGCCGATCAGCTCGGGCGTGTTCGGCGTGCCGGCGGGGTTTCTCGTGGCGATCGGGGTGAGTTTGATCGATCGCAAAGCGGACGCCTATACGATCGCGCTGGTCGACTATATCCGGCATCCGTAGGGCGTTTGTGTGCGGCGTTGGCTAGGGGTGTGGCGCAAGGCGCGAAGTTTGCTATAATTCGGCTCCCCGCCGGAGAGATGGATGAGCGGTTTAAGTCGCACGCCTGGAAAGCGTGTATAGGTTAATAGCCTATCGGGGGTTCGAATCCCCCTCTCTCCGCCAGGATATCAATGAATACGGGCCTCTTGGCCCGTTTTTCGTTTCTACCCACCAAACAACCCACCATACGCCAAACTGTGGTTGCGGGTCGTGGCCTACAGGGGTCGGCGCACGCCACGTTGCCACCATGGGTTGAAACCATCCCGTTTGCATTGAGCATTGGCGGCGACACGCGCGCGCGTGATACCTGTTGCCGTTGCCGACTTCGCGGAACGCCGCCTGGGTCCCGGCCGGCAATGCCAACTCCCGGCGGCCATGCAACCGGTCAGGTTCGGAGGCAATCGTCTGCCTGAATCGCCATTCGGCTGCGGAGTCTGGAACCGCTCATCTGATGAAGCCGCGCTTCCTTCTCTCTCCTTCGATCCGCTTCATTTCGCCCATCCAGTACGCTTGTTGCACGGCGTCGTCAGCTCTCATCGCGAGTAGCGACTGGAGTCGCGCTTCTTTCTCGGCTCGCACAAGATCTGCCTTCGCGCGAAGCATTTCAAGATCGCCATAGTCCACGGGTTTATAGACTCCACCCAGTCCGGAGTGAGCATAGATCGCGTATATCTCGTGGGGGATGATGGCTGCCTGGTCGGGATCCATACCTTCGCCCTCCAGCGCAAGTACGAACTTGTGCGTGTCCATGCAACCTCCTTATCGGGTTAGGGCCTGCCACTGGTGCGTGGCCGGATGACCGCGTTGCATCGCCGGCACGACCGTGTAAAGCAGCACGAGAAACGACAGGCCAATCAAAGCGGCGGATTCAACCGGTCGATGCAACGATTGGGTTAAATCGCTCAGCCGGCGTGTCGAAGTTTAGTGTTTTTCGGGGACGTTCGTTGAGCCGTCTGGCTACGGCATTCAGTCTGGCCTGCGAGTAGACGGAGAGATCAGTACCCTTAGGGAAGTGTTGCCTCAGAAGCCCATTCGTGTTTTCGTTTGAGCCGCGTTGCCAGGGAAGAGGTGGCTTCGCTCGTTCGGACAGTTTTCCGGGATTTTTAAGTGGAGCGTCCGAGGCAATCATGCTGCCGATTTGATCGCTGGCAGCGTCGCGAAGTATGCCTCATCCGGCGTGCGATCCGCCAAGCTCGAATGGGGCCGTTTCCGGTTGTATAGCTCGATGTAGTCGCCAATGGAGCGCCGGACGTGGCTGACCGACTCGTAGGCCCTCAGGTACACTTCTTCGTACTTGGTGCTGCGCCAGACGCGCTCGACGAATACGCTGTCGCGCCAGGCGCCTTTGCCGTCCATCGACAGCCGCACGCCGCGCTCAGGTACGGCATCGGTGAACGCGGCCGCCGTGAACTGGCTAGCCTGATCGGTGTTCACGATGTCTGGCAGCCCGTAGCGGGCGAATGCTTCTTCCAGCGCCTCCACGGCATGTATTGCCTCCGGCCTCATGGCCACCCGGTGTGCAAGAACCTTGCGACTCGCCCAATCTACTACCGCCGTCAGATAGACGAAGCCACGCGCCATGGGAATGTACGTTGTGTCGGGTGCGAAGACCTGATTGGCGCGCTCGATCTTCATGCCGCGCAACAGGTACGGCCAGATCTTGTGCTGCGCGTAGCGTCGGCTCGTGTTGGGCTTGCAGTAAAGCGCTTTCACACCCATACGCTTCATGAGCGTGCGCACGCGACGGCGACCCACCCCATGGTCTTCCCGGCGCAACAGCCGGACCAGCATTCGCGCTCCGGCGAACGCAAACTCCAGGTGCAGCCCGTCGATCCGGCGCATCAAGTTCTGGTCAGCCTCGCTGACCTGCCGCGGCCGATAGTACGCACTCGATCTGGCAATGCCGACGAGCTTTGCCTGTTGCGACACCGGTAACTGATGGCCACGGTCAACCATCGCTTTGCGCCCAGCAATCCCGCCTTGTTGAGCGCGCCGCTTGAAAAATCATTTTCCAGAGAAAGCTGGCCGATCCTGGCGTGTAGGGTCTTCACGTCTACCGGCGGCTCGTTCGATACCACGCCCGCCGTTCCAGACACGTCGGCCGCACGCTCCTGCAGCTGCCGTTTCCATTCCGTGATCTGGTTCGGGTGCACATCGAACTGCTGCGCCAGTCCGGCCAGCGTGCGCTCGCCTTTGACTGCCGGCAGCGCCACTTTCGCCTTGAACGCCGCTGAGTGCTTGCGTCGGGTTCTCTTCGTCATGTCCTCGGTTCCTTTGCCTGCATTTTCGCTGGCTCAAGCCCCGGGCGTTCCACCTATCCCGCTGTCCGAATTCGCCCGGCCACCTCTGATCACGTCCGCACATCGCCGCCATCCTCAGTAAATGCGCAACGTCTTTGCGACGCTGGGCACGCCCTTGTTATTGAGAGCAAACAGCATGTAATAGCCGGGGACGACGATGCCCGGATCGGACGGGATATTGATCAGGTATTCGCCCGCCGTACCGGTGGTGAAATTCACCGGGACCCGGCGCTGCTCGTTGTCCAGCGAGTGCGTTGCCGATGCCATGCGGAGGAGCGAGAAGTTGGTCACGGGACTATTGGTGGTGACGGCGATGGAAGTACCGAGGCTGACCTCCGACGGTGCGGAGACGATGACGGGTCGCGTTGCCGCCGAGCCGTCCGGATTCAGCAGATAGGGCGGCGTCAGGATCTCGACACTCGGATGGTTGGCCGAGCAGGTGCCGCAGAGGCCGCCACCGCCGCTCAGCACACGTCCGTCGGGCAGCAGCAGGGCCACGCTGTGGTAATTTCGCGGCGTGGCCATCGGCGCCAGCAGCTGAAATGTCACTGTGGCCGGATCCCAAAGCTCAGCGGTGAGCACGGCTAGATCATCGGAGAACGGCCTAGGGTAGGTCTGGCCGCCGATCACCACAACTTGGCCGTTCGGCAGCACCACACTGTTATGGAAAGCCCGTGCATAGGCCATCGCGGCGACCTGGCGCACCTTGGCCGTGCCACCGTTGATATCAATGAGATTGGCGTTCGCACTTGCCCAAGTGCTATCGTAACTCGGCGCGCCGCCTATGGTGAGGATCTTGCCGATATCGTACATGACTGCGTTGCCGTTCATTGCATCGGCGTCCCCGCCGCGCTCGCCGGCCCAGGTAATACTGCCGCTGCCGGCCGTGTCGATCCAGTGCATGCTTTTGCTTGGACCTGCGTGAAATACACGGCCATTGGACACGGCAAACATCCAGACATGGTTATCCGCGCGGTAAATGCCGGCACCATCAGCGGTGAGGATTTCGGTGGCAAACACTGCAGAGTTGAGTTGCCAGCCAGTACCTGGGAGCCAGGTTTCGCCATTCTTGTTACCCTTGTTGACGTCCCACGACCCGCCCAGGGTAAATACGCCGCCATTGGTCAGCGTGACGCTGCCATTGTATCCGCGGCCAATGTTCATCAGCGGGCCGGCGGACCACGAGAGCGTGGCGGGATCGAAGATACTAGTCTTGGTATCGCTGGAACCACCATTGACGAAAATCCGGCCGTCGGGAAGATTCGCAATGCCAGGACAGAACATGTCGTGGCCGGTGTTGCTTACAAGCATTTCAGAGGAATTTCCCGTGGCAGGGTCAAAAATAACGGTATAGGTCTGGCCACCGTCGCCGCCGAAATTGAGGGGGTCCCAGGAGGACCACGTCAGTACCTTGCCGTTGGGCAAGTTGGCTGCCGCGACCGGCACGATCGGAAGTGCTTGCGGCGCCGTCCAGCTTGACGGCAAGGTGACGGCCTGCGGAGGCGGGGTGTGCAGGCCATCGATTTCCCAGGTCTGGCTCGCGCTGCCGTCGCATGGCATCTGCACGACTTGCTGGCCTGCCTGCGGATTCCCCCCCCCCTGAGCGACGAGACACTTGGCGCTGTGCGCCGCCACGATCGCATAGCCCGTACCTTGCTGGCGCAGCGTGAACTGCTGGTTCGGTTGCCCGTTGCAGGCCCACTGAATCGCCGGGGCGCCCGCGTCAAGGCTAATTCCCGTGATGTCCAGGCATTTGCCGCTGTGCTGAGCAATGAGCTGATACGCGGTGCCGACCGGTTGGAGCTGCCAACTTTGGTTGGCTTGGCCATTGCACGTCCAGACAATCACTGCCGCTCCGTCTGACTGCGAAATTCCTGTGACATCGGTACACAGCGTCGTTCCGCTGGGGCGCAGCGTGCTGACTGCGGCGTTGGACTGTGCCGCCGCCGGCCCGGACAGCATCATGGTTATGGCCATGCAAGCGGCGCCAATCCATCCAAGCAGGCGTGTCATCTTACATCCAGCGTATCGTTGGCAAGTATGAGTCATGGCAGTGGTGGGTTGTTGTTTGGTGCTGTCTTGCTCGGGGACCAAGCAGTCAAGCTTGGGCTAGGTGTTCCACAACGTATGGGACTTCATCGGCCAGCGGCAAGGAGGTGCTCCGCCAGCGTAGTTGTGCAGCCTTGCCGAAGAAATAGACTTACGTGGGATGGCTATCCAGGCCTGGGGACAGCGCTCGGCCGGCGAGGGCCGCCCCTGATCTCCTCTACGTCGCCAATGCGCGGTCTCACGGCGTGCCGGGCCGGACCGGCGTCAAATCGCTCGAGCCACGCGCGCAGTGCGCCCGGTGAATCGGCGAGCGGATCAATGCTGAGTGATATCAATCGAAGTGGATATTGCGAGCCTAGTCGCGGTATTCCTTGCTGCACGGCAGAAAATAGCGCGCCCTGCAGCGGACAAACCGAACTGCACCCAGTGAACATTGTCTGCACTGCTGAAACGCTGCCACACAGGACGTCCCGCAGGAGCCGCCTTTGGCCGCCCTCGTCGACGACCCAAGTGTCTGGAATACGCAGCGGTGGATTCACCGCGCCGCTGCCGCCGTGTGCGTATATGTCGCGAGACGCGACAGCGACGATGCTTGCGGAAATACCCTGAAGCCATGCACGCCGGGTCCATCTCATTTCCATATACCTCCGAAATGCGTAGTAAAGTCAATCATAGAGACCGGCGAGCATAGGGAATCGCAGAGTCTCACGATAAGTGCCCGCCGTTATGACAATGTGGTCGCCCGACTTCAGCGCCGCGATGGCGGTGGAGATCGTTCCATACACAACGGTCTGCAGCATGAATCCGCACGACTATCCTCGCGGCCCGCTCGTTGAGCGGCATGTTGTCAGGCAACGTGCCCTCCAACACGTCATTAAAACGCCCGCGCCGGTAATTTAGTTGCATTTGAGAGGACTTCGGACGCAAATGAACGCGGCAAGATCCAGAGAAATCCGTATTTCTCGATCAAACCGCTCGTACGAAGTAGTCTCAATTAAACTTTTCGCCGCAAACCACTTGCCATTGTCACAGCCAATAGGCTGCGACCTATAATTCCATTCGTAGTACGAATGTTCTGGCAGACTCCACCTATACTGCTGTCGATTTGAGTGTTCAATGCATCCGCTGTATGCGCCCCACCACCTATTCACACATAGGGTGAGGCATTGATGACAGAGCAACCTGTTTTTCCGTGCGGTCAAAATGATTTAGCAGCGAGTTCACGCTATGCGTTGACGCGTCACCGGTTTACGATAGCGAGTATGGTGGATCGATATGGCAAGCCTCTGTGCAGTAACCCACTTAAACATTTAACCGGTGAAGTCGCTCATTGCAGACTTCGCGGTGTCTTCGCAAAACAGCGTGATGTAGTTGGCCGCGAGTCTGCGATTAATGAATGCCTTGAACCGAAGGTTCGGAGTGCTATCTTTAACACTATCGGACTGGCCTTACACGAAACGCTGCTGATATGCGGCTGCTGTGGTCGGGCGCTCACCGTTCGCTACAAAGGTAACGGCGGCCTTTATCCGTTGTGCGGACCCACGCGAAGAATGGGACCCGTTCTGAACAGCGAAAGCGGGTGTGCCGGGCGTGAAAATCGATGTGAGCCCCGGCCACTCTCAAGGCTCAATGTATTTTTTCTCGATCGGCCATCTGCCGTCGCGACCATAGCGCAACGGGTAAATTGGCGGGTTGCGCTGCCGACGTCGAAGCGCGAGCGTTGAGCAGCAGGCCCGGTTCCGCCCGCTTCGTCGAGCAGCAGCGACTCGCCCGTGTGGATCGCTTCACGGATTTCGGTCCTCCGGCCACAGGCGCAATTCTGCGTCCACGCGCTGATCGCGTAGCTGCGTCGACCCATCCGACCGAGAGAGCGTACCCCAGCGATGCCAGCCGTCGCCCCAATTGACTTCGATCGTCCAGTGCGTGCTTGCCCCGTTCAGCCAGATCGGCTTCAGTTGCGTAATCTTTTTCGAGCGACTCCGGGCGGCCGTATTGGCCCGCGCTTTCTCGGCCTTCGACATGGGTGTGTGCCAGCCTGGAAAGTTCTGTTCTGCCTGGATGGAAGCTGTTTTTTCCGTGATGGTTTCCGGTTCCTTCTCAGTGGTCGCCTTGTCTACTGGCATCTGGCACATTGACGTGTCTCCGTAGGAGTGACAGGCAGGTAAATAAAGGGTTTGCAGGGTGTGACAGTGGCTGTGTGCCAGTGCTGTGCCAGTTCGTCTTTCCGGCGATTGGCAAGCGCTGGCACAGGTATGTCAAACCAGAAAGCTCTTCGGAGCGGTCCCGGCGAACGATTCATTCATCGCCGGTTCGGCGGTTTCCCACCAGTTGTGCCAGCTTTGAAGATCGCTTTGGCACACCTTTTCATGACACCAGAAGCGCGATGGGACGCGTTCCGGCCCGACGCGGTGACGCTCGTCCCCCATGTAGCGGTACCCCATCGAACGGAGAAATTCGGCGCAGAAGCGCTTGATCTGCGCGGGCTTCAGACCGGAGTGCGGGCCCAGCTGGGACGAGACCGCCGACACAAAACAGGCCACGGCCACCCACGAATCAGTGACGCCACCGGGCTTCTCCGCCCAGACGGTCTGACACGCTGCATCAAGGTCGCTCTCGCTCATTGCAATCACGAGGCCCCGCATCGTCGTGTGCGGTGCGTTGCCATCCGGATCGAAGTCAGGATGCCAGTCGGCGTAGTGCATCAGCCAGTAGCGCATCGCGCCAGGATAGGTATGGATCGCCGTGAAGAGGCGCTTATAGAAGTCCGGCTGCGCCGCCTTGAACGCCTTCAGCGACGCGGTGCTATAAGCGGTTTGCAGGAACATGAAACGCCGGTCATCGTCGGTAACAGGCATGCCGTCCAGGTGATTCGAGGCAATCAGGTATTGCGTGGTATTCGGTGCGGTGTACGGCGCGCGTCCCTTGGGATGCACATCGATCGCGTCATTCGTGATGTAGGGCTCGATCTTGTTGGCCGCATCAAAGCGATTCGGCCCGGTCAGCTTGACCTCTTCGATGAGCGTCACGCACTGGCCCACGGCCCAGTCGGTGAACGTCGAGCCGTTCAGCAGCTCGCCGCTCATCGTCCGGTAGTTGGAGGCGCCCACCACCAGGCCCAGCAGCACGCCGAAGAAGCTCTTTCCGTCGCCCTGCACGCCGCACAGGTACGGCGACCAGCGGATTTTCCGACCCGGGTGCTGGACCACCCACGCCAGCCAGTTGATGAATAGCTGGCGCTCCCTCGCGTCGGCGATGATTCTGGTGAGATGATCAAGCACGAGTGCTACGGCCTGCTCTTGCTCATCGAGCAGGCAGGTCAACCAGGTCTAAGCTCAATTGCGTCTAAAGTCGCGACAGAATTCGTGTTTTGACGTGCACGGCACCAGAGTGCCAGGTGAGTTCCCTGATGGCGGAGTGTCGCGTCAATGTGACGATGCATTCCTTCGCGAGGCAGGAACTCAGTCTTATGGATAGCTCCGCACCATTTAGAGTTTCATTCGGAGGCTAAAAGGCGACTGTCGGCCGAGGCCGTGTGAAAACGCACTCTAAATCAAGCCTTCTCAAAAACCGACCCATCAGATCGCCCCGTATCGGCTTGGCGACGACTCGGGAAGGGTAAAGCGACACCTGAAAACCGAGTACTTTTGCGTTTTCACACGGCCTCGGCCATCTACCGCCGCTGGCCTAGTCTGTCACATCGCCGTTCAAACGTCGCGTCCTTACTTGGCCGCGGACATTCGAGCGCCAATCGCGATCGTCGCGATATCGGCCTTAACGGTGGTTGTTCCATCAGTCATTCAACAGCCGGTATAGGTTGTCCAACTGACCGCACACGGGCAACTCGGCGAACGGGAGCTTCGCCCGTCACGCAAACAGTAATCAACTCCACGGCGGCCAGGTGGATTCTCCGAAAGTGGCGTTCAACTCTCGAATCGGGAGACTCCCGCGAAGCGGGCGCGCTCCCTGGTGGCGGTTGTTAGTGTTGGCCTCGGAATCGACTGGCCTGATCACGCGATACCCTCCGTTGTGCCTGTCCAATCCAGTCGATTCCATCAATTCCGGTCTACGAATCCGAGCTGAGCAGGACTGCCCCGTTGCGATTTGCACGCTCGATATGCTCGATCGCATCAGCGAATCGGGTCAGATCGTAATCGGCCGCCGCATCGAAATGCTCGGGCGCGGTGCGGCCGATCCCGATGGCCTCCGCCACATCCTCACGACGCTGTTCGGCCGACGTGGTCTGCACCCAGCGCGAAGACGACACGCCTTTGAACATGATCTCGTGATGTGTCAGCCCACCAGACGGGAATATGATGGGTTCCGGAGACATTCCGCCGTAAAACAACAGAGCCCCGCCATCGCCGAGAAGCGGAACTAGGTCGCTCACCATCGCTCCGCCCACCGGATCCATGATGACCTGAAGCGGCCGCCTTCCCGCGGCATGGCGGACCTGGCCGAGCCAGTCCGGATCGGCCGTCGAAATCACCGGCAAATCCGGGAACCGTGCTGACAGGATCTTCGCCCCATTACTGCTTCGAACCGCGCCCACCACGTTCAACCCGCGGCTGCGGGCCGCAATCGTCAGAAAGCGTGCTACCGAAGAGCCGGCCGCATTCAAGAGAATCGGTATCTCACGACCGGCATCCGGGACTGCGCGTTGCGCTGCCCGCAGCAGCATGAGCGCAATTACAGCGTTAGGGAGCATCTGGGCGGCGATAGCATCGGGCAAATCATCCGGGATGGGTGTCACAAGCTCGGCGCGCGCCTTGAGAAGCTCTGCCCAGGCGCCCGGGACTGGATTGAAAATCACGCGCGTGCCCGGCTTCACACCGGCAGAATCGACGCCTTCGCCCACGGCCTCGACGATGCCTATACCATCACCGCCCGGGATCAGGAATCCGTCTGCCGGCACCGGGATATTGAATTTGCCTCGGACCATGGCGAGATTTCCGGGATGAAGTTGACGCTTGGTCACGCGAACCACGACTTCGCCGGGCCCGGGTGGCGTCGGATCAGGCAGCGTCTTCAGTTCAAGAACTTTTTCCGGCTCGCCGAAGCGGGTAAGGACAACAGCTTTCATCAATTTCACTCCTGGTTGAGGTCGTCAGGAGTGAGATTAGGCACTTTATTGCATCGTGATTAGGGGGTATTGTCTTGTTCTGGCTTCAAGCAAACGTTGAGGATCAGCGTTGTATATGGAAACTCTGGCGAACCTCGAATCATTCGTGAGAGCCGCCGAAGGCGGCAGTTTTGCAGAAGCGGGACGCAGGCTGGGATTGACTGCGGCCGCGGTCAGCCGAAACGTGGCGATGCTCGAACGCAACCTCGGAGTGCGGCTCTTTCAACGATCGACCCGTAAACTCGCGCTCACGGAAGCCGGCGAACGGTTCCTCGTATCGATCCACGGCAATCTCGACGCGCTCCAGTCCGCCATTGCCGAAGCGGCAGCGCAAAGCAGCGAGCCGGCGGGTGTCTTGAAAGTCAGCATGCCCCCGACATTTGGCATCGCGCACGTCCTGCCCTTGTTGCCGGCCTTTATGGCAAAGTACCCGCGAATCCGCCCGGAGTGGCACTTCGAAAACCGGCCAGTGGATCTGATCGCCGAGAACTACGACGCCGCCATCGGCGGTGGCTTCGATCTCGCACCTGGCCTCGTATCGCGCACGCTGGCCCCGGTGTATGGCGTTGCCGTGGCCTCTCCAGCCTATATGTCCGGCCGGTCGCTGCCGACCGATCCTTCAGGACTCGCTGCCTACAACGGCATCGTCGTGCGCTCGCCGCACTCGGGGCGAATTCGTCACTGGATGCTCAGGAATGCAAATGGTGTCGAGATGGCGGGAGTACTCACCGAAAACATCGTCGTGAACGATCCGGCTGCAATGCGCGAGGCCGCGCGTCTCGGCCTGGGGGTGTCATTGATCGCACTGTTCGATGTGCTGCCCGATCTGGAGCGCGGGGATCTGATACGGCTGCTGCCGGACTGGTACGCCGATGTCGGCGCAATTTCACTCTACTACGCGTCACGGACGCTCATTTCGGCCAAGACACGGGTCTTTGTCGATTTCATCGTTAGCTCTTTCAAGACCGAGCGGTTGGGCCACCTCAGTCCGTAGCAGAAACCATGTCCAGAGTCGAGCAATCGTTGGTCCGAGGTGGCGAGGAGGCATAGACAGGTCGCGGGCTTCGGCCGACCTGCCGTCGGGCTCGATCACGACATCGACGGCCGGTGCAACCTGGAAGCCGCCGTTAATGTGACGTCGTGACAAACGACGGTAGTGGGTCTAACGCCGGCGTTGACCTCGCGCAAGAGCGGCTGTTCCTCCGCTGTGTTGGACCGGATCGCGACAATGAACGCAACGGTGACCGCCGGCGCGCGCATATGGAGGGACGCTCGCGACACTCACGCTGTACCGCTTGCCGTCTTGAAGCATTGACTCGCGGACCGTAGAACGACGAGCAATAAGCAATGGCGCCCAAAACCGGCGCAAGCCTATCCTGCTGTCCCTCGTTGTTATTCTTTTTCTTTTGTCTTCCGCAAATCCTGTGAGTGTGGTCGCCGGTGGTCGCGCAAAAAGATGAACACCTGCCGCAAAAAAAATGTACTCATTTGCGCAGCAAGATGAACTGACCCGGCTGAAAAAAATAGCGTATCGCGTGAACAGGTCTTTCTCCCACGCGCAAATTGATGATTGACCGGGAGCGCGAAGTCATGACTGATGGCGCAACATGGATGAGCATGGGCTACCGTGCTTCACGCAGAAAAATTCAAAGGTCGTATTGAACCCGTGCGCGAGGATGCAGACGCTCGCGCAAATTGAACAAAGACTTTTCCGCGCGCAGTACCACAGGAAGCGCATCAGACCGGCATGTCACCTCAAATCCCACGATCATCCGGCGCAAATTGGCGCGCGACGGATTTTATGTGCCGCACGCAGCCAATGCACAGCATCTGATCATTCGACCCGAGGGCTGATGCACTCGTGTTGGCCGACGCGTAAATAACGGTACGTTGCGCGCACGCGACGGCGCAAAAAAATTTGTTGTTCCAGAGGAATCCAGATTAATCCAGCACCGTCCATCACGCCGAGTCGGGCCTGTTTCCAGGTATTGACGCGTGCCAGTCCCATTTGCAAGATGGCATGAAAGCAGTGTGCAGGAGCCAGTCATGCCGGTGATGAAAAGCTTTACCCAGGCGCAATGGGACGCGGCAGCGCGCCGTCTCGACGCACTGCCGGAAAAGCCCGCGCATGAGCACCGCGTCAATGTCTGGGATGCAATGAAGTCCATGCAGACTCAAATCATCGATGCACAGAAAAAGGGCTACACCCAGGAAGAAATCGTCCAGCAGATCGCCCAGGACGGTGTTGAAATCAGCGCCGGCACGTTGCGATATGCGATGCAGCGTGCTGCCAAAGAAGAAAAGGCCGTGCAGGCGGAGCGGCTCGTCGCAACGAATACCGCTATGACAGCGTCTCGCGTGAAAAAAGGCGCTCAGGCGAAGCCATCACATTCTCGCCATGCGCGCGCCGGACTACAGCAGAACGGGGATGGGGAATCACCAGGCCGGAACGCACAGAGATCCAGGGCTTAGGCCGGATACTGAAAACCTGTAGAGGTATGAAATGGCAATGCAAAATCCTGCAATCTATATGGTCGGCGGAAGCAAGGGCGGCGTTGGCAAGGGTTTCGTTACGCTGGCGCTGGTCGAATATCTGCGGCGCACGGATGTTCACACCGTTCTGGTGGAGACGGACACTTCGAATCCTGATCTCATGAAAGCTGTCCATGATGAAATCGAGTGCGCTTCATGGGATCTGGATGAGGCGGGCGGCTGGATCGATTTCGTCAATTTCTGCGATAAGCATCGGGATGCGACAGTCATCGTCAATACGGCGGCGCGAAGTCAGGCCGGCGTTGCCCGGTACGGCGGGACACTCGCCGCCACGCTGGACGACCTGGCCCGCCGTCTCGTCGTGCTATGGGTCATCAACCGGCAGCGCGACAGTCTCGAACTGCTGCTTGAGTTTGGCGAAACATTCCTGCGTGCGCTCACGCATGTCGTGCGCATTGGTTACTTCGGCGCACCGGACAAGTTCATGCTGTACGGGGAGTCGAATCTCCGCAAGGCCATCGAGGCACAGGGCTGGTCGCTGGATTTTCCCGAGCTCGCGGAGCGGGTCGCCGACGAGCTTCGCAGTCAGCGCCTGTCGATCCGCAAGGCGGCGGAGACGATGCATATCGGCGAGCGGGCGGAACTGCTGCGATGGCGCGCGCTGTACAGCGACATGTTCGCCAGGGTGACTGCCGATGCGTAATCAACGGCGGTAATGGGGTGGGTTTCCAGAATGCATCCCAGAAACTAATAGGTAAACGCCGGGTCACGCTATTCGACCCGGTTAGATGCAGACCCGGGCAGCACTTGTTGCCGAATGAATGGACAGGTAGCCTGCCGGCTTACCTATCCGGTGAGGGCTACTTCCGCCCCTTTACCATGGGTGATGTGCCTGACCCCGTCGCCGATGCTCGCTGCAGAGAGAGCAATCATGTTGTCATAGCCGAGGTCGCACACCTGCATGGCAAAGCATTCCGCTCAACGGAATCCAATAATCAATCCCCTAGTCGTCACGGCGCCCTTATGCCAGTAGGTAGTTTGCCTAACGGGTGTCTGCGTTCGAAATGATGATTCCGCTGAACGGAATACAAGTTTTGATGCAGCGGAATGCCTGCCGTATATTTTTAGCCAGACGAGCAACAGGAGCGGACTGGCTGTGCAAACGATCCATATTTCGCGCGCGGGCGGCCCCGAGGTACTGCAGGGGATTATCTGCCCGCAGCCACAACCGGGACCAGGAGAGCTCCTGCTTCGTGTTTCCTACGCTGGCGTGAATCGGCATGACTGTAACCAGCGGGCGTCCGCGCGCCATCCCAATATCACGCTGCCAGCGAATATCCCAGGCCTCGAAGTGGCGGGCGAGGTAATGGCCTGCGGGCCTGGCGTAGAGAACTTCCGGCCCGGCGACTCCATCTGCGCGTTGGTCGATGGCGGCGGCTATGCCGAGATGTGTCTGGCCGACGCAGCGCTGACCTTGCCCTGGCCGACCGATGAACTGCGTACCGGAGCCGGGTTGCCTGAGGGCCTATTTACCGCCTGGTACAACCTTATCGAACTGGCCAGGTTGCAACCGGGCGAGCGGCTCCTCATCCATGGTGGCACGAGTGGGGTCGGGTTGATTGCCACGCAACTGGCCGTCATGCGCGGCACTGAAGTCTGGTCAACCTGCGGCAACGAGGAGAAGCGTGCACTGAGTGCCAGCTTCGGTGCAGCGCGTACCTTCAACTATCGCGCGCCTGACTTTCTTCCAGCTCTGCAAGAAGCTGTAGGCACTGGGATGGACGTGATTCTGGATCTCTCAGGCTTGCGCTACTTCAATTCCAATCCGAAGCTCGCGGCCGATGGTTGCCGCATCGTTTACCTCTCCTCATCCTCCTGCGGGCCAGAGCCGCTCAATGGTGCCGCGTTAACGACACGCCAGGTGTGGATTACCGCCTCGCGCTTGCGGCAACTGCCGCGCGAACATAAAGCGCGGCTTGCTGCAGCGCTGAGCGCCGCGCACTGGCTGGACCTGTCTGCAATCCGTTTGCACATCGATTCCGAGTTTCCCCTGGCTGAGGCCGCCCGCGCACATGAGCGTATGGAAAGCGGTGAGCATGCCGGCAAGATCCTGCTCGCCGTTAGCGAATCCGTCCAATTTCACAAGTGAGTTTGACCTATGAGCCACGTTATCCCCGACAGCATTGAGCGCCCGATCTGGGCCATTCCGAGCAGCATTGCCTATGCCTCCGACGGCTCGCCGCGAGTGATGGCGGGGGTCTGCCGTCATTGCGGCCAAGCGGTATTTCCACCGCCCAAGGTTTGCCCCGCGTGCTGGGAGGAGAGGATCGACCAGATCGAGGTGCCCTCGACCGGTACCGTCTATACCTACTCGGTGGTGCATTCCGGCCGAGCCGGCTGGAAGACCCCCTATGTGTTGGCATTCGTCGACTTCAAGGAGCGCAATGTGCGCGTGGCCGGGATCGTCCAGGGCCCGGAGGGTTGGAGGCCCGAACTCGATTCCATTGTCCGGGTTGGTACCGGCATGGTGTGTAACGACGCTAACGGCGAGCCGGTTTACGCTCACTGCTTCCTTCCGGAGTAGCGCGATGAGTCATAACAATTTCCGTCGAGTCGCTGTTGCCGGCGTCGCTATGAGCCAATTCGGCAAGCGTCCCGACACCACTTTGCAAGACCTTGGCTGGCCGGTTGTCAAACAGGCAATCGCTGACAGCGGTTTCGATCGCAAGCAGATCGAGGCCGTGTACTGCGGTTCCGCGTATGGCGGTCGTCTGGTCGGCCAGCGTGTGCTGCGCCCGCTGGGCCTGCTGGGTATCCCGGTGGTGAACTGCGAGAACGCCTGTTCAAGCGGCGCCACTGCCTTCCGGGAGGCGTGGCTGGCGATCGCCAACGGCCTCTGCGATGTCGCCCTGGTGCTGGGCATCGATAAGCTCACATCGTTGGGCGGCGGTGTTCTACCTGGACAGCCGGAGGATCACGAAGTGTCGGTCGGCATGAGCATGCCGGTGATGTATGCAATGCGCGCGCGCCGCTATATGCACGAGCACGGCATTTCGGACGCAGATCTGGCGCAGGTGGCAGTGAAGGCACACAAGCACGGGGCAATGAATCCTTGGGCGCAGTTGCGCAACGAAGTGTCCGTGGAGCAGGTGCTTAACGCCCGTCCTATCGCCGAGCCGTTCACGCTGATGCACTGCTGCCCGACTGGCGACGGCGCTTCCGCTGTGGTGCTGTGTGCCGCGCAACGCGTCCCGGCTTCCGGCCGCAAGCCGGTGTGGGTCGCGACATCGCATCTGACTTCCGGCCAGTACATGACCGGCTTCCGCGACATGACCACGCCCGAGATCACGGTGCGCGGCGCCAGGGATGCGTACGAAGAGGCAGACATCGGCCCGGACGATATCTCGGTCGCCGAGGTACATGACGCCTTTACGATTGCCGAGCTGCTGTACTACGAGGCTTTTGGCTTCTGCCCCCAAGGTGAAGCGATCCAACTGCTGAAGAGCGGCGCTACCTCTGTGGGAGGGCGCATCCCGATCAATCCGAGCGGCGGCCTGCTGTCCAAGGGCCATCCAGTGGGCGCCACCGGCATTGCTCAAATCACCGAGATCGTCTGGCAACTGCGCGGCGAGGCCAAGGACCGGCAAGTAGAGGGTGCAAAGGTAGGACTCGCGCACTGCACAGGTGGGGGTATCTCGGGTTTGGACCACGGAGCCTGCGCTATCAATATCTTTACGCTGTGAGTAGACGATGAAAGCCATCGCATTCGAGTACCACGCGCCGCGTAGCCGATCAGAGGCGCTGGCGCTGCTCGCGGAACAACCCAACGCCAAAGTGCTTGCAGGTGGGCAGTCGCTGATGCCGATGATGAATTTTCGCATTGCGCAGCCCAGCCACCTGATCGACATCAACGGCGTCGCGGACCTTGCCGCCATACGCGCCGACGGCGCCGAATTCGCCATTGGTGCAATGACGCGTCAACGCGACCTGCTGCACTCCAGGCAACTGCGTAAGGCTGTGCCGCTAGTGGTCGAAGCACTGACTCATGTCGGCCACTTGCAAACCCGCAACCGGGGCACGATAGGCGGGTCGCTTTGTCATGCCGACCCGGCGGCGGAGCTGCCCACCGTCTGCACAGCGCTCGACGCCAGACTCACGGTAGAGAGCAGCGATGGAACGCGTGAGATCGCGATGGCTGATTGGGCACTGGGCTACCTGGTGACCAGCCTTGAGCCGCATGAGCTGCTGACGGGGATCCGCTTGCGCGCATGGCCGCGTGGTCACGGTTGGGCTTTTACCGAGTTCGCGCGCCGGCATGGCGACTTCGCCATCGTGAGCGTGGCTGTGCTGCTGGCGCCAGGCGCGGGCGGCAGGATCGCGCGCGCATCGATCGCACTGGGCGGGTGCGGCGACGCCCCGATCAGACTGCATGCAGCCGAGCTCCTGCTTGAAGGTCAAGTCGGTTGCGAGGATCTGTTCCACGAGGCGGCAGGCTGCGCGGTCGATCTCGAAGCCGGCTCGGATGCGTACGTCAGCGCGGAATACAGACGGCACCTCGCGCAGGTGCTTGTGCGACGTGGGCTGCTTACCGCGCATGCGCGCATGACGCACGGAGGCTCCGCATGAACGAAGCGGGCATTACCACGACTGTGAATGGCGTAAAGGTCGAACGTACTGTCGCCGTGCGGACCTCGCTGGTAGACTTTTTGCGCTATGACCTTTGCCTTACCGGCACCCACGTGGGTTGCGAGCACGGCGCCTGTGGCGCATGCACCGTGCAAGTGGAAGGTGCCGCGGTGCGCTCCTGCCTGATGTTGGCAGTACAGGTCAACGGCAGGCAGGTCGCGACCGTCGAATCGCTGGGCAAGCCAGATGCGCTGTCGCCGCTGCAACGCGCGTTCAGCAAACATCACGCACTGCAATGCGGATTCTGCACGCCCGGTTTCCTGATGACGATTGATGCCTGGCTGGGCCAGTTGCCGCCCGGCTACCTGCCAAACGACGAAGAGATTCGCGACATGCTCTCGGGTAACGTGTGCCGCTGTACCGGCTATCAGAACATCGTCGAGGCAGTGCGCGAACTGACGCGGGAACGCGCGAATGGAGCAGCGGCATGAAGCGTGACGTCATGACCGGCACCCACTTCGGCGCTCCCGTTGCCCGCAAGGAGGACGCGGCGCTGGTGACTGGCACCGGATGCTATGTCGACGATATTCAGATACCTGGCCTGCTGCACGCCTTTATTCTGCGCAGCCCGATACCGCACGGCCGCATTCGAGCCATCGACTTGGCGCGTGCCCAATCCGCGCCTGGCGTCGTGGCTGCCTTTGCGTTCGATGAATTGCCGGACTGCCTGAAGATCAAGCCAATGCCGTTAGTGGTGCCTAATCCGGCGATCCGACACCCGATCACGCAGTATGCGCTGGCCGACAGGGAGGTGCACTATGTTGGCGAGCCCGTGGCGGTCGTCGTGGCGCTCGCGCGCTCCCTCGCCGAGGATGCGGCTGAACTCGTGGATATCGAATACGAAACCCTGCCGGCGGTGGCGTCCCTGGATCAGGCAAGGGGGGCCGGCGCGCCCAGAGCGCACCTGGGGATCGAATCGAACCTCGCAGGCGAAGCGTTGTTCGCCGATGGCGACTGCAACGCGGCTTTCGCTCGTGCGCATAAGGTAATCAAGGCGAGCTTCGATCAACACCGCGGGGGCGCCTTCTTCATGGAAACGCGCGGCTGTGTCGCTGTGCCATCGTCCGTCGGCAAGAGTTTTACGCTGTACGGTGCAATGCAGGCACCGCACCGGATCAAACGAATCTTGCAGGAGTTGTTCGGCCTGGCCGACGACGAGTTGCGTGTTGTGGCGCCGTCTGACGTGGGCGGAGGCTTCGGTCCCAAAGGCTCGTTCTACCCGGAGTACGCGTTGATTACGCACTGCGTGCAACTCCTGGGGCGTCCTGTGAAGTGGATCGAGGACCGGCGCGAGAATTTTGTCGCCACGCACCAGGAGCGCGACCAGAAATGGGACCTGGAGCTGGCTGTCGACCAGGAAGGGCGTATTTTGGGGCTTCGTGGCCAACTGGCTCATGACACCGGCGCCTACGTGCCCTGGGGTCTTGTCCTTCCCTGGATATCCATGACTACGCTCCAGGGGCCTTACGTCGTTCCGACCTTCGCGCTGACACTCAAGTCCTTCTTTACGAATAAGGTGCCCACCACCCCGGTACGCGGCGCCGGTCGGCCACAGGCGGTCTTCGCGATGGAGCGGCTCATGGACAGGGTGGCGCAGGAACTCGGGTTGGATCGGAGCGAAGTCCGCCGGCGCAACTTTATCCGTCCCGAACAGATGCCCTTTAACTGTCGCGTGATTGGCCGCGATGGCAGCCCCGTACTATATGACAGCGGTGACTATCCCGGTACTCAGGCGCTGGCGCTCCAAAACGGAGACTGGGCCGGCTTTCCGGCCCGCCAGACAGCCGCAAGGGCGCAGGGACGCTACTTGGGTATCGGCCTCGCGAACTTTGTGGAGGCCACCGGCCTTGGACCGTACGAAGGCGCAACGGTGAAGATTGGTACTAACGGGAGTATCGTGGTTTACACCGGCGCTGCGCCGCAGGGCCAGTCGCATCACACGACACTGGCGCAGATTGCTGCCGACCAGCTGGGTGTTGCGCCAGCGGCAGTGAAGATCGTGACCGGCGATACCCAGGGCATCTCACTCGGCATCGGTACCTTTGCAGCGCGCAGCGCGGTCAACGCAGGAAACGCCGTACACATGGCTTGCAGTGCAGTGCGGCACAAGATTCAGGCACTTGCGGCAAAAGCGCTCGAAGCGAATCCAGGACAAATTGTTCTGGCCGACGGCATGGTTTCGGTCGACGGTGCGCCCGATCGCAGCATCAGCCTCGCCCGGTTGGCCGTCGTAGGCGTTGGTATGCCTGGTTACTCGCTCGACGAAGGCATGACACCCGGTCTCGAGCACACCAGCTATTTCTCGCCGGCTCAGTCCACCTTCTCCAATGGCTGCCATGTCGTCGAAGTCGAAGTGGACCCGGAGATCGGCGCCGTCAAGCTGTTGCGCTACGTCGTGGTAGACGACTGCGGGCGGCAGATCAACCCGATGGTAGTCCATGGGCAGGTCGTCGGGGGCGTCGTGCACGGCATCGGCAATGCGTTGCTCGAAGAACTGGTTTATGACGAGTCGGGGCAGTTGCTTTCGTGCAATTTCGGCGAGTATCTGCTGCCGCTGGCAAGCGATATCACCGAAATCGAAGTGCTGCACACGGAGACACCCTCGCCACTCAATCCTCTAGGCGTCAAAGGCGCAGGCGAGGGCGGCACGCTGCCTGTGACGGCAGCGATTGCCTCGGCTATCGAGGACGCGCTGAAGCCTTTCGACGTGACCATTTCGCAGGTTCCGATCACACCCATGAGGCTGGTCGAAAAACTGAAGGTAGCCGGAGCGCGATGAACATCTCAATGATCTCTGTTTCCGATGGCGTGCTTGCTCGCGGCGCCGCGATTATGCGAGTGCTGTGCGAAAGCGAAGTCGCGATGCCGATCAGCGCCATTTCACGTGCGCTGGGCATGGCGCCGAGCAGTGTGCACCGCATACTGGACCAACTGGTAACGGTACGCTGGGTGGAGCGTACGTCTAACCATCAGTACCGGGTTGGCTTCGAGTTTTATCGGCTGGGCTCGTTGGCCGCGAGCAGGGTCAAGCTGGTGGAATTGGCGCGCCCCCTGGTGCAACAGCTGGTCTCGCGTTGCGACGAGACAGCGCTGTTCTCCGTGCGCATCCCGAACACGGGGCAAATGATCTTCACCGAGCAGGCCGTCAGTTCGCAACCGCTGCGCTATAGCTTCCATCTGCACGAGCCGCGCTCGCTGATGTGGGGCGCCGCCGCGCGCGCTATTCTGGCCTGGATGCCGGAACCCGAGCAGCGCGACGTGCTGGCTCGCGCACCTGTATCGCCTACCGCGCGCAAGGTTCCGGCCTGGGCGACGTGGGCACGGGAGGCGCGTGAGATCCGGCAACAGGGGTATGCGACCTCGCGTGGCCACTACACCGACTGGGCGTTCGGTATTGCAGTCCCGGTTTTCGACGTTATCGGGGTAGTGGGAGCGCTGATCTTTGTCGCACCGGAAATGCGCGTGCCGCCAGCAAAGGAGCGAACCCTGCTCTCAGCGCTAAAGGACGCCGCCCTCCATCTTTCGCGCAGCCTCGGAGCTCCCGTGGATGCCAACGCACTTTCACGGAGTCAGCACCATGTGGCATGAACAACTCAAAGGCGTCGCTTTGGTTCGGGGGTTGCGAGTGATCGACATGACCCTGTTCCTGTCCGGTCCCTATGCCACCCAGGTCCTCGGTGATCTAGGTGCGGAGGTGCTCAAGATTGAGCCGCTTACCGGCGACAACACTCGAGTATTGCCGCCCAACTTTATCGGCGAAGACAGCGCGTATTACCACAGTTGCAATCGTAATAAACGCAGTATTGCTTTGGACTACAGAACGCAGGAAGGGGTCAGGCTGTTGGAGGAGCTGGTGGCCAGCAGCGACGTCTTTATCGAGAATCTGAAGCCAGGCGCGATGGCTCGGTCCGGTATTACCTACGAGCGGCTGAAGGAGATCAACCCGCGCCTTGTCTACTGCTCCATCAGTGGCTTCGGGCAAGATGGCCCGTATGCGGAGCGGCCGGCCTACGATATGGTGGTGCAGGCCATGTCCGGCGGTATGAGCCTGACCGGCGAACGAGATGGCAAGCCTGTCCGGGCGGGCATTCCGCTAGCCGATATTTCCGCTGGCCTGTACGCGGTCATCGGCATCCTGGCCGCGCTGCTGCGGCGCGAGGAAACCGGGCAGGGCGATCATCTCGATATCGCGATGCTGGACTGCCAGGTGGCGATGTTGTCGTATC
The DNA here is from genome assembly GCF_040948805.1 of Paraburkholderia sp. BR13439. Lineage (NCBI taxonomy): Bacteria > Pseudomonadati > Pseudomonadota > Betaproteobacteria > Burkholderiales > Burkholderiaceae > Paraburkholderia > Paraburkholderia sp. BR13439. The sequence continues at coordinate 59,917 of NZ_JBFPKN010000024.1, read as the reverse complement.
AAGCGGCCTACTACCTGGCATCAGGCAAGGTGCCAGGAACCCAGGGGCGCGAGCATGAATCCATACCGTCCTACCGAGCCTTCACTGCGCGTGACGGCATGGAGGTCGTGGTTACTGCAAATACCGACCGTATGTGGCAGTCGCTATGCGAGGCGATTGGCCGCACAGACTTGCGCGACGACCCCGAATTGAGCGGCCGGAAGGCGCGCTACGAGCAGAGACAGCGCATCTGGGATGCGTTGGAGAGCGCATTCGTATCGCGTAATGCCGACGAATGGGTGCAGATCCTGGTGGCCCACGACGTGCCAGTGAGCGTGGTCAACTCGCTGGACAGGGTGATGACTGACCCTCAGGTGCGTCACCGCGGCATGGTGCTTGGCTTGCACGGCCCGGGGGGCGAACAGCTTCAGGTGGCCGGTAATCCGATCAAGGTGGCTTCGCACCCTGACCAGACACATAGGTATCCGCCACCACTTGGCGAAGGTACGCGTGAGGTGCTGGCCGAGTTGCTTGGCAAGAGCGAGGCCGAGATTCAACGCCTGCTGGCCGCCGATATCGTGCGCGAATGGATTCCGGCTAGCAAGGAGGTCGCATGAGCCTGGAAGCGGGTTTCGAGTGGAGCGCGGGTTCAGGCATCGGTCGCCTGTGCCTTGCCCGTCCTGACGATGGCAACACGGTCTCGCTGGCCATGATTCGCGGATTGCAGTCGGCGCTTGCCGAGCTGGAAGCCGACCCGGAGGTGCGCGTGATCTTGCTCGAGGCTCAGGGCGAGGACTTCTGCCTTGGACGCAACGGTGAGGGCGAAAGTCGTGAAGGACTTTCGGCCTACGCGATTCACCAGCAGTTCTTGACGCCTATCCTCGACCTGTATGCGGCGATTGACCGCTGCGGGCTGCCTGTCGTGTCAGTGGTGCAGGGGCGTGCGTTCGGCTTCGGCTGTGCGCTCGCGGCCGCATGCGATATCACGCTTGCCGGGGAGTCGGCGCAGTTCGCACTGCCAGAGATCCTGCGCGGCATTCCACCCACGCTCGCCATGTCGACGTTACGCGGCCGTGTCCCACGCAAGGCGATTGCCTACCTGATACACAGCGCGTTGCCGGTTGACGCTCGTACTGCGCGGGAGTTCGGTTTGGTTAGCCATGTGGTGCCGGACAGCAGGCTCCGTCAGCAAGCGGAGTCGCTCCTCGCAGGCATGGCGAATCAGCAACGAATCGTCAATGCCACGGTCAAGGAATTCGTCACGCTTGGGCCCGGCACTGAGCGGGCGCTGGCAAGCCGCTTTGCGGGTTTGCTGATGACAGTCAATCGATCGCATACGGCCGCCAGATGAAACACGGCACGACAACGCAGCAATTGGACCTCGGCACGCACAGCATCGCTTTCGTTGACGAAGGCTGCGGCTTTCCCGTTCTATGTATGCATAGCCTTGCGGGTAGCCTGCGTATGTGGGATGGCGCAGCGGCGGAACTCGTTCGGCAGTATCGCGTGCTTCGTTGCGATGCACGCGGGCATGGTGCCAGTACCGGCACCATGCCCTATACCGTCGAAGGATTGGCACGCGACGCACTGGCCCTTCTCGACGCCCAGGGCATCACGCGCTGCGCAGTCCTGGGAATATCCATGGGCGGCCAGGCTGCGATGCACCTGGCGTTGACGGCACCGCACCGGGTTGCGGCCCTGGTGCTGGCGAACACCTCCGCTGGAGCTCTCCCGGATGCAAAGTGGCGCGTGGCACAAACTAAAGCTCGTATCAACGAGATCGGCTATGAGCGCTTCGCCTCCGAGTACGTTGCCAGTCGACTTGCAGATGGGGTTGCCTCGTCCGCATACGCCGGCTACTTGCGTGACACCCTGGCATTGGGGGCGCAACGATATGTCGCCACGTTGTGCTCGATTCTGGCGCAGGACCTGACCGCCGAACTGTCGAGGTTGCAGGTGCCGGCTTTGCTCGTGAGCGGTACGGCCGACGTCAGCACTACGCCCGAGCGCATGCGTGCACTGGGTGCACTGCTTCCCACTTGCCGGACGCTGGAACTGGAAGGAGCAGGGCACTTCTCATGCCTTGATCAGCCCGAGATATTCAATGCCGGCGTAGTTGAGTTTCTGGCCTTCAACATAGAGGATTCCTAATGGCTTCGCACGTGATATGTCAGTTCAATCTTTCGCTCCCGCCTCAACAGGTATGGGATGCTCTGAAAGACGTCGTGGGGGTTGCCCATTGCTTCCCCGGGGTGATGAGTGTGGAGGCGCTGGATGAACGTGCCTGCAAGGGCGTGGTCCAGGTCCGCCTTGGCCCCATGCAACTGGAATTTGCCGGGCAATTTTTATACACCGAACTGGACGACGCAAACTGGTGCGCGACGGCCGATGCCCATGGCCAGGACCAGCGCGGCCGCGGACGTGCCGAGTCGAAGATCCTCCTGAAAGTCCTGCCGGAAGGGGCGGGCAGTGTGACCACGGTTGAAGCCAAAACCGAGCTGAGCGGCACTGTCGCCCAATTCGGTCGCGCGAAAAGCGTTATCCAGGCGGTGGCGGAGACATTGATCGGCAGTTTCGCTAAAAACCTCGAGGCGAAGCTCGCGCCAGCGCCGGTGGCGCCCCTGGCTGTGACCGACCGTCAACGCACCGCGGCCAATCCCCTTGCCACGGCCAATCGCGCACCGGTGGGCGGCTTGGGGCTTGCGTGGCGAGCTCTGACGCATTGGTTGCGGGGGATGTTTTCCCGGGCCTAAACAGGCAGGTAGAAAAATATTGAAAACATTTGGAGGCGAACACATGCGAGTCAACTCGACTTCGCTGGAGACGGCTGCCGGAAGCGTGAGTTCCGGCAAGTCTGGAGTAGATCGGGCAGCGTGGATAGTCTTGGGCTCGGCCTTTTTGGGCTGGATGTTCGATGCGATGGACGTCTACCTGATCGTAGTCGTGATCATGCCGGCCCTCCACGATCTTCTCGGCGCATCGCACGCTGATGCTTCACAGATCCAGGGGATTATCGTAGGGGCGAAGCTGCTTTGCTGGGGCATTGGCGGCATTACGTTCGGCGTGTTGGCGGACAAATTCGGTCGCGCGCGCGTGATGCTTGGCACGATGCTGATCTACTCAGGTTTCACCGCAGCCAGTGCGTTTGCGCAAAGCTGGCATCAGCTCCTCTTGATTCAGATGTTGGCGGGCTTTGGCATTGGTGGCGAGTGGGCCGCTGGCGCCTCGCTTGTCGTTGAAACCTGGCCGGAAAAACATCGTGCAAAAGCGGTCCAGGTGATGCAGTTTGCGAATGTCGTCGGACTGATTATTGCGTCAGCGCTCGGAATTCTTCTGGCCGGACCTGGATGGCGCTGGGTGCTCGCTGTTGGCGCTCTGCCGGCGGTCGTCAGTCTCGGCCTTCGGTTCGTGACCCCGGAATCAAAGCGTTGGAAAGAATCGCGAATTGCTGAAATTCAACACACCGGACCCAAAATGGGTTCCTTGTCGGCGATATTCCGAGCGCCATTAAGGCGTCGTACGATCGTCGGCTCGCTCGTCGCTGCAGCAATGATGATTGGTAGCTGGGGGACAACTGTGCTTATCCCCGCGCTACTGAGAAAATTTATTCAATCGGCGGGCGATGCCGAATTTATGAGGCAAACCTCCATCTCATTTACGTGGGCCAACGTCGGGGCAGTTCTTGGATTTGGGTTGACTCTGTTTTTAGTCGCATGGAATCCACGCATATCCAGACGGGCAGTTTATGCGCTCTTCTGTGCAGGTGCTTGGGTTGCGACGATCGCGCTCGTCACGGTCGCCAAAACACTGGCGATGTTTCATCTGGCAATGTTTGCGTTCGGATTATTCGCGATTGGAGGATTTGGAATCCTCGCGCTGTATCTAACGGAACTCTTTCCATTGCACGTTCGTGGAACGGGTCAGGGATTCACCTGGAACGTTGCTCGTATATTCACAGCAGCGGGTCCGTTGGCGGTCTCACTCGCGTTGGCGAAATCTGGAATATACGTCGTCGGCGTTTCAATTGCGGCAGCATTCTGGGTCGGGCTTGTCGCCATCAGGTTTGGACCGGAAACGGGCTCGGCTCCCAAAGACGGGCAGGGCGCAGATTCATAAGTCAGAACGCGTCGGACCATCGGAAGATGTGAGCAGGCTCCTTTTATGAATCTTTTCACTTATAAAATAGTAAGTATTGCTACATATAAATTATTGGAGACTATATATGTCACCCGTCCGCCGTAACCGCGGATTTCGCACCCTCTCCGTTGCAGCAGGCGTCCTTTTTGCCAATGTGGGGCATGCCCAGAGCAGCGTTACGCTCTATGGGGCGCTCGATCAGGATATCCTCTATACGAACAAGACTTTGAATCCGGCGACCATGAAGAATGGCGGCAGTCAGGTTTCGCTGGTGAATGGCGGCTGGCAGCCATCGCGCTTTGGCTTGACGGGCAGCGAAGACCTCGGTGACGGCTTTAAAGCATCCTTTAAGCTTGAAAGCGGCATCAACGTTCCCACCGGCGGTTTCAATGATTCGAACGGCAATTTCTTCGGTCGTCAGGCATGGATCGCACTAGACAGTCGATACGGCGAAATCAAGACCGGTCTTCAGTTCTCGCCATTCCTCATTGCTGTGGTTGCGCTCGATCCGCGCGAATTCTCGTTTTTCGGCGGCAGCGCGGCGATCTATGCGCACAACGTTGCCGCCACGGGTATCTTCACGCCGAATGCGATCACCTATTCGAGCCCGGACTTTGCCGGGCTGCGCGGACGCGCCATGCTGTCACTCGGCAACGTCGCGGGCTCGTTCCAGGCCGGACGCGCGTACTCAGGTAGCCTGGAATACTCTCTCGGCTTTCTGTTGATTACTGCGGCGATCTATGACTCCAATCCCGGCAGCGCGACCGTAACGCCAATACCTTCGACGGTTGCCTTTGAGGGACGGGTGATCGGCGCATCGTACAACTTCGGCTCGGTGATATTGAAAGCGTCGCTCACCAACTACAAGGTAAAGAGTTCGCTCAACAACAACGTTTATGGCGGTGGCATCGAGTATCGTGCGACACCGGAACTGACATTGAATTCCGCTATCAATTACATCACTGATCCCAACAACAGGAACAACCATTCCCTACTGGCTTCGATCGGGGCACAGTACGACCTGTCGAAGCGTACGTTGGTCTATGCACAGGCCGCGATCGTGAACAATCACGGTGCAGAAACCACCGGCTTTTCGGTTACCGGCGAACTGTCCGCTCCCGCCGGCAGCACGGTGGGCATCAACATGGGCCTGCGCCACGTCTTCTGACCTCGTTCACCATGGGGTACGTGTGGCGACGCGTTATTCAATGCGCGCGATAGCGCATCAGGAACGTGGAGACTGCGCTGCCGATGATCCTTTCAACGTCTTCGTCGGAGATCGCATGATCGATCTGCATTAGACGAGGAAAGTAAAGCGTCTCTCCCAACATGCCGATGAATTCGGCGCGTGCGAGTCGCACGTCGGCAATCTTCAGACCGCCTTCTTCCACCCGCTTTGCCAACCAGGCGTCCGTTACGTCGCTGAAGAGATCTTTCGCGCGCTGTAAGCGCAGTCCCATGTCGGGAAAGCTTCGCACTTGAGCAATGACCAGTCGCATTGCGGCAATCATGTTGGGCTCGGAAACAAGCTCGTTGTAAGCGCGTGCAATCTCACGCAAGCCCGACTCGACTTCCGGCGGCACGGCGTGATCCTTCCAGCGCGCGAACAATTGATGGAAGAGATGGTCCATCGCCTCGCTGAAGAGGATCTCCTTACCGGGAAAATGTTTGTACAGCGTCGCGTATGACACTGCTGCGCGATCGCCGATGGAATCCATCGTGGCCGCGTCGTATCCGTTTTCCAGAAAACTTGCAATTGCGACCTCCAGTATCAGCGCGCGCTTTTCCCTGCTGACGCGCTGCTGATACCCCTGTACTCCCCCCACTGCGTGATTCTCTGCCCGCGAGTGGGGCGTCTTCTTTCCTGCCTTCGCTATTGCCACTTGTAAGCTCCAAAACTATCGGTCTGCAAGGCATTCTGCCCGCCGTTGGCGAAACTCGCCAGCAAGCGAGATCTCCGAGGAGTTCTCGGAATCAGGCGGTCGAGCGGACTTTGCGGCTCACGCTCAGCACTGACCGCCTGCCGATGCAGCGGTAAGAGCATATAGCGACGGCGCTCCCGACCAGCAGGCGGCATGTCGATTCTTTCTGAAGGCAACCGCGTACACCGGGTTTTCCCTACCTTCCTCGCTGCTGTTTGTGTGTATAGTGTATTACACACTACACCATTAAAGCGGACAGGAATGAGAGTCAGCGTGAACGGTTTCAGACGATTAGGGACAGCCTCAGTTGTAAGAGGCAGGAAGGGTTGGTCATTACTCGGGGCGAAGTGCTCCGGTTGCGAAACGCAGATCTATCCGGTGCTCACCGTGTGCCCGCAATGCGGCGGTCGTGACTTCGTCGCGTCGCCGTTGCCGGCTATCGGCACCCTCTACTGCCACAGCGTGGTGCATATCGGACCAAGAGGCGTCGACACGCCCTACACCGTCGGGTATGTGGACCTGAGCGATGGTCTGCGGGTTTTCGGGCGTATCGAAATGCCGGTTGGCGCCGTACAGACGGGGCAGCAGCTCGAATTGCGAGTGGAACCGGCAAACAGGCAAGAGAGCGAGTTCATCTATTTTTTTAACGCACCCGGCAAAGTTTCGCAGCAGGTGGATTCATGAGCGTGACAAACGGTTTGAGGAGCGTGAGCGTCGTCGGCACGGGCATGATTCGTTTTGGGCGTTTCCCGGAAGTGAGTCTCTCCCAACTCGCCGCGCCAGCGGTCATCGAGGCACTTGATGAAGCCGGGATCGATCGACGACGCGTCGGCGCTATATATTGCGGTACGGTATCCGGTGGTCCGTTGGCTGCCCAACGTATCGGACGGGAGACGGGGCTGACCGGCATCGAAGCGGCGAATTTCGAAAACGCCTGCTCGTCGTCGGCGAGCGCATTCCGGCAAGCCTACCTCGCGATTGCCGCGGGTGCGGTGGATTGTGCAGTCGTGGTTGGAGCAGAGCAATTGACTCGTCTCGGAGGCGGGCCACTTGACCTCGGCGATGAGGATGTCGAGTCGGCGAACGGATTGACGATGCCGGCGCTGTACGCCATGCGCGCACAGCGATACATGCATGAATACGATTTATCTCCCGGCGATCTCGCGCAGATCGCTGTCAAGGCCAGGGCGAATGGCGCGCTCAACCCGTACGCACAGATCCGCAGCACCGTCTCGGTGGAGGAAGTGCTCAGCAGCCGACCGGTGGCCGCGCCGCTGACTTCGCATCAGTGCTGCCCGCTCGGCGACGGCGCAGCCGCGGTGGTGCTTGCAGCCTCCAACCTTCCCATTGCCAATCGGCAAGTTGCTGTGACGGTTCTTGCGTCCCATCTGACGTCGGGCCGTTATATGCAGGCAGGCAGGGATATGACGACGCCCGAAGTCACGGTGCGTTGCGCGACCGAAACCTATGAATCCTGCGGCATCGGCCCTTCCGACATCGATCTCGTCGAGTGTCACGACGCCTTCACCATCGCCGAATTGCTGTACTACGAAGCACTGGGTTTTGCCGCCCACGGAGAGGGGGTGGGTTTGATCAGAGATGGTCAAACGGCGCTAAGCGGACGGATTCCGTTCAACCCGTCCGGCGGTCTGCTCTGCAGGGGTCATCCGCTTGGAGCGTCAGGGATCGCGCAGATTGTCGAAATAACACGCCAGTTGCAAGGACGCTGCGGCGCACGGCAGGTCGGGCAAGACAGGCCGCGCGGTCCACGAGTCGGACTGGCGCACATCACCGGTGGAGGCACTTACGGCTTCGATCACGGTGCGTGCGCGATACATATTCTTGGAAGGTGAGAAATGAAGTCAGCACCCTTTACCTGGCACCGTCCGGAAAGCGTGGCGCGTGCCGTTGAGCTACTTTCCACGCTGGACAACGCACGCATCGTCGCTGGCGGACAGACGCTGATGCCGATGCTGGCCATGCGCTACGCGTATGTGGACCACCTGGTCGACGTGAACGCGATACCTGGCCTCGACGGGATAACGTTGGAAGGCGATGAGGTCTGCATCGGCGCATTGGTTCGCCAGCGGGATATCGAGCAATCTCCTTTGATTCAGCAATACGCACCACTGATGGTGGAGGCCTATCGATTGGTCGGCCATATTCAGACGCGCAATCGGGGCACTTTTGTCGGAAGTGTTTGCAATCTCGATCCGGCCTCGGAGCAGCCCGCACTTGCCGAAATCTTCAATGCGACGATCGTCGCCGTAGGACCCCGTGGAGAGCGGCGCATTCCATTTAATGAATTCGCGTGCGGATTCATGACTACTTCAATCGAGCCGGACGAAATGGTGACGCAGATTCGCCTTCGTATCTGGAACGAGCCGCACGGATATGCGTTCGAGGAATTCGCGCGCAGACATGGGGACTTTGCAATCGTCGGCGCGGCGGCCATGGTGTCGGTCGACGTAAATCACGCGATCAGGCGCGCTGATGCGGTCCTGTGCGGGATGGGCAGCAAACCTTGCCGTCTGCAGCTTGACGACGTCCTCCGGGGACAGCAGCCCAGCGCCCGTCTGGCAAAGGCAGCAGCCAGCAGAGCAAGCTGGATTGACGCTCTTGGTGACACGAGCGCCAGTGCCGCATATCGGAAACGTCTCGCGTGGACCGTGACCGAGCGTGCGCTTGGGCGCGCGTTCGCTCGTGCATTGAACGCAAGCTGAGGGGATCATGGATCAGAGAATCGAATTCGTTGAGCAAAAAAAGATTGCCTTCGAACTGAACGGACAGGCAATGACCTGCGACATAGACCCAAGAGTGACGCTCGGCGATTTTCTTCGTCACCAGCTTGGCAAAACAGGCACGCATTACGGCTGCGAGCATGGTGTTTGCGGGGCATGTACGGTACTGGTGGATGGACGTTCGATGCGCTCCTGCCTTCAGCTTTGTGGTCAGGTCGACGGGCGGAAAGTCACAACCGTAGAGGGGCTGGCGAATACCGACGGCACGCTCGGCATCCTGCAGCAGGCGTTTCAGGATCGCCATGCATTGCAGTGCGGATACTGCACCCCAGGCATGTTGACCACGCTAACGGAGTTTCTGCGAGCCAGCCCCGACCCGTCCGAGGCCGAAGTTCGCGATGCAATCAGCGGGAACATCTGCCGCTGCACGGGCTACCAGGCCATAGTCGAAGCGGCGCTGCTCGCGGCCGCCCGAATGCGCGGTGAGCCCGATCCCGTTTTCGGACTGGTCACGGCACACTCAAAGGACCGCGATTCCCCCACGGATTCGACCGTGGGTGCGCGATATGTCGGCAAACCCGTCAAACGCACCGAAGACCCTGCGCTGCTCAAAGGCGAGGGGCAATTCGTCGACGATATCCTCCTTCCCGGAACATTGCATTGCTGTTTCGTGCGATCGTCTCACGCGCACGCCCGCATCAAACACGTCGATACGCAAGCAGCAGAGGCCGTACCGGGCGTACGGCATGTCTGGACGTTCGCTGATCTGGATGAAGCACATCGGCGGCCATTGCCGGTCCTGGCACCCACTCACATGCTGACGGAGCCGCGCATGTGGTCGCCGTTGGCCTCGGACGAGGTGTGCTACGTCGGCGAGGCGATTGCCGTTGTTCTTGCAGAAAGCCGGTACATCGCCGAAGACGCCGCCAACCTGGTGCAGATCGACTACGAGGTACTGCCGGTCGCAAGCGACATCACGAAGATATTCGATCCGGATGCGCCACGGGCTCACAGCGACGTTCCGACCAATCTCCTCCTCGACATGCCGTTTGCTTTCGGCGATGTCGACTCGGCCTTCGCGCGCGCCGCGCACGTGGTCAAGCGCGAGATATTCCATCATCGCGGGACTGCGCACCCGATGGAGTGCCGCGTAACCGTCGCGCGGCTAGATGGCAGTACCGGCGAGTTGACCGTCTGGAATTCGGGCCAGGCACCGCACCTCGAGAGACGTCTTCTCGCGCAAGCGCTCGGCTACGACGAAGCGAAAATCCGGGTCATCATGCCGGATGTCGGCGGGGCTTTCGGTCCCAAGGGCATCGCCTATCCGGAAGAGTTGGTCGTGGCCTCGGCGGCACTCAAGCTGGGTGTGCCGGTCAAGTGGACCGAAGATCGGCGTGAGCACTTCCTGTGCATTACCCAGGAGCGCGATCAATTGTGGAATCTCGAGATGGCGCTCGACCAGGACGGAAAGATCCTCGGCGTGCGCGGCTCCGTGGTCCACGATAACGGTGCGTACGTGCCTTGGGGCATTGTCGTGCCGATCATCGCGGTGACCTCGTCGCTGGGTCCGTACGTCGTCCCGGCATTCGACGTGAAGCTGAAAGTGGCGTGCACGAACATGGTGCCCACCACGCCGGTGCGTGGCGCGGGGCGGCCAAAAGCGGTATTCGCGATGGAGCGGATGCTCGATGCGGCAGCCGACCATCTCGGCCTCGCCCGTCTGGAAATTCGACGCCGCAATTTCGTACAGCCGGAGCAGCTGCCGTACAAAACTGGACTGATATTCCGCGACGGTTCGCCGATGGTGTATGACTCCGGCGACTATCCGCAGACTCAGGAAAAGGCAGTCGAGCTTGCCGGTCTGGATGCGTTTCGCGCCCGTCAGGAGGGCGCGCACGCGCAGCAACGGTATCTCGGGATTGGCTTTGCCAACTATGTCGAGGGTTGCGGCCTCGGTCCCTATGAAGGGGCGGAAGTCACGTTGCAAAACGACGGACGCATACACCTGGACGTCGGTGGTGCCGGCGCGCAAGGGCAAGGAATGAAAACCATCTTTGCCCAGATCGCTGCCGATCAGCTCGGTGTCGAGATGGATGCCATTACGGTAGTCGTCGGCGATACGAGCAGGCTCGCCATGGGCATTGGGACATTTGCGAGCCGGATCACCGTCAACGCCGGCAATGCCATTCACATCGCATGCGGCAAGCTCGCCGGAAAAATCAGGGGGCTCGCCGCACACGCCCTTCGTGTCCCTCTGGATCAGATCGAGATCGTGGGTGGCGCCGCACGCGTGCGAGGCCAGCCAGAAAAGGCGTTGCCGCTCGGGCAAATCGCTCGAATGTCGTATGGGATACCTGGGTTCACGCTGCCTGACGGACTGGATGCGGGCATGACCGTCACGCATTATTTCTCCCCGAAAGCCAGCGTCTATGCCAACGGAGCGGTATTCGCGGAAGTCGAGGTGGATATCGGGACTGGCTACGTAAAGGTCTTGCGCTATGGCGTTGCACACGATTGCGGGACCGTGATCAATCCGATGCTCGTCGAAGGGCAGGTGATCGGCGGTATTTCCCATGGGATCGGAAATACGCTGCTCGAGCGCCACGGCTATGACGAGAATGCCCAGCCGCTTGCGACGAATTTCGCCGAGTTTCTGCTGCCTACCGCACTCGACATGCCATCCCGCATAGAGATGGCGCATCTTGTTTCTCCCTCGCCGAACAACCCTCTCGGCGTCAAAGGGGCCGGGGAGAGCGGGACGATTCCTGCATCCGCTGCGATCGTCAGTGCCATCGAGGATGCGCTGAGCCGATGGTCAATCAGTTTTGACGAAACACCCGTGCTGCCTGAAATGATCTTTGATCGTCTGCATGCCGCCGGCGCGTACAGCGACGTCGCCCTTGACACACCTTGAATGAAGAGCTTGCTGGATAACGATATGGACTCTGGGAAAACTGGTCCGCTGAGCGGTGTGAAGGTTCTAGACCTCACGCAGTTCCTGTCGGGCCCCTTCGGAACGCAAATCCTCGGTGACCTCGGCGCTGAGATCGTCAAAATCGAGCCGCCAGGGGGGGAACTCGCGCGCGGCGTGCCACCCCATTTCGTCGAGGGGGACAGCGCCTACTACCTCGCGGTCAATCGCAACAAGAAGAGTGTTGTCATTGACCTCAAGACGGAGAAGGGAGCCGAACTCGTTCGGGAGCTGGCCGCGCATTTCGATGTCCTTGTGGAAAACAATCGCCCGGGTGTGATGGAGCGGCTCGGACTAGGTGAGGCAGAGCTTCGCGCGCGCAATCCGCGGCTCGTCTATTGCAGTATCAGCGGATTCGGGCAGACGGGGCCGGACAGGGATCTACCCGCTTACGACATGATCGTGCAGGCGATGTCGGGGGGCATGAGTCTGACTGGGGAGCCAGGCAGGGCGCCCGTTCGCGCCGGCATCCCGATCGGCGACCTGGCGGCCGGCATGTATGGCGTGATGGGCATTCTCGCTGCGCTGGTCGAGCGCCAGACTTCCGGCGAAGGACGGTTCGTCGATGTGTCGATGCTCGACGCGCAAATCGCGATGCTTTGTTATCAAGGTGCCTATTATCTGATGTCTGGCGACGTACCGGAACCGCAGGGACGAGGCCACGATTCGATACCGACCTACCGCGCGTTCGAATGTGGCGACGGCGTTTCACTGGTCGTGACCGCCAACACGGAACGCATGTGGGCGGACCTGTGCAAGGCCATCGGTCTGTCACAACTCATACACGACCCGCGATTCAAGGATTCGGCCACACGGCTCGTGAACAAGGCGGCGCTATGGGAAATACTGGAGGCGCGCTTCCGTGACGAACCGGCGCAGAGTTGGCTCGATTCGCTGAATTCGGCTTCGATTCCGGCCGCACTGGTTAAAACAGTTGATAAAGCACTGAATGCCTCTCAGGTCGCGCATCGAGACATGGTCGTCGAGCTTCGCAGTCGAGCGGGATCTCATGTGCGCGTGCCCGGCAATCCAATCAAGTTTGATGGTCCGAGGCATACCGATGCGAGTTACCCACCCCATCTGGGGGAGCACACGAACATCGTACTCGGGGAGTACATCGGCCTTGAGGCCGAGGCACTGAGGACACTCCAGAATCAGGGGGTTGTTCGGCAGTTTGTACCAGGCATGCCGTCACCCGGCGTGAAATCACGATGAGCGAGGAGATCGGCATGCATGAAAATCTTCTGCTGAAGATGAAGGGTAATGTTCTGCATATCACCCTGAGCAGTGCTGACGGCAAAAACGAGTTAGATGACTCGATGATGCGAGCGCTCACGCAGGTGATCAGCGATCCTCCCGAGAGCACCGTGGCCATTGTTTTGTCCGGGGAGGGCGAGAACTTCTGCGGAGGGCGGGCCGCATCGCCACCGCCGGCGCTTTCCCCAACGGAAGATCCACGCCCCGCAATCAAGGCACGGGGTGCGGCGCCCATTCTCGCACTCTACGAGGCAATCCGTTCGAGTGCGGTACCTGTTGCCTGCTTCGTCAAAGGGCTCGCTTCGGGTATCGGTTGCGCAATCGTTGCAGCGAGCGACTATGCGGTCGCCGAAATGCGTAGCCAGTTCGAGGCCGATGAACTCGCGAAGCAGTTTGCTCCTGCACTGCTGATGTCCGTCCTCGTCGCGCGTGTCCATGTCAAAGCGATTTCGCGTCTGGTTCTAACGGGCCAGCCCATCGACGCAGCGACCGCCTTGGACTTTGGGCTCATCGGCGAAATGGTCGCTCCTTGGGAACTGGACAAAGCGCTGGACGATTTCATCGCCTTCATGAACAGCCGGGCTCCGCAGGCATTACGCGGCATCAAGACCTTCCTGCGCGAGTCGCCCGGTCTGCATGCGCCAAAGCTTGCCACGCTTGCCGCCGACGTTCTGGCGGAATCGATAGCGGCGCGCCTTGACGTGATCGCGCCGTTCGTGCCGTCTCACGAGAAGCGGTCTCTGACCGTCGACGGCGAACGCATTGCCTATATTGACGTCGGCCATGGGCCCGCGGTCGTTTTGCTGCATAGTCTCGGCACATCGAGCGCGCTGTGGGATGACATTCTGCCCGCACTCACCGCGAACTACAGAGTCGTGGCGATCGATGCCCGAGGTCATGGCGACTCGACGAAGCGAAGCGCGTGGAATGCGGACGCTGTCGCCGACGACGTCGTCGCAGTGGCGGAGGCCATCGGTCTCGATTGTTTTGCCCTGGTGGGTATCTCGATGGGGGGACTGACTGCGGTACGCGTTGCCTCGAAGCTGGGGCGGCGCGTTGCAGTCATGGTCTTGTCGAGCGCTTACGCCGGCGTTTCAGGACCCGCGGTGGAAAAGCGGCTCGCCGCAGCCGAAGGGATGCTGAAAAAACTGCCTATGCATCTCTTTGCGCGCATGTACGTGGAGCAGACCCTCCACAGGAACACCCCATATCTGAAGCGGGAACGACTTGCGCAGCAGATTGCGGGCATGGCTTCAACGGATTACCTGGAAATATTGCGCGCCATTTCCACGGATGACGTGTCCGGTCTTTTGCGCGACATCGAGGTGCCGACGCTCGTGCTGAAAGCCGAACTCGACATGAGCATACCCAGAGCCGTATCGGCGAAGTTGGCACAAGGAATCCCGGGTGCGAAGGAACGAACGCTGGTCGCTGCCGCGCACCTCGCATGTGTCGATACGCCCGATGCGTACGCCGAAGTTTTATTAGGGTTGTTTGAGAAATACACGGATGAAGGTGGGGAAGTATGGAAATCGTAAATCGCTTTTCGGTCGACTCGACTATCGAGAACACCTGGAAGGCACTACTCGACGTGCCGCTGGTCGTGTCCTGCTTTCCCGGTGCGACGCTGACTGACACACTCGGCAAAGATTCGTATAAGGGGCTGATTCGCGTCAGGCTGGGTCCCATCGCGATGGAATTCGCCGGCACGGTCACATTGAGCGCACCGTTTGGAGACGTATATACGGCGACCGTCGACGCGACATGGCAGGAGACCAAAAACCGGGGATCGGCGACTACGGTGACCACGTTTTCTCTATCGCGGTTCAGTGGCGCCGCCGGCACTCAGGTCGACGTCCGCACCACTGTGCAGATGGCGGGGCAGGTGGCGCAGTATGGCCGCGGGGTTGGCATCATCAACGCCGTATCGGAACAGATGGTCCGCCAATTCGCGGCAAATTTGCTGAAGAAACTCGCGGATCGTCCGGCTGGAACAGAGGCGTCTTTAGTCGACGCGGACGCGTTCGCCTCAACGTCCACTGGAGAAAGAGAACCCGTGGCGGCAAGACGCAACGACAACACTGCGGGCTCAACGAACGAGATTACCGTGCTCGGCTTGTTGTGGGCAACGGTGGTTGCAAAATGCAGGCAGTGGTTTGCCAGCGCGCATTCATCATAGTTCTCTTCGTTGATTTTTCTGTTCAATTTGGCCGGTTTGGAAAAAGGCAGCAGCTTCTACTGAGCCTTGCGATGCACGGCACACGATGGCATCGAAGTGCGGGCGAGTGCTTCCATAATTATAAGCAGTACAACGAAGGAGATGAGCAGATGGAGACGAACTCGACTACGTTCGAGTCGACAGACCGTAGGAGCAATGTCGGTGCTTCTGTCGTGGGCAAGGCAGCCTGGATTGTCCTTGCGTCCGCGTTTATAGGGTGGATGTTCGATGCGATGGATCTCTACCTTTTCACCATGATCATGGTGCCGGCCCTTCACGACCTGCTCGGGCCTTCACAAGGCAGCGCCCTGCAGATCGGAGCGCTCATTGTCGGCGCGAAACTGGTTTGCTGGGGCATCGGCGGCATTCTGTTTGGCGTCCTGGCCGACCGATTTGGGCGAGCTCGAGTCATGCTCGGCACGATGCTGATCTACTCGGTATTCACGGCGGCCGGTGCCTTGGCGCAGGACTGGCATCAACTCCTCGCGTTTCAGATGCTGGCGGGTTTTGGAATAGGGGGAGAATGGGCCGCTGGCGCCGCGCTTGTCGTGGAGACCTGGCCGGAAAAACACAGGGCGAAGGCTGTCCAGGTCATGCAGGTTGCCAATGTGCTAGGGCTGATTGCCGCGTCCGCGATTGCGATCCTTCTGTCAGGTGCGGGATGGCGCTGGGTGCTTGGCGTGGGAGCGGTACCGGCAGTCGCGAGCCTTGGGCTGCGGTTCATCACACCGGAATCGACTAGTTGGGAGCAGTCGCAGGCGGCCGCAATTCGCCACGCAAGTCCGAGGATGGGCTCGATATCCGAGATTTTTGGCCGTCGGTTGCGTCGTCGAACCGTGGTGGGCACGCTCATTGCCTCGGCAATGATGATCGGTAGCTGGGGGGCATCCATCCTCTTTCCCACATTGCTGAGAGAGTTCTTCCCATCCGCCGGCAACGCGGAATTCACGAGGCAGACGGGCATCGCGTTCATGGCGACTAACGTCGGAGCGGTACTTGGATTCGCTTCGATTCTGCTCCTCGTCACGTTGATACCGCGTATTTCCAGACGGACTGTCTATGCCGTGTTTTGTGCAGGTGCCTGGATTGCAGGCATTGCACTTTTTGGCGGAGCGAAAACACTGGGGACGTTTTATGTCGCGATGCTTGGATTCGGCTTTTTCGGATTGGGGGGATTTGGAATAGTCGCGCTGTACCTGACTGAGCTTTTTCCGCTCCATGTTCGCGCCACGGGCCAAGGCTTCGCCTGGAACATGGCACGTCTGTTCACCGCGCTTGGACCGTTGATCGTGTCGTCTGCGTCGGCAAATCTGGGATTTCGCACGGTTGGAATCGCTCTCGCTACCGTATTCGGAATGGGGCTGGCTGCCATATTTTTTGGCCCGGAAACTGGCTGAAAGGGCGACGGGGAAGTTCGACCCTCGACACTCAACAAGCTTCGTGGATGCCCGATCAGGAGTGCGAATGATCGTAGATCGGCAATTGGCACGCACTGCGATCCTTGTCGTGACCGCGCCGGACTAATCCGGCGAAGAAATACAACATTGGAGACAACATGAAGTTGAAAGTGATAGCCGCCGCGACGCTCGTTGCGTGGGCGGTCGCGGCACACGCGCAATCGGCGGTGACGCTGTATGGCGCCATCGATACCGGATTGCTGTATCAAAGCGCGAACGCGCCGAATTTCCAGTCGAAAGTGAATCTTGGGCACGTGTACGAACTCAAGGACGCGGGAATGTTCACCAGCTTCTGGGGGCTCAAGGGTGCCGAAGACATCGGGGACGGCTACAAAGTCAACTTCAGGCTCCAGGGAGCATTCACCAGCACCAATGGGAAGTTCGGCCTGTCCGACACGCCGGGCTCCGCCGCAATCTTCAACCAGCAATCGACGTTGGGCATCTCTGGTCCCTTCGGTTCGATCGACGCCGGCCGTCAGTTCGTGCCGATGATATTTGCGATGGCCGACACCGACGTACGGGGTGCGCAATTCTTCGGCAGCATCCTCACCGCATGGCTTGGCATGAATCAGGCGGCGGGCTGGCAGGGCACCAGTACAAACGGAGCGATCGGTGCCTTGTACGACTCCAACGCGATTGTTTACCAGTCGCCGAAGTTTTACGGTGTATCGCTTGGGCTCGAATACGCGCCGGGTGGCGTCGCGGGTCAATTCCAGGGGGGCACGCGCGAGTCGGCGGTGCTTAGGTATTCGAACTACGGACTGAACCTCTCGGCTGCCTACTACAACGGCCACGACAGCAATCCGTTCACGACGACACCGGCCGGCGCGATCATCACGGCGCCGTCCACGGGGCTCAATAACAACCGTTTCTACTATTTGGGCGCGATGTACACGTTCCGCGACCTGTCAGTGTCGACGTCATACAGCATCGGCAGGAATCCGGCGAACAGTCGTAAGGACGACTTCGAGATGATTTCCGGAGGGCTCGGCTACAAGTTCACTCCTTTTCTCAAGGTCACCTCGGGCTTCTATTACCTGAAGGATCGCAACGTTTCGTCCAATCAATCGGATATGTACGTGGTGGGTGCCGAATACAGCTTGTCGAGAGCCACCATTGCTTACGTGCAGGTTGGCCATGTCAATAACCGGGGCAAGATGAGCCAGACGATCGCCTATGGCGCGCCGGTTCCTGAGGGTGCCTCAAGCACCGCGGCGATGATCGGCATCCGCCATACGTTCTGATCCCGGCACGGCCGAACTGGAGCATTCAATGAAGACAGGCAGAGCACTAAAGATCGCTGTTGGGTTACTGGTCGGATCAACATACCTTCATGTCTGGGCGCAGGCCAGCGACAGCGAAGCGCTTGGCGTGTCGAAAGGCACAGTGACCGAAGCTTCCGGCGGCATGACCGCGAAGAGCAACCTGAAGGACAATTTTTTACTGCGCCGCAAGGTCTATGCGGCGATCGTAAAGCACAAGGAGATCAACGCCGGCAACGTCAGCGTGGTCGTGAAGGGTGGCGCGGTGACGCTCGACGGGACAGTGACGGATGCTTCCCAAATCGGCGAGGCGACGGAGATCACGAAAGGCGTTTCTGGCGTGACGTCCGTGACCAACAGGCTGACGGTCGAAAAGCCGTTTGGCAGTCAGTAGGCCCACTTGCATGATGGCATGACGGTGCGTACCACATACAGAACGGAAGTGTGAGCATGAACAGTGTTGATTTCGAGGTGCTGGACGCTACGATGCGCTGGCTCGATGCAGGCCACCGCATTCTGCTAGTGACCGTGGTGAAGACATGGGGTTCGTCGCCTCGCCCGGAGGGCGCGATGCTTGTTTTGCGCGACGACGGTCACGTGGTGGGCTCCATTTCGGGCGGCTGCATCGAAGATGACCTCATCGACCAGGTGCGTCGGTACGGCGTCGCACAGAGGACACCGGAAGTGGTCGAATATGGCATCAGTGCCGAGGAGGCGCGTCGTTTCGGATTGCCTTGCGGAGGCACGATGCAACTCGTGCTTGAGCCGATTACGCGGCAAAGCGGTATTCAGCCCCTGTACGAAGCACTCAGTCGTAGGGAACTGGTGGCGCGCACGTTAGACATGACAACGGGTGCAGTCACACTTGGGCCAGCGAGCACGACTGACGGTGTGTACTTCAACGAGAGGCGTCTAACGACGATTCACGGGCCCCGCTACCGTATGCTCGTTATTGGCGCTGGGCAGCTATCGCGATACCTATGCCAGGTCGCGATAGGACTCGATTATCAGGTGGTGGTGTGCGACCCGCGCGAGGAGTACACGCACACATGGGATGTGCCCGGCACGAGGCTCGTGCGCACGATGCCCGACGATACGGTCCTGGATATGAAACTCGACGAACGCAGTGCAATGATTACGCTCACGCACGATCCAAAGCTCGATGATCTCGCGCTGATGGAAGCGCTGAAGACACCTGCGTTCTACGTCGGCGCGCTTGGTTCACGGCGCAATAATGCTGCGCGGCGAGAGCGGCTTAAAGAGTTCGATCTGAGCGACACACAGCTTGCACGGTTACGCGGTCCGGCGGGGATCTACATCGGCAGCCGCACGCCTCCCGAAATCGCGATATCGATTCTTGCTGAAGTGACGGCTGCGAGGAATAGCGTGTTGCTACCGGCAATCCTCCGGGTCGAGCGTGGGAAGACGGCTAAAGAAGTCACGAATGGCACATCGATAAATGAGTTGCATCTCGCTGACGTACGTCTGGCGGTTTAATAATCTCGGGGATCAAGCTCGAGCCATCAGTGGATCAAGGTGTTGATGTTTTTCAAGCGGACTATGTAAGCCCGATACGAAGCGCAGAGGCTTTAATTGTTCGTCTCGGCTGTTTCGAACCTCGGAGCCCAATGCATGTATTTCACTTCACCGAAGGCCCCGATGGCTCGGTCAACGACGTCGCCGTCGCCACTCGCGTCCGCAGGGCAGGGCTCGTGGTGGCGCCGCTTTCGATCTGGTACGCGAATGGCCGTGCGCGGCGCACGCAAATGCGTAGCGTGGTGTCCATTGCCACGACGAGAGAAAAGGACATCCATAACGCAACCCCTCCGGCGTGCGTTATGCGCACTGCGCAGCTGTACGCGCCGCTACACTTGCGCTGCCTGCCGCCTGTGCGGCAAGTGAGGCGAACACCGAACAGCCGGTGAGTTGATTGCGCGCCGCAGCGAGCGCCTCGGCTATCGTTGCTTCGCCCATGACAAGCCCCTGCAGGAGAAGAAACTCGAGATTATGGACGCCGATCGAGCCCAGTGCGTAGCGTAGATACGGCGTCAGGAAATCCGGCTGCCGCGCGTGTTCGCCGTTATGGACTCCGCCTGAACCGACGATCACGATGGTCGGCCGGTCGTGCATCCGTCCAACCTTGCCTTCCGGTGTCGCGGCGAACGTGCGTTCGATGCGCAGCGTGTAATCGATCCACAGCTTGAGTGCGGCTGGCACCGTGAAGTTGTGCATCGGCGTGTTAATAATGAGCGCATCCGTCGTTTCGATTTCACCGATCAGTTGCTCGGAAATATCGAACTGCGACTTATCCGGCATGCGCGACGTGATGGCGCGCGCGTAGTCGCGTGAGACCGGTGGCAGCGGCGCGGCTGCCAGGTCGCGTACGATCATCTTGATGGCCGATGCAGCGGCTGCGGCGTGCTCGCGCAGCATGCCGACGATTTCGGCGGCAAAGCGGTAGCCGTGGCTCGCCTCGCCGTGCGGGCTGGCGTTGATCAGCAAGATTTTCATGACGTGAACTCCACAGGATGGGAAAGAGGCGTGAGTGGTTCGACGAGATGCAAGCCTCGAGCAAGCAGCCCATTGCGGAAATAAAAGCGTTGCGCAAGCGGCATGTACAGGCCTGTGTCGAGCACAAATTGCGGGCAGTCGGCTTCGCGCACGACTTTCCGTACTGCGTCGAGCAGTTGCGCACCGATACCGCCACGCTGCAGCCTGCTATCGACAACCTGAATTCGACTAGGCCACCTGGCAGACGTATTGTGGCGCTAGCCGACCACAGCGCGTTTCGATTGAGTATTCCTCGACGTGTTCCGGTCGGGCATTAACTAGTCAGGAAGATTGGTCCGCGGGAACTAGCATGAGTGCCGCTCCTCCCAATTTTTGAGCGAGTTTTTGCTGAACAGCGACAACCGCGGGGAGCGGGCGCCATGCAACGGTCATGCGGTCGACAAGGCCGGCGTCGTTTAGATGCATGTGATCCATGCCATCGATCACGTGCTCACCGAATCTGATTGTGAAGACGGCGACAAAGTCGGCATTGTCGCGCAGGAGGAGCTTCGGTTCGAAGGCGTCCACAGTGCTGAGAAGCTTGGCGAGGACATCGGCGACACGCTCTTTTCCCGCGAAGGGTGTGGGGGCGATCGGGCTGCGGAGCACAACGTTCTCTGCCATGTGGGCCATTGTCGCCTCGACGTGACGTCCGCCCATTGCTTCGAGGTAAGCGTCGAGATGTTCAGTGGTAGTCATGTGGATTTTCTCCTGTTTAAACGGAATCCAAATAAAGGCGCGCGATCTTTCGACACCATCGTAGTCGCATTGACCCGGCGTGATTAACGGGGGTACCGTTCTTGTCAGCGATGACAAAAACGTCATTAATAAAATCCTTGGGAGGCAGCGTGGAGCATTTGAGCGTGTTAGGAGGGCTGGATGTCTTTGTACGGACTGCGCAGACACGCAGTTTTGCCGCAGCAGGGCGAAGTCTCGGCGTCTCGGCGTCAGCCGTCAGTAAAAGCATCTCGCGACTTGAAGAGCGCATTGGCGTGCGCCTTTTTCAGCGCAGCACGAGGAGCGTCGGTCTTACGTCGGAAGGTGAAGTGTTTCTGGAAAGATGCAAACGTATCCTCGGGGAAGTTCAGGCAGCCGAAGATGAACTCAATGCAATGGCACAACACCCACGCGGGAGGCTGAGGGTTGGGCTGTCACTTTCCGCGGGGCTTCCGCTGCCCGTGCTTTCCGCATTCATGGAAGGCCATCCGGACATTGAACTCGATCTGGATTTCACTGATCGACTGGTCGATGTGATCGACGAAGGATTTGACGTAGTGATTCGAGGGAGCGCGCTTCGGGACTCGCGGCTGGTGTCACGTCCGCTTGGATCCTGGCGAGCGTGTCTGGTGGCTGCGCCAGCCTATCTGGAAAGAAAAGGAACCCCCATTGAGCCGAATGACCTTTTGAATCACGCATGTCTGCACTATCGCTGGGCCACTACAGGGAGTCTCTATCAATGGCCCCTGCGGCATTCGACATTCACCGCAACAGGCTCGTCGCTGCCCTTGACGATGGTATGCAACAGTCTGGACGTTTTGCTCTATATGGTCCTGACGGGACGCGGGATCACATGCGTGCCGGACTTCGCGGTAAAGAACGCGGTCGCTGATGGGCGCTTGAAGACCATACTGGATACCTACGTTTCGGATTCCAACAAATTGCATATAGTGTGGCCCAGCAATCGAAAAATGACGCCAAAAGTGCGCGTATTCGTAGATTTTGTCAGTGCCCATTTTTCCCGACAGCTCGTCGTCGGATCAGATGACCAGAAGCGACAGAGGGGGCGGCGCCCAACTTGACTACCTTTCGGCTTTCGCTGGGACGCTTGCTCCAGGTTGTGGGCAATGTGCTCCGCGGCTGAACGCTCACCCACGATCGTTCAATACGACGCCGTAGCGGCTGCGTATTCTCGATGCACACCCACACTTGAACGGAGAGAACGATGTCGGCATCAGCACATCAATTCGGTTTTCTGCGTTTGCGCGCAAAGGTGACGTTGCTGCTGACGCTCGGCGCAACCGCCGCGATCCTGCTGGCCCAACTCGTTACGCAGGGAATCGATCCGGACCTCTTCTGGGCGGGCATGTTCTACATCGCCAACGTCGTGGTGATCGGACATAGCGTGAACGTGAATGCCGAGCGGCACGTGCGCGATCGCTATCTCGCAGTGCAGGCGCTTGCGCACAGCAATGGCGCGTTGCAAGGTGCCAATGTGGAACTCGCGCGCAAGCATCAGGATCTGGAGCAGGCGCGGCGCGAGCAGCAGACGCGCTCGGATGCGCTGATGGCGTTGCGCGAGCAGCAGAAAGAAGCCGCCGAGCAGGCGAGCCGCGCCAAATCGCGCTTTCTCGCGGCGGCGGCGCATGATCTGCGGCAGCCGATGCACGCGCTGAACATGTTCCTCGCGGCTGCCGACGAGGCGCTTGCGAAGCACGACATCGAAACTTCTACCGCACTTATAGGCGATGCACGCAAGGCTTCGGCGCTGAGCGCGCGACTCTTCAATGCCGTGCTCGATCTGTCGAAGCTCGAGTCTGGCCACGTCAAACCGAGCTATTCGGGTGTCGATCTGGACCGCGTCGCGCAGGATGTCGTCGAGCAACTGAAGCCGTTCGCGGCGAGTCTCGGCGTGAAGCTGCGCTACTCGCGCGGCGGCCGCAACTGCGCGATGGTCAGGACCGACGCTGACTGGATTCCGCGCGTGCTGAGCAACCTCGTTTCAAACGGCATCAAATACGCGGATCGCGAGAAGGCCGGACGTTGCGCCGTCATCGTCGCGATCGTGCGCATGCGAAATTACGTGCGCGTCGATGTCGTCGACAACGGCATCGGTATCGCGTCGAAGCATTGGGACGCGATTTTCCAACCCTTCGTGCAGATCAGCAATCCCGAACGCGATCGGGAAAAAGGCTTGGGCCTCGGGCTATCGATCGTGAATGCCGCGGTGTCGCTGATGGAAGGTCACCGGATGGAGTTCAAGTCGATCGAGGGCAAAGGCTCGCGGTTTTCAATTCGTTTGCCGGTTGCGCAAGCCGGCACCGAAGTGACCGTACCGATTACGGACGTCGCGCCTTCGCGGGCTTCGTTGCGCGGCCTGTATATTCTGCTGGTCGAAGACGACAGGCTGGTGCGCGCGTCGACCGAGGCCTTGTTCGGGCAGTGGGGCGTGTTGTTCGATTCCGCGAATTCACTCGCTGAACTGGAGGCCTTGGCGCATACGATCGAACGCTTGCCCGATCTTGTGATTACCGACTATCGGCTGCCCGAGCGTCACACGGCGCACGACGTGGTCCATTTGATCGCGGCGCAATTGCCGCGGCCGGTGCCGTGTCTCGTCATTACCGGCGAGGCCGGCATCAATGCGCAGGGCGTTTTACCGGAGCGTTGCATTCTCAGCAAGCCGCTTTCCGCCGATACGCTGGCGGCGCGCATGGTCGAACTGGCCAGCCGTCAACGCAGTGTCGTTTAGCAGTCGCGCACAGCGCTTGCGTATAACCAGCGCCTCAGCTTGCCGATGCTTGCGCGGCGGTGGGAATCTCGATACCGCGGCGCGCCATCTCGACGATCAGGAAAGTGCGCCGCGATACGTTGAAGCGGCTCAACAGATCGCTGATGTACTCCTTCGCGGTGTTCTCCGTGATGCTCATTTTTCGCGCGATCGCCTTGTTCGATAGTCCATGCAGCACGTAGCGCAAGGTCTGCGCGAGTCGCGGCGGCAGATTCAGCGAGTCGATCGGAATGCCTTTGCTGGGCGCCGGCGCTTGTGGTGTGTGTCCGCCTTTGCCGAGCACGCTATTGGGCAGGTACACACGTCCATTCAGAATTGTTTGCAGGGCCTCGCGAAATACCGCGCCGCCTTCTTCGTTGGCTTTGGAAATGAAGCCGCCCGCGCCATTCTTGATGCAGTCGAGCACCGTTTCGCGATCGTCGCGCGCGGAGAGCATCACGACGTGTAACGACAGTTCCTGCTGCTGCACCCAATGCAACAACTCGAGCCCGGTGTGCTCGCGCCCTAGCTGATAGTCGAGAAAGATCAGGTCATAAGCGTCGCGCTGCAACCGTTCGACGGCTTCCTCATAGCTGCCGGCTTCATCGATATCGAGCGTCGGCTCCGAACTGAGGATCAGGCTTTTCATCGCCGAGCGCGTTAGCCCTTCGTCTTCGACCAGCAGAACGCGGCGAAAAAACAGATTGTCCATGACACCCTCCCGGTCTTAACCATCGTAGCGAGATTTGGGGGGGCTGGAATCCCTCCCTTTCGGGGGACGATTCGCTCGTCGCACTTCTTCTGCTCGCGTTCCGTTCCATCAGTTTTTCGATAGGCAAGTTACGCAGGATTCCGATAGACCTAGGACATTCCCCTATACGGCGTCCCAAGCTTTGTAAGCTTCGAATGTTCGGATTGTTCCTTCTGCCGGCAATGGTCAGCCGCAAACCCAAGCCCGCTTTGACTTCAAACGAATTCCACGTGCAGTCGCGCTTTTCTGCGAAAACTACACAAAAGCGCCCCATTACCAAAGGTATGGAAAAGTACCCAGAAAATGTAGCTGGGTAGTGCAATTTGACGCGCTACTCTGCAATACATGCATTAGGCACCATTGAACGCGATGACGGCGCATGATTATTCTGCGCCCTACGCGAAAAATAGCGTTTCGTTCAATTGCATGGCGCTGCGATGTTTGCTTTCGGCTCTTGCATTCGCACTTCTGCGATGAAACTGGCTCGGAGGCGGCTAAAAGAAGCGAGACACGCAAGTGGCGGCCCTGCAAAGGTCGATACGTCACGCGCTTCAATTTTTTGAACCTGCCAGTTGAGATGACAGAATGGCCCAAAACCTGACGTTCGCACCAGGAGACGTAGTCCATCCCGGTGCAATCAACGCGGAAGACGCTTCCGCCGCAGCGAAACCAATCGCAGTCTCCGGGACCGATATTCTTTCGGTCAAGAATCTGTCGAAAATCTTCGGGCCGAAGCCAGAGCGTGCCGCTGACCTCGTGAAGCAAGGTCTCGGTCGGAACGATATTTTCGAAAAGACCGGCAACATGGTTGCAGTCAATAACGTCAGTCTCACCGTCAAGGCGGGCGAGATCTTCGTGGTGATGGGCCTGTCGGGTTCCGGTAAATCGACGCTGGTTCGACTGCTCAACCGCCTGATTGAACCCACGTCCGGCCAGGTGGTTCTCGAAGGCCGTGACATCGCACCGATGTCCACCTCGGAACTGCGCGAAGTTCGCCGCAAGAAGATGGCGATGGTGTTCCAGTCGTTTGCGCTTCTGCCGAACCGCACGGTGCTCGACAACATCGCGTACGGACTCGAGGTCGCTGGTCTGAAGAGGGCCGAACGGTACGAAATCGCGCGTGCCGCGCTGACGGGAGTCGGTCTGGGCTCGTACGAAAAGCTGCTTCCCAGCGAATTGTCCGGCGGCATGCAGCAGCGCGTCGGCCTTGCACGCGCACTGGCAGTGAACCCTTCGGTGCTTCTGATGGACGAGGCGTTCTCGGCACTCGATCCGCTGATACGGTTCGAAATGCAGAACGAGCTTTTGCGGCTACAGAAGGAAGAGCAGCGGACCATCGTGTTCATTTCGCACGACATCGAGGAAGCCATCAAGATTGGCGGCCGGATTGGCATCATGAAGGACGGCTGTCTGATTCAGGTCGGCACACCTGCCGAGTTTATCCAGTCGCCTGTAGACGCGTACGTGCGGGACTTCTTCCGCAATGTCGACGTCTCCCGCTTTCTCAGGGCTTCCACGCTGATGACCGGGGTAGACCGAAGGCTGCTGTCTTGCGACATCGGCACGTCCGCTGAGCGTTACCTCAATCATCTCATCGATAGCGGCATGGAATGCGGCTATGTATGCGACGGGGCAGGTCGATATCAGGGCTGTGTCACGCCAGCATCACTTCACAAGGCGGGTACGCGTCCGGTACGGGACGCGCTGCTCCGCGATGTGAATGCGGTTTCACTCGATGCGGACTTGCACGAACTCGCTTCCATCGCATTGAGTCAGGAACACGACGTACCCGTCACTGATACGGCCGGAAAGCTCGCAGGCGTCGTGTCCTGCCGGACGATACTGAAGCAGGTTATGGAACGGAGGGCAGCATGAATTCGTCAATCATCGGCAAGTTTGCGGAAGACGCCGTCAATTTTCTCTTTCAGCATTTCCGGGGCGGCTTCGACGCATTCTCTGCGGCGCTAGGAGCAGTGGTCAAACTGTTGGAGGACGGACTAGGCGCCATCCCATTCGTCGCCATGCTCGTCATCTTCGTGGCTTTCGCGCTATGGCGGCGCGGCATCGTGTTTGCGGTGTTCGTGGGCATTGCGCTGTCGGCGATCCATTACATGGGACTGTGGACTCAAACCGTCTCCACGCTCGCGCTCGTTTTTGCCGCAACATTCTTCAGTCTGGTCGTTGGTGTGCCACTGGGTATCTGGGGGGCAAGGAACAAGAGGGTAGAAGTGGTCTTGCGCTCACTGCTCGATTTCATGCAGACGATGCCAGCCTTTGTCTATCTGATTCCGGCCGTCATCCTGTTCGGATTGGGACGTGTTCCAGCCGTGATTGCCACTGTCGTTTTTGCCATGCCGCCCGTCGTGCGTCTCACCACGCTGGGTATCCGGCAGGTGCGGGAAGAGTTGCTGGAGGCAGGGCGCTCTTTTGGCAGCACGGACATGCAACTTCTCTGGAAAATCCAGTTGCCGAACGCGCTGCCGTCCATCATGGCCGGCGTGAACCAGACCATCATGATGGCGCTTTCGATGGTCGTCATCGCATCGATGATTGGCGCCGGTGGCTTGGGTGAGTATGTGCTGAGCGGCATTCAACGGCTCGACATCGGGATCGGCTTCGAAGGTGGCCTCGGAGTCGTATTGCTTGCCATCGTGCTCGATCGCCTGACCGAAAGCTTCGGCATGAAGGCGAAGAAAGCAAAACGCAGCGGGCGAGCAGCAAAAGCCGGCACAGGCGCGGCGGCTCATACCTGACGGAGACCACCTGTTGCCGCGGATTGCACGGCCGGTGCGGTGCGATCAGCAAAGGCAGTATCTAGATTAAGTACCGGGCCCGTCGTTTAGCCGAGTCCATCGAATATTCAAATGATTTTCTCTTCACGTAGGAGTGCGATATGAAAAGCCATCTGCTCAAGTCGCTTATTGCGAAAGTAGCGATATCGGCAGTCGTTGCCATGAGCGTCGGCGCTGGGCCTGCCGTCGGGGCCGAACCAATCAAGATGGCAGTAACAAACTGGGCAGACGTGTTGGCCGTTGCGAACGTGGCCAAATACGTGCTCGAGACCAGGCTTCAGCAGCCGGTCAAGTTTGTGCAGGCGGATATCGGCATTCAGTATCAGGGCGTCGCGCGTGGCGACCTCGACATCATGGTGGGAGGATGGCTGCCGGTCACCCACGCGGCCTATTACGCGAGGTACAAGAACGATATGGATGATGTCGGCGTCATCTACACGGGAGGCAGGAACGGCTGGGCCGTGCCGGCGTACGTTCCCGAGTCGGAACTGTCGTCCATTTCCGACCTCAACAAGCCGGACGTCAAGGCCAGGCTGAATGGGACGATCGACGGCATTGAGCCGGGCGGTGGCTTGATGCAGGCGTCAGAAAAGACCATCAAGGGCTACGACCTCAACGGCTACAACCTGCAGTCGTCGAGTGAGGCCGGCATGCTCGCTGGCGTCTCGCGGGCCTATCAGTCGAAGCAATGGGTGGTTGCCACGGTGTGGAGTCCCCACTGGCTTTTCCAGAAGTGGCAGATGCGTTATCTGAAGGACCCGAAAGGCACCTTGGGTGGCGAGGAGCAGGTTCACGCCTTCGCGTCCAAACAGTTCGCAACCAAGTATCCCCGTGCTGATGTCTTCTTCAAGCATTTCAAGCTGACGCTCGCTGACGTCGAATCGATCGAGTACGAAGGCAATACCACGAACGACTATGCGAGCGCAGCGAAAAAATTCGTCGACGCACATCCTGACAAGCTGAAGGACTGGTTGCAGCAGTAGGCAAAGGGCGATTTCGCCGGGAGCGAGTGGAGTTCGTCCCGTTCGCGGTGAGTCGGCCATTGCCCGCGTCAACTGTCGTACTTGCAAGTCTTGCTTCAAACGATTTGATCCGGAGTGAACACGTGAACGAGAACTCACACTTTTTTGCTGAAACCCTCCAGAGCCGCGACCCGGTTATCGCATCAGAAATTGCGCTGGAGTTGCGGCGGCAGCAAACGCAGATCGAGCTGATTGCGTCCGAAAACATCGTCTCGGCTGCGGTGATGGAAGCGCAGGGTACCGTGCTGACCAACAAGTACGCCGAGGGATACCCGTCGAAGCGCTATTACGGCGGCTGCGAGCACGTGGATAGGGTGGAAGCGCTCGCCATTGACCGCGTCAAAGCCCTGTTCGAAGCCGAATACGCGAACGTGCAGCCTCATTCGGGAGCGCAGGCGAACGGCGCTGTGATGTTGGCGCTCGTGAGGCCGGGCGACACCGTGATGGGCATGTCGCTCGATGCGGGCGGCCACCTGACGCACGGAGCCCGCCCGGCACTTTCCGGCAAGTGGTTCAACGCTGTCCAGTACGGCGTAAGCCCGGATACGTACCGCATCGACTACGAGCAGGTTCGGCGGCTCGCCCAAGAGCACCGTCCTAAGCTCATTATCGCGGGCTATTCGGCCTATCCACGCGCTTTGGATTTCGCTGAATTCCGCGAGATTGCCGATAGCGTTGGCGCGCTACTGATGGTCGATATGGCGCACATCGCGGGCATCGTTGCAGCCGGCCGGCACGAGAATCCTATTCGCTTCGCAGATGTGGTGACGTCGACTACCCACAAGACGCTTCGCGGTCCGCGAGGCGGGTTCATCCTGACGAACCACGGCGACATTGCCAGGAAAATCAATTCGGCCGTATTCCCAGGCCTGCAAGGTGGTCCGCTAATGCACGTCATCGCGGGTAAAGCGGTGGCCTTCGGCGAAGCGCTTCGTCCGGAATTCTCGGCGTATATCGACCGGGTGTTGCGTAACGCACATGCGCTCGGCAACGTTCTCAAGTCGGGTGGCCTGAACCTCGTGACGGGTGGAACGGACAACCACCTGCTGCTCGTTGATTTGCGCTCGAAGCGCCTGACCGGTACGCAGGCTGAAAAGGCACTCGAGCGTGCGGGCATCACCTGCAACAAGAACGGTATTCCATTCGACACGGAGAACCCAACCGTCACTTCGGGAATCCGGCTTGGCACACCTGCAGGTACCACTCGCGGTTTTGGAACCGAGCAGTTCGAGCAGGTTGGACACATGATTCTGGAGGTTTTGGCCGCACTCGAACAAGCTCCCGACGGCGACGAACGGGTCGAGCGTGCTGTACGCGGCCGCGTGCGAGACCTCTGCAACCAGTTCCCGATTTACTCACATGCGGACGCGCTCGTTTAACCCACAAGAGAGCGAAATGACTTCGAGAAGTCGTCGGAAAACGTTGCCATTCCTTATTTGAAGAGAGAACCAACATGAGCTTCGAGGGAGTACATACGCCGCTGGTTACGCCGTTCAAGGCGGACGGCGAAATCAATTACGAATTGCTCGGCAAGCATGCTGCCAAGCTGGCGGGGCGTGTCGCGGGTCTGGGAGTCGGCGGGACCACGGGCGAATACTACGCGCTCAGTTTCGACGAGCGTGTCCGGACGTTCAACACCGTAGCCGAAGCAGCAGGCGGCAAAACGTATCTGACGGCCGGCATCAACGCGACTACGACGAATGAAGTCATTCGCCTCGGGCAGGAAGCGAAGCGCGCAGGTCTGCCTGCATTGCTGCTTGCCGCGCCGTACTACGCCCAGCCGACGCAGGAAGAACTGCTGACCCACATGCTGAAGGTGGACGACAGTCTGGACATGCCGATCATGCTTTATAACTTCCCGGCCCGCACGGGAACGGATATTGGCGATGCCGTGCTGGAAAAGCTGCTCGAACGCGCGAACTTCGTCGCGATGAAGGAGAGCACCGGCGATATTTCGCATTTGCATCACCTTGCCACGCACTTCCGCGACCGGCTGGTGCTGAGCTGCGGCATGGACGACCAGGCGCTCGAGTTCTTCGTTTGGGGCGTAAAGAGCTGGGTCGGAGGCGCGTCCAACTTCCTGCCGGAAGCTCACACCGCGCTGTTCGATGCGTGCGTAAAGCGCAATGATTTCGAATCCGGCCGCAAGCTGATGGCCCAACTGCTGCCTGTGCTCGAACTGCTGGAGCGCAGCGGGAAGTTTATTCAATACGTTCGATACGGATGTGAGCTGGCAGGTATGCCTGTCGGTGTCGCCCGGGCGCCGCTCGGCACGTTATCGGAAGACGAGCGCAGCGCGTTCTCCAGGCTGGTTCAACCCCTGTTGCGCGACGCGCAGTAACGTTCATGGCCTCGAACCTGGAATTCGCGCGCTTCCCGGCTCCGGATGGGGTGAACGGGTGGTGGGAAAGTCTGCCGCCGCCTCGCCCCGCCGATACCGTCTCGTCTGTACGGCGATTCGACTGGGTGATTATCGGCGGTGGAATCACGGGGCTATGCGCTGCCCGGCGGCTGGCTGAATTGGCGCCCGCCGCCTCGATAGCACTCGTCGAGGCCGACCGTATTGGGCGCACCACAGCCGGACGCAATTCCGGGTTCTTCGTCGATTTGCCGCATGACATCAGCAGCGAAAGCTATTCGCGAAGCGTTGAGGCGGACAAGGCGGATATTCGACTGCAACGCCACGGTATCGACTACGTACGGTCGGTGGTGAAGCAACAGGGCATCGACTGCGACTGGCGAGATGACGGCAAATTCCATGCTTCGGTGAACAGGAAGGGTCACGCGGCACTGACTCACTTCGCCGACGGACTCGCTCGCATCGAGGAAGACTTTGAATGGCTGGACGAAGCCGCTATCGCGAAGGTGACTGGCACCGGGTTTTACCACGGAGCGCTCTTCACGCCAGGATGCAGCACAGTCCAGCCGGCAGCCCTGATGCGTGGCCTTGCCGCGACTCTGCCGGCAAATGTGAAGGTATTCGAGCTCAGCGCGGTGAAGGGAATCGAGGAACAGGGGGCGAACAAAGTCTTGAGCTTTGCCGCAGGGAAAATCGTGGCGAAGCGCGTGATTCGTTGCACCAATGCCTACGCGGCGACATTCGGCGGGCATCCGAACGGTCTGTTGCCCGTATACACGTTTGCGTCGATGACCCGTGTGATGACGCCGGACGAAGTGCGGCAACTGGGCGGCACGCGCTCATGGGCACTGATTCCGGCCGACCCGATGGGTTCGACTGTGCGGCGTCTGATTACCGACCGCATCTGCGTTCGCAATCATTTCGCGTTCCGGCCCAGCCTCGAGTTGTCGGAAGCTGATCTCGCGAAGGCGAAGAACCTGCATCAACGCTCGTTCGAGCGGCGCTTTCCGATGCTGAAGGACGTTGAGCTCGAGTACACCTGGGGCGGGCCGCTGTGTCTGTCGGTCAACAACGGGGCACTTTTTGGGCGCCGTGGCGATGGTGTTTTCGAAGCCGTCGGGTGCAATGGTCTGGGTCTGAGCAGGGGCTCCGCGTCAGGGAAGCTGATCGCCGAATACGCACTCGGTCACGACAACGACCTCGTTCACCAGCTATTGAATCAACCGCATCCGCGCTCGCTGCCGGTTCGTCCCATTGCCGACGTCGCTGTCACCGCGGCTATCTGGATGAAGGAATTTTCGGCGGGAGCCGAGCTTTAAATCTGTGAGGACAGGATATGACGAGCTATCAGGAATGGAAGCAAAGGGCAGAGAACTTGTCGCTGGACGGACGAGCGTTTATCGGCGGGCAACGATGTCCGGCGGCATCGAACGAGACATTCCAGACCCTGAATCCGTCGACGGGAAAAGTACTGGCCGGGATTGCGAAGTGCGAATCGAAAGATATCGACCGGGCAGTCGTGGCGGCGAGGGATGCGTTCGAGTCCGGAGTGTGGTCAAAGGCAGCACCCGCAGAGCGAAAAGCAGTGCTTCTGCGTCTCGCGCAACTGATTGAGGAAAACGCCGAAGAGCTGGCGCTTCTCGAGGCGCTCGAGGCCGGCAAGCCAATCAGCGAGTGCATGGGACTGGACATCCCGGAGTCGGCGGCATGCATCCGCTGGCATGCGGAAGTCACCGACAAGCGATACGACGCGCTGTCGCCGTCGGGCGCGAGCGTCGTGAGCATGATTACCCGTGAACCGATTGGTGTCGTGGGCGCAGTGTTGCCGTGGAATTTCCCGGCGCTGATGCTCGCGTGGAAAATTGGTCCGGCGCTTTCGGTCGGCAACAGCGTCATCGTGAAACCCGCGGAGCAGACGTCTCTATCCACGTTGCGCATCGCGGACCTGGCGTTGCAAGCCGGCGTGCCTGCGGGTGTGTTTAGCGTCGTTACCGGCTTCGGCCAAAGCGCAGGCGAGGCATTGGGCCGACATGCCGACGTCGACCTCGTTGCGTTTACCGGCTCGACGGAAACGGGAAAGCGATTCCTTCATTATTCCGCCGACACCAACCTTAAGCGGGTCGTGCTGGAATGCGGTGGCAAGAACCCGCAAGTGGTGCTTCCCGACGTCGCGAATCTCGATGCTGTTGCTGAGCAGGCGGTGGCCGCCGCGTTCTGGAACATGGGCGAGAACTGCAGCGCGGGCTCGCGGATTCTCGTTCCGTCTGCCACCAAGGCGCAGTTGCTCGATAAGGTACAGGCCGTTCTCGAAGGATGGAAGACGGGCGACCCGCTCGACCCCGAGGTGAAGCTCGGCTCTCTGATTGAAGAAAAGCACTATGAAAAAGTGCTCGCGCACATCGAGAAGGCGAAGTCGGAAGGGGCGCGCCTGGTTTGTGGCGGCAAGGCCACTCGCACTGGCACGGGCGGATGGTTTGTCGAGCCGACCATCTTCGATAACGTCACGCCGGAGATGAGCATCGCACGTGAAGAGGTCTTTGGTCCTGTCGTCTGCTTTATCGAATACGCTGATGTCGACGAAGCGGTGCGGATTGCCAACGATACGTGCTACGGACTGGCCGCATCGCTGTGGACCGACAACGTCAATCACGCGCACAAGATTGCAGCTCGTATCCGCGCGGGTACGGTGACGGTGAACTGCTTCGGCGAAGGCGACCTGTCGACGCCATTCGGCGGCTTCAAGCAATCCGGCTTCGGCGGTCGTGACAAGTCCGTTTATGCGCACGACCAGTATTGCGAGCTGAAGACCACCTGGCTGAAGCTGGATTGAATCCGTCCAGACGAAACAACCGTTCTCAGCGATGGTCGCGCAAAGCATGACACCTGGCGGCATCAATGAGCAGATGCACAGCGAACTCAGTCGTCAAGGGGCATACGATCTGTACAAGGAGGCCCTTGATGGGGTGCTGAAGCGAATCCAGGGGCACGCATAGCAGGCAGCCGCGAAGCGTAATATAGACAGATGGGGCGGCTGACATTGGCTGCCTGCTCTCGTCAGCTAACCCGAAGACTCACAAACCATTTCTGCGCGAGAGCGCTTTGGCTCGGACGTGGGTTCGACGCACTGTCAGGGGCAGTGCGCGGCGTTCACGGCGCTATCTTCAGGCCGCCCGGGCGCTTCCGCTTCACAGGGTGATAGCCATGCAAAAGAAACAGGTGTTTGCCGACCGATTGCTCACTCAGATGCCGTCTTTACGGGCGCTCAAATGCTTCGTCACGGCCGCTCGATACGAAAGCTTCACACAGGCAGCCGAGGTGCTGTGTGTTACGCAGGCGGCAATCAGCAGACAAATCAAGGAACTCGAAGACTCGCTCGAAGTTGCGCTGTTCGAGCGCACGGGAAGGCACATCGCGCTCACCGACGCGGGGCGCATTCTGTACAACGCGTCCTATCTGTCCATCATGAACATCGCCGAGGCGGCACAGGCGGTACGCCGGACCGACAAACATGCGCTGACGCTGTGCGTTTCGCACACTTTCTCGGCGCTATGGCTGTCGTTCAGGCTGCCCTCGTTCCGCAAGCGCTTTCCAGACATCCGGTTGCACGTGATGGTGACGGAGCATTTCATGGAACTCGATGATCTGATGGAACCGGACATCATCATCACCAAGAATCCGCCACGCGAACCGGAATACGAAACCGAGCCGCTCTTTCATGATGTCGTGTATCCGGTCTGCAGCCAGTCGTTTTACGAGCGTCATTTTCAAGGCAGGTACGTGAAACCGCTGGACCTTCTGTCGCACGCCACGCTCAATCTTTCGTTGTTGGGGCGAGCCCAGATTTGCGAACACGTCGACTGGTCCGTGTGGCGAAACTGGTTTCAGGAAGGTGATGGTCCGGACAAACTGGTCGAGAACGAACGCCTGGAAAGCAACGACTATCGACTTCTGGTATCGCAAGCTGAAGCTGGCGAGGGCACCCTGCTTGGCTGGCATCACCTCGTTCACCGCCAGGTCGAGCAAGGGATACTGGTTCGTCCGGTACAAAACGCGCTGGAATTTCACGACCGGCATCATTACTTGATCACGCACAAGAACGCAAAACTTCGTCCGGAATACCTTCAGTTCCGCGCATGGCTCGGGGAGGAAGTGGGCGCAATGATGCGCGAATGGCGAGGTGTCGAGGCCGAAACGACGAAATAAGGCGTGCGGATCTCGGTCGCGGAACGTGCGAACGTCGTTGCATGATGGTCGCGGCCAACTCAGCAAGCATTAATGCAGGCAGTTCATGTTTAACGATCCAATGAGCCCCAAAGCCAGTGCCACGCGGCCACTTCGCTTTGGAATCGTGCTGCTGCCCAACTTCACGTTAACCGCATTTTCGGGGTTCGTGGATGTGCTCAGGTTGGCAAGCGATGAAAGCGACATGAGCAGACACGTTCGCTGTTCGTGGACCATCGTCGGGGAGTCGCTGGTTCCAGTCAGAGCAAGCTGTGGAATTCAGGTAACGCCGTGGACGACTTTCGATGAGGCGGGGTCCTTCGATTACGTCGTGGTCGTCGGTGGATTGTTGCACTCGGGACCGCCCGCAAGCAAAGCCACGATTCAGTTCATTCATGATGCAGCGGCAACATCAGCGACGCTGGTCGGAATCTGCACTGGGGTGTTTGCGTTGATGCGCGCCGAGGTCATGGACGGATATCGGATGTGTGTGAGCTGGTTTCACTATTGGGACTTCGTCGAGCGTTTTCCTGGCGTGGACGAACGCAATCTCGTTGCCGACCGGCTCTTCGTCATCGACCGACGTCGCATTACGTGCTCGGGCGGGCGCGCTTCCATCGACGTTGCCGCAGCTATTTTGCTGCGACATTTTGAGGCGACGATCGTACAAAAGGCGCTGCGTATCATGCTCGTCGATGATGCACAAAAGGGAAACGCCCCCCAGCCATACCCACCGGGGCTCGAACCGGCGACGCATCCCAAGGTAAGGCGCGCAATCCTGCTGATGGAGCAGCACATCGGGCAGCCGCTTTGCATGGCTGAACTGGCGCGACGTCTCGAGATGTCGGTCCGTCAGATCGAACGTCTGTTTACGGCGCAGACAGGCAAGTCGCCCCAGGCGTATGCACGACAGATTCGGATACGAATGGCATCGTGGCTGCTTACCGGTTCGGACCGCACGGTCGCTGACATTGCTTCCTCGTGCGGCTTTTCGGACGCTTCTCACCTTGGCCGCGAGTTCAGAAAGGAATTTGGCGAATCGCCTAACGCTTATCGCGTGGCGCGACCGCCGAGTCAAACACATGCGTTTGCCGATGCTTAGCGATTGACGAGCGTGATGGCCCGGTCGCGAGCGGCGCTGCGCATAGTGACGACAAGGGAAGGGTGGTGCGGCAAAACCAACGTGCTAGACTGCGTCGGTGGTCATTCGCAACATAAACATTGCCGATACCCAACATGAATACTTCGTTCGTGAATCCGTTGCCAGGCGTTCCCGATGTCGAATCGCCGTTCTTCGACGAGCTATTCGCCCAGAAGGAGGCATCTGAAAACGTTTTACGTGTGGCCAGACAACTGCGTGAGAATGGCTTTGCGATTATCGATTTTCCAGATCCCGAGTTCGACGCTCGCGCGGAGCGAATCAAATCGAAATTCCATGGAAGGTTTGATTTCGACCACTGGCGCGACGAGCTCTGGTATAAAAATGACGGCATGAGAGTGCAGGACGCGTGGGAGAACGACGCGGACGTGAGATCGCTGGCCTCCAATCCACAGATTCTTCATCTTCTTTTCCAGCTCTACGGGCGCCGCGCCATCCCATTTCAGACCTTGAACTTTCCTGTCGGAACCCAGCAGGCTATCCACAACGACGCCATACACTTTTCGTGCGTTCCCGAGCGCTTCATGTGCGGCGTATGGGTCGCCCTCGAAGACGTGGACGGCACCAATGGCGCGCTCGAATACTATCCGGGCAGTCACAAGTTTCCGACCTATGTGAACGAGCATATGGGCGTCTGCTCGGCGACGCAGCACAAGCCGACGGCCCACTACGCTCAATACCTGAACCTCTGGAAGCAGTTGATCAGCAAAGCGGGAATCGCGCCGGTAACGTTCCACGCCAGGAAGGGGCAAGCACTGATTTGGGCTTCGAACCTGCTGCATGGCGGCTCGAAGCAATCCGATCCAACCCGCACCCGTTGGAGTCAGGTCACGCACTATTACTTCGAAAACTGCGTGTACTACACCCCTGTGGTATCTGACCCGGCGTTCGGTCAGACCCACTACCGACAGATCAAGGATGCCAGCACGGGTTTCATACAGCCCAACATTTATTCTGGAGTCGAGGTCGAGCATGCCGTGATCGAACGCAGCATGCCTGATGCGTTCGAGCCTTACGCGAGGCCGAAACTCCCAGCGGACTTCGATCCCGCGGTGTACCTGCAACTCAATCCCGACGTCGCGGCAGCCAATGCAGATCCCGCGGCGCACTTCCTCGAATACGGATGTCGGGAAGGGCGTCGGTGGCGGTAGCCTGCCCGTGGCATGCTGGCAACTGATGTCGCGCGGATCATCACGAGAAGCGCGACGCCCGGCAAGCCTCACCTCTCGTCGTTCTCACGCAGGTCCTCCGTATCCCCCCGGTTCGCACTCGCCCCCGTGGCAGGTGGACGCCCCCGCGTCGCCCGCCACAGCGGCACCCCCTGCTGGGTTCCAGCCTTGGCCAGCATATGTGCACTGATTGGCGCGGTAAGAAACAGGAACGCCGGAATCAGCAACTCATGCAGGCTCGCGAAGTTGTTATGTGCGCTGAAATACACCACCGACGCGAGCACGATGCCGCCCACACCGAGCGTGGTCGACTTGGTCGGACCGTGCAGCCGCATGAAAAAGTCAGGCAGTCGCGCGAGCCCGACCGCCCCGATCAGCGTAAACAGACTGCCGACGAGCAACAGCAAACAAACGATCGCTTCGACAAAGGTTTCCATCGGCATACCTCACGCTAGTTGAGTTCGATGATGTCGCCGCGCTGCAGGTACTTGGTGAGCGCGACGGTGCCCACGAAACCCATCACCGCGATCAGCAACGCCACCTCGAAGAGAACCGTCGAGCGCAGGCTGATGCCGTACACGACGATCAGCGCGATCGCATTGATGTTCAGCGTGTCGAGCGCGACGATGCGATCGGGCAGCGACGGACCGCGCACGAGGCGCCACAGCGTGAGCAGGAACGCGATGCCGAGGATCGCGAGCGAGATCGGAATCACGATGGCTAGCATGCGAAGATCTCCATCAAAGGGGCTTCATAACGGGACTTGATCAGCGCGATGAGCGCCGCTTCGTCGTCGAGGTCGAGCACGTGCACGGTAAGGCGCGTGCGGTCGTCGCTGAGTTCGGCGCACAGCGTGCCGGGGCTCAGCGAGACCACGCTGATGAGGACCGTGAGCGCGATTTCGTGGGTGCTGTCGAGAGGCACTTCGATGAACGCCGGGCGCAGCCGGCTGGTCGGGCCGAGCACGAGCAGCGCGACCTCGACGTTGGCCACGATGATGTCGACCAACACATGCCAGGCGAGACGCACGAGCAGCCGCGGCCGGCCAAAGTGCATCGGCCGCAGCCACAAGCCTTCGGCGACGCGAAAGGAGATCACGCAGCCGAGCACGGCGCCGAGCAGCAGATTGCCCGGCGAGACGTCGTTCATCAGCAGCACCCAGCAGATGATCAGCAACACGGTGAGCCACGGGTGGGGGAAGAGCCTTTTCAGCATCGTCAGTTTCCCTGAGCGTCGGCCGCGGTCGCGGCGGCCGCCGGTGGCGAAGATCGCGGCGCGGGCAGGATCGCGTGCACATAGGCGGCGCGATCGAATAGCTGCGCGGCGGTATCGATGAGATAGTGCCGTACCGCGCCCGCGCCGAGCGTGATGGCCACGACGCAGCCGAGCAGGACCGCGCAAGCGGCGAGCTTCGCATTGCTGCCGCGCGGCGCGCGCTCCTCTTCGCCCGCGGCGGCGCGCGCGGCCGGCGCGGCCCACAACAGGCGTGTGCCCGTGCGGCTCAGCGCGACGATCGACAGCAGGCTCGACAACAGTACGGCCGGCCACAGCACGCCTGCCGCGCCGGTCGGCGTCGCGGCCAGCACCATCGCCTTGCCGAGGAAGCCCGACAGCGGCGGCAAGCCAGCGGCACCCACCGCGGCGATCAGATAGAGCAGCGCGGCAAGGTTCGACGGCCACGGTGCACGCGTGCGCGAGGCCGCGTCGGGCGGAGCTTCGGCTTCGGCGCGAGCCGGTTCTGCGGCTAGCGCGGCGAGCGCGCCGGCGGTTTCGACCAGCAGCGGCTGCACGCGCGCCCGCGTCGCCACCACCTCGCCGTCGGGGTCGGGCGAGAAGACCTCCGCGGCCGCGTCGTCGAGCGCTTCGAGGGAGCCGGGCTCGATCGCATTGGTATCGGCATCGACATCGGCATCGGCGGAAACGGCTGGCTGGATGGCGTGCGCTGTCGAAGCTTGCTCGGGTTCGAGCGGGTCGGCGAGCAGAAACAGCGCGCCCGTGCAGAGCGTCGTGCTGATCAGGTAGTAGAGCAGCGCGCTCCATGCAAGCGGCGTCTGTTGCGCGATCGCCGCAATCAGCAACCCCACCGAAACCAGCACGAGATAGCCCGTCGTGGTCTTGAGACTCGACACCGCCAGCGCACCCAGCGCGCCGAACACGATCGTCGCGATCGCGAGCCACCATGCCCACTGATGCATGAACGCATCGAGCACGCCGCCCGCCGCGCCGAACACGAGCGCGTCGCAGCGCAGCATCGCGTAAATGCCCACCTTGGTCATGATCGCGAACAGCGCCGCCACCGGGCCGATGGCGCTGCGGTAGGCCTGCGGCAACCAGAACGACATCGGAAACACGGCGGCCTTCAGGCCGAACACCAACATCAGCGTCGCGCCCGCGAACTGCGCGAGTGGCAGCGTGTCGGTGCCGAGCCGCGCCAGACGTTCACCCATGTCGACCATGTTCAGCGTGCCCGTGACGCCGTAGAGCACGCCGATCGCGACAAGGAAGAACGACGAGCCGACCAGGTTCAGCAACAGATAGTGCAGTCCGTTGCGCACCCGTCGCGCGCCGCCACCATGCAGCAGCAGAGCGTACGACGCGATCAGCAGCAGTTCGAAGAACACGAACAGGTTGAAGAGATCGCCCGCGAGGAAGGCACCGTTCAGACCCATCAGCTCGAACTGGAACAGCGCGCGGAAATAGCGGCCGCGCCTCGCGTCCTCACTCGATGTGCCGAGCAGGCAGCAGAGCGCGAGCACGGCGGTGAGCACCAGCATCAGCGCGGCGAGCCGGTCGAGTTCCAGCACGATGCCGAACGGTGCGGGCCATGCGCCGAGCGCGTAGCTGGCGATCTCGCCCTGCGCGGCGCGCGCCATCAGCAGGCCCGCGACGGGCAGCAGCGAGATGATGGCGAGCGCGTTCAGCGCACGCTGCAGGCGCTTCGCGCGCAGCGGCAGCGCGACGATCACGCCAGCGGAAAACAGCGGAATCAGGATTGGGAGCAGGAGGACGTGGTTCATTCGCCGCGCGTCTCCTCGCCATCGACGTGATCGTTGCCCGTGCTCGCGAACGAGCGCAGCGCGAGCACCACGGTGAAGGCCGTCATCGCGAAGCCGATCACGATGGCCGTCAGCACAAGCGCCTGCGGCACCGGATCGACGTATTGCGCCCCCGCCGTGATGACCGCTGGTTTGCCGATCGCGAGCCGGCCCATGCCGAGCAGGAACAGGTTGATCGCATAAGAGAACAGCGTGATGCCGAGAATCACCGGCAACACGCGCGCGCACAGCAGCAGGTAGATGCCGCACGCGCAAAGCACGCCGATCGCGACGGCAAAAGCGGCTTCCATCAGCTTTTCTCCACGGACTGCATGTCCTTGTCGCGCACGCCGAGGTGCGAGACGATCGTGAGCGTCGTGCCGACCACCGCGCCCATCACGCCGAGATCGAACAGCATCGCCGTGGACAGTTCGATTTCGCCGATCAGCGGCACGTGCAGATGCCCGAACGCGCTGGTCAAAAACGGCTGGCCGAACGCGAGGCTGCCGAGCCCCGTGGCCGCGGCGATCAGAATGCCGAGGCCCGCGAGCGCGCGGTAATTCAGGTGGATGCGCGACTCGGTCCACAGCACCCCGCTCGCGACGTACTGCAGCAATAGCGCGATCGAGACGATCAGCGACGCGATGAAGCCGCCGCCGGGCAGGTTGTGGCCGCGCAGGAACACGAACACGGCGACGAGCACGGTGAGCGGTAGCATCAGTCGCGCGAGGATCGCCAGCATCAGCGGATGCGATTGCGACGACCACGGCCGGCCGTCCGGCCCCGCCTCGGGCGACTTCAGGCGCAGCCCGCGCAGCAGCGCGTTGACGGCGAGCCCTGCGACCACGAGCACACTGATTTCGACCATCGTATCGAAGCCGCGGAAATCCACGAGGATCACGTTGACGACGTTGTGGCCGCCGCTGCCGGGCAGCGCGTTGGCGAGGAAGTACGGTGCAATGCCAGCCCGCGGCGCGCTCGTCATGATCCTGAACGACACGGCGCCGAGCAATGCGCCGCCCGCGAGCGCGAGCACGCCGTTGCGCAGCCGGACCGGGATCGGCTCGACGGCGCGTTGCAGCGCGGGCAGGAAATAGACGGCCAGCACGAGCAGCAGGATCGTGACCACTTCGACGGAGATCTGCGTGAGCGCGAGATCG
Organism: Paraburkholderia sp. BR13439; assembly: GCF_040948805.1. Classification (NCBI taxonomy): domain Bacteria; kingdom Pseudomonadati; phylum Pseudomonadota; class Betaproteobacteria; order Burkholderiales; family Burkholderiaceae; genus Paraburkholderia; species Paraburkholderia sp. BR13439. The sequence goes on along the minus strand of NZ_JBFPKN010000024.1, from coordinate 18,268 downwards.
GGCGCGGAGAAGCGCACGAAGGCAAGCGACACGAGCAGACCGCAGGTGCTCAGCATCACGAGTGCGTAAAGCGTGCGCGCACGCACCAGCACTACGCCGACGGCGAGCAACGCCATCAGCACGAGGCCGGCAAGCGTGAACGGATCGGGTGGCAGGCGCGTGTAATTGCCGCTCCACGTGTCGAGCGCGACGAGCGGCACGCCCGGCACGATCAGCATCGCCGCGATCAGCCATGCGAGGTAGGCCGGCAGCGAGCGCGTCTCGAACACGCGCACGATCACGCCGGCGCTCTGTTCGAGACGCTGCACGAAGCGGTCGAAGATCTCGCTCGCGTTCAACTCGGTGAGCGCCGTGCGACGGTGGCGGAACGTATTGCGGCGCAGGAAAAAGAGCGCCGCGCCCGCCGCGAACGACACCACGCTCATCACGAGTGGTGTGTTGACGCCGTGCCACAGGCTCAGGCTGTAGTCGGGCAGCTTGCCGCCGAGCGTGATCCACGCGGCCGACTCGAGCAGCCTGCCGATGCTTTGCTGCGGGAACAGGCCGATCAGCAGGCACAGCGCCACCAGGATCTCGACCGGCAGCCTCATGAAGCGCGGCGCCTCGTGCGGCGGATAGTGCGGCAGATCGCGCGGCGTCTCGCCGTCGAAGAACACGCCCCAGACGAAACGCAGCGAGTACGCCACGGAGAGCGCCGCCGCCGCGATCGCGATGACCGGCACGGCGAGGTTCAGCGGCCCGAACATGTTTTGCGCGAGCGTTTCGCCGAAGAACATTTCCTTCGACAGAAAGCCGTTGAGCAGCGGCACGCCGGCCATCGACAGCGACGCCACGCTCGCGAGCAAGGCCGTATGCGGCATGTACCTGCGCAGGCCGCGCAGACGGCCCAGATCGCGCGTGCCCGTTTCGTGATCGACGATGCCCGCCGCCATGAAGAGCGACGCCTTGAACACCGCGTGATTGACCGTGTGAAAGAGCGCGGCGACCGTCGACAGTTGAGTGTCGAGACCGAACAGCAGCACGATCAGGCCGAGATGGCTGATGGTCGAATAGGCGAGCAGGCCCTTCAGATCGCGCTGGATCAACGCCATCCCCGCGCCGCCGACGAGCGTCACGAGCCCGGCCAGCGTCGCCGTGTACGCCCACAGGTGGGTGCCTTCGAAGACCGGATAGAGACGCGCGAGCAGGAACACGCCGGCCTTCACCATCGTCGCCGAATGCAGATAGGCCGACACGGGCGTGGGCGCCGACATCGCGTGCGGCAGCCAGAAGTGGAAAGGAAACTGCGCGGACTTCGTGAACGCCGCGAATAGCGTGAGCAGCAGAATCGCCGGATAGAGCGGATCGTGCTGGACCTTGGCAAGCTGGGGGAGCACGTCGTTCAGCTCATAGCTGCCGCATACGTGGCCGAGCAGCAGCACCGCCGCAAGCAGCGCGAGCCCGCCCGCGCCGGTGATGGTGAGCGCCATGCGCGCGCCGCGCCTCGCGTCGGGCCGCGATGGCCAGAAGCCGATCAGCAGGAACGACACGAGGCTCGTCAGTTCCCAGAAGATGACGAGCAGCAGCAGGTTGTTCGACAGCACGATGCCGAGCATCGCGCCCATAAAGAGCAGAAGCTGCAGGTACAGACGCGGCAACGTATCGCTGCCGGCGAGGTAGTAGCTGGCGTAAATGAAGATCAGCAGGCCGATCGCAAGTACGAGCAACGCGAACATGAACGACAGGCCGTCGAGACGCAGCGACAGCGCGAGGCCGATGTCGGGCACCCACTGATGGCGCCATTGCAGCACGTCGCGGTCGGCCATGCCTACGCGTTCGCTGAGCAGCAGAGCGCAGCAGAACAGCGCCGTCGCGAACGCGATCCAGGTGCTGAGCGCGGCGGCGCGCCGCCTCGTGAGCGCGATGAGCGCCGCGGCCATGAATGGAAGTAGGACGAGCCACGCCAATACCATTCGATGCCCTCCGGGAGTTCGAGTGTCAGGCGGTGTCGCTGGCCGGTGGGAGTGGGCCGCAGTGCCGCCTGCCGGACGGCTGCCCACGGGGCACAATCATAGCCGCAAACAGACCCGCAGTTCACGTCGATCCATGAAGCATAAATATACGCAGTGCGAAGCGCGCGCGGCGATCCCGACCGATGTCAAATCATGTCCATTAATGCGGACGCGCGTTCGATTTGACACCCGCTTGCGTGACGTGCGGCGCGCGAATGCAAGGTTTGCGTGATTTATCGCCTGAGCGTGCCATAATCGGCAAACTTGACGACCGATCGAGGCGCCAAATTGAAAGGAACTGAACTGGATCTATATGCAACGGAAGAGCCAGGCCACACTTTGGCTTTCAATCTTTTCGATGGCACGTGGGTGTCCGATGTGCCGGGCTATGGTTTAGGTATGGCGCCCCATTTCGACGATGGGCGTCTTCACTGGTTCGAGACGATGTGCGGCGGCTTTTCCGGAAAAAGCGTTCTCGAACTCGGCCCGATGGAAGGCGGTCATACGTTCATGATGGCCAAAGCCGGCGCTTCACGTGTCCTTGCAATCGAGGCGAATTCGAAGTCCTTTCTGAAATGCCTGCTCGTGCAGAATGCATTGAAGTTCAATGCCGAATTCATGTATGGCGATTTCAGAGAATTGCTGAAAAAGCGCGATCAGCGATTCGATCTGATTCTTGCGAGCGGCGTGCTCTATCACATGACCGATCCGGTATCACTACTGGAAGATATGGCGTATGCGTCGGACTCGATCTGCCTCTGGACGCACTATTACGACGCCGAAGTCGTGCGCACGAATGCGAATTTGCGGACGCACTTCGATCCGACGCCGACCATCTCGGAGTTTCGTGGACGCGAAGTCCATCTGCACCGACACAGTTATCTCGACAGCATCAACAACGCAAAATTCATCGGCGGGAGTGCTCCGCAAGTCAACTGGATGACCCGCGAAAGCCTGATGGCGGTCCTCGACGCGCTGGGTATGACCGTGGTCGTCGGCATGGACGATCGCGATCGACATCCGGCCGGCCCGTCGATTCTTCTTTATGCCGCTCACATTCCGCATTTCGACGAGGCGCAATATCTTCAGCGCAACCCCGACGTAGCAGAAGCCGTTGCGCAAAAGCACATCAGCTCTGGCGCGGAACACTACATCCGCTATGGCCGTACGGAAGGGCGCTCGTTCGGGTGATCGACACCGCACCGCCAGCGTCCTGTTCAAGCCAGGTACCCTGAAACGCTAACCCGGAAAGTTTCCCGATACAACATGAATACTCTCGAGACTCAGCGTTTTTTCGATAAGCCCGTCGTCGCGGACGTTCCGATCGACAGTCAGACCCAGGTCTTCAAATTCGAAAAATTTCCCGCGGCGGGCCCGGTTCCCTGGCTCGATCGACCGGATGCGCTGGAGCGGGTCGCCGAGTTGTTGTCCCAAGGTGTAATCAGCGAGCAGGAAGCCGAATGGTGCCGGAAATGGGTCAGCGACGGCTATCTGATCATTGAAGGCTTCTTCGGGCACGAACAGCTCGATGCGACGTGGCAAGCCTACGAAAACGCGATCGCCGACGGCACGCTGCGGCCGCCGCACGAGCCGCTTTTCGAAGGCGATACGCTGCCGGGGCGCACGCTGAATCCGCATTTCAACGTGCCCGCGATTCGCGACATGCTGTTCGATGCGCGCATGAACGAGATCGTGGGCTTGCTGCTGGGCGCGAAATCGGCGCCGTTCCAGACAATCGGCGGTCACAAGAGCAGCGAGCAACTCGAGCATTCCGATTCGATTCACATGTCGACCTATCCGAACGGGTATCTGGTCGCGAACTGGATCGCCTTCGAGGATATCCATCCGGACTCGGGGCCGCTCGTTTATCACCCCGGCACGCACAAGCTGCCGTATCTGATGTCGACTGAATTGGGCATGCCGTTCGGTTGCGGTTATTCCGCTTATCACGACATCTACGAACCCGCGATTCAGAAGCTGATCGCTGACCATTCGGCGGGCCCGAAGTACTTCTATCCGAAGAAGGGCGATGTGCTGTTGTGGCATGCGAACCTGCTGCACGGCGGCAGCAAGATGCGCGATCCGGAGCACGTGAGCCGCAAGGCGCTGGTTTGCCATTTCTTCGCGGACGGCTGTCTGTGCTATCACGACCTGACCGGCATGCCGTCGAGCCTGACGCCAATCGTCGACTTCGACGGCGAGGCGTATCTCGACGCCAATCCGGACGTCGCGGCGAGCGGCGGCAATGCGTTGCAGCATTACATCTACTACGGTCGATTCGAAGGGCGTCCGTTGAGCAGCGCCGAATCGTTTCAACGCAAGGCGCGGCTTGCCCAACTGCCCGACGGTTTCGATCCGAAGCTTTACCTCGAAGCGAATCCCGACGTCGCCGCGGCGGGCGTCGACCCGGTCGATCACTTCGTCGAGTTCGGCCGCGCGGAAGGCCGGCCCCTGCACCCCTGAGTCATGCGTGGCGCCGAAGCAGGCGAGGGCGGCCTGCTTCGTTCGAGCGTGCCGGCCTCGGCACGGGCCGCCCCATCGCCTCCGATCACGCCGCCGCCCGTGCCCGCCGCCTTTCTGCACGCCCCCCGATCTTGCTCTAAACTAGCGGCCGCGCAATCCACGCTCCGATGTGCCCCGTCACGAGCAACAATCGATGCCCCCAGCCTCCACCGATCCCGCCGATTCCCCGCATTTCAGCCTGCCGAAACACCCGCCGTTCCAGCGTTTCTGGTGCACCCGCATCCTGTCGTCGCTGTCGTTCCAGATGCTCGCCGTCGCGATGGGCTGGCATGTCTACGCGCTCACGCATAGCGCGTTCGCACTTGGCCTCGTCGGTCTCGCGCAGTTTCTGCCGATGTTCCTGCTGACGCTCGTCGTCGGTCATGTCGCCGATCGTTACGATCGCCGCCGCATCGCCGCCGTCTGTCAGAGCCTCGAAAGCGTCGCTGCATTGCTGTTCGCGATCGGCACCTTCAGCGGCTGGATCAGCGCGCCGGTGATCTACGTGCTGGCTGCCTGCGTGGGCGCGTCGCGCGCGTTCGAATCGCCGGCCGTGTCGTCGCTGCTGCCGGCCGTCGTGCCGCGCGGCTATCTGCCCAAAGCGACCGCATGGTCCACGTCCGCCAATCAGACCGCGCAGATCGCCGGGCCGGCGCTCGGTGGTCTGCTGTACGGCATCGGTCCCGGTGCCGCTTATCTGGCGTGCACGCTGTCGTTCGCGGCCGCGGCGGCGTCGGTGTGGAGCATTCCGCTGCAAGTGAGGCCGGCGAGCCGCGCGCCCGTCACGCTCGAATCGATCTTTTCGGGCATCGCGTTCATTCGCCGCGAGCCGGTGATTCTCGGCGCGCTGTCGCTCGATCTGTTCGCGGTGCTGTTCGGCGGCGCGACCGCGTTGCTGCCGATCTTCGCGCGCGACGTGCTGCACGCGGGCCCGATCGGTCTCGGCCTGCTGCGCTCTGGCACGGCGATCGGCGCGCTCGCGGGCACGATCTGGCTCGCGCATTTTCCATTGCGCAACCGGCCCGGCGCGGCGATGTTCGGCGGCGTGATCGTGTTCGGCATCGCGACGATCGTGTTCGGGCTGTCGCATCAGTTCCTCGTGTCGCTGCTCGCGCTGATGGTGCTCGGCGCGTCCGACACGATCAGCGTGGTGGTGCGGCTGTCGCTCGTGCAACTGCGCACGCCCGATGAAATGCTCGGCCGCGTCAGCGCGGTCAATTCGCTGTTCATCGGGACGTCGAATCAATTGGGCGAGTTCGAATCGGGCCTGACTGCCGGATGGTGGGGCGCGCAGCCGGCCGTGCTGGTCGGCGGTGTCGCGACGATCGCGATCGCGCTGTTGTGGATGCGGTTCTTTCCCGAACTGCGGCACACCCGCACGCTCGAGCGAGAAGAAGAAGCGCTCGCGGCGAGCGCCTGATCGATTGCCGGGCCTTGGGCGCCATCGCCCGATCAATAAACGACGCGGAGACGATACCGATGAGCCGATCCCAACTGCACCCTGCCGCGCCGGTCGCGGCGACGATCTATCGCGGCGAGTCCGTCGAGAACACGCATCTGGCGCATGTCGCGATCGTCGATGCGGACGGCCGTCTGCTGTATTCGTTCGGCGACGCTGCGCGCATCACGCTCGCGCGTTCCGCGGCGAAGCCGGCCCAGGCGCTCGCGGTGCTCGAAACCGGCGCGCTCGAGCGTTGCGGTTTCGACGAAGCCGATCTCGCGCTGATGTGCGCATCGCACAGCAGCGAGCCGCGTCATATCGAACGCACGCGCGCGATGCTCGCGAAAGCGCAGGCGAGCGAGGCCGATCTGCGTTGCGGCGGTCATCCGCCGTTGTCGGATGCGGTGTATGTCGACTGGATCCGGCGCGGCTTTACGCCCACCGGCGTGTGCAGCAACTGTTCGGGCAAGCATGCGGGCATGCTGGCCGGCGCGCGTTCGATCGGCGCGGCGCTCGCCGGCTATGAACTGCCCGCGCATCCGTTGCAGGTGCGCGTGAAGCAGACGGTCGCGAGCGTGTGCGACCTGCCGGACGACGGCGTGCAATGGGCGATCGACGGCTGCAATCTGCCGACCCCGGCGTTTCCGCTCGACCGGCTCGCACGTCTGTTCGCGAAGCTCGCGGCGGCGCAGGATCAACACGAAGCCGGAGCAGCCGCGACGCCGCCGCGCACGGCCGCGCTCGCGCGCATCTATCGCGCGATGACGTCGTACCCGGAACTGGTCGGCGGGGAAGGGCGCTTCTGCACGCTGCTGATGCGGGCGTTCGGTGGCGCGCTGGTCGGCAAGGTCGGCGCGGACGGCAGCTATGCGATCGGCGTGCGCGCGTCGCGGCAAACCGCGCGGCTGGGTGCGAAGGGCGCGCTAGGCATCGCGCTGAAGATCGAGGACGGCAATGCCGCCGCGCTCTATGCGGTCACTGCCGAGTTGCTCGCGGTGCTCGATATCGGCACGCCTGAACAACGCGCGACGCTCGACGGCTTTCATGCGCCGAAGCGGCTCAACACGATGGGCGTCGAGATCGGCCGGATGGATTTCTCGATCGAGCTTGCCGCGCATCGTTGAGCGCGGCGATCCGCTTCACGGATGGGCACACGAGACCTCAAGCCGCCGTCGCTTTCGCCGGCGCGCAGCCCAGCGCTTGACGGATCGCATCGGCGAGCTCGCTCGCCGCGAACTTCGGGACATAGCCGTTCGCGCCCGCGTTCTTCACATGCGCCTCGTTCGCCGCGCCCGTCAGCGACGAGTGGATGAGCACCGGAATATCGCGCGTGCGTGCGTCGGCCTTGATCTGGCGCGTCAGCATGAAGCCGTCCATCTCCGGCATCTCCAGATCGGTCAATACGAGAGCGATGGTGTCTTTCGCGCGCACGCCTTTTTGCTGCGCTTCGCGTGCGACCTGCTGCAGCGTTTGCCACGCTTCCTCGCCGGTCTTCGTCATGATGTAGTCGGCGCCGATCGCGGTGAGCGCCTGCTCGATCAGCTTGCGCGCGAAGCCGGAGTCGTCGGCGGCAAGGATTTTCGCGCCGCGGCGGATGCCGAGCGCTTCACCTACCGAGGCCGGATCGACGCTCGGATGCTGCGACGGGAACACGTCGCGCAACACCTGCTCGACGTCGATCACCTGAGCGAGCCGCGAGTCGCCGGTATTGCCGTCGATGCGCGCGATGCTCGTGACGAGCTTGCCGCCCGCCGAGCCATCGGCCGACAGCACCTGGTTCCATTCGAGCCGCACGATCTCGTCGACTTCCTCGACCGCGAAGGCCTGCGTCGAACGCGCGAATTCGGTGACCAGCAGGATGTTCAGGCCGCGCGTCGGCTCGCAGCCCATCAGCCGCGGCAGGTCGATCACGGGGATGATCTGCCCGCGAATGTCGACCGCGCCCATCACGTACGGCGACGATCCGGCGATCGGCGTGATGGTCGGCATCGTCGAGATTTCGCGCACCTTGAACACGTTGATCCCATACAGCTCGTGCGCGTCGCTATCCGGCACGTGGCCGAGGCGGTATAGCAGCAGCTCGAATTTGTTGGAGCTAGTCAGGTTGCTGCGCTCGGTGTGGCGCTCGTGATTGGCACGGTGGTCGTCTGCCATCGGAATCGTTCTCCAGAGTTGCGGTGCTGAGCGGTGCTAAGCGGTGCCTGTCTCTGGTTATCGGCGTCGATGGCGAAAAATTCAGCACTGCGTCGCAGTGGCGAGCGGCGCGCGTGATTCACGCCAATAAGGCAAACGTGTGCGCATTCATATGAGGGTTACCTAAGGTTACAGAAGCGACAGCAGCGTTTCACCTGCCAGACGGCATGGCTTCTAGAATCGGCAGCGATGAAAGCGTGGCGCCCCGCTGGGCTCGCAAGCAGTCCGCAGCGTTTTGCATCGCACGCTTTGTTCGCGGCGCACACGTGTCCTTCGTTTTGCTTTCAGATGCTTTCACCTCAAGGAGAACGTATGATCCGCCTGCCTTCCGTCCCTTCGGTCGCTTTGGCCCGCATCGCCGCCGCTGCCTGCTTCGGCGGTCTTCTGACGGCCGCCTCGGTGGCCAGCGCGCAGAGCGCCGCGCCCGCGGACGCAGTCCGCCTGCATGCGGCCGATCAGACATTCGTCGCGGACGGCACCAAGGCCGTCGCGACGCAGCGCGACGCCGCGCGTATCGCCACCGCGCGTTCGGCCGATCGCGACGTGAAGGCGTTCGCCGAGCGCGTGTCGGATGACGACGCGAAGATCACCGACGCATTGCGGGCGGCGAGTCCGCGCGGTGTCGACGTGCCGAAGAACGATCCCGACGAGGCCGTGCTCGCGAGCATCAACAATCTGCGCGGCGCCGACTTCGACAAGAGGTATATCGAGCAGGTCGCGCTCGCCGGTGAGCAGAAAGCGTTGTCCTCGTTCCAGGCGGAAATCGCCTCGGGTCGCGACGACAAGTTGAAGACCGCGGCGAAAGAGGCGCTGCCGACGATCCAGCAGCACTACGCGATGGCGCAGGAACTCGCGAAGCGCAAGCATCTGTCCGTGGCCGCGCAATAAGCGGCGTCACGTCGCGACGCGGCGGCGGTACTTCGAATACAGGCTTTTCAGCGATAATCGTGCGCTTTATCCGACGATTCTTCGCGCCTTCGATTCCAGGTACCGCATGAGCAAGCAAGCCAGTCTGCCGCAACAGTTGGACCATCTGCTTCGACAAGCCGTCGCGCTTCAACAGAACGGCGCGCTCGTCGAAGCAGAAGAGATGTATCGCGAGATTCTCGAACTGAAGCCGAAACATGGCGACGCGTTGCGCTGGCTCGGCGAACTCGCGCTGCAAACGGGCCGCTTGCAGGAAGGCGTCGATCTGCTGAAGAAGGCGCTCGCTGTGAACGCGAGACAGCCGGCCGTGCATTCGAATCTCGCCTATGCGCTGAACGCGTTGCAGCGTCATGACGAAGCGCTTGCGTGCGCCGAGCGGGCGCTCGTGATGCAGCCGAAATTCGCCGATGCATTGAACAATCGCGGCAACGCATTGGCGGCGCTGCACCGTCCGCTCGAAGCGCTCGCGAGCTACGAGCGCGCGCTTTCTATCGCGCCGGAGTTCGCGCCGGCCTGGAACAATCGCGCATGCGTGCTGCGCGATCTCGGCCGATATACCGATGCACTCGATAGCTGCGACCAGGCGCTCGCATTGCAGCCTAACTATCCGGATGCGTGGAGTAATCGCGGCAACGTGCTCGGCGATCTGAATCAGCCGCACGAAGCAGAGCGCTGCTATCAGCGCGCGCTGGAACTCTCGCCTGGTTTCGTCGATGCATGGAATAACCTCGGTCTCGCGCAGATCGATCTGAATCAGCGCGAACAGGCGTTGTCGAGCTATCAGCGCGCGCTTGCGTTGAATCCGGCGTCGGTCGAAACGCATTGGAACCAGGCGCTGTGCCTGCTGCAAATGGGCCGCTTCGAGAGCGGCTGGCGCGAATACGAATGGCGTTGGGAGCGTAGCCGCATCAAGGCCGGCCGGCGCGAGTTTGCGCAGCCGCTGTGGCTCGGCGATTTTCCGCTCGACGGCAAAACGATCCTGCTGCATGCGGAACAGGGCCTCGGCGACACGCTGCAATTCTGTCGCTATGCGATGCTGGTTGCGAAGCTGGGCGCGAAGGTCGTGCTCGAAGTCCCGGGTCCGTTGTTGCGGCTGCTGTCGACGCTCGATGGTGTCGATCAGTTGATCGAAGCTGGGCAGCCGTTGCCGCCGTTCGATTGTCATTGCCCGTTGCTGAGCTTGCCGCTTGCGTTCAGCACCAACGAAGCGAGCATTCCGGCAGCCACACCGTATCTTTTTGCGCAGCCAGCGGCCGTCGGCGAATGGCGCGAGCGTATCGAACCGCACGGCAACACCAATGCGGAGGGCAACGCAATCAAATCGCTGAATGTCGGTCTCGTGTGGGCCGGCGAGAACCGCGCGCATGTCGCGGAACTGCGCAAGATCGATGCGCGTCGCTCGCTCGCGTTCGAGCAATTCGCGCCGCTCCTCGACGTGCCGAACGTGCGCTTCTTCAGCGTGCAGAAGGGCGCAGCCGCAGCGCAACTCGCCGAAAGCGCCTACCGTGAACGCGTCGCCGATTACACTGAGCTGCTGCACGATTTCGCCGATACCGCCGCGCTCGTCGCCAGTCTGGATCTGTTGATTTCGGTCGACACGTCCACCGCGCATCTGGCCGGCGCGCTCGACAAGCCGGTCTGGATTCTGAACCGCTTCGACACATGCTGGCGCTGGCTGCTCGAACGCAGCGACACGCCGTGGTATCCGTCCGCGCGTCTATTCCGTCAACCGCAGCTCGGCGCCTGGGACAGCGTGATCGGCGCCGTGCGTGATGCATTGGCCGATCTGAGCGCGTCGCTTTCATGATGCCTTCTCGCCGACGCGCGTAGACTGAATCTCCGTTCATCGACCGCAATGTCACGGAGATTCTGCAATGGAATACAGACATCTGGGTGCATCCGGGTTCAAGGTGCCGGTGTTGAGTTTCGGCACCGGTACCTTCGGCGGCAAGGGTGAATTCTTCGAGGCGTGGGGAGCGACCGACGTCGCCGAAGCGCGGCGTCTGATCGATATCTGCTTCGACGCGGGCGTCACGATGTTCGACACCGCCGACATCTATTCGAAGGGCGCGTCCGAGTCGGTGCTCGGCGAAGCGCTGAAAGGCAAGCGCGACAAGGCGATCCTGTCGACCAAGGCGACCTTCCGTTTCAACGGCGATCCGAACGGCGTCGGCTCGTCACGCTTCCATCTGATCAACGCGGTCGATGCGGCGCTCAAGCGTCTGCAAACCGATTACATCGACCTGTTCCAGTTGCACGGCTTCGACGCGAAAACGCCGATTCCCGAAGTGCTGTCCACGCTCGACGACCTCGTGCGCGCGGGCAAGATCCGCTACGTCGGCGTGTCGAATTTCTCCGGCTGGCATCTGATGAAGTCGCTCGATATCGCCGACCGCTACGGCTATCCGCGCTACGTCGCGAATCAGGCCTATTACTCGCTGGTCGGGCGCGACTACGAGTGGGAGCTGATGCCGCTTGGCGTCGACCAGGGCGTGGGTGCGGTGATATGGAGTCCGCTCGGCTGGGGGCGTTTGACCGGCAAGCTCAAGCGCGGCCAGCCGCTGCCCGAGACGAGCCGTCTGCACAAGACCGCCGAATCGGGCCCGCCGGTGCGGAAGAGTATCTGTTCCGCGTGCTCGACGCGCTCGACGAAGTCGTCGCCGAAACCGGCAAGACCGTGCCGCAGATCGCGCTGAACTGGCTGCTGCAACGGCCGACCGTCGCGACGCTGCTGATCGGCGCGCGCAACGAGGACCAACTGCGGCAGAACCTCGGCGCGGTCGGCTGGAACCTGACGGCCGACCAGGTCGCGAAGCTCGACGCGGCAAGCGCGGTGCGCCCCGCGTATCCGTACTGGCATCAGGAAGGTTTCGCGGAACGCAATCCGAAGGCGGTTTGAGCGGCGAATCGATCACGTTCCAGGCGCCGCAGCCGGCGCAATGCAGCCGGTCCAGCGCGGCAGCACGCTGGACCAGCGCATCCCATCAAGCCAAACCGCCATTGGCCCGCAACGTCTGCCCATTGACCCAGCCCGCATCCGGGCCGACCAGAAACGCGACCACGCCCGCCACGTCTCCCGGCTCGCCGAGGCGTTGCAGCGGCGGCATCTTCGCGAAGGTTTCGATCTGCTCGTCGGTCTTGCCTTCGAGGAACAGCGCGGTCGCAATCGGTCCCGGCGCGACCGCATTCACCGTGATGCTGCGCCCGCGCAGCTCCTTCGCGAACACGCGCGTGAACGCTTCGACGGCCGCCTTGGTCGCCGTGTAGATGCCGTAGCCGGGCAAGTTCAGCGCGAGCACGCTGGTCGAGAAATTGACGATGCGTCCGCCGTCGTTCAGGCGCGCGGCCGCTTCGCGCAGCGTGTTGAAGGTGCCGCGCACGTTGATGTCGAAGGTCTGGTCGTACAGCGCGTCGGACGTGTCGGCGAGCGGCGTGGGCTTCATCACGCCCGCGTTGTTGACGAGCACGTCGACCTTGCCGAGTTCGCGTTCGGTGATCTCGAACATGCGACGCACGTCGCCGGGCTTCGACACGTCGGCTTGCACCGCGATCGCCTGGCCGCCGGCTTCGCGGATCGCGCCGACGAGCGCGTCGGCTTCACCCGCGCTCGATGCGTAGTTGACGGCGACCGCGTAGCCGTCCTTCGCGAGCCGCTGTGCGATCGCCATGCCGATGCCGCGCGACGCGCCGGTGACGATGGCGACTTTGGGTTGTTGGTTCGTGCTCATGATTCGTTTCCTCACAGAAGGGGTGGTGGATCGGTGAGGTGAATGATGAAGGCTTTCCGCGTCGAGATAATCCGGTTAGACTCGCGATCATCATTCCATTCGCTTTAATAATCCGCCGATATGGACCGTTTCGAGGAAATGCGGGTATTCGTGCGGATCGCCGAGCGCCAGAGCTTTACGCGCGCCGCCGACGATCTGCAAATCCCGCGCGCGACCGTCACCAACCTGATGAAGCGTCTCGAGCAGCGGCTCGGCGCGCGGCTGCTCGAACGCACCACGCGCACGGTGCGGCTCACGCCCGACGGCGACGCGCACTACCAGCGCTGCGTGCGCCTGATCGCCGACATGGAGGAGGCGGAGGGGGCGTTCTCCAATGTCGCGCCGAAGGGACTGTTACGCGTGAACGTGCAGGGCACGCTCGCACGGCACTTCGTGGTGCCGGCGCTGCCCGCGTTTCTCGCGCGGTTTCCAGACATCGAGCTGATGATCGGCGAGGACGACCGGCTCGTCGACCTCGTGCGCGAGGGCATCGATTGCGTGCTGCGCGCGGGCGTGCTGCAGGATTCGTCGATGGTCGGGCGGCGCGTCGCGCAACTGCAGCAGGTGACGGTCGCGAGTCCTGCGTATCTGGCCGCGTATGGCGAGCCGGCCAATCCCGGCGCGCTGTCGACGCATCGCGCGGTCAACTACGTGTCGAGCGCGACCGGCAAGCCGCTGCCGCTCGAATTCCGCGTCGACGGGCGGGATACCGCGCTCGTGCTGCCGTCGGCGGTGTCGGTCAGCGGCGCCGAACTGTACGCGGGCGCGGCGATCGCCGGGCTCGGCATCGTGCAGGTGCCGCGCTACCGTGTCGCTGACGAACTGGCGGCCGGACGGTTGCGCGTCATTCTGGCGGACTATCCGCCGCCGCCGATGCCGGTGTCGGTGCTGTATCCGCAGAACCGCCAGTTGTCGTCGCGGGTGCGGGTTTTCGCGCAGTGGCTGCGGGAGATTTTCGAGCCGGTGAGTTGAAGGAGCGCAAACGCAAGGTAATGCTTTGACGTGGTTAACACCTGTACATCTGCGTCTCGCATAGTGTCATTCTCAAGCGCGCAGAAAGCCACCCGTGAGCGAGGGTGGACACACAGAACGACCGGGGGATCTGATGATGGAGCGTTTTCGTTCGCTGGGTGTGGCGACTGGCGCGGCGCAGTTCGCCAGCACCGACATCCTCGGCCGGATCAGCACGGCGTCGCGCCGGCCAGGTGCCGCGCAGACCTTCGATCTGATTCTCGAACCGCGCCCGTGGCCCGGGCCCGCCGCGCCCGATGCGACGGACGCGCGGTTCAAGATCCACATGCTCGACACGATGCGCGCGTTCGAAAAACGCGGTGTGGACGCGATCGTGCTGCCGTGCTTCCTCAGCCACACCTTCATCGACGAACTCACGGCCAACGTCACCGTGCCGGTCGCCAACATCATGACCGCATTGTCCGAGCATATGCGGCGTAACTATCCATCGGCGCGGCGCGACGGCGCCCGGCGCATCGGCGTGCTGACGTCGTCCGCGATTCGCGCGAACGGGCTGTTCGAGCGTTACTTTGAAGCCGGCCAGTTCGACGTGTGCTATCCGCGCAACGATACTGGTTTCGACTGCGTGACGAGCGCCGTCTTCGGCGACGAGGGCATCCGCGCTGGCCGCCTGCAAGGGCGGCCGGTCGAGTTGCTGCGCGCGGCGTGCGCCGACCTGGTCGCACAGGGCGTCGACGTGATCGTGCCAGGGCTCGCGGAAATCGGCCTCGTGCTGCGCGCGCTCGGGCCCATCGAGGTGCCGCTCGTCGATTCGAACCAGGTGTACGCGCGCTATGTCGCGGAGGCGCGGTACACACAGCCGCAGCGGGCGTTCCGCCTCGGCGTGGTCGGCGGCATCGGGCCGGCCGCGACCGTCGATTTCATGGCCAAGGTCGTGCGCAACACGCCGGCCGCGCGCGATCAGGACCATATCCGGATCATGGTCGAGCAGAATCCGCAGATCCCGGACCGCACCGCGGCGCTGTTCGGTCGCGGCGACGACCCGACGCTCGCGCTATACGCGGCCTGCAAGACACTCGAGGAGGGCGGCGCGGATCTGATCGCGATTCCGTGCAATACCGCGCATGCGTTCGTCGAGCGGCTTCAGCCTGCGCTGCGCGTGCCGATCGTCAATATGCTGACCTGTACCGCCGATTATCTGCGCGAGACTTTTGCGGGGCTGCGCGAAGTGGGCGTGCTGGCGACCTCGGGCACGCTCGCGAGCCGCGTCTACGAACAGGCGCTCGAAGCGCGCGGCCTCGTGCAGATGGCACCGTCCGCGGCCGCGCAAGCGCGGCTGATGAACGCCATTTATGGGCCGCGCGGCGCGAAGGCTGGGCATACATCGGGCGAATGCTGCGACGACCTCGCGGCGGCCGTCGACGATCTGGTCGCGCGGGGCGTGCAGGTCATCGTGCTCGCGTGCACCGAGCTGCCGTTGCTGTTGCGTGAGCAAGCGCTCGCGTGTGCGGGCGGGCGGGTGGTGCGGCTCGTCGATCCGACCGACGTGCTGGCGAGGCGTTGCGTCGCGTATGCGCTTGGCGATAGTGCCGCGCGCGAGACGCTGGCGGGTCGCGCGGTGCTGGCGGTGACAGGGTGCGCGTCGCCGAAGGAAAGCGCGGTCGGCTAACGAGGTTTTGTCGTCGCCGCGCAGTGATTCGCCGCATTCCCGCAGATCGAGGCGCAAGGATACGGAATTCGTGAGAGTGGGGAATCGTAAAATTCGGCAGTTCGTCTGGCCATTGGCGCTTCATCCTTGAAAAGCTGTCGCATGAAGAGGCGCGCCGTGGTGCTCGGTCTCTCAGGGCTGCGAGGGTTCGCCGTCACTGCTGGTGTGTGCCGATGCCGTGTTGAAAGCATCGCGTACCACCTCTTCGATCCGGGCAATGACTGCATCAGGCAGATGCCAGTACGTGTTGCGTTTGTTCGACCGCCACGTTTTCTCACGCTCGCGCGGGTAATTCCTGAAGCGCATCCAGGAATGCTCTGACCTTGACACTCAGCAGCCGACGAGAATGGTAAAGCGCCCAGATCTCCACCGGAGAACCCTCTTCTTTACCCCAGCAGACGAGTCGCCCGGCCTTCACATCTTCTTCGACTAGCAGTCTCGGCAACATCGCCGGTCCCACGCCGGCGAGAACGGCCTCGCGCACCATCAGTAGCGACGATAGCCGGAGGACCGGCATCGGCTCAAATGTCTTTGTACCTTTGGATTTCGTCCGTACGCTCCAGATCGCTCCCGATGGCGCAGCCGCCGACAAGACCGCCGGGACCGGAAACGGGCTCACATCCTGTTTGCGCATCGCAGGAACCGATACGGCCGGCGTTGCCACAAGCCATCGCTCATCATCAAGAATGCACCTTCCCACGAGCAGATCGTCTCGCGGCGGATCGACACGAATCACCAGGTCATAGCCGTCTTCCACCGGATCCACGACACGATCTTCCGCGACAATCTCGAGCTCGACCTGCGGGTAGGCCAACGCGAAGCGCGCAGCGATCCTGCACAGCACGACGTGCGCGAAAACGATGGGAGCACTGATGCGCAGCCGTCCACGCGCGACGGGCGCACGCGAGGCCACCGCGTCGCCCGCCTCCTCAAGCTCTGCCAGAAGGCCTCGAGTGCGCTCATGGAGTGCGATGCCATCTTCCGTCAGGCGCATTCGTCTCGAGCCGCGCTCAATCAACCTCACTCCGAGTTCGTCTTCCAACTCTGCTACATGCCGCGATAGCGTGGCTTTGGGCCGGTCCAGCGCGCGGCCAGCTGGACCGAAGCCGCCGTGAGTGGCGACCGCATTGAAATCAGAAAGCGCCATTAAATTCATGAGAGTTCTATTTTTGAGACGAGGTGTTTCGATTCTATATCTATCGACTCAAATTCGGAACGAATAACCTGTCTTCACCGGGCCGCTTTGGGCCTTTCGTTAGAGAGACAGTCATGACAATTCTTGTTACTGGAAGTACGGGCACGGTGGGTACGCAAGTTCTTGAACACCTGCAAGGCCGTGGAGTTCAGGTGCACGCCCTGACGCGTTCGCCCCAGAAAGCCCAATTTGCTGACGGTATCCGGGCAATCAAAGGCGACTTGTCCGATGCGGATTCGGTACGGCAAGCCATGAAGGGCATCAGCACGTTGTTCCTGCTGGCGCCAAACGCCGCAGACGAACTGACTCAGGCGCTGCAGGCCTTGAGCATCGCGCGAGAGTCGCATGTGAATGGCGTGGTGTATCTGTCCGTATTCAGGGGCGCAGAGTATGTCGACGTGCCACACTTCGCGGGCAAGCACGCAGTCGAGCGCATGATCGAGCAGTGCGACATGCCGGCGACTGTGCTTCGTCCCGCGTACTTCATTCAGAACGATGTGCGGCAGAAAGATGCGTTGCTGAAGCACGGCATCTATGGGATGCCGATTGGCGAGAAGGGCATTTCCATGGTGGACGTTCGCGATATCGGAGAGGCAGCAGCCAAAGAGTTGCTGCGGCGCGAGCTCGCTGCCAGCCCGCTACCGCGGGAAACCTACGAACTGGTCGGCCCGGACGCGCTGACGGCGGAATCCATTGTCCGTATCTGGGCGGATGCACTCGGACGCCCTGTTCGCCATGGCGGTGACGATCTCGATATTCTCGAGCAGCGTTTGAAGTCAGTCGCGCCGACGTGGCTGGCGTATGACATGCGCTTGATGATGCAGCGATACCAGCAAGACGGTGCCGTGGCTTCGACCGAACAGATCGGGCGCTTGTCGACCCTACTGGGACGCTCGCCCAGGTCTTACCGCGATTTTGCGGTTGCCATGGCCGCTGCGTGGGCGAAGGATTGACCCACGCGCTGCAGGGCGGTTCATCAATCTGTGTTCATATTCTGAACGTCCGGTTGGGCGCTAAAGCCGGACGTCAGCGGTGCGAGCTCGGTAAGCGGTCAATAAAAGACGCCCTTCCATCGAGGGGCAGAAGGTCAGAAGCTAGGTGTCCACGTGGACACCTGCACACTGACACTGATGACAGAGAACAAAGACCTGAAGAGCCGTCTGGTGATTGGCGAGAAACGCGACGGCCGACGCGAGTATGACGAAGGCGCACGCGACGAGCTGGTCATGATGTGCCTGAAGCCCGGCGTGTCGATCGCGCGTACGGCCATGGAACATGACGTAAATCCGAATCAGCTTCGCAAGTGGATCACTCGTTACCGTCAGCAGCGAATGGCGCAGGCTCAGCAGACCTCACCATCAGGGGCGGATGGTGTGCTGATCGATACTCCGACACCGGTACGCCCGAGCGTGGCGCGCGAGGCGCCGGCATTCATTCCAGTCGTCACCGCACCATCGGCACCGCCGGCTGCGCCTCAAGGGCCATCGCAGGCCTTGCCACTGATGGTGGCCGCACTTCACGTGCGCTTGCCGAATGGCGTCGAATTTGAACTCGGCAACGCGAGTCTCGACG
>NZ_JBFPKN010000249.1:0-210 GCF_040948805.1 Paraburkholderia sp. BR13439 | reverse complement strand
CAGCGAAGAACGGCAGCGCCTGCGCAGCGATCTGACTGCTGTGATTGGCGTGCAGATCGAAGAACTTGCGTCTCGCGTGCGCAGCACATCCAATTTCAGTGATGCCCTGCTGGAATCCAGCCTTGTAACCACTGTAGTCGTCGCATACCAGTTTGCCCTGCCAGCCAGCGAGGAACGCGCGGGCATGCTCGCCTGCACGGCTGTCGGCGA
>NZ_JBFPKN010000248.1:0-211 GCF_040948805.1 Paraburkholderia sp. BR13439 | reverse complement strand
GCGGAAGCGGTTGAGCCAGCCGAAGCTGCGCTCAACCACCCAGCGGCGCGGCAACAGCACGAAGCCTTTTTTCGCCTCGGGCAACTTGATGACCTGAAGTTCAATCCCCTCGTCAAGCGCCGCCTGTGCGGGCTCTTCGCCGGTATATCCCTGATCCGCGAACGCCACCTTGACCGTCTGGCCCGTGGCCTGCTGAACCTGACGCGCCAGT
>NZ_JBFPKN010000247.1:0-212 GCF_040948805.1 Paraburkholderia sp. BR13439 | reverse complement strand
GACGGCTGAATCAGGGGCAGTTCGCGTGGCCGCGCGCTGGTAGCGAACCAAAGCAACATGCGCTCACGCAGGAACAACTTGCCGGTCTGGTGGTGGGTTTGCCATGGCAGCGCATCGGCGCGGACGGTGTGATCCGTGTCGTTTGAGGACGTTCGGTACGTATACGGTCGCGCTTTCGCGCTCTCCGGGGTTCTGGCAGACTCGTCTGCATG
>NZ_JBFPKN010000246.1:0-218 GCF_040948805.1 Paraburkholderia sp. BR13439 | reverse complement strand
TCTGCAGCAGGATGTCGAGTTCGGCGCCGTGCTGGTCGACTGCCCGCCAGAGCAGATAAGGCTCATCGCGCAACGTAACGAAGACTTCGTCCAGATGCCATGTGCGCCCAGGCTTGCGGCGAGCAGCTTTGACGCGATGTGCGAAGCCCGCGCCGAATTTGTCGCACCAGCGGCGGGTCGTCTCGTAACTGACAACGACACCGCGCTCGAACAGCAGT
>NZ_JBFPKN010000245.1:0-222 GCF_040948805.1 Paraburkholderia sp. BR13439 | reverse complement strand
TCAGCCGCAAGCCGCAGCCGAGCCGCTACCCCAGCAACCGAAGCGTGCAGCGCTGCCGGCGCAATTGCCGCGCACAGAGATTCGCCACGAGCCGCAGAGCACCGTATGCCAGTGTGGCTGCGAGCGCGTGCGCATCGGCGAGGACATCAGCGAGAAGCTGGACTACACGCCAGGTGTGTTCACCGTGGAGCGGCATATCCGTGGCAAGTGGGTGTGCAGAAA
>NZ_JBFPKN010000244.1:0-232 GCF_040948805.1 Paraburkholderia sp. BR13439 | reverse complement strand
AAAAGCGCTGGCATGCTTGGCAGTATCGACTATACGAAAACCGAAGCCGTGCAACTCGCGTCCGAGAAAATAGGAAAATATGAGGATGGCGAACAGATGTGGCGTGAGGTCTATCACATCACCTTCCACGAAAAAAACGGAAACAAGGTCAAGGTGATTACTGTGGACGACGCTGGCGAATTTGAATGCTCGATGAGTTCCGTAGAGGTCTTTGTCGTTTCGAAGCATTTGT
>NZ_JBFPKN010000243.1:0-233 GCF_040948805.1 Paraburkholderia sp. BR13439 | reverse complement strand
GACGGCTGAATCAGGGGCAGTTCGCGTGGCCGCGCGCTGGTAGCGAACCAAAGCAACATGCGCTCACGCAGGAACAACTTGCCGGTCTGGTGGTGGGTTTGCCATGGCAGCGCATCGGCGCGGACGGCGTGATCCGTGTCGTTTGAGGACGTTCGGGACGTATACGGTCGCGCTTTCGCGCTCTCCGGGGTTCTGGCAGACTCGTCTGCATGGACCTGCCCGCCGACCTCAAC
>NZ_JBFPKN010000242.1:0-237 GCF_040948805.1 Paraburkholderia sp. BR13439 | reverse complement strand
CCTGCGTGAGCGCATGTTGCTTTGGTTCGCTACCAGCGCGCGGCCACGCGAACTGCCCCTGATTCAGCCGTCGCGCAGCCAGCCAGATGCCAATCCCATCGTGAACCAGCACCTTCAGGCGGTTGGCCCGCCGGTTGGCAAAAAGGTAAGCATGGTGCGGATGCGCGGCGCCGAACACGGTTATCACCCGACCCAGTGCCGTATCGAAGCCGGCCCGCATGTCCAGCGGGTCGACTG
>NZ_JBFPKN010000241.1:0-239 GCF_040948805.1 Paraburkholderia sp. BR13439 | reverse complement strand
GCACCCATGCATGTGCGCACAGGTGCGCGGCCACCTCGCCCGGCTCGATGCGAAAGCCCCGGATCTTGACCTGCTCGTCGATGCGCCCCAGAAACTCCAGATTGCCATCCGGCAGGTACCGCGCCAGATCCCCCGTGCGATACAGCCGATCGCCCTCCACAAAGGGACTGGCGATGAACCGCTCGGCTGTCAGCTCGGGGCGGTTCAGATAGCCCCGCGCGACCCCCGCCCCGCCAATG
>NZ_JBFPKN010000240.1:0-244 GCF_040948805.1 Paraburkholderia sp. BR13439 | reverse complement strand
GGCACGGTGGGTCTGGTCCAGCAGGACGCAACCAGTCGTGACATCACGGTGGCAAAAGACGCTGACGGTTCGGTGATCAACGTGGCGGGCACCGCGGGCAACCGTACGGTGACGGGGGTGGCTGCGGGCGCAGTGCGGGCATCGAGCGTGGACGCGGTCAACGGTGGCCAGTTGTACGGCACGGCGTCGAGCACGGCCCGGGCGCTGGGTGGTGGTTCGATCGTGCTTGCGGATGGCTCGATCA
>NZ_JBFPKN010000023.1:0-121888 GCF_040948805.1 Paraburkholderia sp. BR13439 | reverse complement strand
TCCCGAACAGGACCGTGAAACGACTCCACGCCGATGATAGTGCGGATTGCCCGTGTGAAAGTAGGTAATCGTCAGGCTCCCCCAAAGCCAGAAACCCCACCGCCCAGCGGTGGGGTTTTTGCGTTTATGCGGCCAATTCCGCGCGCTTCACTACTTTCCGATCCGCAGCGCATCCGCGTAACCCGGCGACTTCCGACACGTTCGTCCAAAATCCGTGTCCTTCTGGCTCAGGCGGTCAGCACTTCCTCCAAAACCGCTATGCCCGCTTACGCGCCAGCGCTCGATCGGATCCCCCTGCGATAAAGCGGTCTAGTCTCTCACTGGCCTCCGTAATCGCCCAAAGCGGAGCGCGATGCAGCTGCCGATCGTACCTCGTAGCGATCGATGCAAAGAGCTCGAATCCCGCTTCGTCCAGCTTCCATTCGTCGCGTTCCCGACCTGCGTCGAACACCATCGCCGAGGCGCGATCCGCGGCGTGGAGTTCTTCATGGCTCATCGAGCCGAAGCCGGCATCGGCGAGATAGCTGGTCAACAGCATGATCTGCATGAGTGTCTGTGCATCGCTCTTCGTGCCGACGCCGCGGCGCAATGCGTCGAGCGACAGATGAACTCGTAACGCGAGATCGTCGGCGATCTGGCGCGCGATGGGCAACAGCAGGGCTTTGGCATGCCGCGCGCGGGCGGCGCCAGAGTTGCGGAAAGGAATCGGTTGTGCCATGGAGATCCGAGGGGTTTGCTTGAGCACATGCAATAACGGCGCGCTTCGCAAAAGGTTGAGCCTTCATTGCGTTTTACCCGCTTCCTTCGACGAAAACGTTTGCTGGCGACCACTTGCGTGCAGATTGCCGGCATGTCGCGGCGTCCGTAGTCGAGCGGATTGACACCTAGATCGCCCGCGGTGCGCCGTTCGCTACCCTCGAATCCAGCGGTTTTCCCTCCCATCCTCGCCCACGGAAAGGCGTCGCGGCATTGCCGCCTCGCGGACGTCCGGCCGTCAGCCTCGGCCAAACCTCTCTATCATGACAACTGGAACAACGCCGACCAGCAAGCCGGAACGGAGCAGGTCCCGTCGGCAAGCGCCATCCAGTTGCGTTCGACCCGGGAAGCATCGAAGCGGGCTCCACGCGGCGAACCGCATCGGGCGCGCGATCATGCGCCGCGTCGCCACGCCACGGTCGGCTGGCTCGAGGTGTCTGTCCTCGACGGATGTAACCAGCGGCGCGGGCAATGACGCGGTCTATTTCGCGCGCATCACACCCAGCGCGACGATCTTCGTTCCGTGCAAGGACGGCATCAGCCACGACGAAATCGAGGACGCGCGCCGATCATCTGGAAGCCGGCTTCAAGGTGCTGCTGCAGGTGATGCTGAGCGCCGCGTCGAGGACAGGGAGCGTACACGTATGAAGATCCTGATCGCACGAATGAACCACGAGACCAACACGTTCTCGCCGGTAGAAACCCCGCTGGCCGCATTCGGCCGCACCGGTCCCAGCTACGGCCGCGCCGCGTTTGACGAAAATAAGGGCATGCAAACCGCGATGGCCGCGTTCATCGACGCCGCCGAGCGCGTGCACGCCGAAATCGTGACGCCGATCTCCGCCATGGCGAATCCGAGTGGGCCGGTGGACGCCGCAGCCTACGATACGATCTGCGACGCGATCCTGGCAGGCGCGACCGGTTGCGACGCGGTGATGCTCGATCTGCACGGCGCGATGGTCGCGGAGAACTCGGCCGACGGCGAAGGCGATCTGCTCGCGCGCGTGCGTGCGTCGTTGCCGCACGCGCGGATCGCGGTCGCACTCGATCTGCACGGCAACGTCACGCAAAAGATGATCGACAACGCCGACATCATCGTCAGTTTTAAAACCTATCCGCACGTCGACATGTACGAGACTGGCGCGCACGCGGCGCGCCTGCTGTTCGACATGATCGACGGCCACGCGAAGCCGGTGATCGCGTGGCGTCAACCGCCGCTGCTCACGCACACGCTGCGCAGCGCGAGCGCCGACGGCGCGATGAAACGCGCGCTCGACGCCGCGCGTGCCGCCGAGGCCGACGGCATGCTCGCGGTGTCGGTGCTGGCGGGCTTCTCGCTCGCCGATATCGACGCGCCATGCATTAGCGTCGTTGTAGTGGGCAATGGCGAGCGCGCGGATGCCGAGGCGGTCGCCGAGCGTGTCGCGCGACAGATCTGGGACGAGCGCGACGATTTCGTCTATCGCAGCGCGCCGCTTGCCGATTCGGTCGCGCGGGCGGCGTCGCTCGCGCGCGGCGCCGACAAACCGGTGCTGCTGCTCGATCATGGCGACAACTGCATGTCAGGCGGCACGTGCGACACGATGGATCTGCTCGAGGAAGCATTGAAGCAGGGCCTCGATGACATCGTCAGCGGGCCGTTGTGCGACCCGCAGGCGGTCGCGGCCCTGGCGGCCTCGGGGGTCGGAAGCACGGTCACGCTCGCGATCGGCAACAAGCTGACAAACGATGCTTTGCCCTCGCGTTCGCCGCTCGCCCTGACCGGCGTCGTGCGCGCGCTGACGGACGGCGAATACGTGATCAGCGGTCCGACCTACACCGGCCAACGCGCGTACATGGGGCGTGCGGCAGTGCTCGACGCCGGCACGGTGAAACTCGTCGTGACCGAACACACGCATGAGCCGTGGGATCTCGGCGTGTTCGAGAGCGTCGGCATCGATCCGCGCCGCGCGCGTTTTCTGCTGCTCAAATCACGCATGTATTGCCGGCCGGTCTTCGTGCCGATCGCGGCGGCGCTCGTCGAATGCGATAGTCGCGGCGTCACGAGTTCGGACTACAGTCTGTTCAGATTCGAGCGCGTGAAACGGCCGGTTTATCCATTGGACCCTGACACCGAATGGACCGCGACCAACTGATCAACACGCATGCGATTCGATAAATCGCCGCAAGGGCTTGTGAAGTCCGCGACGAGTCTCTATAATTCGCGCCTCTAAAGGCTCGTAGCTCAGTTGGTTAGAGCACCACCTTGACATGGTGGGGGTCGTTGGTTCGAATCCAATCGAGCCTACCAACGCATCTGTGACGTAGACGAAAGCGGTTCCGCTTTCGTCTACGGTCCAGTCAAATCCATCCCGTCGTTCCCGCAGTTTCGCCGTTCGGCATCACGTCCCCTTCGTTTTCGTTGTCCGCTTGTGGCTCGCAGCTCGCGCACATTTACGCGTTCTCTGCCGCTGTTGCGTCGTCGTTCGACAATGCGCGGTACAGTTAGTCCTTCCGCTTTCGCCGACGACCCGACTGCCGTTCCCATCGCATCATTCGATCATGCGCTGCCGGCAGCATCCAACGGAGCTGACGCAATGAAGAAGCTCATCAACGATGTGTCCACCGTGGTCCCCGACACGCTCGACGGGCTCATCGCCCTCAATCCCCAGCTCTCGCTGTTGCAGGGCGGCACGATCGTGTTGCGCGCCGATGCCGAGGCCGTGGCCGCGCGTGGCGAGGTCGCGCTGATCTCCGGCGGCGGCTCGGGCCACGAGCCCGCGCACGGCGGCTACGTCGGCCACGGCATGCTGAGCGCGGCGGTGGCCGGCGAGATCTTCACATCGCCATCCACCGACGCCGTGCTCGACGCAATCCGAGCGGTGGCCGGCCCCCCAGGCGCGTTGCTGATCGTCAAGAATTACACGGGCGACCGCTTCAACTTCGGCCTCGCGGCCGAAATCGCGCGCGCCGAGGGCATTCCCGTCGAGATGATGATCGTCGCCGACGACGTCGCGCTGAGCGCGAGCGGCGATCACGCGGGCCGTCGCGGACTCGCGGGCACGGTGCTGGTTCATAAGATCGCGGGCGCGGCGGCCGCGCGCGGATTGCCGTTGCCCGAAGTCGCGCGGATCGCCAAAGAAGCGGCCGCGTCGCTCGGCACGATGGGCGTCGCGCTGACGCCGTGCACGGTGCCGGCCGCGGGCAAGCCGGGCTTCGAACTGGGCGATCGCGAAATCGAATGGGGCCTCGGCATTCATGGCGAACCCGGGGTGGCGCGCGGTGCGCTGGAACCGGCCGATGCGATGGTCGGCAAGCTGCTGGCAAAGATCATCGACGATCTCGCGTTGCAGCCCGGCGAGCGCGTCGCGCTGCTCGTCAACAATCTTGGCGGCACCCCATCGAGCGAGCTCCACGTGGTAGCCGGCGCCGCGCTGCGCGAGCTCGCCGGGCGCGGCATCGAAGTTGCGCGCGCGTGGGCCGGCACGTTCCTGAGCGCGCTCGAAATGGCTGGCGTGTCGCTGACGCTGCTGCGGGTCGATGACGAACGGCTGAGCCTGCTCGACGCCGCCTCGCATACGAGCGCATGGCCCGCGCTGAGCGGCCGCGTCGCCCAGGTCGCGGTGCGTGCGGCGCCACCCGCGCCGCCAGGCGCGAGCGGCGCGACGCTCGCGCGTGACGCGACGCTGCGGCGAGCGATCGAAGCGGTCTGCGAGTGCCTGCTGGCAGCCGAGCCGATATTGACCGAACTGGACCAGCGCGTCGGCGACGGCGACCTCGGCATCAGCCTCGCGCGCGGCGCACGCGCGGTGCAGCTCGAACTCGATTCCTACGCGTCCGCAACCACGCCGAGCGCGGTGTTGCGCGGCATCTCGGCGACGCTGCGGCGCGTGGTGGGCGGTACGTCGGGTCCGCTATATGCGGTGATGCTGCTGCGCGCGGCGGCCGCGCTCGAACCGTCGGGCGGGGCCACGGCACGGCAATGGGCGACGGCGTTCAGCGCTGGTGTCGATGGATTGATGGAACTCGGAGGCGCGACGCCGGGCGATCGCACGATGGTCGATGCGCTGAAGCCCGCCGCCGACGCGCTGTATGACGCACTCGCTCAGGGAGCGTCGACGGATGCCGCATTGCAAGCCGCCGTCGATGCGGCAATCGATGGCACGTCGCGTACCGCTTCGATGCATCCGCGCCGCGGGCGTTCGAGTTATGTCGGCGAGCGAGCGATCGGTCATGTGGACCCAGGCGCGCACGCGGTGGCGTTGTGGCTCGCGGCGATTGGCGAGGCCCTTTCGGGTTAGGCGCGGGCGAACGCGAACGCTACCGCGAACGCAACGGGCAAACGAGCTTGCACGGACGAGAAAAACAACGACCCCTTCAAGGCCGCAGCAGATCGAACCCCGCGAAAGCAACGACGCCGCTCAGCGCGATCAGCGCCACCGAGTGCTGTCCAACGTACAGCAGCCCGGCGGCGGACCAACACGTGACGGCGAAAGCGGCGATACGTTTCATGCTTCCTTCTTCCACGACTCGAACTCAAAAACCGGCTCAAAAGCCCAGCGCAACGGCCAGCAAGCCACTAACGACACCGCACACCACCACCGCACAGGCCACCACCGTCAGCACGCGCCGCGGAAACGACCGCGCGAGCATCGCGAGCGACGGCACGCTGACGAGCGGCAGCGTCATCAGCAGCGCGCCGGCGGGGCCGGCGGCCATACCGAACGACAGCATCGCCTGAATGATCGGCACCTCACCCGCGGTCGGAATCACGAACAGCGTGCCGGCGATCGACAGCGCGATGATCCACAGCAGGCTGTTGTCGACGTCCGGGCCGACGTGCGGAAACAGCCATGCGCGCGCCGCGCCGAGAATCAGCACGAGCACGATGTATTCCGGCACGAGCCGCAGCGTCATGCGCCCGAGAATCGAGACCCAGCGCGAGAACGCGGTACCCGGATCGTCGGCGCTGACCAGTTGCGCGACGGCTTCTCGCGACGCTTGCGCTTCCTGCGGCGTGATCATGCGGTTCACGAGGTAGCCGAGGCCGAACACCATCACGATGCCGAGCGCGA
Source organism: Paraburkholderia sp. BR13439 (assembly GCF_040948805.1). Taxonomy (NCBI): domain Bacteria; kingdom Pseudomonadati; phylum Pseudomonadota; class Betaproteobacteria; order Burkholderiales; family Burkholderiaceae; genus Paraburkholderia; species Paraburkholderia sp. BR13439. The sequence goes on along the minus strand of NZ_JBFPKN010000023.1, from coordinate 116,078 downwards.
GGCGCAGGCCCATCCACTGCCAGCCGAGCACGAAGCCCATGAAAATCAGCGTCGCGGGATTCAGCGCGGTGTTACCGAGCCAAAAAGCAATCGCCGCGCCCGGCGCCGCTTCGCGCGCGCGCAGGCCGGCGACGACCGGCGCCGCGCAGCAGGTGCACATCATGCCAGGCAACGACATCAGGCCGCCTTTGACGACACTGTTGAAGTCGGCGCGACCGAGCGCACGCGCGACCCACTGCGGCGGAATCAGCGCTTGCACCGCGGAGCCGAGCAGCAGGCCAAGCACCATCGCCTGCCAGATCGCCTTGCCGTACGCGAGCGCGAAATCGATCGCGGCCTGCCACGAGGCCGCCGGCGCACTCGCGGACGTGCCCATCAGGATCGACTTGCCGATCGAATGCTGGCTCGCGGCGACGAACGCGCGGTTGTAGTACGGAAACCACTTCACATAGAAGAGGCCGACGACGGCGATCAGCAGGAAGACGATCCAGCCAAACGTGACGCGAGGTTGCCGAAGGGTTGATTGCATGATGGTTCTTAAATGTCGTTGTGAGTCAACCGAGGACTAGCGTACGGGTGTCGAGCTGCGCGAGCAGCGTTTTCGCCTGCTCGACGACGTCGGCGTCGTTCGGGCGGAAATGGAGTTGCAGCGCAGTCGGCAGCTGATCGAAATGCTGGCCGCTGCTGCGCGCGTACGCGGGATCGTAGTGAAGTTCGATCAGTTCGTGCGCGAGCTCGGCGCGCCGGTTGTCGTCGACGAGCCGCTGCCAGCCCGCGACCCGCTCGCGGCTGTGCAGGCCGATCAGCCGTTCCAGCTGTCCCTTGAAGTAGTCGGGATGCTCGAACAGATGCGCGTAATCCTGCAGCAGAAACGCCGCGCGATCCTCGCGGCTCGAACGCACCTCGATGCACGCGCCGCGATGAAACGTTTCGAGCAGCGCGAGCGGCAGCGTGACGGAGCCGATGCGCCGGCTTTCCGCCTCGACGAACACTGGCCGGTTCACGTCGAAGTCTTGCAGCGCGGTGACGAGCAGCGTGTCGAAACGCTTTTGCGACGGCTGCTGCACGCCCGTGTACGCGCCGAGCAGCGAGCCGCGATGCGAGGCGAGCGCCTCGAGGTCGAGCGTTTGCGCGCCGGCCTCATGCAGCGCCGACAGCAGCCGTGTCTTGCCGCTGCCGGTCGGGCCGACGAGCGCGATGTAGCTGAAACGGCGCGGCAGGGTTTCGAGCCTCTCCAGCGTGGCGCGCCGGTAGCTCTTGTAGCCGCCCTCGAGTTGGCGCGCCGACCAGCCGATCATGTTGAACAGCGTCGTGACCGACCCCGAGCGCTTGCCGCCGCGCCAGCAGTAGATCAGCGGGCGCCAGGTGCGCGGCCGGTCGGCGAACGTGGTTTCCAGATGATGCGCGATGTTGCGTGCGACGAGCGCCGCTCCGAGCCGCGTGCCCTCGAACGGCGACACCTGCTTGTAGGTCGTGCCGACCAGCACGCGTTCCTCGTTGCTCAGCACTGGCGCGTTGGTCGCGCCCGGAATATGGTCTTCCTCGAACTCGAGCGGCGTGCGAACGTCGACGATTTCATCGAAATCGCCGGCTTTATCGAGGCTGACTAGAAGACTTTTCAAGGGAGTAGGGACGAAAACGGACCGCGGGAAGACCGAAATTATCGCATGCGCGGCTCGTTCGGGCCGGTTATGCGTCCTTTCAGGCGTTCTCTAGTGACGCGTTCCTTCAACCGCCTGCCTCAGATGACCTCGACCCGCGCTTCACCGCTCACAAGCTCGCCGATCACTCGCGCGTCGGCGAAGCCATCGGCGCGGAACAGTGCGAGCACCTCTTCGACCGCCTCGGGCGCGCACGACACCAGCAGCCCGCCCGACGTCTGCGGATCGGTCAACAACGCACGGCCGGCCGATGGCAACGTGGCGGGCAGCACCACGTCGTGGCCATAGGCATCCCAGTTGCGGCCCGATGCGCCGGTGAAAATACCGGCTTCCGCGAGGCTCGCGACGTTCGGCAGCCACGGCAGGTCCGCATAGTGCACGCGCGCGGTCAGCTTCGAGCCGCGCGCCAGTTCCAGCGTGTGGCCGAGCAGGCCGAAGCCGGTGATGTCGGTCAGCGCATGCACGCCGTCGAGCCGCGCCAGCTCGGCGCCCGGCCGGTTCAGCTTGGTGGTGGCGCCGATCATGGCCGCGTAGCCGGCCTCGTCGAGCCGGTCTTTTTTCAGTGCCGCGGACAGAATGCCGACGCCGAGCGGCTTGCCGAGGATCAGCACGTCGCCGGCCCGGCCGCCCGCATTGCGCTTGACGCGCTTCGGATCGACGATGCCCAGCGCGACGAGGCCGTATATCGGCTCGACCGAATCGATCGAATGGCCCCCCGCGAGCGGGATGCCCGCGTCCGCGCACACCGATTCGCCGCCTTTCAGCACGGCCGCAATCACGTCATGCGGCAGCACGTTGATCGGCATGCCGACGATCGCAAGCGCCATGATCGGCTTGCCGCCCATCGCGTAGACGTCGGAAATCGCATTAGTCGCGGCGATGCGGCCGAAGTCGAACGGATCGTCGACGATCGGCATGAAGAAATCGGTGGTCGCGACGATCGCCTGGTCTTCGTTGAGCTTGTAGACGGCGGCGTCGTCGGCGGTGTCGTTGCCAACCAGCAGGTCGGGGAAAAACGGCAGCGGCGCGCTGCGCTTGAGCAGATCGGCGAGCAGGCCGGGCGCGATCTTGCAGCCGCAGCCGCCACCATGCGACAGGCTCGTAAGGCGGGGCGACTGGCTTGCTTGGACTTGGGTCATGAGGGCGGGAGTTCGGGTTCGTCGAATGACCGCATTATGAGGGTAGTTTTCACACTGTGCAGCGTCGGCGCGGGCCGCAAACTGGCTTTATCCGAACGATAAACGCCCGCGTAGAAAGTACCAATGCCGGAGCAAATGCAAACGGCAGCTGCGCGCCATGAAACGAATTCTTCACGCGCCAACGCAATTGCGCACCGCCGCGCGAATTGATCGCCGTCGGCAATTAGCAAACCAATTACCGCACGATTGCAATGCCTTATTTATTGCTGCCTGCGCCGGTCCCATACAAGCCATTGTTAAATCCGCCGGCGCCCTCGGCTTTTTGTCCCTGGCCGGCGGTTTTGCCGCGCGCGTTACCTTGTCCGCTGTCTTTCGACTGAGGTTTTTGCGATTCGTGAACCGCCGACGCGGCCGGGTCGGGCGTCGAACCCATCCCGGACGAGCGGCTTTCCATGTGCGAAGAGCCGCCCGACTGGGGAATCTGCGCAAGGCTGGGGGAGTTCGCGGCCAGCAGTGCGGCGCCGAGAAGCGCAAGCGAGGCTGCGCCGGCTGCCGCGCGACAGGAGTAAGGAGAGTAGTTCATAGGAGCGCAATAATCCGTCGAAAAGGTCAATCGAATTACCATTCGCAGATTCAGCATGAACGGTGCCCGGCGCGTGGAATAAATCGTGCAGGCAGAGAGCGCCGTTCATTCAGGTGACTTTCGCGTGTCTGATTTACCCGGGTGGCGAATGCACTACGATCGAGCTACGTGTCGTGAAACGGCATCTATAATCAATTTTGTTCCCAAAAGAGCCGAGGCCATGCAATGACGCAAATGACTCGGCGACAATTCCTGAAGGTTTCTGCCACCTCGCTCGCCGGATCGAGCCTAGCCCTGATGGGCTTCTCGCCGACCCCCGCGCTGGCCGAAGTCCGTCAGTACAAATTGTCGCGTGCTACCGAAACCCGCAACACCTGCCCTTACTGCTCGGTGGGCTGCGGCGTCCTGATGTACGGCCTCGGCGACGAAGCCAAGAACGTGAAGACGAGCATCTTCCACATCGAGGGCGATCCCGACCATCCGGTCAATCGCGGCACGCTGTGCCCGAAGGGCGCGAGCCTGATCGACTTCATCCATAGCCCGAGCCGTCTGCGCTATCCCGAGTACCGCGCGGCCGGGGCGAACGAGTGGAAGCGCATCTCGTGGGAAGACGCGCTGGACCGCATCGCGAAGCTGATGAAGGAAGACCGGGACGCGAACTTCGTCGAGACGACCGCAGACGGCAAAAAGGTCAACCGCTGGCTGACTACCGGGATGCTCGCGGCGTCGGCCAGCAGTAACGAGGTGGGTTATCTGACGCACAAGACTGCTCGCAGTCTTGGCATGCTCGGATTCGACAATCAGGCGCGTGTCTGACATGGCCCGACGGTGGCAGGTCTTGCCCCGACGTTTGGCCGTGGAGCGATGACGAACCATTGGGTCGACATCAGAAACGCGGACTTGATTCTCGTGATGGGCGGCAATGCGGCCGAGGCCCACCCGTGCGGTTTCAAATGGGTCACCGAAGCGAAGGCGCACCGCAAGGCGCGCCTGATCGTGGTCGACCCGCGCTTCAATCGCACGGCGTCGGTCGCGGACTACTACGTGCCGATCCGCACCGGCACGGACATCGCGTTCCTCGGCGGGGTGATCAACTATCTGCTGACGAACGACAAGATCCAGCACGAGTACGTGAAGAACTACACGGACGTGTCGTTTATCGTCCGTGATGACTTTGCGTTCAACGACGGCCTGTTCTCCGGCTACAACGCCGACAAGCGCAGCTACGACAAGACCTCGTGGAACTACGAGCGCGGCGACGACGGCTTCGCCAAGGTCGACCCGACGCTGCAGGACCCACGCTGTGTCTATCAGCTGATGAAGAAGCATTACTCGCGCTACACGCCCGAGCAGGTCGAAAAAATCTGCGGCACGCCGAAGGACAAGTTCCTGCACGTGTGCGAGATGCTCGCGGCGACGTCGGTGCCGGGACGTGCGACCACGATCATGTACGCGCTCGGCTGGACCCAGCACTCGATCGGCTCGCAGATCATCCGCACCGGCGCGATGGTACAGCTGCTGCTCGGCAACATCGGCATCGCGGGCGGCGGCATGAATGCGCTGCGCGGTCACTCGAACATCCAGGGCCTGACGGACCTCGGCCTGATGTCGAACCTGCTGCCTGGCTACATGACGCTGCCGATGGAAGCGGAGCAGGACTTTGACGCCTACATCGAGAAGCGCACCCAGCAACCGCTGCGGCCGAACCAGCTGAGCTACTGGCGCAACTATCGCGCGTTCCACGTTAGCTTCATGAAGTCGTGGTGGGGCGACAAGGCGACCGCCGAGAACAACTTCGCTTTCGACTATCTGCCGAAGCTCGACAAGTCCTACGACCTGCTGCAGGTATTCGAGCTGATGAGTCAGGGCAAGATGAACGGCTACATCGCGCAGGGCTTCAACCCGCTTGCCGCCGCGCCGTACAAGTCCAAGAACGGCGCGGCTCTGGCCAAACTGAAATGGCTCGTGATCATGGATCCGCTCGCGACCGAAACGTCGGAGTTCTGGAAGAACCACGGCCCGTTCAACGACGTCGACAGCGCATCGATCCAGACCGAGGTGTTCCGTCTGCCGACCACCTGCTTCGCCGAGGAACGCGGCTCGCTCGTCAGTTCGAGCCGCGTGCTGCAATGGCACTGGCAGGGCGCGGACGGCCCGGGCGAAGCGAAGAGCGACCTCGAGATCATGGCTGGGCTGTGGCTGCGGATTCGCGACGCTTATCGCAAGGACGGCGGCAAGTATCCCGATCCGATCCTGAACATGAGCTGGCCTTATGCGAAGCCGGACAGCCCGACGCCGGAAGAACTCGCAATGGAGTTCAACGGCAAGGCGCTCGCGGACGTCACCGATCCGAAGGACCCGACCAAGGTGCTCGCGAAGAAAGGCGAGCAGCTCGCGAGTTTCGCGCTGCTGCGCGACGACGGCTCGACTTCGAGCGGCTGCTGGATCTTCTGCGGGGCGTGGACCCAGGCGGGCAACCAGATGGGCCGCCGCGACAACTCGGACCCGACCGGCATCGGCAACACGCTGAACTGGGCGTGGGCATGGCCGGTGAACCGGCGGGTTCTGTACAACCGCGCGTCGTGCGATCTCAACGGCAAGCCGTTCGATCCGACCCGCAAGCTGATCGCGTGGAACGGCAGCACGTGGTCGGGCGCCGACATTCCGGACTTCAAGGTCGACGAGCCGCCTGACAGCGGCATGAATCCGTTCATCATGAATCCGGAAGGCGTCGCGCGGTTCTTCGCGCGCGACGCGATGGTCGAAGGGCCGTTCCCCGAGCACTATGAACCGTTCGAGACGCCGCTCGGCTACAACCCGCTGCATCCGGACAACAAGCTGGTCGTCAGCAACCCGGCGGCGCGCGTATTCCCGGGCGACAAGGCCACGTTCGGCACGCACGAGAACTTCCCGCATACGGGGACCAGCTATCGTCTGACCGAGCATTTCCACTACTGGACGAAGCACGCGAAGCTGAACGCGATCATCCAGCCAGAGCAGTTCGTCGAGATCGGCGAAGACCTCGCGAAGGAGATCGGCGTGGTGGCCGGCGACCGGGTCAAGGTGAGCTCGAACCGCGGGCACCTGATAGCCGTCGCGGTCGTGACGAAGCGCATCAAACCGCTGACTGTCGAAGGCAAGAAGGTGCAGACCGTCGGGCTGCCGATTCATTGGGGCTTCATGGGGCTCGCGAGGCCGGGCTATCTCGTCAATGCGCTGACACCCCCGGTGGGCGACGGGAACTCTCAGACACCGGAAACCAAGTCGTTCCTCGTCAAGGTCGAAAAGGCATAAGGTAAAGAGATGGCACTGCAATCACTAGACATCAGACGCGTCTCGGCCACCACCACGCAGCCGCCGGTGGCTCGCGCGCCGGCCACCGCGCAGGTCGCGAAGCTCATCGACGTTTCGAAGTGCATCGGCTGCAAGGCGTGTCAGACGGCCTGCATGGAGTGGAACGATCTGCGCGACGAGATCGGCGTGAACGTGGGCGTCTACGATAACCCGCCCGATCTGACCGAGAATTCGTGGACCGTCATGCGGTTTGCGGAGTACGAGAACTCCGCCGGCGATCTCGAATGGCTGATCCGCAAGGACGGCTGCATGCACTGCGAAGACCCGGGCTGTCTGAAGGCCTGTCCCTCGCCGGGCGCGATCGTGCAGTACACGAACGGCATCGTGGATTTCCACGAGGAGAATTGCATTGGCTGCGGCTTCTGCATCGCCGGCTGCCCATTCAACATACCGCGTATGTCGAAGAAGGATCGCCGCGTGTACAAGTGCACGCTGTGTTCGGACCGCGTCGCGGTCGGCCAGGAGCCGGCCTGCGTGAAGACCTGCCCGACCGGCGCGATCATGTTCGGCACCAAGGAGGACATGAAGCTGCAGGCCGAGGACCGCATCGTCGATCTGAAGGAGCGCGGCTTCCAGAACGCTGGCCTGTATAACCCGGAAAAGGTCGGCGGCACGCATGTGATGTACGTGCTGCATCACGCCGACCGGCCATCGCTGTATCACGGCCTGCCGGACGATCCGCGCATCAGTCCGATGGTGACGTTGTGGAAGGGTATAGCCAAGCCGATCGGGCTCGCCATCATGGGGATCGCCGCGCTCGCGGGCTTCTTCCACTACACGCGCGTCGGTCCGAACGAGGTGACCGAGGCCGACGAAGCCGCCGCCGTCAAGGAAGCCGAAGAAGCGCGCCGTTCGCGGGAGGGTAAGCAATGAACCACTCTGAGCACACCGACTTCACGGACGTGAAGGGCAACCGCCTGATCGTGCGCTATACGCCGAACGAGCGCACGAATCATTGGATCACCGCGATCTGTTTCATCCTGCTCGCGCTGTCCGGTCTCGCGATGTTCCATCCGGCGATGGCGTTTCTGTACTTCGTGCTTGGCGGCGGACAGTGGACGCGGATCCTGCACCCGTTCATCGGCTGCGTGATGTTCATCTCGTTCCTGATTCTTGCGTTGCGCTTCTGGCATCACAACTACCTGGACCAGGCGGATATCCAGTGGATGAAGCAGTACCGCGACGTGCTGAACAACCGCGAGGAGCGCCTGCCCGCAATCGGCAGGTACAACGCCGGGCAGAAGCTGCTGTTCTTCGTGATGGTGATCTGTATGCTGCTGCTGTTGCTGAGCGGCATCGTGATCTGGCGGCGCTACTTTTCGCTCTACTTCCCGATTGACCTGATCCGGCTCTCCGCGGTCGTGCACGCGGTGACGGCGTTTTTGCTGATCGTCGGCATCATCGTGCATGTCTATGCGGCGCTGTGGGTCAAGGGCTCCGTAGGTGCGATGACGCGCGGCACCGTTACTTATGGCTGGGCGCGCAAGCACCATCCGAACTGGTTCAGGGAAATCATCGGCAAGTAAAGTATGCTCAATCGGCGCTGCCCCAGCGTGTGTTTCAATGCGCCGCACGCAGCACCCCGCGCACAGGGCCGCCGCGCCACGTCGATGACGGGCGGCGGCTCTTCAGTTTTCAGAGGTCGATAACTTGGCTCAACGAATTCTCGAAGCCGCCGACATCGAGTCGCTCGATCCCTCGGCAATCCCCCGCATCCGCATGCCGGAGCGGCTCGCGGTGTTCGCGCCGCGCGCCGCGCGCCTGCGCCAGCTCGCCTCGCGCGGCAATCCGATTGCCGGCTATCTGCGGCTGATGGCGGCGCTCGCCGATGCGCAGCAGGCGGTGCTCGCGCACTTCAAGGCGCAGCCGCCGAGCCCCGAGCTGATCGCGAGCGCGCAGCAGTATTCGATGCCGCTGATTCCGGCGCTGTCCGGCGCGCGCGATCCGGCGTGGCGCGACGTGCTGCTGCAACTGCTCGACAAGATCGAAGCCGCGGGTCCGTTGACGCCGCCGCTCGTCGCGGTGTTCACGCAACTGCGCTCGCTCGACGTCGCCACGCTCGAAGCGCAGGCCGACGCAATCTTCGCGCAGCGCTTCGCCGACGTCGAGCCGGCGAGCGCGCCATTCATCATGGCCGCGCTGCAAGTCGTATGGACCGACCTCGCCGCCGACATCGACAAGCGCGCCGTACCGTACCTCGACACACCGGGCCTGTGCCCGGTATGCGGCTCGCATCCGGTGGCCAGCACGCTGCGCATCGGCGGCGCGTACGACAACTATCGCTATCTGCAATGCGGACTATGCGCAACCGAATGGCATATGGTCCGAAGCAAATGCTCGAACTGCGATTCGACGAAAGGCATTGCGTACCACGTGGCCGGCTCGCCCGACGCCGACGCGGCCACGCGCGAAGCCGAAACGAAAAACGCCGTGCTGAAGGCGGAGTCGTGCGACGAATGCCATACTTACCGCAAGATCGGCATCCAGGCGAAGGACTACGAGTTCGATCCATTCGCGGACGACCTCGCGAGCCTCACGCTCGATCTGCTGATGGGCGCGGAAGGTTACCGGCGCGCGTCGCCGCATCCCTGGCTGTGGCCGGAGCAGACGGCCGGCGCGACGGACGCGGAGGACGACGAGTCCGCCTGACGGCGACCTGGCCGGACGCAAGTTCAACACGACATAAGGATTGCTCGTGAGCGATGTGAGCGGCTCGGAATTGCGCGCGCTGATGGCGCGCGTGCCATCGGTGGACAAGGTGATGGCGTCGGCCGAATTCGCGCCGCTGATCGGCGAATACGGCCGCACTCAGGTGCTCGATGCGTTGCGCGACGCGCTCGACGCGTGGCGTATCAACGCGCAATCGGGCGATGCGGCGGCCAACCCGGCGGTGAGCGCGCTCGAAACCCCGCAGCTGCATGCGACGGTCGCTGCGGCGCTGCTCGCGCGCAACGCGTCGCGGCTGCGCAGTGTGTTCAATCTGACCGGCACTGTATTGCACACGAACCTCGGCCGCGCGCTGCTGCCCGACGAGTCGGTGCGCGCCGTGATGACCGCGCTCACGCAACCGGCCAACCTCGAGTTCGATCTCGCCACCGGCATGCGCGGCGATCGCGACGACCTGGTCGACGATCTGATCTGCGAGCTGACCGGCGCCGAGGCGGCAACCATCGTCAACAACAACGCGGCCGCGGTGCTGCTCACGCTGTCCGCGCTCGCGGCGAAGAAGGAAGTGGTGGTGTCGCGCGGCGAGCTCGTCGAAATCGGCGGCGCGTTTCGCATTCCCGACATCATGAGCCGCGCGGGCGCGAAGCTGCGCGAAGTCGGCACGACGAACCGCACCCATCTGAAGGACTATGAACAGGCGATCAACGCGCGCACCGCGCTGCTGATGAAAGTCCACGCGAGCAACTATGCGATCAGCGGCTTCACGAAGGAAGTCGGTACCGACGAGATCGCGCCGCTCGCGCACGAGCGCAGGCTCGCGGTCGCCGTCGATCTCGGCAGCGGCACGCTGGTCGATCTCGCCGAATGGGGCTTGCCGCGCGAGCCGACGGTGCGCGAGACCGTCGCGGCCGGCGCCGATGTCGTCACCTTCAGCGGCGACAAACTGCTCGGCGGACCGCAGGCCGGGTTGATCGTCGGGCGGCGCGATCTGATCGCTAAGATCAAGAAGCATCCGCTGAAGCGCGCACTGCGCGTGGGCAAGCTGACGCTCGCGGCGTTGGAGCCTGTGCTGCGGCTGTATCGCGCGCCCGAGAAGTTGGCGGAGCGGCTGACCACGCTACGGCTCCTCACGCGTCCCGCCGAGGACATTCACGCTGCCGCGCAGCGCGTGCTACCGGCGCTGCAGCAGGCGATCGGCGCGCGCTACACCGTGGCGGCGGAGCCGATGTTCAGCCAGATCGGCAGTGGTGCATTGCCAGTCGACGTGCTGCCGAGCCACGGCCTCGTCATCAGGATGACCGACGGCAAGCGCGGCGGCCGTCATCTGCTCGCGCTCGAAAAGCAGTTGCGCGAGATGGCGCGGCCGGTGATCGGCCGGATCGCGGACGACGCGTTGCGGCTCGATCTGCGCTGCCTCGAAGCCGCCGACGAAGCGCAATTGATCGCACAGCTAATCGCGCAACCGAAAAGCAACTGAAGGACAGGCACGCATGATCGTCGGTACAGCGGGGCATATCGACCACGGCAAAACCAGCCTCGTGAAGGCACTGAGCGGCGTCGATACGGACCGGCTCAAGGAAGAAAAAGCACGCGGCATTTCGATCGAGCTCGGTTACGCATACGTGCCGCTCGAGAACGGCGACGTGCTCGGTCTGATCGACGTGCCGGGCCACGAAAAGCTCGTGCATACGATGACCGCGGGCGCGAGCGGCATCGACTTCGCGCTGCTCGTGATCGCCGCCGACGACGGCGTGATGCCGCAAACGCGCGAACATCTGGCGATCGTCGAACTGCTCGGCATCCGGCGCGGTGCGATCGCGTTGACGAAAGTGGATCGCGTCGACGAGGAGCGACTGCGCGAAGTGCACGACGAAGTGAGTGCGTTCGTCGGCAATAGCGTGCTGCGCGACGCGCCGGTATTCGATACCTGCGCGACTCGCGCGGGCGATGCGGGCGTCGCCGCGTTGAATGCGCATCTGCGCGAGCAGGCCGCCACATGGCGTATGAAGCGCGACGACGGCCTGTTCCGCCTCGCCGTCGATCGCGTCTTCACGCTCGCGGGGCAGGGCACGATCGTGACCGGGACCGTAGTGGCAGGCAGCGTGAGCGCCGGCGACACGATGCTGCTCGCGCCGAAAAATCAGCCGGTGCGTGTGCGCAGTATCCACACGCAGAATCGCCCCGCCGAAACCGGCCGCGCCGGCCAGCGCTGCGCGCTGAATCTGGCGGGCATCGACAAGAGTGCGATCGAGCGCGGCGACTGGATCGTCGATCCGCAACTGTCGCAAGCGAGTGAGCGTATCGACGTCATGTTGACGCTGCTCGCCGACGCGCCGCACCCGCTCGAACACTGGACGCCGCTGCACGTGCATCTCGGCACGCAGCATCAGGTTGCGCATGTCGCGCTGCTCGAAGGCGACATGCTCGCGCCCGGTCAGCGCGCGCGCGTGCAACTCGTGTTCGAGCGGCCGCTGTGCGCGGTACCGGGCGATCGCTTCGTCGTGCGTAACGCTCAGGCCAATCGCACGGTGGGCGGCGGCCATGTGCTCGATCCGTTCGCTCCGGCGCGCAAGCGGCGCTCGGCGGTACGCTTCGACTGGCTCGACGCGATGCAGACGCTGCTCGACACCGGCTCACTCGATGCGCTGTTCGCGCGCGCGCCACACGGTTTGTCGCGGGCGTTGCTGGAGCGCTTGACGGGGATGCCGGCAGCCGCGCTCGCGTTGCCCGCGGGGACGCGCACGATCGAACTGCCGGGCCATGACGCACTGCTGCTCGCGGACGCGGCATGGCATGCACTGGCCGGGCGCGTGACGAGTGCGCTCGCGCAATACCACGAGCGCTCGCCGGATGAGTTGGGCCCGGACGTGTCGCGCTTGCGGCGCATCGCGGCGCCACTGGTCGACGACGCGCTGTGGCGCGCGTTGGTCGACGATGCGGCGGCGCGTGGCGAGCTGATCAGACGCGGGCCATGGCTGCATTTGCCCGGCCACACCGTGACACTCGATGCCGCCGATCAGGCGCTTGCCGCGACGCTGCTGCCCGAGATCGAGGCGGGACGTTTCGATCCGCCGTGGGTGCGCGAGCTCGCGAACGGGCACGGTGTGCCGGAGGAGCGCGTGCGTCAGTTGCTGCGCAAGCTCGCGCGTCAGGGCGAGCTGTTCCAGGTCGTGCATGACCTGTTCTATCACCAGCAGGTGATTCGCGAACTTGCGTCGATCGCGGCGACGGAGGCGCACAAGAACGCCGGCACCGTGGCGGCCGCGCCGTTTCGCGACGCGACCGGACTCGGCCGAAAACGCGCGATCCAGCTTTTGGAGTTCTTCGACCGGGTTGGGTATACTCGCTTCCACCGTGGCCTGCACCTCGTGCGCACGGATAGCCGCTGGCTCGATCTGCGTTGATCTGGCTTCTGCGGCCTGTTTCTATCGGGCACGCGTCATTCAATCAACGTAGGAAGGCATTCGTATCCGGTGGTGCGGCTGGGCTTCAAACCCAGTTGAGGGCGTCAGACGCTCTTAGGTCGGTTCGACTCCGGCTGCCTTCCGCCCGGCAAGGCTTCCCGGGCATTCCGACATGTTGTTGGAAGCTATTTGGTGAATTTTTTTCCGTAAGTTGTAACACGCAAAGTTGACGGTAAATGAGGGCCTCGGCGCGGTGCGCTTCACCGTACAAATTCGGCTTGGTACGTCTTCCGAGTGCAGTTAAGCTGCTATACGGGCCGTTTCGCTCGGGCGACGCGGCGACGAGAACCCCGTCTGATGAGTGGCTTCCATCCGCTTTCAGGAGCGGGCCGGTTGCCGCTCCGCGAACGCTTCTCTGCCATGCCCGACACTACGGAGTGCCTTGGAGAGCGCGAAGCTTATATTGCGCCAGAAATTCAAGAACTAATGTGTTCAGACGCAGTTCACCAAGGCCCATCGGCGCGCTGATTGTCAATCTGCCGACCGGTCGCTTCGTTTGCCCGCGCACGTCGGCGATGGCATCAGCATATTCTTCGAGCACCTGCTTACTGCGCTCGTAAAAACATCGGCCTTCAGGCTACAGTCCGACCGGGACGCGCAGTCGGTAGACGGTGAACGTCGATGGATTTCCACCGTGCCCGCATACCCCGGAGAAAATGCAAACGATAAATATTGAGTCGATATAAACATATCGAAATTGAATAATTCTCAAGGCGGACGGTCGTCGTTACGCTGTGCGTAATATGCACAGCGAGGACTTATGACCGCTTCTGTTTCAACGTCTTTATCAACGTCGGTGCACTCGCGCCGACGTGTGCTTCGTTCGCTTGCCGCCGCGCCGCTTGCAATGGCGAGTGCGTTGACAGGCGCACGTAACGCCCGTGCGGCAGACGATGTAACCATCGTGCTCGGCGATCAGGCGGGCGGCACGCGCGCGCTCGTCGAAGCTGCGAAGGTACTCGACGGTGCGCCCTACGCGTTCCGATGGGCCAACTTCCAGGGCGCCGCGCCGTTGTTCGAAGCGCAGCGCGCGGGCTCCGTCGATCTCGCGCCAGCGGGCGACCTTCCAGTGCTGGCGGCCGCCGTCGGCGACCCGACGCTGAAGATCGTGGCGACGCGCATCGGTTCGGGCGCTCAACTCGGCATTCTGGTGGCACCGAAATCGACCCTCCGCACCATCGCGGATCTGAAAGGCCGCACGGTGTTCGTTTCGTCGGCACGCGGCAGCATTTCGCAGTTTCAGCTATACGGTGCACTCGCGGAAGCCGGACTCACGAAAGACGACGTGACGGTGCGCTTCATCCTGCCCGTAGATGCATTTGCAGCCTTCGCATCCGGCGCGATCGAAGTGTGGGCGACGTTTGATCCGTACTACGGCATCGCTGTGCAACGTGGCGGCCGCATCCTGCGCGACGGCTCGGGCATCAATAGCGGATTGGGCTTTATCACCGCTTCGGGCGCATCGCTGGCTGATCCGCGCAAGCATGCCGCTATCGCTGACGTGCTCGTTCGCTATCAACGTGCGGGCGACTGGGCGCTCGCGAATCCCGACGCCTACGCGCAAATCTACGCGACGCTCACACGCACGCCGCTCGATGCCGCCAGGCAGATCACGCAGCGCGCGTCGCTCAAGCAGCATTTCGTCACCGACGCCGATATCGCAGCACTGCAAAAAGTAGCGGATCGTGCGCATCAGGATGCGATCCTGCCGCGCCGCATCGACGTGCGCGCGATCTCGGAGACGCATCTTGCCAGCGCATGAACCTGGATTGATCGACGGAGCACGATGACATGTCCACGCAAACACAAACGCTTGAGCTTGCAGGTGTCGCAGAAGAGGGCAAGCGCGACGCACGCGAGCACGGCAAACGCCTGGTCGCGTTGGTGGCCGCGCTCGGCTGGCTCGGCGGCGCGGCCGTTACACAATGGTGGCCCGCGCTCGACGACTGGCCTTATACACACGAGTTGTCGATTCTCAAGCTGCTGTTGGCGGCATTGTCGCTTGCCATAGGCATCGCGGGTTGGCGTACGAGCAATACCCGAAGCGCGCGCGTCGAAGCGTGGCTCAACGGTGCGCCGTGGCTGCTCGCGCTATCCATCGGATTGACCGCATGGGAAGTCGTCACCGCGCAACTCGAATGGCTGCCGCGGCCATTCTTTGCGCCGCCTCAAGCGTTGATCGCCGTATATGCCGACGACCTCCCACGCCTCGCCGCGAGCGTCGCACATTCGTTCGAATTGCTCGCATATGGCTACGTGCTGGGCGCGCTGACGGGCTTCGTGATCGGCGTGAGCATCGGCTGGTCGAAGGCAGTCGGCTACTGGCTGCATCCTGTGCTGCGGCTGATCGGTCCGCTGCCGGCTGCTGCCTGGCTGCCGCTTGCGTTCTTCTTCTTTCCGTCGAGTTTCAGCGCGAGCGTGTTCCTGATCGCGCTGGCGACGGCGTTTCCCGTTGCGGTGCTCACGTGGTCGGGCGTCGCGAGCGTCAATTCCGCGTTCTACGACGTGGCGCGCACGCTCGGCGCGAAGCCTTCGTTTCTGATCCTGCGCGTCGCGATTCCCGCTGCGTTGCCGCTTGTTTTCGTCGGGCTGTTCATGGGACTTGGTGCCTCGTTCGCCGTGTTGATCGTCGCGGAGATGATGGGCGTGAAAGCGGGCCTCGGCTGGTATCTGCAATGGGCGCAGGGGTGGGCTGCCTATCCGAACATGTACGCCGCGCTGCTGGTGATGGCGTTGATGTGTTCCGGCCTGATCACCTTGCTGTTCCGCGTTCGTGACCGATTGCTCATCTGGCAAAAAGGAATGCTGAAATGGTAGCCGCTTCTTTGTCTCATACGTCTCACGCGAAGCAGGGCGCGCGCATCGACGTGCGCAACGTCACACATCGGTTTGCGCTGCGCGGTGAAGCGCTGCCCGTGCTCGACGACATCAGTCTGACAATCGAACCCGGCGAATTTGTCGCGCTGCTCGGACCGAGCGGTTGCGGGAAGTCCACCTTGCTGCGGCTCGTGGCGGGTCTCGATGCACCCGCGCAAGGCGTCATTCATGCGGACGGTGAAACCGTCACAGGACCCGATCCGTCGCGTGTGGTCGTGTTCCAGGACCCGACGCTGTTTCCGTGGCGCACGGTGCGCGACAACGTGGCGCTCGGTCCGCAGGCTCAGCGTGCGCAGCGCGATGCGGCAAAGCGTATCGATGCCGCGCTCGAACTCGTGGGCCTGTCGGCGTTCGCGAAAGCCTTTCCGCATCAGCTCTCGGGAGGGATGGCGCAGCGCGCGGCGCTCGCGCGCGCTCTCGTCAACGATCCGCAACTTCTCGTGCTCGACGAACCGTTCGGCAAGCTCGACTCGTTGACGCGCATCCGGATGCAGTCCGAGTTGGTACGTCTCTGGCAGGCCGAAAACTTTTCGACGCTGCTCGTCACGCACGACGTCGAAGAAGCGCTGTATGTCGCGAACCGGGTGATCGTGCTGAGCGAACGCCCGGCGCGCATCGTCTCGCAAGTGCACAACGACGCACCGTATCCGCGCCATCGCGACGACCCCGATCTCGTCAGGTTGCGCCGCGAAGTGCTGGGGCTGCTCGGCCTCGACACCTGAGCGGCGCGCAACCAAAACACCTTCACTTAGGGGAAATCACGCGATGAAGCATTCAGGCGACAACACACCATCGAACACCGCGCGCCGCACCTGGCTGCGCAACACGGCATGGACAATGGGCGCTGCGGCGGTCGGCGGCGCGACGTTCGGACTGCCCGGCGTGCGCGCATCCGCCGACGAAGCATTGAAACCGCTCAAACTCTCATGGAATGCGGGCGCCATCTGCACGGCGCCCGTGCCCGTCGCCGTGCAGCAGGGGTTTTTCCGCAAGCATGGCTTGCAGGTCGAACTGATCAACTTCGCGGGTTCGACCGACCAGTTGCTCGAAGCGATCGCAACGGGCAAATCGGATGCGGGCGTCGGCATGGCGCTGCGCTGGATCAAGCCGCTGGAGCAGGGCTTCGACGTCAAGCTGACGGCAGGCATCCACGGCGGCTGCATGCGCCTGCTCGCGACCCGCGCATCGGGCATCGTCGATCTGCAAGGGTTGAAGGGCCGCACTGTCGGCGTGAGCGACTTGGCGAGCCCGGCAAAGAACTTCTTCGCGGTCTCGCTGAAGAAGATCGGCGTCGATCCCGACAACGACGTGCACTGGCGCCAGTATCCGGCGCCGCTGCTGGGTGAAGCGCTGAAGAAGGGTGAAGTGCACGCGATCGCCGATGGCGACCCGACCATCTGGACATTGCGCGAGGCCGATCATCTGCAGGAAGTGTCGAACAACCTGTGCGGCGAGTATGCGAACCGCGTGTGTTGTGTGCTGGGCGTTCGTGGCTCTCTGGTCCGCAAGGACCGCGCGACGGCTCAGGCGCTGACGCAGGCCTTGCTGGAAGCCACCGAATGGACCGCGAATCATCCCGCTGAGGCCGCGGCGATCTTCGCGCCGAACGCGCCTGGCGCGAACGTCGCGCAACTGACGGAGATGTTGAAGAGCCACACGGATCACCATCATCCCGTGGGCGATGCCTTCAAGAAAGAGATCTCGCTGTACGCCGACGATCTGAAATCCGTAGGCGTGTTGAATTCGGGGGCGAACTCGGACCGGTTTGCTACGCGGGTGTTTGCCGACGTATTGGCTTGATGGAGGAACGCAGCGCGCCGGCTTCGGCGCGCTGCGTTTGCGGAGAGTGCGGAAAATGAGCTAAGCGGGAAGGGCTTCTCGCGTCCTGTTCCTCTCTGAGACCGCGTTGCGTACGAGCGGCAGTAGATCACGCCCGTAGGCCAATGCATCCTCGAGCGGATCAAATCCACGAATGAGGAAGGTCGTTACTCCAAGTTTGTGATATTCGACCAGCGCGTCGGAAACCTGTTGCGGTGTGCCGACAAGCGACGTCGAATTTCCCGCTGCCCGCGTGAGTGCGGTGATTCCCGTCCACAGACGCGTGTCGACCACGCTTCCCTTGTCCGCTTCAGCGAGCAATCGCAATGCGCCGACATTCTTCGGCTCCTTTGGCCTGCGCGTGAAATTCGGCGAGGCACCGACGACACCCTTCGCACGCTCCAGGATCGACTCGGCGCGCGCCCATGCGGCCTCTTCCGTCGCGGCGATGATCGGGCGAAGCGACAGGCTGAAGCGGATGAGATTTTCCCGTCCATGGCGCGCAGCAGACTGGCGCACCTTCGCTATCGTTTCTTCGACGGCGGCGAGCGATTCGCCCCACAGCGCATACACATCGGCATGCTTGCCCGCGACCTCGATTGCGGCGTCCGACGAGCCGCCGAAATACACGGGCAAATGCGGCTGCTGCAACGGACGGATCTGCGACTTGTGACCCGCGACACGATAGTAACCGCCTTCGTGATCGAACGGTGTTTCACTCGTCCATGAACGCTTGACGACGTCGAGATATTCGTCCGTGCGCCGATAGCGCTCGTCGTGCGACAGAAAATCGCCGTCGCGCTGCTGCTCGACGTCGCCGCCGCCCGAAATGATATGGACGGCCGTGCGTCCCCCGCTGAAATGATCGAGCGTAGCAAGCTGACGTGCCGCGAGTGTCGGTGCGACGAAGCCCGGACGATGCGCGAGCAGGATGCCGAGGCGCTTTGTCTGTTGCGCGACGAACGAGGCGATCTGAAAGCCGTCGGGCGACGCGCTCGAATGCGCAATCAGCACACGGTCGAAGCCGCCATATTCATGCGCTTGCGCCACGGCGGCAATGTACGGCAGATTGACGGCGGGTCCTTTCGGCAAATGAATCTCGCTCGCTTCCTGATGGCTCACATAGCCGATGAATTCGACGCTCATCTGGGTTCGCTCCTTGTGGGTAAAGTGGTGGTGAATGCGGCGCGGCCCAGAGTGCCGAGCACGGTGTCATTCTGCGGCGTGTGAATGCGCGCGCACAGCACGTCGCGGTAGTGGCGCTCCAGTGCGTTGTTGCGACTCAGGCCGGGATTGCCGCTCGCTTCGAGTGCGAGTTCGACGACATCGATAGCGTGCTTGCTGACGAGATACTTGATGGTCGGCGCTTCGACAGTGCCGATCTGGCCGGCTGCGCCTGCATCGAGCAGGACGCGGTTGTTGAACAGCAGCGCGTCGATGCGCCCCACCGTCTGCTGAAAACTGTCGAGCGTCGATAGCGGGGCGTTCAGTCCCGAAGGCACGCGTTGCGCCGCCCACTGCACGAACCAGTCGCGCGCGGCGCGTGCGATGCCGTCGTAGATCGAAGGCAGCAGCACATTCATCCACAGGCTTGTCACCGGGTCCATGCCGTTGGTCGGGCCGGGCGGTTGGAGATCGACGGCCTGCTCGAAGGGTACGCGCACGTTGTCGAAGATCACTTCATGGCTGCCCGTCGCGCGCATGCCGAGATGATTCCACGGCTCGCCGAAACGGATGCCGGGCGTTTCGCGATGAACGAGCCACGTGCCGACTCGCAGCGCCGCTTCGTCCGTGCGTCCCCACACGGCGAACCAGGTCAGGCCGGGACTGCCCGTCGAATACAGCTTGCGGCCGTTCAGTATCCAGTGATCGCCTTCGCTGCGGCCAACCGTGGCAGGCAGGCCGCCACGCGACGGCGAGCCGAGTTCGGGTTCGACGCGCAACGAGTTGATCAGCGCGCCGCGTTCGACGGCATCGCGCGCAATGCGTTCTTTCAGCGCTATCGGCCAGTTCGGATTGGCCTGCAAACGCAGATGATAGAGACACTGCATCACGAGAATCAGCGCCGTTGAAGGTTCGCCGCGTGCGACCGCGCGAATCACCTTGAGCGCTTGTGCAAGTGTGGCCTCGCGTCCGCCGAGCGCACGCGGCACGGTCAGCGAAAGCAGGCCCGCGCGACGCAGACGGGCGAGGTTCTCATGCGGGAAGATCGGGCCGGCGTCGAGCGCGGCGGCGCCTGCGCCGAATTCGGCTGTCAGCGCGGCGAGCCACGCATCGGCTTGCGGACTGTCGAGATCGGCGAGTGCTTCGAGCGCTTCGCGGTCGCGCTCCGCATCAGCAAACGCGCCTTCGGGTTGACGGCTGGTCATGGTCGGTCGGTTCACTGTGCGCTAAGCGGAAATTGCCGATCGAAACTCTTCGTGACATCGAGCGGTGTCTTGATCACATCCGCACGGTGATAGAGATCGGCCGTCTTTTGCTGTTCGGCGATGAGGCCATCGTCGATGACGACGGGATGCAGTTGCGCGCGCTGATAGACGGTCATCAACACTTCGGGCGGCAAGCCTGTCACTTTCGATTGCATCGCGGCCACTTCGTCCGGATGCGAGAGCGCCCAGCGCTGGCCGGCCGCGACGCGCTTGAGGAAATCGGCGATTTCGGCATGCTTGTCCTTGATGGACGTTTCCGTCGCAGCCTGGAAGCTAAGGCCAGAAGACAGATTGACGCCATTCGCGATGCTGCGATCGTGATCGCGCTGCTCGGCAAGCGCGACATACGGATCCCACGTGGACCACGCGTCGACGTTACCGGACGCGAGCGCAGCTTTTGCGTCGGCGGGCTGCATGAATCGCAGCGACACATCCGAGAGCTTGATGCCCGCGCGTTCGAGCGTTGCAATCGCGAGGTAATGGCCGATCGAACCGCGCGTGGTCGCGATGCGCTTGCCCTTGAGATCGGCGGCCGTTCTGATCGGCGATGCGTAGGGCACGATGATCGCGAGATCGGTCGGCGTCGAGCGCGTTGCGGCTACTGCACGCACTCGGGCGCCCGCCGCGTACGCGAAGATCAGCGGCGCATCGCCGAGGCCGCCGACATCGATTGCCCCCGCATTGAGCGCCTCTCCTAGCGGTTGCGCAGCAGGGAAGTTGAACCATTCGATCTTGTACGGCACGTCCTTCAACTGGCCTGACGCTTCGAGTATGCCGCGCGTCTGCAACTGCTGGTCGCCGACTTTAAGCGTCGTGTCCGCCAGCGCGGCAGGCGATGCGCTCGCGACGATCGCGCAAATCAGAAGGCCGGAAAATATTTGCAGAAATCGCTTGAGAAGGAAGGGCATGAGGGAGCGCAGCATGAGGTAGTTGGATAAAAACACACGATACGGTCGCATGTTTTATAAGGCAAACGCATTGTTCTTCTTTGTTAATATGCGTGAGAGGAAAACGGAAAGCTGGAAATACCGCTTGAGCGTACGGGCGGTCGCAGGCTAATGTCGCTCCATCAATACTTCATTTGAAGACAAGACCATCCATGAAACTCGATGAAATCGAGGCCTTCGTTGCCGTCGTGCGCAGCCAGTCGCTGAGTCAGGCCGCTGATTCTCTCGCGCTGACGCAACCTGCCGTCACGCGCCGCATCCAGAACTTCGAAGAGGCGCTCGGCGTCGAGCTGCTCGATCGCAATACGAAACCGCTGAAGACGACGCCGATGGGCCGCGTCGTTTTCGAGCAATGCCGTGCCATCGTGCGCGAGGTGGACGCGCTCAGGCATCTGGTCTCGGACGACGCACCACTCGCGGGCGTGTTGCGACTCGGCGTCGCGCAGACGGTCGCCGATGTGGCCATGCTGAAGGCTCTCCATGCGCTGCGTGGTGCGCATCCCGAGTTGCAGGCGCGCGTGTCGACTGGATGGGGCAATCCGCTGCTACAGAGAGTCGTTGAAGGAGAGCTGGATGCCGCGATCGTGCTGCTGCCGGCCAACCGTACGTTGCCCGATACGCTAACGGGCGAAACGCTTGGCGAACTGAAGCTGGCTGTAGTCGCGCAAAAGGGCAGCCTGAAGAAGCGCGCGCATACGCTGGCGGAATGCCAATCCTATGGCTGGGTGCTGAATCCCGATGGCTGCGGTTTTCGCGCGGGTTTGCAGCAGGCGCTCGCGTCACAAGGCTACACGTTAAAGCTCAACCTCGAAACGCTCGGCACCGAATTGCAGCTCGGGCTCGTCGCAGATGGCGTTGGCCTGGGGCTGGTTCCGCTGCCGCTGCTGCGCAATAGCGCGCACGCCGCGCAGCTCGACGTGATTCAGATCACCGACTTCAAACCAGAAATTGCGGTGTGGATAGTACGTTCGAGCGCGTTGGGCAAGATGCAGTCGGCGCTCGGCGTGCTCGCGGAAAGCGTCGAACAAAGCTTCAAGGCGGCACGTCTGTCGCGCGCCGCCTGATCCCCGATCAGACCACGAAAAAGCCATGCGTGCCGTCGCGATCGAGTTGCGCGACGAGGCCGTATTCCCATTCCAGATAGGCGTTCATCGCTTCGTGCGCATTGTCGGTGCCTTCATACGGACGACGATAGCGATCGATACGCGGCGAAGCGAGCCGGGACTCTCCCGATTCGGTCGGAAAGCCCGCACGTATCCACGCCGATGTGCCGCCCTCCAGCACATGCACGGGCTTACCTGTGAGCGCGGCGACTTCAGGCGCGGCGAACGGTGCGAGCGCGTTGGTCGCGCAGGCGACCACATAGCGTTTTGCGTCGGGCAGCGTGCGCAGATCGTCGGCATCGTTGAACAGACACGAACGCACGATCCAGTGCGCACCTGGAATATGCTCCTTCACGTGATTGGCGCTCGACGTGACGTCGATCACGACGGTGCCGCTCGATGGATCGGCGAGCAGCGCGGCGAGTTCGTCGGCGCACAGGGTAGGTGTATGCGCGGGCTCCGGTTTTGCGCCGCGCCAGGCGCCGCTGTCCGTCAGATCCTGGTCGGCAGCATCATCGATCACATAGACGTCGATGTTCATCTGCGCGAGCCACGAGGCCGTCATGTTGGCGCGTACTCCGTCATCGTCGAACAGCACCACGCGCGCGCCGCGCACGGGCGCGAACATGTCCGTCTCCTGCACGAGCTGGCCGCCCGGCGCGCCCAGAAACCCCGGTGCATGCGCGCGTTCGTATTCGGCTGGCGTGCGCACATCGAAGCGATACGTGGTGCGCGACGGATCGGACGCCCAGCGAGCGGCTTCATCGAGCGTCGTGCGTTGGACGCCCGCGCGGTCGGCGAGCGCGCGCGCTGCGGTGCGCGATGCATCGAGGTTCGTCTGATCGAGACCGGCCTCGGCATCGAACCGACGGCTGCTGCCGTGCTCCAGCGTCTGCCCCGCGAGCGTCCAGCCGATAGTGCCGTTGCGCAGCGCCGCGACGGGATTCGGCAGCCCAGCATTGAGCAGCGATTGCGTGCCGATGATGCTGCGTGTGCGCCCCGCGCAATTGACGATCACACGCGTCTTAGGGTCCGGCGCGAGCGCCCGCGCGCGCAGCACGAGTTCCGCGCCCGGCACGCTGATGCTGCCGGGAATGTTCATCGTCTGATATTCGTCGAAGCGGCGCGCGTCGAGCACGACGACGTCGTCACCGTTTTCAAGCAAGGCTCCGACCGCCTCGGCGGAAAGCGAAGGCGTATGCCGCTGGGCTTCGACGAATTCGCCGAAAGCCTTGCTCGGCACGTTGACGTCGCGAAACACTTCGCCGCCGGCGCGAATCCATCCGTCGAGTCCGCGCGCCAGCAGCGCGACCTGTGTGTATCCGAGGGACGTGAGCTTGTCCGCGGCGCGCGTCGCAAGTCCTTCGCCTGCATCGAACAGCACGATCGGTACGTCGCGGCGCGGCAAGCGTGTGTACGCATCGAGTTCGATCTTCGACAACGGAAGGTTCGCGGCGAAGAGCGGATGAGCCTGCGCGTGCGGGTCTTCTTCGCGGACATCGAGCAGCGCGATTTCGCGGCGCGCGAGCAGCGCTTCACGTACGTCTTCAGATGTGCGGACGGGATATGACGTCATGAAAGATGCGGTTCCTTGCTGAGATCCCACAGGTTGGGGAGTGTGTCGTTCGAGTAGCCTGAAATAAAGGGCTTGGGCCGCTCGCCTGGCGGATAGGTGGAGCGGCGCACCGCGCCGATGTTCGCACCATAAACGTGGATGCTGACGGACGTGCGGTCGTCGTACGCATTGCGCACGCGATGAATGTCGCCGATGGCGGGCGACACCGCTTCGACATCGCCCGCTTCGAGACGCACTTCGGCACCCGCCGCGCGTAGCGCGCCGTCGTTGTTGCGCGCATAGGGTGCCGCAAGTTCCGCGCCGCGCAGCACACCGATGAGTCCCCACACGGTGTGATCGTGAATCGGCGTCTGCTGGCCCGGGCCCCACACGAAGCTGACGACGCTGAAGCGTTGCCGCGCATCGGCGTAGAGCAGAAATTGCTGGTAGCGCTCGAGGGACGGCTGCGCGTAGGCATCGGGCAGCCAGTCGTCAACGCGGATCAGTTCGCGCAGCGCAAGCGCGCCCCGATGGAGCAGCCCGGCTTCATCGACGCCGGCATCGACGAGTTCTGCAATCTCTCCAACGAAGTGCCGCAGTTTGTGAATGGCCATCAGTCGAGCAACTCCCGTTCGCTTTCGATCAGCCCTTCATACAGGCTGTCGAATGCATGACGCGCACCGTTTGCGCGGCCGACCTGCTGATGCGTGAGATCTGCCATATCGTGAGGAATCGGCTGCGGCGTGCCTGCCGCTTCCGCGAGCAGTTGCGCATGACACGCGTTGTCGAGCGCGATGTACCACCATGCAGCCGCTTCGACTGTCGGACCCGCTGTCAGGATGCCATGATTCTTCAGGATCACGGCCTTGCGAGAGCCGAGCGCATCCGCGATGCGCGCGCCTTCCGTCGTATCGAGCACGACGCCGCGAAAATCATCAAACAGCGCGTGGTCCTGGTAGAACGCGCAAGAGTCTTGTGTCAACGGATCGAGCTTGCGGCCGAGCGTCGACCATGCCTTGCCATATAGCGAATGCGTATGAGCGGCCGCGACGACATCGGGGCGCGCCTCGTGAATCGCCGCATGAATCGCAAATGCAGCCTGATTCACGGGCCCATCCCCGACGACGATCTCGCCGTGGCGATTCACCAGCAGCAGATCCGACACGCGCATGCGGCCGAAGTGCCGGCCCAGCGGATTGACCCAGAAGTGATCGGTCCATTCGGGATCGCGCGCGGTGATATGCCCCGCGAGCCCTTGCGCAAAGCCATATCGTGCGAACAGTCGAAACGCGCCCGCGAGACGTTGCTGGCTCT
The DNA here is from genome assembly GCF_040948805.1 of Paraburkholderia sp. BR13439. Classification (NCBI taxonomy): domain Bacteria; kingdom Pseudomonadati; phylum Pseudomonadota; class Betaproteobacteria; order Burkholderiales; family Burkholderiaceae; genus Paraburkholderia; species Paraburkholderia sp. BR13439. Next base: position 91,167 of record NZ_JBFPKN010000023.1, on the reverse strand, counting down.
TGCGCACGGGGGTGTCGCGCCGCGCGAGCGACGGTTGATCGGCGAGTGCGGTGCTCATGATCGCTCCTGTCAGGCGGCGCGGCGTGCGCGGGACGTAAGTTCGCGGGTCGCGGGAATCAGCTCGCGGCCATAGTCGATGGCGTCTTCCAAGGGATCGAAGCCGCGAATCAGGAAGGTCGTGACGCCGAGTTCATGATATTCGGCAAGCGTCTGTGCAACCTGAGCAGGCGTGCCGACAAGTGCCGTCGAATTCGAGCGTCCGCCGATTTCTTTCGCCACGGCGGTCCAGAGACGCTCGTCCGCGCGCACGCCTTCACCTGATGCAGCGAGCAGGCGGCGCGCCCCTTCGCTCTGTTGCGGACCGCCGCGCGAGAAGCCCTGTTCGACACGCAGGCGACGCGTCTCTTCGAGGATGTGTTCTGCGCGCTCCCATGCGGCCTTTTCCGTCGCGGCGAGAATCGGGCGGAACGACACGGAGAAGCGCACGCTGCGGCCATGCTTCGCTGCTTCGGCCCGCACGCGCGTCACCTGTTCGTGGACCTGCTGTTTCGATTCGCCCCACAGCGCGTAGACATCGGCGTGCTTGCCAGCGACGGCCAGTGCTGGCTCGGATGCGCCGCCGAAATAGATCGGCACATGCGGCGACTGCTTCGGCTTGACCTCGGAGAAGGCCTTTTCCACGCGGTAAAAGCGGCCTTCGTGATCGAACGGCTGATCTTCCGTCCACATGCGACGCAGAATCTGCAGATATTCGTCGGTGCGTGCGTAACGGTCGTCGTGACCCAGGAAGTCGCCGTCGCGCCGTTGATCCTCGTCGCTGCCGCCGGAGATGAAATGCACGGCGAGCCGTCCGCCTGAGAAGTGGTCGAGCGTGGCGATTTGCCGGGCCGCGAGTGTCGGCGCAACAAAGCCCGGACGATGTGCGAGCATGAAATGCACCTTCGATGTCACGCTCGCCGCGTAAGCGATCGTGATCGTCGCATCGGGGCTCGTCGAACTGTGCGGAACCAGGATGCGATCGAAGCCGGCGTTCTCGTGCGCCTGCGCGAAGGCGCGCACATAGTCGGTGTCGATAGCGGGGCCTTGTGGAAGATGCGTTTCCGATACCTTGCGCTGTTGGATCATGCCGATGAATTCGACGCTCATGTTAGCTCCTTGCGGAAATCCGTTTCGATGGAGAAATGCATGCCGCAACAGACGCAGCGATGAACGCGCGTCAGTGGACGAACCCGTCGAGGCTAACACTGCGTTATGCGGACGCTAAATAGTAAATTCAGATAAACATATAGGATGCGCATGTTGTCCCGCAGCGCGCTTTGGCGTCGAGCGCTCGAGCTGGCCGAACTCGACAAGCCGCTGCGCGAGCGTCACAAGGCGAACATCGATCCGAACGTGGTCATGATTCAAACTTTTGCGCGATCGGCTCGAGTCGGATCGAACGGCGGCACAGCAGCGGGACTCGTCGGCGATTACGACACGGTCGCGCAGCGCATCGCGGCGTTTCATCGCGCGGGTATCGAACCGTTCATGCTTCAGTTCCAACCGCTCACGCTCGATCTATACCGACTGGTTCCGTCCTTGAGTGCTGCTGCCTAGGTGCACGCCACGCTAAAAAGCATTGCATAAATGCTTGTTTGTGGAAGCGCCTTTGGGTGACTAGATTCAATGAACGTAACGAACAGGAGGGCGCGCCATGTCGATGGATCACGCCATCTTCCGCCGATTTGCGGTGGTCCGGCAGCGCACGGATATCGGCTCCAGTCACGCAGCAGCCCCAGGAGAAAGCCCGCATGCTGCCGTCGGCAACGACCCGGAACGGCTCGAACGCATTGCGAATTACGCGCGCGCCGGGTACTTCAATCTGGGATACACGCTAGACATGTTTCATGCACTGGGAGAATTCGCGCCCGAGTGAATGGTGCGTGTCGAATCTCCGTTATGGAGCGCAGGCAATGAACGATATCGTTGTCGAGCAGCCGGCCGTCGTCGAGGCCGCGTTGAACTATCTGGTTGCGAACGGCGAAAAGCCCGCCACCTATGCGTACGAGCCGCCCGATGGTGCGCCGTTGCGTAGCGGCGTCTACCGGACGCAGCGCGTGAATGTCAGCAACGCGCGCATAGCGCCGCCGCCGGGTGGTTTGTCGCTCGATCGTAACGGCTTCGAATTGCACCATCACGCAAGTGCATTGAACGATTTTTCCGACCCGACGGCGATCGAACGCGTTTATTACCCGGAGTCTGAAACGCTGCTCAAACGGGCGACGGGCGCAAAGCGCACCGTGATTTTCGATCACACGCTTCGCGATGGCCGGACCGAGCGGGCCGACGGGGTGCGCGAACCCGTGAAGTTCATCCACAACGATCAGACTTTCCTCTCGGGCCCGCGCCGCGTGCGCGATCATCTTCCACCGCATGAGGCGGAAGATCTGCTGAAAGGCCGCGTCGCGATCGTCAATCTGTGGCGACCGATCGGAGGGAGAGTCGAGTCGTCTCCGCTCGCACTGTGCGATTCGCGCAGCATCTCGCTCAATGACCTCGTGCCGTCGGACCTCATCTATCGCGACAAGGTCGGCGAGACGTATGCGTTCGTGTTCAACCCGCGGCACCGCTGGTACTACTTTCCGCTGATGTCGCCGGACGAAGTGCTGCTGCTGAAAATCTACGATTCGGCGGGCGACGATGTCGCGCGGCTGACTGCACACACGGCGTTCGATGATCCGTCCTCGCCGCTTGATGCGCAGCCACGCCGAAGCATCGAACTGCGCGCGCTACTGTTCTTCTGAGCGTTTGCGGAACCGCCGTACGAGTTCAAACTCACAAGAAGCCGCCCGTCGGCCGAAGCTGACCTGTCAATGCGCTTTGCCCGAGCGGCTTCTCCTTGTATTGCGCCAGTGCCGGTCCAGCCCGCCCGCGCGGGGGACGACGGAGCCTGAGCCGAGATCGATGAGAAGCTTCCGTTTGAATCCTGAAGCCCGTTTTTTTGACCCGAGAGGCGATAAGCGTTTAGGGTTATTCGATGCCTGCCCTTATTCACATGGCTGTGAGCGTGCCGCGGCGCCTGCGGGCAGGCGAAGGATGAGCCTCGAGGGAGGAAACCGCGGAGTGGTCCGAGGCGGTTGGGAATTTGGGTGGCTATGGCGATTGATGGTTCGACATCCTCGGCCCTGTTAGAGCAAGGCGGCCCAAACGGGATGCTCGAAGTGGCCAGGCGCCTGGATGATGCAATGAATTCGCGCGACGGTGGGCGAAACTGCCCGGCTAAGGCAGGGCTTGCTGCATTGCCTCCGTCTTTTCACTTGCTCATCTGAAAAACCGCCCATCTTCCCCAGGGCACCGTGCCTGCGGGTTTATGCCGTAATATTCTGTAGGAAATTCTGTTTACAATACGCGCGCCTCCCGGCATATCGCGACGCCTGTCCCGTCGACGACTACAATACAAGGCGCACGACTAACGTTGCCGCCGCGCGTAAGCAGAGACCACCCGCCTCAGCGACAACGACGAGGCGCCGCGCGTCTATGCGCACACGCACGATCTGCGGCGGCGCCGAAACGAAAAATATCATGCATGACTTAAGCGAAATCGCCCAATGGCTGGAGAGCCACACTATTCACCACGTATCTGACGTTCACGCAACACTGCCGGATCCCACCTTCATTTCAAATGGGCGTCAATTCGTTTCGTTCAGTTCGAACAATTATCTGGCACTGGCGAATCATCCCCGATTGGTGACTGCCGCCAAGCAGGGACTCGATCGCTATGGCGTCGGTAACTGCGAGTCGCGCCTTCTGGGCGGCGATCTAGAGGTCTACCGCGAACTCGAGGCACGCCTGGGTGCACTCAAGCACAAAAGTGACGCAGTACTGTTCGTGACTGGCTACATGACCAATCTCGGCGTGCTCTCGACGCTGGTCAAAGCCGCTACGCTGGCGCGCTTACACGGCTACCGCCCCAAGACTCGCCGGAAATATGCTTACTACTCGGATGAGTTCAATCACGTCAGCATTCGGGAAGGCATCCAGATGTCCGGCGCACTGCGGCACACCTACCGACACCGCGACCTGAATCATCTGGAGTCGCTCCTGCAGAAGGGGGACCGCACCACACCAATCATCGTCAGCGACGGCGTGTTCAGCATGGAAGGGACGATTACCCCCCTGCCGGACCTGGTGGCGCTGGCCGAGCGCTATGGCGCCATCCTGTATATCGATGATGCGCATGCTACCGGCGTACTAGGCGAGCATGGCGGGGGCACCTCGGAACATTTCGGTTGCTACAGCCCCCATATCATCCAGATGGGCACGTTGAGCAAGGCATTTGGCGCCATTGGCGGGTTCGTGGCAGTCGATCGCGATATGGCCGACGTGATCCGGCTTACTAGTTCCGCCTATGGTTTTACCTGCCCGCCGCCGCCGGACCAGGCTAGCGCCCTACTTGCTGCGCTCGACCTGTTGGCCGAAGAGCCGCAACGGCGGCAAAAACTGTGGGACAACCAGCGTTATTTCATCGATCGTATACGCCCGCTCGGATACCAGCTGTTGTCGACCGAGACGGCAATCGTCCCCGTGCTGATCGGCGAGACGGAACTGTGCGCGCGTTACGTCAAGGTGCTGCGTGAAGAAGGTGTCCACGTCGACTCAGTGCAGTTTCCGGCCGTGCCACTCGGACAAGCACGACTGCGTTTCATGATGAATGCTGCACATACCAAGGTGCACATCGATCATGCCATCGCGGTAATGGAAAGCATCGGCGCAAGGGCGGTGTCGTAGCTTACTCCCGCGGTGCCTTTCCCCGATGTGCGCGTTATTGCGGCCGTTTGATCATGAAATGGTCAACGGCGGACGGGGGGCGGCTTGGTGCATTCGCCTGCGCGCGCCTGACGACGTTCGGGCGTCGCTGACGTTCCCCACAACGGCCATTCGAATGGGTCCGGTATTCCAATGCAAACGAATAAACGGCTTTCGGAATCTTCCCCCACCGCTTTCGCCAGTCGCCCTTCCTCTAAATAGATACTGCATGTTCCCTGCATACGCAATGTCTAGGTGCTCAAGGTGCGCAATTCGCCAGAGAGTAACCCCTTCAAAGTCCTCAGGAAGATACCAAGAATAGCAAGGCTGGCGATACAAAGTAGAAGCAAGGCGATGCTATTGGTGATACGACCGGGGCTCTCTCTTGCAACTCTGAGAGAGCAGATCGCCGACGCTGAGAGAGGGAAGCTGACAGCCCACCATGCAAGACGAAAGGGACAGCAGGCTGCAAGATAGCGCATTTGTCCAAACAGCACCGCGAGGAAAAACAAAGTCAGCATGTAGAGTGCTTCCGCGAACAGGTCATGGCTACCGGTCACCGCGATGTAGGCCGAGTAGCCGACGGCAAACGGCGCAACGAGAATCATCAATGTCGGTCGCAAGCCGTCCGGCATTCGGTCCTCGAACAACAATCGCGCAAAGATCAGCGTAAAGATGGGCACGGCGAAGAATAGCCCAACCGCGAGTGCGAATACGCCGAGTTCCGAAGTGGCTGGTAGACCCAGCGCGGGCATCGCCAATGGCAGGTCGAGCATGCCAACAACCGGAATAATCCACACAGGAGTAGCGTGGGGCAACTGCTGGCGGCGACTTATCCATCGGCTGACGATGAGCCACGCTAAAAACACCATGCCGACGGCACCCAATACCCACATGCCGAACGCAAGTTCATGGCTTACACGTACCAGAACGATTGGCAGCAGCAGAAGACTGATTGCTACCGTTCCGAACAGACAGCCGGCAATCGGATGCCCAAACTCCGTCTTCACCGCGTGCCAGGCAGTCAGGCATTTCCAACCATATCCAAGAACCAGCGAGACGAAGACCGCTACGGCGACAGCTCCGATGCCATCAGCGATCGAACCCGGCACGCCATACATCTGCGAAGCAGCGCGCCACGCAACAGCGAGTCCAACCAGCCCCATGACCGATCCAAATAGTCCGATCGGCAGATAGTCGAACGCCTGTCCAGTCTGGGGCGGACGACTTGCGAGCATCTGCATTTCCTGGTCGTTGGTACTCATCCGAGCTCCATGCCAGTGAGCGACGCTGGCAGAACTGATCAAGGTATGGAAACTTTCTTTTACGATGTCGATACTGTGCGCAGGAACTTGCCATCAGGCCGAGATGCGCGCCAGAAACCGGACTTGTGGGCTTATGTCATAAGCATCGTGTAGAGGACGCCCAAAATCGGCGCCGTAGTAACTACCCTTGCGTCATGGCTTTCACGACGTCCTGAGTCGTGACCACAGCGTGTGCGAGAAACGCGTAGTTCACAAGTGCTGCCTTATAGCCGTCGCCCCACGTCGGATGGCGCGGCCCCGCCGTGGCGTCGGCGACGACGGTCACTTCGAAACCTTGCTCGATCAGATCACGTAGATGAGCTTCGACACACATATTAGCTAGCATGCCGCCAAGCACGACTTTCTGCACATTGCGCTTGCGAAGCTGCAGCGTTAGATCGTTGGTCTGTGGACCGAAAACCTTATGTGGGCTCACAACGATAGTTTCGCCATCGTCAATGAATGGCTTGAATTCCTCCAGCCAGTCAGCCCCCGACTTCTGGAACCCGCTCAGGTTCAGCGCGCCCGTTCGCGCGAACGTTCCCGTTTGAAACTCACCCGTCTCAAGCGGCCCATTGAATTGCCACCGAGTGTCGGTTGGATAAAAATAGTGCGGGGAGATGAAAACACTGAACTTCCCGGCTTTCGCTGCCCTGAAGATTGACAGCATATTTTCGACAGTCTTATTTTCAGTCACGCTTGCGCCAAGAACGCCCCAGTTCTTCCCGTTCGGGCTGAGTACGTCGTTCTGGGGATCAGTGAATACTACGGCAGTATCGGCCGGATCGTAGTTCATAATTCGCTCCTAAAAATGGAGTTGAGACGCCCGCCGAAACTGGCCCCCTTGATGCACCTTATTCGGCGTTCATACGCCTCAGGATCGCCATAACGATTATCTGGAAGATGAAATAAGGGAGCAGCCACGCCAAAACAAAGACAACAAGATGACAACACCGGGATTTTGAAATTCGTTCGCAGCATGTTGGTCATTTCCCAGTATGGCCCTTTCAGTCCGCCGACGGCGAGCAACCCCAGATACCGGATTCCGCGAATTAGCGCGGCCAACGACCTATGCCAACGTGATTCGACTATTGTAGTAAAGATTTCTGATGGGACAAGCTTATCCGATGTGAATAATGGCTTAATCACCGTTTATTCTTCTACTATCAACAGTGATGTCCCGATTTTAAAAGAACGTGTCATTCATCGATACGCACTGTGAGGCGTTTGCATCGTGGGGCTAGCGGTGCACGTGCCGGCACGGATATTGCCAATAGTGGCAAAGACCCTCGGGTCGATTGCACTCGGCTCGAGGTATCGTCGAACGTTTGGGTCCGGCCAACTACGGTCGTTCCTCCGACGCGCAGATCGCCATTCAAGCGTCGGCTTCGCACCCGGCACCAGACCGTCGCGGTTGGAGTCATCTCGACAACATGTCGGCCTTTATGGGAATTTTTCTGGTGTTGCTGATCCAACCGTCGACGCTGTGAACGACGCTCGCCCATGCACCATCCAGCACCTGCGTCGCAAGATGGTTTACTGCCGCGCCGCTATCCGCACGCGCTCGCCCGCTTTGGTTCGCGCCGACGCGACCGACATGCCCAGGCCGAGCAACGTCAGGCAGACGACGGGCACCAGCATCGGAGCGCTTGCGTTGCCCGCGACCTTTCCTATGTAAGGCATCAGGTTCTGCGCGAAGAAGCCTCCGAGATTGCCAATCGAATTGATCGCCGCGATGCTGGCTGCAGCGCGGGCGCCCGTGAAGTATCGCGGGGGCAGCGACCAGAAGCATGGATAGAGCAGGGGAATGCATGCGCCGCCCAGCACGAGCGCGGCAAATTGCAACGGCAGACCCGGCAGCACGAGACTTAGCGCGAAGCCGATCACGCCGACGCCCGCAACCAACGCCATCGACCTGAGCACCACACCCTCGCGTTTCAACTTCGCGGGCAACCACAGCAGAAGCAGCGCGGAGAGCATCCACGGAATCATGTTGAGCAGGCCATTGAGCGACGAATGCGAGACGCCGCCGCTTTTCAGCAGCGTGGGCAACCAGTACGTCACCCCGTAGAGCGAGGTGGACATCAGCATGTAGCCGCACGCGAACATCAGCACGCGTTTGTCGACGAGCGCCCGCCACGGATGCCCGGCGGCCGCTTGCGCCGGCGCCTCGCGCCGCAACGCCGCGATCATCAGGGCCTTTTCTTCGTTCGACAGGAACGGGGCGCGTTCGACGGACTCAGGCAGAAAGCGCAACGCGACGAGTGCGACGAGGACAGCAGGTGTCCCGGTTGCCACGAACACCCATTGCCAGCCAGCGAGACCCAGATTGCCGTCCAGCGACAACAGCAAGCCGCCCGCGAGTGAGCCGAGCATGTTGGCGAGCGCGCTGCCGAGCGTGAAGAAGCCGAGCATGCGTGTGCGATGACTCTGCGGAAACCAGAGCGTCAAATAGAAGATCACGCCCGGATAGAAGCCAGCTTCGGCGACACCCAGTGCGAACCGGAACACATAGAAGAGTCCCGTTGAATGTGTGAATGCCATCGCCACGGTAATGGCGCCCCAGGTCGCCATGATGCGTGCGAGCCAAAGGCGAGCGCCGAAACGATGCAGCGCAAGCGTGCTCGGCACCTCGAACAGCAGGTAGCCGATAAAAAAGAGCGACGCGCCCAGACCATATGACGCTTCCGACATTCCCAGCGCATGCACCATCTGCAGCTTGGCAAAGCCGACGTTCTGCCGGTCGATAAAGGCGATCAGGAACATCACGATCAACAGCGGCATGAGCCGCCAGGCGACCTTTTTCACGACAGCCTGCTCGGCAATCATGGTTTGGCTCACAATCAATCTCCGTTCGAAAAATTCATATATATGTTTATGTGAATCTGTTTTATCGACAATGGGTAGAAACCCGCTTGCGCAAGATTTAACCGCATACCTAGGGTTATCACTGATCTGCTGTTGGCCTTGATCATGGAATCATATATATGAATTCAACGGAGACTACGATGCCTGCCGATGACCGGTTGCCCCGTTACCAGCGTTTGCGCGACGAAATGGTCGCTCTGATCGCGGCCCGCCATTGGCGGCCGGGTGAAGCGATCCCTACCGAGCAGGCGCTCGCCAAAAGCTACGACGTGGCGGTCGGGACGGTCCGCAAGGCCGTCGATCTACTCGTCGCGGAAGGCCTGCTGGAACGCTTTCAGGGCAGAGGGACGTTCGTGCGCCGCGCGAGCTTCGACAGCTCCCTGTTTCGTTTCTTCCGCTTCCAGACACGGCAAGGCGAACGACGCATTCCAGAGAGCCGCATCTTGCGACGCGAGGTCGTCGATGCGCCGTCGGCTGTCGCCGCGATCTTGCAGATTTCGAGTAGCGCGCGCGTGATCCAGATGACTCGCCTGCGGCTGATCGACGGCGTGCCGATGCTCGCTGAAGAAATCTGGCTGCCCTATGTCCGTTTTGCGGCGTTTGCGCAGATGGACCTGAATGAAGTCGGTGACCTGCTGTACCCCGTGTACGAAGCGCAATGCAATCAGGTCGTGGCGTCTGCCACGGAAACTCTGACAGTCGAAGCCATTGGCCCGTTGCATGCACGGCTGTTACGCATAGAGCCGGGTACGCCCGCCGTCGTCATCGAGCGTCTTGCATACGGCTACGACAGACAGCCGCTCGAATGGCGCCGCTCACGCGGGCCTGCCAGCGAATTCATCTATCAGGCCGAGATCCGCTAGCGATCGCGCGCCTTCACAAACAAGTTGTTCCCACGCAGGAACGACGACCTGGGAGACAGCAATGTTCAAGTGGTTCAGCCAGATTTCAGGCAATGAACGCCGGACGTTCTGGGCGTGCTTCGGCGGATGGGCGCTTGATTCGCTCGATGTGCAGATGTTCAGCCTCGTGATTCCGGCGATCATCGCCGAGTGGTCGATCAGCCGCACGCAAGCGGGGCTCGTCAGCGGCGTCACGCTGGTGGCGTCGGCGCTGGGTGGCTGGATCGCGGGCATGATGTCGGACCGGCTGGGGCGCGTAAAGACGCTGCAATGGACGGTCGCGTGTTTTTCCGTATTCACGTTCCTGTGCGCGTTCGCGCAGAACTATCCACAGTTCCTGGTGCTGAAGACACTGCAGGGGTTCGGCTTTGGCGGAGAATGGGCGGCGGGCGCCGTGCTGATGGCCGAGACCATCCGCAATGAGCATCGCGGCAAGGCGATGGGCAGCGTGCAGAGCGCATGGGCGGTCGGCTGGGGCGCAGCGGTGCTGCTGTATGCGCTGATGTTCTCGCTGCTGCCCGCGGATACTGCGTGGCGCATGATGTTTGGGGTTGGCATCGTTCCGGCGCTTCTGATTCTGTACGTCCGACGCGGCGTGCAGGAGCCTGCCGCGCCGGCCCGCGCAACGCGCGATGCGCGGGCGCGTCAGCAGCCGACGCCTGGCCTTGTCGTCGGCATCTTTTCTCCGCAAGTGCTGCGCATGACGCTGATCGGCGCACTGCTCGGCGTTGGTGCGCATGGCGGCTATTACGCGCTGATGACCTGGCTGCCGACGTTTCTGAAAAGCGAGCGCCATCTGTCGGTCTTGAGTACGGGCGGCTACCTCGCCGTCGTGATCGTCGCGTTCTTTTGCGGGTGCCTCGTGAGTGCGCAGCTGCTGGATCGCATCGGACGCCGCAAGACCATACTCACGTTTGCGATCTGCTGCGTGATAACGGTGATCGCGTATCTGTTCCTACCGCTCGGCAATACCGCGATGCTGTTCTTCGGATTTCCGCTAGGCTTTTTTGCAGCGGGCATTCCGGCAAGCATGGGCGCGCTGTTCAACGAGCTGTATCCGCGCGGGATGCGTGGCACGGGCGTCGGGTTTTGCTACAACTTCGGTCGCGTCGTGTCGGCGGGATTTCCGGTGCTCGTCGGGCACATGTCCGCGACCATGTCGCTTGGAACGGCGATTGGCATCGATGCGGGACTCGCATACGCAATTGTCGTCCTGTCCGTGCTGATGCTGCCCGAGACACGCGGCCGCACGCTGGGCGAAGCCACGTTCGAGCCCGAACACACAGGCGCGCTTTCTCACGCGCAAAGGCATTGACGGGCAAGGCACTCGCCGTAACCGCGCAAGACTGGTGATGAAGGAACGTCCATGATGGAGAAGTCGAGGATGGAGGCGAGCCACCGGCAGGCTGTGTATCGTCCAGCCCACATTGCATCTATCGACACTCATGCTCATGTTTTCGAGCGCGGCCTGCCGCTCGCCCAAAAGCGTCGCTACGTGCCCGACTACGACGCCACGCTCGACGCATACCTTGCCCAACTTGACACGCACGGCGTATCACACGGCGTGCTTGTGCAGCCCAGCTTTCTCGGCACCGATTGCAGTTATATGCTCGATGCGTTGCGCCGCGCGCCGCAGCGGCTACGCGGTGTCGCGGTGATCGAGCGTGATTGTCGGATCGACACACTGACGGAGATGGCGAATGCGGGCATTGCAGGGATTCGGCTGAACCTGATCGGACATGCCGATCAGCCGCTCGACAGATGGGTGAGCGCGCAAACGCTCGCCCATGTCCGCGATCTGAAATGGCATGTCGAAGTGCATGCGGAAGCTGCGCGGCTGCAGGGCATCGTCGAGCCGCTTCTGGACGCTGGCATGAATGTCGTCGTCGATCACTTCGGCAGGCCCGATCCGGATATCGGTGTAAAAGACGTAGGCTTTCGCCGTCTTCTTGAACTGGCTGACACGCGGCGTGTGTGGGTGAAGATATCGGCCGCGTACCGGAATCGACGGCAGCTTCGCCCGGATGACCATGATGCGCATGAGGCATTTCATTTTCTGAAAGCGGCCTTTGGCGTGCATCACCTTATGTGGGGCAGCGACTGGCCGCATACGCAGTTTGAAGCGGAGGAGGATTTTGCTCACGCGCTCGAACTTCTACGCGCGCTGCTCCCGGTTGAAGAAGAGCGCAGAGTTGTCCTGGCAGACACGCCAGCAAGACTTTACAGGTTCGACATTGCGTGATTCACATGGCGCATTGCAACGGCAGGACTGGCTAAACGGGTTGCCTAGCCGCGCAGCGGCGACAAGGTCTCAGTGTGCGAGATACCAGCCGTTGGAGGCACAACAACCCGATCGTCTGCAACGGGTCGGCTTGGTGCGGCGATGTGTTCCTGGTTGCGCGAGACGCAGTCATCAACGCCGGCACCGTGGCGGCGCCCAATGGCACGGCGGAACTGGCCGCAGGCGGGCAGGTGCTGCTGCAGGACTCCGCGAGCAGCCGGCAGGTGTTCGTGCAGACGGGCAGTCAGGGCACGGTCGTCAACAAGGGGAGGATAACGGCCGCGCAGGTCAGCCTGCAGGCCGCCGACGGCAACGTGTACGCGCTCGCAGGCGGCGGCACGCGCATTCGCGCAACCGGCACGGCCAGCCGCGACGAGCAGGTCTGGCTCGTCGCCGACAGCGGTGGTGTGGAGCAACTCGGCAAGATCGCCGCAAGCAACGCGGACGGCAGCGGCGGAACCGTCGATACACAAGCGGCACAACTGACGTTCGGCAGGCACGCGGTGGTCGATGCAGGGGTTCGGCATTCAGACGTCCGTTGCGCCCTGGAGGCGGCCATTTAAATCGCGAGTACAGCCTGAGTGCCCCCTCAATGGATAGCTGGCGAGCAATGCAGCACATCGCTCCCGCAAGAAAGCATGCAACGCGTTAATCGCCGGCGACAGTTGCGCACGGTGAGCACAAATCAGGTGCAGCGGCGCAGGCTCGCAATACTCCGGGGGAAATAACTCCACCAGTCGACCTGCCTTTAGATCGTCAATGAGGTCCAGCCGCGACTTATAGACAAGTCCTTCCCCGGCTATCGCCCAGCGACGGACGACATCGGCATCGTCGCTGATGCGATTACCCGTGACTGCCACGGTGCGCTCGCCCCCGGGCAGCGTGAAGCGCCAGCGTTCATGTATCTGCTCGCTCCAGACATACCGAAGGCAGTTGTGTCGCCGCAGGTCCTCAACTTTGGCCGGTACGCCATGCCGTTCGAGGTATGACGGCGCGGCACACAATGCACGTCGGTTGTTGTCGACCAGCTTCATGGCCAGAAGAGACGAATCAGGTAGCGCTCCGTAGCGCACGACGGCATCCAGCGGCTGGCGGGTCAGGTCGGCCGCCCTGTCGCTCATTTTCAGGTGCAGCGACAGTCCAGGGTGCAGGTGCTGAAATTCATCCAGCCACGGCACCAGCAGGTTTCGACCAAAGTCAGACGGAGCGGACAGCCGCAGCGGCCCGGTCAGCGCCCCCCGGCTGTTTGCCAGGGCCTGCTCGCCTTGCTCCAGCGCACCAATCATGACCCGCGCATGCGGCAGGTATCGCTCCCCGGCGTCCGACAGTTGCATGCTCCGCGTCGAACGGGTGAACAGGCGCGTGTCCAGCGCCTTTTCGAGTCGCTGCACTGACGCACTCGCATGTGCGGGCGCGATATTCAACTGGCGCGCCGCCTCCGAGAAGCTGCCGTAGTCCACCGTGTGCACGAAGATCTGAACGTCATCGAGTCGAATCATTTTCATTGAAATGCTGAAACTGTTTGGGCTGCGCGGGTATTTATCCGTATATCGACGAAAGATAACATGGTCTCATACCCCTTGGAGACCACGTGTATGAGAGTCATCGGCTTCTATCAGAACCATCCCATCAGCCACCCGCAGGCGCTGCAGGACATCGAGTTGCCGACGCCGGAACTGCGCGACCACGATCTGCTGGTGGAAGTGAAAGCGGTATCGGTCAACCCGGTCGATACCAAAATCCGGCGCGGTGGAGATATTCCGGAAGGCGGTGCGCGCATCGCCGGCTGGGACGCGGCGGGAATCGTCCGCGCGACCGGTCCGCTGGCCACCCGCTTCAAGCCAGGCGACCGTGTCTGGTACGCGGGTGACATCAAGCGGCCCGGCTGCAACAGCGAACTGCACGCCGTGGACGAACGCATCGTCGGACCCATGCCGACATCACTGGATTTCGCAGAAGCCGCTTCGTTGCCGCTGACCGCGATCACCGCGTGGGAACTGCTGTTCGACCGTCTGCGTGTTCAGGCAGCGGATCCGACCGACAACAACGTGCTGCTCGTCATCGGAGCGGCGGGCGGCGTCGGCTCGATTCTGACCCAACTGGCGCGCGAGTTGACCGGCATGACTGTCATCGGCACGGCCTCGCGGCCGGAAACCCGCGAGTGGGTGCTGGCTCATGGGGCGCATTACGTCCTCGATCACCATCAGCCCTGGGCAGCCCAGCTGGCCGCGCTCGGTATCGAGCATGTCACCCATGTTGCCGGGTTGAACAACAGCGCCGCCTATGTGCCCCAGATCGCCGCCGTGCTGCGCCCGGAAGGCCAGTTCGCCCTCATCGACGACCCGGTGGGTCTGGACATCGGTCCGTTCAAGGGGAAATCCATCTCGATTCACTGGGAGCTGATGTTCACCCGTGCGATGTTCACCACCGACACCCTCGCACGGCAACAAGCGTTGCTGCGCCGCGCGGCGCATCTGGTCGATCTGGGCCGCCTCAAGCACACGCTGACCCGCCGCATTGACGGCATCAACGCCGCAGGTCTGATCGAGGCGCATGCGCTGGTCGAGGCCGGCAACATGATTGGCAAAGTCGTCGTCGCCAACTTCTGAACCTTACTGACAACGAGCATCAACATGACATCGCAAACCATCAGCACGACAACGATCAGCCTGGAAGCTGCCCAGGCATTGCTGGCAGAGGCGCGGCGCGCCTGCGCCGCGCGCGGATTCGCCGCGACAATCGCCATTACAGATGCAGGAGGCCACCTGCGCGCTTTCGAGCGCGCGGATACCGCCCCGTTCCTCACCGTTGACGTCGCCATCGACAAGGCATGGACCGCCGCGTCGTTCGGCATGGCCACGCACCAATGGAATCAGTACATGGCCGAGCCCGCCGTTGCCCCGCTGGCACACCATCCGCGGCTGACGCCGGTCGGCGGTGGCGTACCGATCTTCCACGAAGGGCGTCTGGTTGGGGGCATCGGCATTTCTGGCGGAGCATCCCTTCAAGATCATGAGGCTGCTGAGGAAGCACTGCGTAACGCAGGATTTCTGCAATAAACCGTGTGCTATCCATGAGGCGCCGCCGCGAATGACCGGATCACTTCGATAGCTCCCGTCGATGCTGTGGCGGCTCGAGCGGCGGTTCAGGGTCGACTCTTGCCGGATACCTCCGGATCGACGACAGCCCCGATCTTCGGTTCGGCGTCGGACTAGGTTCGGCCACTTTCTGCCGTTCGCCTGAGTCATGCGGTGGTCGTTCGAACGACCGGTCCACGCCGAAACCCGCCCGATGCTCAACGCGCAGTTGTCGGCCAAAGCCGGCATTGGAACGTGCTGGGTTTTAGGTCAGCAATGTGTCCCATTGCCGACCATGGCGGCTTTCAACATCTGTGAACTCACGTCCCTCGGGGCGAGGCGCGCAAATCTGTGCGTCGAAGATGTCATTGGCCGGCATTGATTTCAGCGGTGTGCTCGCAGCTTACGGATGTCGCGTCGGCCCTCGCAGAAATGCTTCAGTCCAATCGTCCTTGGCCTGCAAGTTCTACCAAGGTGTCGACCACATGGCGCACCTTGGGTCGCAAATGAGCGACCTTCGGCCACACTGCGTGCACGTCTATAAGCTCATTTGAAATTTCGTCGAGGACTGACACCAATGCGGCTGACTCGAGATGTGGCCTTATGAGGGACATCGGCATCTGGCACACCCCCATGCCCGCGACTGCAGCTTCCACAATTGAGTCTCCATCGCTAATCTGATGAGTCCCAGGCGGCGAAATGCGTTGCGTTTGCCCGTCAATATGCACACGCCATGGAAGTGGTTGACCGCGCCGATACCCGACGATGCACGCATGATGCTGCAGCTCTTCAAGACTCCCGGGAGTTCCACGCTGCGAGAGGTAGTCAGGCGATGCTGCAATCACCATCCGTTGACGTGTCAGTCGACGTGCTATCAGACCACTCGAGCTTTGAAGTTCGCCAAAGCGGATTACAAGGTCAACGCCTTCTTCTATCGGGTCAATCAGATAGTCCGAGAAGGTCATCGTGAATAGCAAGTCGGGATACTTGCGACCGATGTCCAGCAGGATTGGCACAAGAATGCGCCGCCCGAAGGCAGCGGGCATATCAATCCGCAATCGACCTACTGGCTGCTGATGGCCTGGGCCGATTGCAGTTTCCGCCGTTGAGATTTCGTCGAGTGCCGATGTGCAGGCAGCGAAATAGGCTTCCCCGTCCGCCGTGAGTGAAATGCTTCGGGTGGTCCGATGGAATAGCTGCGCGCCAAGGCGGTCTTCCAGCTTTGCAATGGCCTTCCCGACCGCTGATTTGGTCAACCCAAGTTGCTCGGCAGCATCAGTGAAGCTACGAGATTTTGCGGCGGTGACGAAAATGACGACCCCGCTGAATGTATCAACCAGCGCCATTTCTCCGCCTATTGAAGAGTTTTATTCTTCATCTAGCGCCGAATATAGCGGATTGTCAACCTTCGGGCGGTAATCAATACCGCTCCAACCACCGCACCTGTAGTGTCTAAATCCTAACGGCGCAGCCCTTGGTGGCCGCTTCGAGCGCGCAGTTCGCGATTCGCAGTGCTCGAATCCCATCCCGTGGCGTCGCAGGCATGGGCGCATCGGTTTCTAGCGCCGTCAGAAAGCGGTCGAGCTCCACTTTGTATGAGTCCGCGTGTCGCTCGAGGAAGAAATTGAGGAGCGGCTCCCGCGCCTCCGTCCTATCGCTCGTCCAGCGGCGCAGGCTCGAAGGCCGATGATTTTCATTTTGCACCATGCCCTTCGAACCGAAGACCTCGACCCGTTGGTCAAAGCCATATATCGCCTGGCGCGACCCGTTGATATGACATTGCTTGCCTGACGCTGTGCGCAACAACACCATCACGCTGTCGTAATCGGGAAGCTCTTCCAGACCTGGGTCGACAAGCCGGCTGCCCATCGCCATCACTTCAACTGGCTCCTCACCGAGCAGCCAGCGGGCTGTATCGAAATCATGAATCGTCATGTCTCGGAAGATTCCGCCCGAGTGTCGAAGATACTCGCGCGGTGCCAGGCCTGGGTCACGGCTCGTAATGACAACCTGCCGCACGTCGCCCACTTCCCCATCTTCTATAGCCTGCTTGAGGCGCATCGCGTCGGGGTCGAAGCGCCGATTGAAAGCCAGCATTACCCTTCCGTTGAGACGTTCGATTTCCTCCACCGCAGCCAGCGCGCGGTCGATGTCCAGGTCGATGGGCTTCTCGCAGAGAACCGGTTTTCCCAGCCGAACCGCCCGCAACGTCAGGTCGATATGCGTATCAGTCGGTGTGCCAACAATAATGGCATCGACGTCTTTGCGGTCAACGACCGCCTTGCAATCGACGGATGCGTCGCAATGAAGGTCCGCGGCAAGCGCCCGGACCGCTTCCTCGTTGGGGTCGGCTACAGCAACAAGTTTCACCCGGCGGTCAGCCGCAACGTTAGCCGCATGAATCTTGCCAATGCGCCCAGCGCCGAGAACGGCGATACGCAACATGTCAGTCTCCTATATTCTGCCGGCGTCTCAGGCGCACCGACGATTCTTCCAATTGATACGGGTCAGTTCGGCTTCCGTCTGCCAGCGCTCGTATTCGTCAAATTCTGCTGCGATGCATGCGATTGCCGGATGGTCGGTTCAGCGGACGGAACCTCGGCTATCTGTCGGCTGAGCCGCAGAATGTCTTCAAGACCAAAGTCCCTTACTTCAGGCACTCGGTCCCCACGGTCTTTTGCGACGGCCGTTGCCATGCGCAGCGCGTTCGAGCGCTCACGAATCAGCAATTCGAGCGCTTCGACGAGAAACGCCCGCTCAAGCTGCGAAGTGTCCGAGTCAATCACGTGGTTGTAGGCAGACATATTCTGGTCCTCAGAACGATGTGGACGTCAACGCCGTCCACTTGCTGCTTCCTGTCAGCCCGAGTACCGCGAAACAACGGGCTGCAACAGGTTCGACAAAGGCTCGGCGCCATCAAATCAGACTGCGAATGCTGCCGCCGTCGACGCCCCAGACTGCCGACGTGACGAACGATGCGAGGTCGGAGGCGAGGAAGACAATCACATTCGCCACCTCGTCGGGTTGCCCCAGTCGATTCAGCGGCAACTGGCGCAGAGACAACTCGTGCTCAACGGCTTCCTTCGGCGCCATTCCATGAAATTTGCCCATTGTGTCTGCAAATCCGCCTTGCTTCGTCCAGAAGGGCGTCCACACTGGGCCCGGCGCAACGGCGTTGACACGAATCT
Organism: Paraburkholderia sp. BR13439; assembly: GCF_040948805.1. Taxonomy (NCBI): domain Bacteria; kingdom Pseudomonadati; phylum Pseudomonadota; class Betaproteobacteria; order Burkholderiales; family Burkholderiaceae; genus Paraburkholderia; species Paraburkholderia sp. BR13439. Next base: position 72,762 of record NZ_JBFPKN010000023.1, on the reverse strand, counting down.
TGGGAGCTTCTGCGCGCGCGAGGCCTTTCGTGAGAGCGAGGACAGCCGCCTTCGATGCGGAATAGTCAATTGGTACAGGTTCAGGCTGGCGTGCCAGGTCCGACGCGTTATTGATAATCACCGCCTTTTCACGAGTACGCAGCACCGGCAACAGATAGCGACACGTCCGCACGTAGCTCATGAAGTTCAGATTCATCGTGAAGTCCCATTCTTTGTCCGAGAGTTCTTCGAACGTGCGGACTTTCCCGGCCCCCACGTTGTTGACGAGGATGTCCACTTCGCCGCCATATGAGTTCAGCGCCGCATCAACGCCGCCTTTGACTCCGTCAGCCGTGGACAAATCCGCTTGTGCAATCGTTACGTGCGCTCCGAGCGAACGCAGTTCCGAATGGGTTTCCTCAAGCGCATTTGCGTCGATATCGATGAGGCAGAGACGCGCGTCTTCGCGCGCAAATCCCAACGCCGTCGCACGACCGATGCCTTGCGCGGCGCCCGTGATAAGAACAATCTTTCCGTCGAGGCCGGTTTCCATGATGTCTCCGATTCGATTTTGTGTACTGTTTCAAGCGCCCGGAGAATCAATGGTCTCCCCCAGATTGAAGTCCTCGGATATTCGAGGACGAGCGCCACCCGCTCCTCGCCGACGCGAGGCTGCAATTTCAAAACTCAGTGAAGCGACAGGTTTAGCGGTTATCGACCCGCTTGATGAACGGTCTGATGTCGACTGTGTTCCAGATTCCTGCCTTGTTGAACGGGTCGGCGTCGACAAACTTTACGATTTCCTCGATGGCGTCTGCTTCGTAGAGAAAGAAGCTGCCAATCATCGTCTGACCGTCGGACCTCGTCAGCGGACCAGAAATCAGCGTCTTGACAGGTGCGGTCTGCAGATAGGCCTTGTGCGCGTCGTAGTTTTCCAGGCGACGCTCGACCATGTTCGGATGGTCAAGGCAATAGACAGTGAAGTGCATTTTCGTCTCCTTGCTGTGATTTGAGCATACGGGTCGTCAAGCGTCAGGTCGTCGCCGCGCGTGGCGCGACGCCATCAAAAGCATCCTGCAAAATTTCCAGGAGCGCCTCGCGTTCAATTGGACGCGGATTCCAGTACGGGTTGGAACTGGCGATATCAGCGGCCTTCGAAACGTCCAGGGCAGACATACCGATGTCTTTAAGCGCAAGCGGTGCGCCGCAACGTTTCGCCAGTTCATACACGCCCAGTGCCGCGTCGTCCGAGCCAAGCGCGCGTGCAATCCGTTTCATCGCATCGGGTGCAGCCTGCCGGTTGTAGCCGAGTGCATGCGGAAGAACGATGGTGTGCGTCTGCGCGTGCGGCAGGTTGAAACTCCCGCCCAACGTATGGCAAAGCTTATGGTGAAGCGCCATGCCAACGCTGCCCAGAACGGTCCCGCACAGCCAGGCGCCATACAACGCATCAGAGCGGGCTTCGACGCTTTGCGAGTCGTTGACGATTGCCGGCAATGCACGCGCAAGGGCGGCGATTCCCTCTTCAGCCATCATGCTGACGACTGGATTCGCATCACGCGAATAAAGACCCTCTGCAGCGTGCGCAATCGCGTTGATTCCGCTCGTAACCGACAGTGCGACCGGAAGAGACATTGTCAGGTCGGTGTCGTAAATCACGGTCCTCGGCAAGACTCGCAGGTCTGTACCGGTCTTTTTCAGTCCGGCATCCGTGATGCCATAGATGGGCGTCATTTCGCTGCCGGCGTATGTCGTCGGCACAGCGAGAATCGGGAGGTCCGATTCAAGCGCAATCGCCTTGCCGAGCCCAATCGTCGAGCCGCCTCCAACGGCAATGGCGCAGTCCGCCCGCAGTTCCCGTGCGAGGCCGCGAGCCTCCTTAGCCAGCTCGAGTGGCACATGCATGACCGCGCGGGCGAAGATACCAGCGGCACGCTTGCCGAGTCGCGTGGCAACGGCTTCACCCGTTTCTTTCTGCTCGGGGCTACACAGAATGAGTGCTCTCTCCGAGCTTAGCTGGAGCACTTCGCGCTCGAGGTGCTGCAAACTGCCTGGACCAAACACGACCCTACCTGCCAGTGCCTGATAAACGAATTCACGCTTTTGCATCAAGATGCTCCGGTGTGCGGTCTGCAATCAAGGCTGCATCTGCTTGATAGTCAACCTGGAATCTCGCTGTACGCAGGTCGCCGAGTTCATTGCGCACACGCAGATGCTCTGGGTGAGACGCATAGGCTTCTAGCGCCTCCTGAGAATCGAATTCCGTGACGAGAACCGCGTCGCACGCGTAGTCGACCCGACTGTAGTCGAGTCCGACTTCGAGGTGCCGCATCCCGGGAATACGACCCCGCAAGCCCTCGAACTTCCTCTTGACAAGATTCGACGCAGTTTCCCGTTCCGCGGGCGTGTCCCCGCGAACACGCCACATCACAATATGCCTAATCATGCGGGAACCTCCGAAGGGTTAAGCACAAAGTCGTACTCAAGCGAATACCACGGAACGCCGATTTCCCGACCATCCGGTGCCACACCTGCTTCGTGTCGCTTCCACTCCGCAATCAACGTCGAGCGAACGCCGAACACGACGTCGGAATCGAGATACTTGTCGCAATCGCGGAACACATGCGTGATGAGCGTCTCGTATCCAGGCGCTTCAATCATGAAATGCAGGTGTGCAGGGCGCCACGGGTGGCGGCCGACGGCCGCCAACATGCGACCAACGGGCCCGTCGTGTGGGATGGGGTAAGCCTCCGCGAGAATCGAGCGGAAGTTGAAAAAGCCTTCAGCGTCGGCCTTCAGCCGACCTCGAGCGCGATGGATGGCGTTGCCGGCCTCGTCGAGGTTCTGGACATCATAGAAGCCGTCTTCGTCCGATTGCCACACGTCAATCTGCGCATCGGCAATGACTTCCCCGTCCGCGCCACGCACCTGCCCACTTATATAGCAGGGTGCGCCCTTTGCGCCATTCGAGATGTCATCGCCGTTGTCGTAAATAGGCGCGCCCTCAACATAGAACGGTCCGAACACGGTGGCCTCTGTGCAGTTGGACGGTTTGCGGTTGTTCTGCGACATGACCAACATCGAAAGGCCAAGCGTGTCAGACAGCAGAATGAACTCCTGCCGCTTGTCGTCGGTGATGTGACCCACCTCCGTCAGGAACTGGATTGCTTTGAACCATTCGTCCTCGGTGAGATGGACATCTCGAGCAAAAGCATGGAGATGTTGAACGAGACTCGTCATCACAGTCCTCAACCTTCCGTTTTTGCAGTCCGCAAATGAGGCGATAACGGCTTGGGTAATAGTGTCTTCGTTGATGTTGCGCATCGTGCAGTCTCCTTGTGCGCTAAGGCGTCTGAAAACGAAAGGTAAAGCTTCGTTTCGGTAAATAAAATGCCGCCAGACGAAATGACATTTCCTCGTGCCGGAAAAATCGGCTCCGCTCCCATTCAGCCTCTTTTTGGCGACTCACCGGAGACGCAGCCTGCCAACTGATTGTAGAAATCGACTCTACAAACTTGCGAGTTTCAGTCGGTTTATCTCTCCGCCACACTGCGGCATATTTGCCCGCAAACGGGCTGGAAAAATCCCTTCAGATTGTTCCAACAGGAAGGCAGAGGGAAACGATGGACCGCTGGACGCAAATGCATCTGTTTGTGCTTACCGCCGACCTCGGCAGCTTGTCGAAGGCCGCGGAGCAGCTCGATATGTCAAACGCAGCAGCAAGCCGAACCCTAAGCTCGCTTGAAGAGCGACTCGGTGCCAGATTGATAGAACGGACGACCCGGCGGATGTGGCTGACGGACGCTGGCCGCGAATATCATCGCCGATGCACCGCCGTAATCTCTGAGCTAGCCGAAGCGGACTCAATCGCTTCCGAAGAAGCCGTCAGCCCAAGAGGCGTGCTCCGGGTGACTAGCTCTGTATCGTTCGCGATGATGCACCTCGCTCCAGCGCTTCCAGAATTCCTAAGGCGCTATCCCAACCTGTCAGTTCAAATCATCGCCGCCAATCAGTATCAGAATTTCATCGAGGCCGGGATAGATATCGCTATCCGCACGAAGGAACATGAGGGCGATTCCTGCATCACAATCCGTCGGCTTGCCGAGACTCGACGTGTGCTCGCAGCATCGCCTGCATATCTTGCCGCTCATGGCCGTCCTCAGACTCCTGAGGACCTGGAGCAGCACGAGATGCTCGTCTACAACCTGGCAGTCGACCCGTATGTCCTCCACCTGCGTCGAGAAAAGGAAGAGCGCAATATCGCAATCACAAGCGCACTCGACTCGAACGAAGGACAGGTCATCGTTGCCGCGGGGCGCGCGGGGCTGGGCATCGTCGTTCAGCCGCTCTACATCATCCATGATGACATCGTATCCGGACGCCTAATGCCGGTACTCGAAGATTGGCGACTTCCCCGTCTGACCATCAACCTCGCTTATCAAAGCAGGCGTTATCAGCCGGCAAAAATCAGAGTCTTCACCGACTTTCTCATCGAGCGTGTCAAGAGCCTCAATCTCGAAGAGCGTTGGATGACTTTTGCAACCTGAAACAACATCGAACCTCGGACTCTCGCAACCTTGCAACCCATTGCCGTGCGCTGATATTTCCAGCAGGCGGAAATATGATTTCGGCCTCAGGTAATCGCCGGCGATGTCAAACCCGGTACACGACCGTTCGGACTCAAGTCCCCGCCGACGGCATTTACAGTAAGCCCCTCGCTCAACGCGAGGTTTTTGAAGCACACGCAGAAAAGTTGTGCGCTGCAAGTCGGGGACGGAAGTGCCCTACAAGTGCCTTTCCCGCATGTTGCCCTGGTAGCCTCGACGCGTCCTGCGAACTGTCGCAGCAATGACTGACGATGAATCGACTATGACGCGCGACCGGATTGACCTTGAATCGAAAAATGAAAAACGACCGACGGGTCCGAGACACGTCGGCCGTACTGCAGTGTCCGTGGATTAAGTCGCAGTGGTTGTCTTTCCTCGCGCGAATCGGCCGAGCGGAGCAGCCAAGACCGCACCCAGACGACCATCGAGCAAGACGACAACAAGCAGCAACAGGCCGTTGACGAGAAGAATCTGCGTGGACGTCGCATTCAAGAGGCCGAGCCCGTTGTTCAGCACAGTAAGAATCAGCACGCCCATCGCGACGCCGACCGGAGAGCCGATACCGCCACCTAATGCAACGCCGCCGACAATTGCCGCCGAGGCCGCCTGCAGCAGTATGTTGCTTCCCATCGTTGCAGAGGCGGTCGCAAGGCTGAGGGAGAGCAAGCCCCCGCCAAGTGCCGAAAGTCCGGCCGAGATGACGAAGCCGACTGTCAACGCCTTGCCCACGCGCGCACCGCTTTGAATTGCCGCCTTCCGATGTCCCCCCGAGGCGTAGATATCCCGTCCCAAGGTGGTATAGCGCAAGAAGAGTGCTACGACAATAAAGCAGGCAATCGTGATAAAGCTACGCGGCGAAAAGATGCCAAGGACATTCTGGTCGAGGAAGTCGCTGACGTCGAGGTTGCCGTAACTCAGCACGCGTCCACCCGCGAGCCAGTAGCCTATTCCAGTCAGGAACATCATCGAGCCCACGGTTGTCACCAACGAGGAGACGCCAAGCCAAGGCAGCAACGCCGCGTTGGCAATGCCGACCACCACACCGAAGACAACCGCATAAAGTACGCCGAGCCACGCGCTATCGCCACCGAACTTAACGGTAATCAGGCCCGCGACCGTCGAGATTGCAGCGACGCTCAAGTCAAACTCGCCCGCAACCATCGTCACGGAGAGACCGAGCGCCACAATCCCGAGGAACGCGAACGCTTGAAAAATCGCGTACAGATTCGCCTGCGAAAAGTAGTGATCAACGCTAAAACCGAAGATGACAGGCATTCCCACGAGCAAGACAAGGCGGATGGCCAGATTGAGAAATCGTTGAGCTTGTTCCATTTCGAGTCTCCTGTTATTTCCGTCCCGGACCAAGCCGGGCAAGCAATGCGCCAAACACCACCGCCGCGAGAACCACGATGCCCTTCGCCACCAGTTGATACTCGTAGCTCACGCCGCTGACGAGGAGGATGTTGCTGATGGCAGCCAGGAAGATAGCGCCGGTTACCGCGTCAGAGATTTGGCCGCGTCCACCGCGAATCGAGATTCCGCCAACGAGCACCGCGGCAATCGCGTTGAAGTCCAGGTCAATGCCGTACGTCAGGTTGCCTTGAGCCGACGACGACGCAATCAACGAGCCTGCGAGGGCAGCTGCAGCACCAGCGAACCCATAACAAACCAGCGTCGCTGCCATCAACCGGAGACCAGCGATGCGCGCAACTTCAGCTCGCATCCCAATCAGTCGAATCTCACGACCAATTCGTGACTTTTGCAGGATGAAGCTCGCGATTGCACCAAAGAGGGCCAACACGACAATCTGAGTCGGCAGCCAGCCAAACAACTTGCCTTGCCCGAGCCATGTCGCGTCACCCCGCCCGATGACGGTCAAACCACCGGTGTAGATGACGCCAGCACCGATGATGATTGAGGAAGTGGCAATGGTGGTGATGATGGGGTTCGCTTTACCCAAGGCGATGATGGCGCCTTGCACCGCACCCATCAGTAGACCGCTCAGCACCACAAGTAGAAGTGTCGCTCCCAGACCGAGATGAATGAGCGCGGCAAACATCACGGTCGAGACTGCTGCTGTCGCGCCCATCGACAGCATGAAGAGATTTCCGCTGAGCGTGATGAGTGCCATCCCGATAGCGCCAACACCGACCGCAGCAACCGAATACATCAGCGATTGAACGTTGCCAAACTCGGTGAAGTGCGGAACGACGGCTGCAGCAGCGACGATAAGAACAAGGGTTGCGATTCGAATCGACGCAGCGTGAATACTGGTTGTTCCAAGCAGCGCTGCTGCCCAACGTCGCGGCGCAGTTGACGATACTTGCGCAGTGGGCTCAAGAGCGGTCTTATGCATTACCCACCTCCACATGATGGCTTCGGAAAGAGACGTGACCATGAGATGCGTCACCGCCACCCGCAACGATGTCATGCAGGAGGGTGTCGCCATCTACCTCGAATCTCGGCTTATGACGGACCATGCGGCCTCGGAAGACAGTCAGCACAGTGTCTGCAAGCTCGAGGATTTCTTCGAGGTCCGTCGAGTAAAAGACAATCGAAAGACCTTCATCTGCCATCTTGCGCAGCGTCGCGTAGATTTCGCTGCGCGCTCCAATATCGACGCCGCGCGTCGGCTCATTCAGTAGCAGCAGGCGCGGCGACAGCGCTACGGCCTTCGCAAGAGAGACCTTCTGTTGGTTTCCGCCGCTAAGCGTGGATACTTCATGCGGAAGGCGCTTGGGGTCGATGGTGAACATCGACGCTAGCCGTAGCGCCTCCTCCTGCTCCCCGGTTCGTCGCATCACACCAGCACGGCTGAACTTCGCCATGACAGAGGAAGTGATATTGATGGAAATCGGTGCGTCCAGGAAGACGCCTTTGTCTGCGCGGTCTTCTGCAACGTATCCGATACCAGCTAGCAGCGAGCTGTGGATGCCATCGAGTTTGACCTGCTGGCCATCGAGCTTCACAGAGTTGGAGATGTCGCCTCGAAGGCCTGCCAATGCCTCGACGACTACTTCCGCTCCCGAGCCCAATTGTCCGACCACAGCGAGGATTTCTCCTGGCGCAACAGCTAGCGAGAGGTCCTTTACCTTGTCGGCAACGGACAGATTGTCAATCGAGAGACGCGGCGTGACATTGGCACGACTCTCGGGCGGTTTGACCTGGCTATGCACGAGTTCGCGGCCAATCATCGCCTTAACCACTTCGGCACTCGTCATGTCAGCGGTGCGCTGCGTAAGAACATGCTTGCCGTTGCGGAAAACCGTAATGCGGTCGGTGAGCGCGAACACTTCGTCAAGTCGATGGCTCACGAAAATCATAGCGGTTCCCTGGTCACGCAACCGGCGTGCGACCTCGAACACCCGGACAATCTCCGCATCCGACAGCGTTGCGGTAGGTTCATCGAGAAGCAGCACTTTCGCGTGACGCGACATGCCACGGGCGATTTCAACGAGCTGGCATTCCGCAAGACTGAGCCGCGATGCAGGCGAATCGAGCTTGACGTGTGACAGACCGACTGAATCCAGATGTTCGCGAACGGAATCGCGGTATTGGCTTCGGCGGTAGATTTCGCTCTGGTCCGCGCCACCAAGAAGGATGTTGTCGAGCACCGACAATGTCGGGACGATAGCAAGCTCCTGGTGAACAATTGAGATAAGTTTGGGGTCCGTGCGATGACCGAGCTTCAGTTGATGTCCGTCGACGGTGATTTCGCCATCGTCCGGTTGAACAAGGCCACCAAGAATCTTGATGAACGTGCTTTTGCCTGCTCCGTTTTCGCCGCACAGCGCGTGAATCTCACCAGGCGCCAACTCCAGGCTGACTCCCGTGAGCGCTTTCACGCCGCCGTAGTGTTTCGTTAAATTGCGAGCGCAAAGCAGATTCGGCACGGCGTGCGTGTCGGCGCCGTTTTTAGCGTCTTGCAGCATTGTCTTCCTCCATAAGCGGACAATCTTTGGCCATCCGCTGACACGGGCGAACACCCGTCAAGGCCACCTGACTGTTCTCGCAACTGCTCAAACTGGGTGACGGCTCACATACCGAACAACGAAGCCTTGCATCGACGCTGAGGCGGACTTCTCCTGAGGGCTCGGCCTGCCTGATGGCGGTGTCGAATCAGTGGTGCCGCTATTGGTTCACTGGAAGAGGAATTCAAGGAATCGCTGCGTGCGCAGGAATGAAGGTCGTCTCCAGCAGTCGCTTCAGCGGCTTCGTTGTTGTTGAGTCACAGATTATTCGTTCGCTCAGGAAAGAAAAATGCACTGAGGCGAAATGATATTTCCGGTGGCAGGAAATATCTGAGGCACCAGCGAACAGCAAAAAAAAGCGCACGGGAGTCAGGTCGCGATACCTGACAGACCGCGCGCAACCCTCGATACCCCTAGTCGTTTTTAGAGAGGAATATGCTGTCCTTCAGCCGAAGACCGTTTCGCCGCATCGACAACCCGCTGGATTTCCCAAGCCTCGCGGAAGTCCGGGAACGTGGGAGACCTGTGCTCGATGGCCGCTAGAAACTCTGCCATTTCAATCGTCTTCAGGTCGTTGAAGCCGAGCTGGTGCCCCCCAGCCACGGTGAAATTATCGTAAGGAGGATGCGCGGGGCCGGCTTCGATTCGGGCAAATCCGGCTGTCCGCGGGTCGGCGCCAGCGTTGAAGTATTGCAGCTCGTTGAAGCGCTCCTGGCTAAACAACAGCGCGCCCTTGGTTCCGTACACCTCGAACTCAAGCTGCATCTTGCGCCCGGTCGCGGCCCAGTTAGCCTCGATTGACCCCGAGCACCCACGCTCGAACTTCACAATCAACCGCGCGATGTCGTCGACCTTGACCTCCCGACCCTCGACCGACCCCGGTGCGACGGGGCGAGTCTTATTAACGGTCTCGAGTTGGGCGTTCACCTGGGCAATAGGGCCCAGAAGGAAGCGGGCCATACCGACGATATGGGTGCCGATTTCAGCCAGAGCGCCGGCACCGTTCTGAGGGTCTACTCTCCAACTGTAGGGAATGTCCGGGTCCGCCATGTAGTCTTCTGCGTGCACGCCCCGGAAGCTCGTGATTTCGCCCAGTTCTCCGGACGCAATCATTTCTCGCGCTAGCTTGAGGATTGGGTTCTTGATGTAGTTGTAGCCGACTTGAGTCACGACGTTCGCAGCCTCGGCCGCTGTCATCATCTCGTGAGCCTCAGAGGCAGATGGCGCAATCGGCTTTTCACAATGAACATGCTTTCCGGCGGCAATTGCGGCAAGCGCCATTTCCCGATGCAAGCTGCAGGGCGTTGTGATTGAGACCACCTGCACGTTCGAGTCATCGAGCAACGTCTTCCAGTCGCACGTTGCGCGCTCGAAGCCATATTGCTCCGCGGCTTGCCGCGCACCTGCCTCGCTGACATCGGCCACCGCAACCAGTCGCGGTTTCAACGAGTTCGGGAAAGCATTGGGCACCGCTCGGTAAGCAAGTGCGTGCGCTTTGCCCATAAAGCCAGTTCCAATCACGGCTGCACCAATCTCGCGTCTCATTGTTGTCTCCAGTTCGAAGCTAAAGCGACCCCCGCGGGGTCGCAGTTTTGTCCGACTCACGACTCGGCGGCTAAAGCCGCCGGCGCAAATTACTTCTTTTGGGAATAACAGACGTTGAGGCTCGCCTTGGTGGCCGCGGGGTTTGGCAGATACTGCACTGCCTTCGGCGTTTTGCCCGATGCCAGTTCCTGTGCGGCCCTCGCCGCGTAAGCGCCATCGTCGAAGGGGGATTGCTCGACTGTTGCGTATGCCTTGCCTGCCGAGATAGCCTCGACCCCCCCAGAGTCACATCCGTGCCCCACAATCACGAGCTTCGAAGGGTCCAGTCCAAGTCTCTGAGCGGCCGTCACCACTCCACGAAGTTGCGAGTCGTTCTCCGTGTAGACCCCTTTCACATCCTTGAACTGAGTGAAAAGAGCAGATGCTGCGGCCTCTGCTTTCACTGCATCCCAGTCCGCTGGCTGTGCGCCAACCACCTCGATACCCGGAGCATCCTTCTTCAACTCATCGACGAAGCCTTGGTACCGTTGTATCTGAGGAGGCGTACCCATCTGGCCGTTGATGACGATGACCTTCCCTTTGTCCCCGTAACCCTTGTCCTTGAATCCCTGAATCATCGCTTTCGCGGCGACCTGACCGTTATTGATGTCATTGGGCCCGGTGAAGACTTTCCAGTAGCGCGAATACTTCTGGTCGGGCATGGAGTTGGAAATGACGAGCGGGATTTTCGCCTGGTCAATCTTGCGAATGGACGGGACCATCGCGCTCGAATCCACGGGCACGAGGACGATGACATCAGGCTTTTGAGCGAGTGTCTGCTCAACCTGGGTCGCCTGCTCGTTCGGGTCGTAGTTGGTTACCTTCACATCGAGCTTGAATCCTTGTGCCTGAGCCTCCTTTTCAAAGCCCTTGACGTAGAGCGCCCAGTACTCAACGCTCTGGGTCGGCATGAGCAAAGCGACGTGCGGCTGGTTCGCCGCATTGGCGCCTGTACTGAGAGCGGCCGCGATGGTCCCAAGAGCGAGACAAGAGATAACGGATTTGCGCAAGTTCATGCTGTGTCTCCTGAAGGCCCGGTCGAATCGCCGAGCGGGTTTCCGTGTTGTGGTGGAGTGCACAGTACGGGTTCGCATTGGAAAGAAAAATGCAACAGAACGAAAAGTAATTTCCTCCCACCGGAAGAATCATCGCGCTCCCCAAGCGATAGGGGCGCCAAGCCCGAACAATCGAGCCAGCGAGCTGGGTTAGCACGCGCGACCGGATTGTCAACTTTCGCTCTACGGAAAGACGATTTCTGGTCTGTTTATCTCCCGCCGCTTCTACGTGATAGTGATGGACATCGTCTCTAGGCGACTCCCGCGTTGGGTTCGTCGCAGCGTCCTTCATGAGGGTTCAAATGTCCAGGTCCAAAGTCGAGCTTGTTGTCGCCTACTTCACGCTGTCCGGTGATGTCTTTCCATTCGGCCCGACCGAAATCAGTCCGTTCGGCTTTAAAGACCGCGTTGAAGCCGCCGCGAAGGCAGGTTGGGATGGCATCGGTCTGATTCACTCCGATATCTACGCGACTGCTGACAAGATTGGCTTTCCGGAAATGCGCCGAATTCTTGAAGCCAACGACATCAAGCACATTGAGTTCGAGTTTCTCGTCGACTGGTATCAAACCGGTGAGCGACGCCGCACGTCCGACAGCATGCGTTACTACTATCTCAAGGCTGCGGAAGAACTTCGCGCCCGCATTGTGAAGGTCGGCCCCGGCATCGGCGAGGAGACTGCAAATGTCCCGCTCATGGTCGATGAGTTTGGCAAGCTGGCCGAAGATGCGGAGAAGCGCGGCACGCAAGTCATGCTGGAAATCATGCCGTTCAGCAACGTACGCACGATTGAAACGGGTAAGGCCATCGTCGAGGGGGCGAACAAGGCGAACGCGGGGTTATTGCTCGATATCTGGCATCTGAGCCGTGGCAACGTCGACTTCAAGGAAATCGCCACGATCAAGCCGGAATTCATCAAGGGGATTGAACTCGACGACGCCGACCACTATGCAATCGAGCCGCTGTGGATGGACACCATCCACAAGCGCCGCCTGCCGGGTGAAGGCGCACTTGACGTGAAGGGATTCATCAAGGCCGTCCAGGCAACGGGCTTCGATGGTCCCTGGGGCGTCGAAATTCTGTCGGAAGTCGAGCGCAAACTGCCGTTGGACGAGATGGCAGCGCGTGCGTATAACGCGACGATTCGACAGTTCGAGAACTAAGCGGCAACAGCAGGAAGCGGTGAATAAAACGGCTGCGACAGTGTGCTTGCGGCCGTTTTCTTCCATGAGTACGACGCTTCGCCTGCTCGACGCGATGTCCTTCAACAGAGACAAGCGCTCGTCTGACATGCTTGCATCGCAAACAGTACGCTGGCACCAGGCCGCTACCGGCGGTCGGCGAATGCGCCAAACCGACCTTTCTGAGTCACCCAGATGCTGTCCCTGACCGTCGGTTCTTGGATCGACCCGAAACGATGGCTCCTATACGCGCGTATGAGACCGGCTCTCGGCGGCAATCCTCGATTACAGGCGCAGTCCGTCAATCTCAACTTCCGCTTCGCATTCGACGGGGACGTTCAGAGGGAGCGCGACGCCGACGGCTGAACGTGCATGCATACCTATGTCCGGCCCGAACAGTTCAAGGATCAAATCCGAGAAGCCATTTGCAATCCGTGGCATCTGGTCGAAACCGGGCGCTGCGTTGATCATTGCGAATACGCGCAACCAGGCCGTAATGCGATCCAGATCTCCGAGCGCCTTCTGAAGACTCGCCAAGTGGGCAAGCGCCACAAGGCGTGCTGCTGCGTAGCCTTCATCTGAAGAAACTTCGGCGCCGACCTTACCGACCGGTTGCGCAAGCGTCCCATCGAGGCTGAGCGGCACGTGTCCGGAGACAAACGCTCGTGTGCCGCTCACGCGCACCCATGCAAATGGCAATGACATGTTTACGTTTGCAGGCATCTTTAGCGTCTGCGGCAACGTCAATCCCATCTCCGCCAGCTTTGCTTCGATTCTTGCCATGGCCGTCTCCTCGGGAGCCTGCGAAGAACGTTAGATGCTGGCGGTCGGCTTTTCAAGTCGTGCTGCCTCAATCTCGAAAACCCGGAGGACCGATCCCAACAATAAGGCGGCCCCGAGGAACAGGCTGCGTGCAATCTCGCTGGTGCAAAGAACGCGTCAGTGGCAGTCAGAACCGACGCTGCGATGCGAGCGGTCGTCCGAGCACACAAAGAACCGCCGACCGTTGCCGGCCGAACCCAGTAGTTCGAGACGAAGCAGCGAGCCAGCGCTGCACTTGGGCACTTCGATCATGACTAGTTTTGGCGGCGAGACCAGCCAAGCCGTTCGATCCTGCGTTGACTTTCAGGATTCGTTGTCAAATCCGTTTTTCTTGAACACGACGGGCGGCGTCGCCGCTTCGTTGACATGCAGACGAAAGATGTCCGGACGCGAGTAGTGACCTGCGACGTCAAAGTCATATTTCGCGCGGGCGAGGTCATTGAGGTCGAGGTCGGCCACGAGTAGCGCATCCCGCTCAAAGACAGGATCCGCAATGAACTGGCCCAGTGGGTCGACGATGCAGCTTCCGCCGCTCATCAGCACTGTCGACGGATCGCTGCCCTGGATAGCAGCATAGTCGGCTGGGCAATCTGATCGGCGCAGGTGTTGGCAGGCCGATAAAACAAAGCAACGTCCCTCCAAGGCAACATGCTGCATGGAGGAAGCCCATGTCGGCCGACTGTCGGCGGTGGGAGCGCAGTAAATCTGGACACCCTTGGCATACATCGCCATACGCATTAATGGCATGTAGTTTTCCCAGCAAATGACTGCGCCGAGCCTGCCGAACGGTGTGTCAAAAACCGGGAGCGTCGAGCCATCGCCATAGCCCCAGATGAGTCTCTCGCCACCTGTTGGCATCAGCTTGCGGTGCTTGCCGAGCATCGTACCGTCCGGACCATAAAACAACGCGGTGCAATACAACGTGCCATGGTCCCGCTCGATTACGCCGATCACGAGGTATTGGTTGTGGTCGGCGGCAATCTCGCCCAATCGTCGAGTGCCGGGGCTTCGCACTTCGACGGCGCTGTCGTAGTAACGCCGAAAGTCGTCGCGTCCGGCAGCTGTTCTTCCACCAATTGTCGACCCGAAATCGAGTCCCTTTGGATAGGCAGAGACAAACGCTTCAGGGAATACGATAAGTTGAGTGTCCTGTCGCGCGGCGTCAGCGACGAACGTTGCGACCTTGTCAATGGTTCTGTCCGCATCGAAGACGACGGATCCCGATTGCACGACAGCAGCACGTACTTTCCGTTGCATCAGAATTCTCCCTCGATGTTAGACATCAAGATTTCGTGCCACCAGCACCAGAACAAAAATTGTGTCAGCGCGGTCGCTGCCGTCACTTTCCGCGTTCCAAGAGCAACGTTCTTGAAAGTGAGCCAGTAACATTGCCGGTCGCAATAAAGCTTATCGCTTTGAACCCGAGCCATCGTATAAGTACGGCGACGGTGACAAGCATTAGTCTCGCTTTTTTCACCTTCTTTGATAAAGCATTCCCGCAAGGAAAGGTATGCCCTCATAGTCGCAATAAATGCTGCCGGTATTTAGGTTCGACCAATCGCTACATGCTCGGACGCGATGATTTGTTATGCGGCATTTTCTGCAGTGACATTTTCGCTCCCGGCTTCAACGATGAGGAGATAAGCGTCCGTTCCACTCCGCCCCAACGCTGCCGACTATGATAGTAGCTCCGGATGAAATTCGCAGTCTGCTTATTACGCCTAGGAGCATGTGGCGGCAATCCGCTAGCACCGGGCGGAAATTGGCATTTCCCTCCCGCCAAAGGTCAAACGTAACTGGACGAGATGGAATGGAACAGCCCCCTCCAAGGACGCTGGGCCCTGCTCAAACGTCGAGGCCCTCCAGAACCGATCGGCATCAATGCCAGTGGTGGCGTTTCGACACACCCACACGCGAAGCGAAGGGAAAGCGAGGTCCATTCCACCTTGGCCGCTTGTATTTGCGCGGCGCAGGCCGCCGAGTACTACAGCCTGCCGGCGAATCGCGTCGTTGAAATGGGCGGTCAGATCAATCTATGAGGTTTTGCGTGAAGTGAACATGGCGCGAAATACGCGAGGCGCTGTTACGGCCCACGGATAGAGCGGGCACGCGATTGATCAAAGGGGATCTTCCGCGGCTGGCTCGCTCTGGATCGAGTACCGGCGTGGATCGACATGGGTCATGACATTGAGCACCCGGTGTCTATCCAGGACGCGCGCCCGGGCGTCGACGGCGATGTCATGCCCGGCTACCACTGAAATCGAGGCATCGACCTCGATATGTGCGTCGACCAGGATCATGTCTCCCATCTTGCGCGTGCGGACATCATGCACACCGATGACCCCGGGCGTGTCCAGGAGCGTATGACGAATTGCGTCCACTTCATCCTCGTCTGCGGAACGGTCCATCAGATCGTGCAGCGCATCCCAACCAAATTCCCACCCCATCCTGGCGACCATAAAGCCCACGATCAGTGCTGCGATAGGGTCGAGAATCGGGTATCCCCGCAGATTGCCTACGATGCCGATGCCAACCACAAGCGACGAGGCCGCATCGGAGCGGGCGTGCCAGGCATTTGCAACGAGCATGCTCGAGCGCACACGTTTGGCGACCGATAGCAGGTAGCGAAACAGTATCTCCTTCGCGATCAATGCCCCAACCGCGACCCAGAGTGCAGTGATGTGGACGCGTTGTACTGCCTGAGGATGCTCAAGTTTCCGAAAAGCCGACCAGATCATGCCAACGCCGACAGCAGCAAGCAGAACACCGACCGCCAGGGACGCGGCAGTCTCGAACCGCTGGTGACCATACGGGTGCTCCTTGTCCGCGCCCATCTTGCTGTGATGGCTCGCAAACAGCACGACGAAGTCGGAGATAAGGTCGGAAAGCGAATGAACGCCATCCGCAATCAGACCCTGAGAATGCGAAAGGACGCCGGCGGCAACCTGTGTGACGGTGAGCATCAGGTTTACTCCGACACTGACCCATGTGCTTCGCGACGCGGCGGCTGCTCTTTCAGAGAGGGTGTACTGGATATCCTCAGAATCTTCGAAAAACTCGCTTGATTTCATGGAACGCTCCAGTGAACCGTAAAACTGTCTATGCGGCAGCGCGTCCATACCATCTGACATGGCGGTTCCGCTGCCGACCAGGGGGCAATGGAGAAGTGTCACTTTCGTGACGTTGCCATGTGGTCCTTCTGCAAGGGAAAACCCGGCATGCTGCGGTTCGACTGAAGCGAGAGGGGATGAGCGACGCCGAACGAGGGCGTGCTCACTGGGCTGCTCGCCGGCTCGCTGATCGGCTGTGGTATTCCTCCGGCCGCAGAACATGCCGCCGAGCCCGTCCGATACGTCCGACCGGGTTTGACTCTGACACTCTTCTTCCGCCAATGGCGCAGCCGTGTCCGCAGGGAGGCCTCGTACGAGAGACCATATATCAGGAGCCCGCTGCATCGCTGGCGGCCCCTGTTGCTTCAAAATCCGAAACGATCAGAACGTCACGACCGTCCGCAGTCCGGCCACGGCCTCATTGCCGATGCGTGCACCCTTGTTGTTCGGATCAGGGATGCCGCCACCCGGATGGACGATGTACTGGAATTCACCCTGCAGTAGCCACCACGGTGCAACCTGGTACTGGTACGTCGCCTCGATCACCGTTTCCGCCGAGCGCACGGGGTAGCCCGGCGTCTGGAAGGCTGCGATATCACGATCGAGCGCGCTCGCACTCGAGCTGACGTTCGCGTAGCTGAGCGCAAGCCCGACCGAGTCGTTGTCCCGGCCCTTGAACGGAGCTTTCAGCACGATTCCTGCGTTGACATTGAAGTCGAGCAGGTTACGGTCGCCCGGCGCGCCCATCACACGCGTGAACACGCCGACCGATTGCGGGCTGTCGGCACTTGGGCGCCACACCATCTGGTCTGCGACGGCGTAAATGCTAAAGTTGCCGCGATGCGTGGCCGGCACGCCGTTCGACGCGGGGCTCGCGAGTGAAATGCCGTTTGTGTCGAGGTGTTGATCCGCGAAGTGATTGTTGTTGTACCAGAAGCCGAGCTTGTAAGTGCCAGGTAACCCGCTCGGCACTGTCGCACCGGACCCGCTCGGCGGCGATTGATTGATCGTGTACTGGACTTCGCCGATCAACATTGCGCCGTTGTGCAGGTTGAACTGGGTACCGTTGGGGTTGAGCTGCTGCGGGTCGCCGTTGCCCGGCGCAGGGTTGCCATCGAAGACGCCACCCAGAATCGTCATCGAATCACTCGGTTTGAACCGCAGGCGTACTCCAAGCGACGACAGCGGATAGGCGGGACCGCCGGCAGGCAAGGCGGTGGCGGCCAGCACGGGCCAGCCGAATGTCGCGTTCGCAAATGTGCTGCCGTACTGGCTGATGATGAATTCCTGATCAAGGCTCTGCTGGCCGATCCTTACGTCGAACCTGTCGCCGAACGCCTGCTGGTACCAGAGCTCCCACAAACGCGTCGTCGCTTCGGCCTCAACACCGCTCACCGCTTGCAGCGAATTCAGGCGTGCAGCCGTGATGCCGTGTCCATGAATCTGCAAGGCATCGACGAAGAATGTGCCGCCCTTCAGCCCGAACGCCTTGTCCGTATCAACGTTGAGGCCGAATTGTGTGGCACCGTTGTATGAAGCGCCCCTGGAAAGACCGCCGGAGAAATTTCCGTAGAGCTCGCTTGTTTCCTGCGCGTTGAACGTGACACCGTGGTCGCCCAACAGCGTGCGCAGTCCGCCCATATCGCCTAGCAGGTTCGAGCGCTCCCAGAAGCCGGTCGGCGCGGCGGCTGAGTCGGCCGGCGTGCTGTTTGCGTCGGTGTTCGGGGCTGCAGCTGAGTCGTGGTCAGACGCTGTTGGGGCGACAGCTTCCGACTGCGCGTAAGCCGGAGCAATCGAGCCGGCAGCCAGTGCGACTAACAGAGTTGCCGCAACGCAGGCTGGCTTGAGGCGCGAAGACGGAGCGAGGAGGCACCGCGTGTCGATGCCGTTGTCGTTTTGTAAGAACGTGCCAAAGGAGATCATTTTGCTTTCTTCTGGGAAACGAACTGATGAGCGAGCGACGCCGAAGCAGGGAGATATCCGGCGTCCACCCGTAGTTGGGCCACAGTCCTGTCCAGTCGCCTTCGCGACGAGCGACCGTTCAGGCTGGCCATGATTTACCGCGGACGTTGCGTCCTGACGTCGTCCAGAGGGCCGCGACTGAGGCGTCGCGTGGCACTGCCTCGCCTGCGCGGGCGATGGTGTGCCGCCAGAGCTGACTATGCCCGCCAAATTCCCGGTGCGCAGCGGCGGCCGGTGACGCACGCAAAAAAGCGCGTGAGACCCTTAGAAAGCGTTCGATATACATGATTCAACTCCCGTCGAGCCCGGCCAGGCAACGTTCGATAAGTGACGCACCGTCAGCGAAGTTAAGCGCCGTGGGCGTTGTTATGCAGAAAAAGGGAGCGAGCTACAGGCAGACCGCACTGGCGGTCCTGAAGAAGCGCGCTGACCCGACAATCGGGGACAGCGGCGGGGAGGATGGTCCGGCGTCGCTAACGCGCGATTGCAATCGGGGTGCCGGCACAGGCCGGCGTACAAGATCGACTGTTAGGGCTTGCGTCCACGAAGGACTCTCCTGTTTCAAGACAGGGCGAATTCTATGCGCGCCATTCGCGAGCGCGCAAGCAGAAATTGCTATGCAGTGCTGAGTGGCCTGCATAAGCGACCTCAATCACATTGCCATGCCGCGTCCAGGGGGTATTCAAGCTCAATGCACGGGCGTTCCCGGCGGTGTTCGTATGCAAGGCCGCAGGCGCAGCACTCACCGCTGCGATGATGCACTGCGAAGATGTGAGCAAAAATGATTTGCATCCACGCCAGGTAACGGAATCGAAAGAAAAATCTTCGAAATAGTCGTTGACTCGGCTCGCGCGACATCACTAGAATTCGCGTGTTTCCACGAAAGGGGCATATGCCTTGGACAGTTGCAGTAGTCGACCTTCGAACAGTTTTTCTGCCTGACCGGCACGACGCCCGCCTGGATTCTTCCTTAGCCGCCGTCTTGCCAGCAGGCAGACGGTGCGCGCCGCAGTAGCTTTCGCAGTTTCTCCCCGCGCATCTCTTCGATTGGCCGCCGTCGCTTGACGCGTGCGTTGTAACGCACATTCGTCCTTGCGACCCGGCGCGTCGAGCCTTTGGCTCGCGGCGCCGCTTGTTCACGCCGTTTTCGCGCACCCAATGTCGCGCGGAGCCGGCGTGCGGTTACCCACGTCCGTTCAACGCGAAGCGGATACAAACGACAGAGGAGTTCACGATGCCCGACCCTGAGCCTTGTTCCTGTACGACTCACCATGCGTTCCCGCAGAACGCTGCTCGCTCCGCCTGACATCCTCGCCGCATACGTTCCTCCCGCACACCCGAGCACCTCGGTCTGCGTGAACTGAAACGAAGGCCGGCCTGGTCGAAGGCGCCACGTTTCAAGCTATTGGAGGAATCACCATGCACTTCGCTCTCCTCGTTTCGCAGCTCCCGCACGTCGAAGACGCCCGCTCGCACTACAACGGCATGCTGGCGCTCGACGCCCGTTCGCATGCAACGGCCCGCATGATCACCGCCATCTGGGCGGCGCTCAGGAAACTCGCTCACTAACGTTGCCTCGCGTGGCCGCCTGCCTGCCCATCGTTCGGACATCGGCTCGAACTCCGGCATGTGGCATGGCGGCGCCACGTTTTTCAGCGCCGATTTCAAGCGTTACCGATAAGGAATAAGTCCAAATGTCCACCACACCAGCAAACATCGCGCAGCGCCGCGCCGCTGTGCTCGACGACGCTCATGTCGGCGATATCAAAGGCGCCTTCGGCACGATCGTCCACCACGACACGGCCCCGCGCAGCAACTGGATGGCGCGCCTGCGCACGCTGCTTGCCATCCTCGGCCCCGGTCTCATCGTCATGGTCGGCGATAACGATGCGGGCGCATTCGGCACCTATACGCAGGCGGGGCAGAACTACGGCACGTCGCTGCTCTGGACGCTCGCTCTCCTGATCCCGGTTCTCTACGTCAACCAGGAAATGGTGCTGCGCCTCGGTGCCGTGACCGGCGTCGGTCACGCCCGCCTCATCTTCGAACGCTTCGGCAAGTTCTGGGGTGCCTTCAGCGTCATCGACCTCTTCCTGCTCAACGCACTGACGATCGTCACCGAGTTCATCGGCATTACGTTCGCACTCGACTTTCTCGGTGTGTCGAAGGTTCTGGGCGTTTGCATCGCCGCGGTCCTGACGATGGCTGCAGTCAGTACTGGCGACTTCCGGCGCTTCGAACGCTTCGCGATCGTCTTGTGCCTGTTGAGCCTCCTGCTGATCCCGGTGCTCGTCTCGATACACCCGCCTGTCGGCGTCATCGCGCGCGACTTCCTCGTGCCGACCTGGCCGAAGAATTCGAAGCTCTCCGATGTGATGCTGCTCGTCATCGGCATCGTCGGCACGACCGTCGCACCGTGGCAGCTGTTCTTCCAGCAGAGCTATGTGATCGACAAGCGGATCACGCCGCGCTTCATGAAATACGAAAAGGCCGACCTCTGGATCGGCATCGCGTTCGTGATCATCGGCGCCGTGGCAATGATGGCCTTCACGGCTGCGCTCTTTGAAGGCCGGCCCGAGTTCGGCAACTTCACTGATGCGGGTGGCGTGATTGCGGGTCTCCACAAGTACGTGGGCCAGACATCGGCGACGATTTTCGCCGTCGCGCTCCTCGACGCGTCGATCATTGGCGCTGCCGCTGTTTCGCTCTCGACCGCCTACGCGATCGGCGATGTGTTCAAGGTCAAACACTCACTGCATCGTAGCGTGCTCGACGCGAAGGGCTTCTATCTCGTCTACTTCGGCATCATTGCGCTCGCTGCCGCCCTCGTGCTGATGCCGGGCAGCCCGCTTGGCCTCTTGACCGAGGCTGTGCAGACGCTCGCGGGCGTACTGCTGCCGAGCGCAACCGTGTTCCTGCTGCTGTTGTGCAATGACAAGGCGGTGCTTGGCCCGTGGGTGAACTCGAAGAAGTTGAACGTGTTCACGGGCGCCGTCATCGCCGTGCTCGTCGTCCTGTCGATCATCCTGACGGCCGCCACCGTGTATCCGGACATCAGCGGTGCTGCTATCGTCAAGATTCTCGCGGGCGGATGCGGGCTTGCCACTGCCGTTTATGCCGCGGTGGAACTCTCGCGGAAGGCCCGTAGCACAGCTGCCGCCGACGACGCGCCGGCAATCAACAAGCCGGCTCAGAAGGCGTTACGCAACACGTGGCGCATGCCGCCGCTCGAAGACCTGCCGGCGCCGCAGCACCTGACGCTGTCGGCACGTGTTTGGATGGGCGTGCTTCGCACCTATCTCGTCGTCGCGGTGGGTCTCGTGATCGTGAAGGTCGTGCAGATGGCCATTCATTAAAGCTGAAAGGGGCAGGCGCACGTCTGCCCCTTCGTACAAACGCACGGTGGGCGATTTTTGCGAAAGCGCATGCAGCTCGTAAACAGCGGGCCCTGCATGGCGTGACAGGCCACTCAGGCGGGTGAGGCGGGTGCCGGCCCTCGTCCGGGCGTTAATGTCAAAGAGTCGGATGGGGGGCGTATCGCTGCCGGGACTGTCCGGTTTTGCGGTGGAGGCGCTTTGACGCCGGTCCCGTCACGGAAGGACGGTTCAGCTACGGTCACGTATGGGCCGTTGGCGCTTCAGCGCTGACCTGTACCGCCAGGCGCCGCGAAAACGCTCCGTGCTACTGCATCAGGAGTCCACGAGATGACTGCTGAATTCATCTGGCGCCTGCTTGCCGCCTTTGGATGTGGCGTAGCCATCGGTCTGGAGCGGCAAATACGCCAGCGCACGGCGGGACTGCGGACCATCACGCTGGTGACGTGTGGCGCGTGTCTCTTCGTTACGCTGGGGATGCTGACCGGAAACGGTGAATCCGGTGTAACGCGGATTGCCGCTTATGTCGTGTCCGGTGTCGGGTTTCTCGGCGGCGGTGTCATCATGCGCGACAAGGGTGAAATCCAGGGCGTCAATACTGCGGCGACCCTGTGGTGCGCGGCCGCCGTAGGTGTGCTCTGCGGCACTGGACACTTCGGTCCCGCCATTGCGGGGACAGCGCTCGTGCTGTTGACCAACACCTTGCTGCGCGAGGTCAGCCATGCCATCAACGCTACACCGGTGTCGGCTGCCGACCTTGTCCGCGAATACGTTCTGAGCGTCGTGTGCCGGGAACAGGACGAAATTCATATCCGCACGGTGCTCTCGAATTCGATGCACTCACAGCCGTTGTCGTTCCAGAGCCTCGTTAGCCAGGACGTCGACGGTGACGGGTCGCGTGTCGCGGTCACGGCGACCGTGCGCGTGCATCCGAAGTACCAGTCGAAGCTGGAACTGATGGCGAGTCGAATCAGCATGGAGAAGGGCGTGTCCAGTATCAGCTGGTCGGCAAGGGACGCCGAAGCCGTGCCGGAATGAGCATCGAATCCGGAGAGATTGCCGAGACGTCACCCGCTGAAGATGATTGCTTCGCCAGCCCGATTCAATGAAGGGGAACACATGCTAAGTCCGCACGAATATGCAACGCTGGTGCTGGTACGAGACGCGCCGGCACAGATCGACAGGGAGAGATGCGAGTTCAAAACGCTGCTCGAACAACGGCTGATCGACCTTGAGTGGGATGGGGAGAATGGAGGTCTGCCCGTGCTGACCGAGCAAGGGAAAACGCTGCTTGAAACATTTGATGGACTCTTTGGAAATCCAGCTTGAACCGGCGCCGCGATGCCTAATCGGTCATCGAAAGATCCAGAAACAGAGCGCCTGACAACGACCGTCGTTTACGCAAAATATACGGTTCTGCTTACGAATTTACATTGACCTGTCCTTTATTCGTCTCCTAAACTTAAGAGTCTTCACAAAGGGGGGCCGTGCCTTGGACTCTTGCAGTAGTCGACCTTCGAACCAGTTCGCTGCCTGACCGGCAAGACGTTCGAGCCCACCTTTCCGAGCCGCCGTCCTGCCAGCAGGCAGACGGTGCGCGTCGTAGCCATATTCCCGTGCACCCGTTGATTAACAATATGCGGAGCCGCCTTCGGGCGCACCGCATGGCATCGCGCCGCCAGACTGAACTCGCAGCGCGCTCGTCCGCGTCCGGTCAATCCATTCGGAAACCGGCGCGCGGTGAAACACGCGTGCAGCAATCGCCGCATGCGAACCTGAAGCAGAACGGAGTCGAAATGCTGGACAGTGACAGTTATCCCTTATGGCAATCACCTCGATCATTAACCGAGGAAGGCAGGTAGGCCACGACCGGGTCTATTTGACGCGTCGTCCCGTGCCCGTGTCTGCTGGCTTTCCACAACCACGCGTCGAGCCAGACGCACGGAGCAATATCATGAACTTCGGCCTCCTCATTTCGAACCTGCCACACGTCGATGAAGCGCGCCTCCACTACGACGCGATGCTGTCGCTGCGGCCCCATGAATCGCATCGGTTCGCCACCTTCTGGCACCGTCTGAAATCGCTTTTCTCCTGAGCGCCTCGCTGTGCTCCGCCAAAGGCGAGGGGCGGTCGTTCCACCACTGACGGCCTCTCGCCTTCCGGAGCCAAGCATTTTCGTTTCGACAACCCGTCACGAGGGGAGGAAACAAAATGTCCATTCCAGCAGAAACCTCAGCGGCACGCAGCGCCGTGCTCGAACGCAGCGCGGTCCTCGATGAAGCCCATCTGGGCGATATCACGGGTGCGCTGGGCACCATCGCTCATCACGACATCGCACCGCGCACGCATTGGTGGGCGCGTCTGCGTACGCTGCTTGCGATCCTCGGCCCCGGTCTGATCGTGATGGTTGGCGACAACGATGCGGGTGCATTTGCCACCTATACGCAGGCCGGGCAAAACTACGGCACCACGCTGTTATGGACGCTTCTGCTGCTGGTTCCAGTGCTTTACGTAAACCAGGAAATGGTGCTGCGTCTGGGCGCCGTGAGCGGTGTCGGACATGCGCGTCTGATCTTCGAGCGCTTTGGGAGGTTCTGGGGCGCGTTCAGCATCGTCGACCTGTTTCTGCTGAACGCGCTGACGATCGTCACCGAGTTTATCGGCATCACATTCGTACTCGACTTCTTTGGCTTCTCCAGGCTGGCGGGCGTGTGCATCGCGGCAGCGCTGACGATGGCCGCGGTCAGCACCGGCAACTTCCGGCGCTTCGAACGCTTCGCCATGCTGCTGTGTGTGCTGAGTCTGCTGCTGGTACCCGTCCTGGTGTCGATTCACCCGCCGGTTGCCCAGATGGCGCGCGACCTTTTCATTCCGAACTGGCCCGCGCACTCGAAGCTCTCCGACGTGATGCTGCTGGTCATCGGCATCGTGGGTACGACGGTGGCACCGTGGCAGCTGTTTTTCCAGCAGAGCTATGTGGTCGACAAGCGCATCACGCCGCGTTTCATCCGCTACGAAAAAGCGGACCTGTGGATCGGGATCGTATTCGTAATGATTGGCGCGGTAGCAATGATGGCGTTCTGTGCCGAGCTGTTTGCCGGCCGACCCGAATTCGGCAATTTTACGGATGCGGGTGGCGTCATCGCCGGTCTGGGGAAATACGCCGGGCGCACGATGGCGACCTGCTTCGCCATCGCGCTATTTGACGCCGCGATCATCGGCGCCGCGGCGGTGTCCCTGTCGACCGCCTATGCAATCGGCGACGTGTTCAAGATTCGCCATTCACTGCATCGTAGTGTCGCGTCCGCCAAGGGTTTCTATCTGGTGTACTTCGGCATCGTCGCTGGTTCGGCGGCGCTGGTGCTGATACCAGGCAGCCCCCTCGGTCTGCTGACGCTGGCTGTGCAGACCCTGGCGGGCGTACTGCTGCCGAGCGCCACAGTGTTTCTGCTGCTGTTGTGCAATGACAGGGCCGTGCTAGGTCCGTGGGCCAACTCGACGAAAGTGAACCTGTTCACGGGCACCGTGATCTGGGTGCTGGTCATGCTCTCCATCATCCTGACTGCTTCCGTGATGTACCCCGACATCAGCGGGGAAACAATGCTCGAGGTGCTGGCCGGCGGCACGCTGCTGGCCATCGTTGGCTATGCGATCACGGTTGGCATTCGCAGGCTGCGCCGTGAACCGGCGGACGGCGCCCCCGGAATGACCGGACAAGCGTCTGCGGAAGGCGCCCGTCAGACATGGCGGATGCCACCGCTCGACGAATTGCCGCCCGCCAAACTCACGCTCGTCAAGCGGGTCTGGATGGGCGTGCTGCGCGGCTATCTGCTGATCGCGGTGGCGCTGGTGATCGTGAAGGTCGTGCAGATGACGTTGCTTAAATAGCACCCGACGCGCCTGCCATCAGGCAGACGGGCTGAGGTTGCGAAGGATGGTGGCGATGAGCCGCATACGAACGCTTTCGGCACGCTCATGCCGGATCACGGCGCGGGCCAACGCGGGTCGCACCGCGCGCGTTCGCCGGACATGGCGGGACAGGCCGCTTAGCCGCACGGAGTGGGCGCTGCTCGCCGCCTGGGCATGGATCCTCATGAGCGTACTCTGGGTCGTGCCGATCGCGAGACTGATCAGGTCACTCAGGCAGACATATTGAAGGTTGTACCGCGGCCCGATGGCAGTTCAGTATTGGTGCGGTGCCACTGACTGACGAACGCCGTGACGGCCCGACCGCCAGCGCGAGGAGTCGACTATGAAGAAGCACTTTCTTGCAGTATTCCCGATCGCAATTCTGGTATTTGTCGTCCGCACCCTCGTGACTTTTAACGAGAGCTGTGAGGTGCATGCGTCGAACGCCACGCGTGTCGTCGCTGATGAATTGCCGGGCAACGGATCGCTGAACGGAGCGGCGTCTCATTGCCTGCTCCATGGGAAATACTGTCTCAGCGACACTCTGCGCAGCCGATAGGAATGCGACGGTCGGACGTCAGGGAGCGCGGGACAGTGAGAGCGACCGAACGGGCGGCTTCGTGCGACCCGGGGAGCACTGATGATCCCGTACGAGCCGCTTCTCGCATCGCCGATGATCGGCTTGGCCCGATATCTCACAGCACCAATCGCCTGCGGAGCGGCTGCACCTGGTAAAACGGCCAATCACCAGGGATCGGTGCCCGACAAAGGAGTCTGGTCGACTAATCTGTCAAACAACGAACAACCTGATTGTTCACCCAATCCCTGGATGTTTCTGCATGCCTCAGGGATCTGGGATAACCTGAAGGTACGCGTCACCTGAGATTCCAGATTCCCCAGATCGCAATGGCTGTGCCGATTGCTATAACGCCGCCGAAAAGTACGTAAGTTTCCACAGATACCCCCAGGATTGTTAAACGCAGCCACGCTATCAAGCGCGTGGGCTAGCGATCCTACGCGATGGTTCTTTCAGTTCCGCTACAGTGCATGGTGCATCTCTGCAGTACACCACCCGACCCGTGTGTTCGGTGTCGGTGACAGGCGCGGTGGTCCTCGCCTGGTTGCGAGAAACAGGTGGCATGCGGGTAGGCGTTGTCCAACGCTTCCCCGCATGCCTGCCGTGGGGCTGGTCGCATTACTCCACAATGTGACGGACGAGCTACGCGCAGAATTCGGCCAATATAACTGGTCGCCGTCGCTTCACTGACGTTCACAACGGGTATGGGGCAACGAGGACATTCGCAAATGCGAATGCGCCATTTCGACCCACAAGGGACAGCCGAGCTGCTCCGAAGCGGTCATTCCGATGCAGGGTACGCCAGTTCTATCGTCTAGATTAGCTCGGCAACGCGTACGATGATGAGCGCGGCCGGTACGAGGATTACTTGTGCACACACGGTCCCAAGAACACGTGCACCGGCAAGGGTAGTGATAGCTCGCCTAAAGCTATTCTCGGAGATGCGGCCTTCTATCACGTCGTCCGTCATGACAGAAACCTGCGGGTCGATTACCACCGCCAGAACCACAGTCGCAAATCCATTAATGACCGACGACAGATTGGCGCACGTCACGCGCAAATCTGGTTTCAGGTATCCCGCGTAGAGTGACGCGAAAACGCCGACCGTCCAGATGGCCATCGCGAAGACGTTGAGAGCTATCACCCTTCCAGAGACACCCGCACCGCTCGTCAGCTGAGAGATGTTTTGGCGTGACGGGATGCGTGCACCGTCACGCATATAGTTGATGCCGCCGCGACTGAAAATGTGGAGCAAAAGGCGCGGCAATGAACGATTGGCTTGGAAGTGCTCGACTGCGCGACTGAAATAGCGCTGGAACGTTGGGATCAGCAACGCGCCGACTATGCTTGCCGCAGTGGCTGTAACCAGAAAGAGCCGAAAATCACTGAGCAGCCCACCCTCCAGATGCTGAGCGATATCAAGCTCTACGCGCTTGGCTATGAACGGCCCTTGAAACGAGTTCGCCGTTCTGGAGACAAGGGCGATGATCCCGAACAGAGAGAACGACACGGCGATACGCCGCGTGCGAACACCTGCGATCCGTACCGCGTAGGCCAGCGTCGCGATGACGTGGATTACGAATGTAAGTCCGCAAATGATGAAAAGCTGGGAGTCCATGCTATCGCGACGAGGTTGCGCAAGAATTGCAGTCTACCGGAGCCCGTCCCCGTTTCGATTGTCACCACACTGACGGCCGATGCCCTCCGATTCCTTGCCGGGTTAAGGCAGTGCCCTCCGCAATTTGCTCGCCGGAGACCGGCCATTGAGCGAGGGCGAACGAGACCTCGGCAGCCAAACTGCACGACGACATCGACCGGCGGCTCATGGGCCGGCCGCTGCCCCACGCGGTCGGCTCTAGTTCGACCCGGAAGGGATCTTCCCATTTCTCCAAAGCAGATTCACTTCACGCTAAGATGTCAAGCACGTGTTCCTGGAGAACCGAATGAACAAGGCACTTATGCTTCTATTGGTCTTGAGCGTCCTGCTGGTGATGCATGGGCTTTATCAATTCCACTGGCAAGGCGTGAATTTCTGCAACGGCAAAGGCGGCAGATTCGTTTGCATCCGTTAGCCAATAATGTGGGATCTATTCCGTCTAACTGATATCGTGCTTTGAGCTTTCGCGTGTGCTTTCAATCAGCCTTCGCGTCCCAGAAGTAGACTTTTGTAATGAGATCGTGCGATAAGTACGGTCGTTTGTCCAAACACGAATCCGCCAACGCCTGCCCCGATCATTCCCCCCACGACCTTTTGAGCGGCAAATGCACCGAGTGCCAAACCCAATCCGGTGCATATGATGCATGCGAGCAAGCCGGCCCATGTCTGCCAATGGCGCCATGTGCAGCGATAGGCCCGTCGCCAATTTTTGCGTCGATCGCTCGCCGGTAAATTCGCGAGTTCTGGAATGCTTCTGAGCGTCCAAAAAATGGTCATCGCCAATTCCTTCCCGGTTGATTTACGGCATGAAATTGAAAATCATCTAGCGGACCTCCTCCCGCCGCCCTGCCGGCGACGAGGTTAAAGTGAGTTTGCCGAAACAGCTTTAACCGGAAGGAGGTCATCATGAACTATAGCGGCATTGACCTGCATTCGAACAATACCGTGGTGAGCGTGATCGACGAAACGGACCGCGTGGTCGCCGAAAAACGCCTGCCGAACGACCTGGCGAGGATCCTGGCGTTCCTTGCTCCGTGGCGAACCGGGCTGGCCGGCGTCGTGGTCGAATCCACGTTCAACTGGTACTGGCTTGTAGACGGCCTGCAGACGGCCGGCTACGTGGTCCATCTGGCCAACACCACCGCGATCAAGAAATACGACGGGCTCAAGCACAGCGGTGACGAGACCGACGCGCGCTATCTGGCCCACCTGCTGCGCCTGGGCATCCTGCCTACCGGCACCATTCTGCCGGCGAAGCACCGTGAGGTGCGCGACCTGGCCCGCAAACGCATGCAACTGGTGCGCAGCCGCACCAGCCACATTCTCGCCGTTGAGAACATTACGGCGCGTCAGTCCGGTATGCGAATCACGAGCAATCAGGTCAAGCAACTGGACCAGACCACTGTCGACCAGCTGCATCTCCCAGACGACGTGGCGCTCGCGGTCCGAGCGAACGTCGCGGTCATCGCGACGCTCTCCGCACAGATCGCCATCATGGAAAAGCGTCTTCACGAAAAGGTCGCGCCACGTCCGGACTACGCCCTCCTGACCACGGTGCCTGGCATTGGCCAGACGCTTGCCACCGTGATCGTGCTGGAAACCGGGACCATCGAACGCTTCGCCAGCGCTGGCAACTTCGCCTCCTATGCGCGGTGCGTGGACAGCCAGCGCATGAGCAACGGCAAGAAAAAAAGCGAGGGCAATACCAGGAATGGAAATCCATACCTGTGCTGGGCATTCATCGAGGCGGCCAACTTCGCGATGCACTTTAGCACCGAAGCCAGGCAGTTCTACGAGTGCAAGAAAGCCAAAACGAATTCAGTGATCGCCCGCAAGGCACTGGCCCACAAGCTCGCCCGGTGCGTGCTTCCACATGCTGAAGGAGCGAAAGCCATTTGATGTGACCCGCTGCTTCGCATAAGCGTTACGACGGCGACCGGCAAGCCCTGATCGTTGACTGACGAAAAGCCACCCAATTGAATGGGATGCCGTGCCGCCGTCCCCGATGTGCAGTAACGCGGATCGCCTGCAACGCGAGCCAGCCCTGGATTGGTGCCGGACGTCCGGCAATCACGACTATTGTGCGAACCCAATGGACGCGTTGCGGCACCAACGTTCTTCTGGGGTGGCAGAGCCACCAGGGCGACAGGCAACCGATGTACGCCGATCGCTTGAGCCTGATGGGTGTCTGGCGCGATCCGTCGCAGCCATGAATCGAAGAAACGGGTGCGCTCGGCTACTGCATTCGGTCAGTGCAATCGAAATCGGCTGCACACGCAGTCGAGGGTGTTGTTTGCTCACTTGACACCGGGTCCGCTAATGGGTGTCGACGATCTGGAGCCTGTTGTCGACCGACCGCTGGTGGCCGACTGCTGCCCCACCTAGTCGACCGCAGTCGACCCTTCTCGGTCAGACAACTTTCCCGAAAACGGTCAGTCGACAAGATCCAGATCCCCGCGAACCGCGGTGCGAGAAAGCGGCCGGTGGCGACCTGACCCAATCGGCCACCAAGGGTCACCCGACCGAACCGTACCGGCGACATTGACGCGTCCGTTCCTCATCCGTAACCGGCCGTTCGATCCGTGACGATGCAAGCCTATTCATCGGCCAATGCCGGGGACCGTGCCTTGCGGCCAATCCAACTTTGAACGACTGCGCGGTAGGCTGATGGCTAAGCGGCTGCAACTGGTCTGTGCGTTCGATCCGTTAGTGAAAATGTGCAGCCGCCCAGGGTTTCCGAGCTTGTGGGCACGTAACGCCTTGACTAGAAAAAAAGTGCTCACCACTCACTCCAGTCGGAATCGTCCACGGCGCCGGGAGCCCTCGCCCACGACAATGTCATTGCGATGGGCATCGCCGTCGGGCCGCCTGGCACCACCGCTTTCGACGATCTCGCGTGAAGTTTGCCATTCATCCTGCGGGGGAGGTCATCATGTATCACAAGCAGCTAATAACCGCATGCCTGCTCGCGGTCCTCGCATCCGCTCCCGCGCTCGCCCAGCACGAAGAACACCCCGCTGCGCCGCCGACTGGCGGCAAGTTCGGCACTGTGAAGTTCCCCACTTCGTGCAGCCTTGCGGCACAAAGCCAGTTTGAGAAGGCATTGGCGATGCTCCATTCCTTCTTTTACCCTTCGACACTCAAGGCGTTCGAGGCCGTGACCCAGATCGATCCGCAATGTGCGATTGCATACTGGGGCATTGCAATTGCCCAGCGTCCTAATCCGCTGGTCCCGCCGTTTGACGAGACGGCACTCAAGCGCGGATGGGAAGCTGCGGAGAAGGGATTGGCGCTGGATCCCAAGACCGAACGGGAGCGCGATTGGCTGCTGGCTGCCGAAGCATTCTACAAAGACTACGACAAAGTCCCACAAAGCCAGCGCACGTTGGCATACGAGCATGCGATGGCGCGCCTGACGCAGAAGTATCCCGACGATACGGAAGCCGCGATTTTCTATGCGCTTGCGCTCAACGAGGCCGCGGACCCCAGCGACAAGACGTACGCCAACCAACTCGAGGCTGCAACGATCCTGGAGAAAATCTACCGTGAGCAGCCCGACCACCCCGGTGTCGCGCACTACCTGATCCACAGCTACGACTACCCGCCGCTCGCGAAGCGCGGACTGCCGTTTGCCAACAAATACGCGCAGATCGCCCCGGCGGCGCCGCACGCCCTGCACATGCCCTCGCATATTTACTCGATGCTCGGCATGTGGGATGCATCCATCAAATCGAACGAAGCGGCGCTGAAGGTGATGCAGGAAGAAGCCGCCAGAAGCTGGCCCGGCGCCACCCATACAGGGGCGCCCCATTCCTTGGATTTCATGGAGTACGCCTATCTACAACTGGGCCAGGACGCGCACGCAAAACAAGTGCGCGATGACGCCAATGCTGCCACGAAATTTCCATTTGACCGACTGGCAGTCTACACGGCGCTGGCTGCCATCCCGGCGCGCTATGCGCTCGAGCGCGGCGACTGGCAGGAGGCTGCCACGCTCGAGCCGCGTGGCAGCCACTGGCCGCAAGCTGAGGCAATCACGTATTTTGCCCGTGCACTAGGCTGCGCTCGCAGCAGCAAGGCGGACATGGCGCAAACCAATATCGACGTGCTCATGCAGTTGCGCGCCAAGCTCGAAGAGGCCAAGCAGCCTTACTGGGCCGATCAGGTCCAGATTCAAATCCTCGCCGCCTCGGCGTGGCTGGATCATGTTCAGGGCAAGGACGATCAGGCGCTCAAGCAGATGCACGCCGCCGCCGATCTGGAAGACGGCAGCGAAAAGCAGGTCGCGATGGAGAACCGGCTTTACCCGATGCGGGAGTTGCTGGGCGAAATGTTGCTCGATCTGAAGCGACCTGCCGATGCGCTGAAGGAGTATGAGGCATCGATGCAAGCAACCCCGAACCGCCTGCGTGGCCTGTATGGTGCGGCGAAAGCAGCAGACCTGGCGCACGATAAGAAAGCGCAACTCTACTACGCGAAGCTTGTCACGCTCACGCAAAACGCGGACACGGTCCGGCCGGAGGTACGACTGGCCAAGCTGTATCTCGACCAGCATTGACCGATGCACCTTGAAAGCTGTCGTTAAGGCGGTGTTGCATCGAGCGTCAGAAACGGGACCCACTCCGATCTCGAGTCGTCTGCGCGATGGACAGTTCCACCAACATCGCGCCAGGCTAATGTTCCACTTGCCACCGCAGCACTGGATGCGTGGCGCCAGTTGCCATGACCCACGCGCCGTTCGGCCCGAAGTCCCAGCCGACGAAGCTCGCCGGGTTGCTCATCTGGGCCGTGGTGAGCCCGTTGGATGCAGGTAGATCGCCGCCGCTCGACAGTTGCCCCGTGGTCTGGACGTCCCAGTAAACGTCGGCGCCAAGGCCACCGGAGCAGCCCGCGCAGATGCCGCCCATCGCCAACCCGTTGCCGCTGGAAACGCTGCCTGACGCAAACGACTGTGTGACTTTACCGAGGTTCTCGAAGACCAGTCCGGCACCACCGCCGTGCGTCAAAAAGCCTGTGACGGAGCCCGTCGCGTACGACTGGTCGATCGTCCCATAGTTCGTGCTAACGAGTCCGGCCGCTACGCCGCCTGTCCGAACTGTGGCACTGCTTCCCGAGCGCTCGATCAGCCCGTAGTTCGCCCCAATGAGCCCTGACAGCGGTGCGTCGAAGCAACCACAGCTGTTCGCGCCAGAGGTGAATGTATTGACGACCGTGCCGTGGTTGTTGATCGCGAGAAGGCCGATTCCATAGTAGAACCCTGTGTCGTTGGCGAGCGGGTGGCCGTCGAGTTTCAGGTCGCGCACGACACCGCCTTGGCCGATATCGCCGAAGATGGCGTCGAGGCTCGGAGAGAGATTCGAAACGGTATGCCACATGCCGTCGAATTGACCGGTGAACGACGTGCTAATCGCATACGGGGTAGTGCCCAGCGTGATGAACGCAGCGTTGTTCGCTTCGATATCTCTTCCGAGTGCGTAGTTGCCGGTCATGTCGTTGTCGACGGCCTGAAAGTCCGCTACCGAATTGACGAGTTGGTAACCCGTTATCTGCGTGACCAGGCCGCTGTAAGCCGGAGCGGTCCACGATGCATTGCCGACTAATGTGCCGGGGCCGTAGGTGCCGTTCATGTCGTAGAACGCGCTGACGATGCCGGTACTCTTCGACCAGTCGATAGTGCCGCCGTTGTTCACGCTGCCGCCGTTGTCGATACCGGAGGCGTCGGCGCGCAAGATGAGAGTGCCCGCACCGTTGTTCGCGATCGTCGTGCCGCTCGCGACTGAGACATCGTGGTATGCGGCAAGCGTGAGCGAAGCGGGACCCCGCCAGCGCAGGCTCGACGCGACGCCCAGATCGCCGGTCGCGCCGTTACCAGCTGTCGTCCCGACATTCACCGAGGTGCCCGCGTTCAGGCTGCGTTGCAACGCATGCGCGGCGACATCATCGATCGTGAAAGCAGGCGTCGAGAGATTCCATTGGCCTGCATCGACCACCGTGTGCTTGCCGAACGTCAGTTGTACCGCCTGTGTATCGACGGTCCCGCCGCTGCCGTCCGAGTTGCTCGCGACGATCTTGCCGAGTTGCTCCACACCACCGCTGTCGGCGACGAGCCAGACGTGCCCGTCGCGGCTGGCCGTGCCGGTTGCGCGAATGCGCGTGCCGCCGCCTGCGAGCGCGTACACGTTGCCGTCGGCGGCCTGCAGGCTCACCTGTGCGGCTGTTATCCGCCCCTTGTTGACGACTGTGCCCTGACTGCCCGTTTGCACGAACACCTGCCGGCTGCTTGCCGAGTCCTGCAGCAGCACCTGCCCACCTGCGGCCAGTTCCGCCGTGCCGTTGGGCGCCGCCACGGTGCCGGAATTGATGACTGCGTCTCGCGCAATCAGGAACACATCGCCGCCGCTCGAACTGATCCTGCCAAGGTTGAGCACGCTTGCATCGGAGTCGCCTGAGAGTATGAGCGTGCTGCTGCCGCTCATGAACGCACTGTTGCAGACATCGAGGGTGGACGCGACGAAGCGGCCACCGGTGCTGACCACACCCGACGGACCCACGACGATGCCCTGCGGATTGATCACATAGAGGCTTCCCGTTGCGCTGAGCCTGCCAAGAATGGCCGAGGGCGAGCCACCCGTTACCCGGTTCATGGTCGCGCCGGTGCCGTTGTCGAACGTCACGCTATTGTGCCTGCCGATCGAGAAACTGCTCCAGTCGATCACGCCGCGCGTCGAACCCGGTTGCGTGATCAAAAGAGCGTTGCCCTGGTTAGCTATCGTGCCCGTACCGGCAGTATATGTGCCGCCTTGCGGAAGGCGGCCCGCCGCGAACGCAACGGGTGTCAGGGACAGTCCAGTCAGCGAAATGCCGACGGCAAGCCAGATGTGTCCGCGCGACTGCCGACGACGCAGTGCGCGTCGCGCGGGCCGAGGTAGTCCTGGATGTGACATCACAGCCCCCTTTCCGCATGCGTGCGGAATGGCTGCCGACGACCCGCAGAGCCAGCCGGAAACGCGCGAGTCGCTGCGTCTGAAGAATAGGAGTCGGCGTCGCGAATGCAAGGGCAGGTATCAGGCGTGGACCGGCCATACAGCGCCTTCATCTATGAACTCGTCTTCGACCTTGACTGATCCGATAGGCAGCAGTGGCGCGGCTGCTAGTTAACCCACTACCGCCACAATGCAACAGGATGACTGCTCGCTGATGGTTGTGGATAGCAGTCGGTCTCATTGCGCCAGTTGCCACTGCAATATCGGATGCGTCGCTCCAACGGGCATCGCCCAAACACCGCCTGGGCCAAAGTTGTATGTCGGACCGAAGCTGGACGGCGTGCTCATCTGCATAGTAGTCAAGCCTTGAGCGTTACCCAGGTTCGCGCCTAGGATGGTGGCGCGGACGCCGACTGGCGCGCCCGTCGTTTGCGTATCCCAGTAAACATCGTTTGTGATGGTCCCCGGGGAAGACGCGATGTAATTTGCGTTGAAATCCGCGATGCCGCCCGGTCCTCCCACAGGTCCGGATGGCTGGTCAATCTTGCCGGTCGCGAACGACTGACTGATCGTGCCTGAAGTCCCGCCAACTAACCCACCCCCGCACGCATTGACCGTGTCACATTGCGGCTGCACATGAACTGTTCCAGTCGCATAAGACTCTGTGATAACGCCAAAATTGTAGCCGACCAGACCGCCCGCTCCCTGAAGATGGGTCGAGGTGACATCGCCCGATGCGAACGATTGCCGGATCACGCCGAAGCTGTTGGTTCCGACCAGGCCTCCCGTCAAGGAATCAGACGAAACGTCGGCAGTGCTTGACGAACGCGTGATCGTGCCATCGAAGTTCAAGCCCACAAGTCCCCCAGTTGAAATACGACCGATTGAAGTAACACTGCCGCTTGAGTGCACGGATGCGATCGTACCGTCGTTCCTGTCTGCGAGAAAGCCCGCCCAGGCGGCAGACTCGGGCAAGTTGGCACTGCCCTCAATGTTGAGGTTCCGAACGACGCCCGAAGATCCGATGTCCCCGAAAAGCGATTCAGATAACCAAAGATTCGAAATCATGTGTCCCATGCCATCAAACTGGCCCGAGAACGAAGCCACGGTCCGACTGAATTCACCGGGCGGGGGCGTGGCGTCGATGTCTCTGCCGAGCGCGTAGTTGCCCGAGGGGTTGAGGTTAACTGCGCCCAGATCGGAGACGGTATTCACCAGCGCATAGGCGGTAACTTGCGTCACCAGACCACTGTCTGGAGCGGCAGACCATGTGCTGTTTGACAGAATGTTTCCCGGTAAGTATCCACCAGCTATGTCATGCATTGCACTCACGATGCCCGTGCTGCGCGACCAGTCGATCGTCCCATTGTTGTTAGCGCTGCCACCGTTGTCGATGCCGGCTGCGTCGCCGCGCAACGTCAGGTTGCCCGCACCGGAGTTCGCGATGGTCGTGCCCGTCGCCACCGACACGTCGTGATACGCGGCGAGCGTGAGAGAAGCCGGACCGCTCCAGCTCAAACTCGAAGCGACGCCCAGATCGCCTGTTGCGCCGTTCGCGCCTGTCGTCGTGACATCGATCGACGTGCCCGCGTTCAGGCTGCGCTGCAAGGTGCGCGCGGCGGTGTCATCGATGGTGAAAATAGGCGTCAACAGGTTCCATTGGCCCGCGTGAACGGCTGCATGCTTGCCGAAGGCCAGTTGTGTAGCTTGCGTGTCGACCGTTCCGCCGCTGCCATCTGCGTTGCTCGCGGCGATCTTACCGTACTGCTCGACACGGCCGCGATCGGCGACGAGCCACACGTGGCCGTCACGATCTGCCGTGCCCGTCGCGCGGATGCGCGTGCCGCCGCCCGCGAGCGCGTAGACGTTGCCGTCTGCTGCCTGCAAGCTGACCTGCGCGGCGTTTATGTTCCCTCTGTTGATCACGGTGCCCCGACTGCCCGTCTGCACGAACAACTGTTTGCTGCTGCCCGCGTCCTGTAATAGCACCTGTTCGCCTGCAGCCAGTTCGGCCGTGCCGTTGGGTGCGGAGATATTGCCGGCGTTGATGACGGCGCCCCGCGCGATCAGGAACACATCGCCGCCGCTCGAACTGATCTTTCCGAGGTTGATGACGCTTGCGTTCGCGCTGCCCGACAGCGTGAGGGAACCACCGCCCTGCATGAACGCGCAATTACCGACATCAAGTGTCGACGCGACGAAACGGTCACCCGTGCTGACCACCCCCGATGTTCCAACGACGATGCCTTGCGGGTTGATCACATAGAGACTGCCCGTTGCACTGAGCCTGCCGAAGATGGCGGACGGCGAACCGCCCGTCACGCGGTTCAGCGTCGCGCCCGAGCCGTTGTCGAACGTCACGCTGTTGTTCCTGCCGATTGAAAAGCTGTTCCAATCGATCACGCCGCGCGTCGAACCTGGTTGGGTGATCACGAGGCCGTTGCCCTGGCTCGCTATCGTGCCGGCGCCGGCCACGTAAGCGCCGCCTTGTGGAAGGGTGCCCGCCGCGAGCGTCGCATGTGCAAAGGACAGCCCGGTAATTGAAATACCGATGACGAGCCAGACGCGTGCGATTGACTGCCGACGATGCAGTGCGCGTCGCGCGGGCCGAGGTAATTTTTGACGTGACATACACCCCCCTTCCGCGTGGGGCGCGGAATGGCTGCCGGCGACCAGCAGAGCCGACCGGAAACGCGTCAGTCGCAGCGTCTGAAGAATAGCCGCTGACGTTGCAAATGTATGCCGATATCTCTGCGTTTTGCGCCTTCTTCGGCTTTTATTCTGTGCGCTTGTGGCGCCTGGCGCGTAGCGGCATCTCCGGATCTTTTACGAAATCAACGCGAAACTGCAGTCGCCCGTGATTCATGCTGTGGGCAGCCTATGGCCACGGACGATACCGGCATTCGTGTCCCAAAGGCCAAGGACCATATGCAATGCGGTGCCGACGTCTGAACGTCCGTCTAAGGGGAGGGGCGAATGTCGCTTGATGGCCTGTCCAGGGTGTATGAGGCTGACAGCGAGCCATGCGACGACCGGGCCCCTATGAGTGAAGCTGCGGCGAAGACAGCGATTGCCGCCAGCAAGTACGTCAGCTAACCGGTGCAAACTGGCCGCTCAAATGACCGGGTGACGGTCATGGCGAATGACGCTTCCTGGCCGCGTCAAGGCAGTGCCCTCCGCAGTTTGCTCGCCAGAAACCGGCCATTGAGCGAGGCCGGACGAGATCTCGGCCAGTCTAACTGGACGACGACCTCGACCGGCCGCTTCAGGCCGCGCGGAGCCCTTCATCGCGTAGGGCGGCTGGCCTCGCACGCGCACTGGCGCGCAAAGGGCGTAGGTCGCGAAGGCGAACCTTAGCCGAGCGCGACGAGCGAATTGGCAGCGCACCGCTGCAGAAGGCAAGTTCGGACCCAGCGTCGCAGGCTCTCAGGGTTCATTTCGGACATTCCGCTTTGCGGTCGTCGTGACGACTCCGGCTAGCCGGGTTGCGGCCAGCTTGACGTTCATCTAGCCGCCAAAAAAATAGCGGCGTTTCGTGTCGACACACCGCGCAAGGAAATTAGGGAATTTTGCGGCGCGTTGCACTCTGGGCTAGGTCGGCCGCGTCG
Source organism: Paraburkholderia sp. BR13439 (assembly GCF_040948805.1). Lineage (NCBI taxonomy): Bacteria > Pseudomonadati > Pseudomonadota > Betaproteobacteria > Burkholderiales > Burkholderiaceae > Paraburkholderia > Paraburkholderia sp. BR13439. Next base: position 34,386 of record NZ_JBFPKN010000023.1, on the reverse strand, counting down.
CCACTAGTGAAGGTGCTTCGAAGGCCACCGCGGGCGCGGTTTCCTTCTGGCCAGCTATTGTCGGTTGTGCATCGCGAAACGTGAGATGGGGGCTTCCATCGGTCGGTGCAATCGCCTGGAGGCCGCCTTCATGGCAGCACGACGATCTTCCCTCCAGCCTTGTTCTCTTCCATGCACCGGTGTGCTTCCACGATTTCGTCGAGCCGAAAAACCTTCCCAACGGGGACGCGAAGTGTTCCGGCCTTCACCTGCGCCAGTAATTCGTCATACGGCGTCGCCATGAATTCATTGACTCCGCCGTCGTAAATGGTGAGTTTCACCGTGCTCGGTATCACTTCCATCGGACTGAAGGTATCGAACGACCACTGGTTGCCAACAATGCCAGTCATGCACACCACGCCGCCTTGTTTTGCACAGCGCAACGAGTCCTTCAGCGTCGTGGTTCCGATGAGTTCCAGCACTTTATCCACGCCGCCGGGCGACACTTCGCCGATCTCCTGCGCGATTGCGCCCGAGTCTATTACGACACGGTCGGCGCCATTCGCACGCAGCGCGTCGCCTTTCTGCGGATTGCGGGTCGTCGAAATCACAAACGCACCGTGCGCTTTGGCGATTGCCGCGGCGGCAAGTCCAACCGATGTCGTTCCGCCCCGAATCAGCAGCCGGTCCCGCTCTTGCAGCGCGAGGGCCTTGAACAGCGAGCCCCACGCGGTCTGAAGCATTTCCGGCATTGCGCCGAGCGTTTCCCAAGCCAAGCCAGTGACCAGTTTTTGCACCTGCCGGGCAGGTACGCAGGTGTACTCCGCATAGCTGCCGTCGAACTCACGCCCCAAGCCTCCCATCGCGGTGGCAACCGTATCGCCCTTGGCGAACTCCATTCCCGGTGCGTCTTCCACGATGCCGACCGCCTCGATTCCCAGCACGCGCGGAAACTTCACGCTCTGGGAAAATCCCTGGCGCGTAAACATTTCGGACCGGTTGAGTCCGAACGCCTTCACGCGGATCAGCACCTCGCCGCGCTGCGGCGTCGGTATGGGACGTTGTTCGAGCCTGAGCACCTCAGGGCCACCCGGCTCGTGGATCACTGCTGCTTTCATGGTCGTCATCGACGCCTCCTTTGCGGCTCGCGAGTGTCTATTCGAAACCATAGACGAGCCGCGATTTTCCGGTAGACGGAAAAGCAGAAAAACGTTTTCCAGTTCCGGGAAGGTCGGCGTGCCATGACATGTCACGTGCGCGCTCGTACGCCGGGGTTGGCGCCCGTTCTTGCGACGCCGCTGACGATTGGCGCACAATGGTTTTCCAATGATGGAAAAGCGATGGCGAACCTCAGCTCGCTGGTGATATTCGCAAAGGTGGTCGAATCGGGCAGCCTTTCCGGGGCGGCACGCCGGCTTGGCATGCCGGTCTCTACGGTCAGCCGGCACATCGCAGAGTTCGAGAAGGCACTGGGCGTTCGGCTCCTGGAGCGCTCCACGCGTAATCTCACCCTCACCGACCTCGGCAAGGAGGTGTATGAGCAAGCCGTGCGAGGCGTCGAGCTGAGTGAGGCCATCGACAGAGTCGCTTCCAGCCATCTTTCGGACGTGTCAGGGCTCTTGCGCCTTTCGGCGCCGCCGAGCGTTTCGGACACCTTGCTGACGCCGCTCGTCCTTGAATTCCAGAAGCGCTATCCGAACGTGCGTTTTCAGATTCTCGTTACCGAGCGCTACGTCGAACATATCGCGGACGGCGTCGACCTTGTTTTCCGGGTTGGTGCATTGCGCGATTCGTCGCTGGTCGCGCGGCGCCTTCTGACCTATCGGCATCGCATCGTGGCAACGCCCGCCTGCCTTAAGCGCTGCGGGGCGATCCGAAAACCGCAGGATCTGCTCGAGCATCGCCTCCTTGCGTTTTCGCACTGGAAGGCGGATTGCAGCTGGTGCTTCGTGCACGAGAATGGAAGGGAAAAGCAGACGCTCACGTTCCAGCCGTTATTCGCGATGAACGATTTTGCCGGCCTCGCTTCCATGTTGCTGGCGGGTGCCGGCATCGGTGAACTTCCCCCTGTGGTCCGGCCCGATCTTGTCCGCGAGGGCAAGCTGGTGGAGGTAATGCCGCAGTGGCGCCTCCCGACATACGACCTTTCACTCGTGTACTTAGGCAACCGGCACATTTCGAAACCGTGCAGGCTCTTCAAGGAATTCGCGATTGAAATGGCACCCGTGTTGTTTCCGGATTTTCCGGAGCAAAGCGCGGAACATTCGAACTCCTGACGGACGGACTTCGAATGGTTGAAACGGGGTCCGGCGGTATCGCCTGTTTTCGCCTTTTCAGGATGGTAAGGTGCCAAAGAGCCCAGGCACCATCTTCGACGCGAAGTCCCTGAAGATGCGGACCTGCCGGGGCAGATAGCGGTCGCGCAGGTTGGCGATGGTCAGGTCGAACACCGGCAGATGCCAGTCCGGCAAGACCTCGACGAGCTGCCCGCTGCGCACGAGGTCTGGCTGGACGATGGGCGGCAGTTCCCCAATGCCGCAGCCCTCGAGCAGCGCCACAATGAGCCCGGTGTAATCGTTCATGGCAATTGTCGGCTGGAAGGAAACCGTTTCGGTATCCCGGCCATTGACATGAACGAAGCTCCAGCAATAGTCCGGCTTCCAGAAAGAGAACGCGAAAAGCCTGTGCGCGGGAAGGTCCCGCGGCGATTCCGGAGGCGTGCATCTGGCGAGGTACTTTGGACTTGCAACGAGCTGATGCCGGTAGGTCAGAAGCGTGCGCGCTGCGAGCGTGGCGTCGGTGAAGGTTCCGACCTTGAACGCGATATCGACGTCCTCGGCTATCTGGTCGACGATGCGTTCGGTAATGAATGCCTTGACCTCCACGTTCGGGTAAGACTGATGAAAGGCTCCGACGACAGGTACGATCAGCGAATCGGAGAGGTTTGGCGGCGCACAGAGCCGTACGGCGCCGGACACCTCGGGCAGGCGGTTCGAAATGACATTGTCGACGGCTTCGCTGACCTCGGTGGCCTGTCTCGCGAGCTCGAATACTTCGGTGCCGAAGTCCGTGAGCCTCAGGTGATGCGTGGATCGATCGAGCAAACGAACACCCAGCTGATTTTCGAGTTCGGCAATACGGCGGCTCACTGAGGAAATGGGCATCTTCAGCCGCCTCGCGCCCTCCGAGAAACTGCTCGCCTCGACAACCTTCGCAAAAATCAGCAGCGTATTCAGATCTTTCATTACCGTTACGCTCCGTCCGCCCCGCACCTTGCTGGCGATCTGCGGCCTCCATCGTCTGATGCAGATTACCGCCGCAACCGGGCGGCAGCAAGGCAGCCGTCCGCCCGCGGCGACGTAAAGGATCCAGTCGCCTACAGCACGACTCGATGCTCTCGGCACCGCGATACGTACCGGCCCACGGCATGATCCGCTTCAGAACGGCATTGTCGTAGTTGAGCGAAACATAGGTCATGTCAGGTGTGACGAGCGCACGGACGCGCTCGATATCGGTTGGCTTCTCGAGTATCGAGGACAGCACTTCGGTTGGCGCGAGCATGGGCTTCTTCCTCCCCATCGGGGGCACACGTTCCAGCATACAAAAGCGGCCTCTCGCGTGAGCTTTCCAGAAATGGAAATCCGATTTCCGCGATGTCCGTTAGCGGTCAGCCGAACGGTTGGCTACCATCCAGAACACATTGCGTGTCACGAGTGTTTGAGCAGTAGCTCTTAACGAAACGGGAAACCGGACGGGAGTGTGATATGGCTTTTAATTTGCGAGGTCGGCCTGGCTTCACCGCGCAGACGAACACGCGAATGTGCGAGGTGTTCTGCGAAGTCGCTAGTCTGCCTGCGGGCGTCGTCAACGATGGGCCGCTCGCGCGGGGTGCCTTCTATCGTCCGGCACTTCTGGAGATCAACGACCATTCCCTGTCGGCGGCAGTTGCAGGCGGGCACGGTCTGGATCAACAACTGGGCGGTGGTTTACGACGAGACGGAAGAAGGCGGCTACAAGCAGAGCGGTCTGGGCCGTCTGAATGGTGTGTCGGCAATCGACGACTTCGTCGAATATCGCACGGTCATTCACGAGATCGGCCTGGATGCAAAGCGTCACTGATTACATCGTCCGCCGCGATGCACCGTTGCGGTTACGCAGGCGGGAAACAGAAAGGAGCGCAACTGTCATGAGCACGGCAATCATCGGCCTTGGAAACATAGGTTCCCGGCTGGCGAAGAATCTGGTAACTGGTGGCGAGACGATCATCGTCGCGGCAAGGACGCCGGATGAGGCCGAGGAGGTGGCCCGGCACCTCGGCAACCATGCCGAAGCGTCGACGGTCGAGGATGCAATTGCCAAGGCGGACGTCATTGTGCTGGCGATCCAGTTCGACGCAATCAGGCAATTTCTCGTCACTCATCGTGAGGCGCTGGCGGGGAAGATCATCGTGGATCCGTCAAACCCGATCGCCCCGGACGGTAAGGGCGGATACAGGAAGATCATTCCTGACGAGCAATCTTCTGGCGTGTTGATTTCCGGGCTGCTCCCGGATCGGGCGCGTCTCGTCAAGGCGTTCGGCACGCTGGGCGCCGAATCGCTGGAAGCCGGAGCAAACCGGTCGCCGGAGCGTGCCGTGCTGTTCTATGCAGCGGACGATGCACAAGCCGGCGAGGTGGTGGCAAGACTCATTACCGTCAGCGGTTTTTCTCCCGTGCGCGTGGGCGACATCGACCAGTCGATCCGGATCGAGGTTGGCGGCGATCTGCACGAGTATGGAAAGCTTGGCAAGCTGGTCAGCGCCAAAGAGGCCGTGTCGCTCGTCTAAGCGGCCTCGCGCGCCGTGCATCAGATCATGGAGGAACGACTCACCATGAACACCGAAACGCGCACCGTCTCCACGCGCGCCGAATTGCAGACGGCAGTCGACGACGACCAGGTTCTGCATATCGTCGTTTCAGCGCAGATCGATGGGGTGGCAGCCCTTCGCCTGCGGCCCGGCCTGGCTCTGACCGGCATCGACGCACATGCCGCCCTGCGCTTTGCGCCAGGCAGCGACGGGCTCCAGCTGTCGGCAGACAATCGGGTCGAAGGCTTGCGGCTTGCCACGGACCCCGATCGGCGCGCCATTTCCAACGACACGCGTGTCGACGGATTCGGTCGGCTCGTGCTGCGCCATTTGACTGTTGCGGGCGTCGTGCAACTGTTGGCCCGCGACAGCGTGGCTGGCGGCCATGTCGAAGCACACGATATCGACATTTGGGCCGCGGACGCCCGTGGCTATGAAGAGCGCCCGAAGGGATACGGCGTCGAAGTCGTTCCTGGCGTTTTCACGCTCTGGAATCAGAGCGAAGACCGCGGCGTGGTCATCACGGCGGAGCTCACCGGGCTTTCGGCGGGCCGTGCCGGTGCGCCGGTCCGCGGCAGCGGCATCTTCGTTGGTGGCGCCGGAGAGACGGGCGGGCGTGTCGTGGCGAATCGCCTGGAGACAGGCGCCGTCCACAGCGATGGCGGCATCGCGCCCGGGACGCCGGATCGCATCACCGGCGGCGTGTTCGTCGTGTCAGGCGCATTCGTTGCCAGTGTGCGCAATCACGGCCCGGTGACGACCTACGGTTCGAATGACATGGTGCTCGACAACTGGGGAACCGTCGATCGCTGGATCGTCGACGGGAAGGTCACGTCCCACGGGCCGAGCGGCATCGGCTTCGTGAATTTCGGCTCCCTCGAGCGGCTCGAAGTCAACGCGTTGATCGAGACGTTCGGGCAGGGATCGCGCGGCTTCAATGTCTACACGGGCACCGTGCGGTCGGCGCAATTCGAGCGCGTCGTCACCCATGCCGATGGCGCAGTGGGCATTCAGATCAGCCAGCCTGTCGGTGAAATCACCGTCCGCCGGGGCATCGAGACGTGGGGCGGTACGGGCGACTCACTGGTCAAAGGCGTCGTTGTCCGGCTTGCAGCGACGGCGCTCAGCATCAAGCCCGGAGGATCGGCGCGCAAGATCGCAATCGCCGGCGGCCTGATCACGCATGGCGAAGGCGTCAATCCGCTGGAACTGCATGGCGCGATCGATGCACTTGAAGTCAGCGGTGGATTGACGGCTGCCGGTGGCGGATTCGCCACCATCTAGCATCGAACGACAACCAGGGAACGCAATGGACCACACGACAGAATCCGGTATGGCGGAAGAGGCTCGTGCGCGGCGCGAATTTCTGCGTGCGGGCTCAACCTCGGCACTCATGCTTGCCTTGTCCCGCCCGGCGCTGGCCGGGGGCGAAAAGGCCAGGGCCGACTTGGAGAGGGACGGCTTGCCGCGGCCGGGCGGACCGCTTCGGTCTGCGGGAGCCCTCGAGTTCGGGCCCGACAATGTCCTCTTCGTCGGCGATATCACGGGTGCGGCCGTCCATGCGTTCGCACTGAAGGATTCGGACGTAACCTCACAGGTCGACGTGGAGATGGGAAATTTTCACAACTTCGAAGGCCGCGATCTGGTTTTGGGCGTGGATCAGAAGCTCGCTGCGCTCTTCGGCACGACGGTCGGAAATATTGTCATCAACGATATGGCGATCCATCAGCCGTCGCGACAGATCTTCATGTCGGTCGAGCGCGGCAGCGGACCAGGCGCCATGGCTGCGATTGTGAAGGTCAATCATGGCAAGCTCGAGTTGCTCGAACTGGACGGTATTGCGCACTCGAAAATGGCAATTCCAAACGAGCCGGACGAGAGGGCGATGCTGGAGTTCGAGCCCCAGCAGGTCTATGCGATTACGGATGTCAAGTATTACAACGGCGAGGTTTTCGTCACAGGGATCTCGAATCAGCGCTTTGCATCGACGCTCTATCGCATCCCGTACCCGTTCAGTTCCCGCCTGTCGACGAGCACCGTAGAAATCTGGCACCCGACGCACGGGGAGTTCGAAACGCGCGCCCCGATCGTGCGGCAACTGATCCGGGAGATGGATGGAAAACCATACCTGTTTGCCGTGTATGGTTGCACGCCGCTCGTTCGCTTCCAACTGGAAGAGTTGAAGGATGGCGCGCATGTGCGGGGGGACACGATCGGCGAGCTGGGCTATGGGTCGAATCCGCTGGATATGCTGACTTATACGGATCCGACAGACCATAAGGATTACTTGCTGGTCACCATCGATGTACGCAGCGCGTCGCGTATCGAGGCTGCGGAGTTGACGACCGCGAAACCCGAGCCGACCGGTGGCCCCATTGATTTCGGGCCGGGTGGCCTCGGGCGTACGCAGCGCGATCTGCCGATCCGGGCGGAACATATCGCGATTCTCGATCCACGATGGGCAGTCGTGATCTGGCGGCATCCGAAGACGTCCTGGCGGCTGGACATCGGCACGCTGATGGTTCCGTACTTCTTCGACCGCAGATTGGGAATGGCGGAAATGAACTGGCCGAATGGTCCCGATCCGTTCCACTACCGCGAACATCGCAACGAGATCGACCACGCGTAGCGGTGGGCAGATCACGCAACGAGACTGGGTAAGGATGCCAATGACACTTCAGCCAACACTGCGGGTCGAGCACGAGACACAGCGGAGCGGGGCGGCTTGCGTCGGCGTGTACAACCTCGATGCGGATCTCGTTGAGTTTCTCGTCGAACGCCAGGGAACGGCCCGCCAGCTGCAATCCGTGCTGCGTGTGAACGTCATCGATGCTGCCATGCGCGGCGGCGACGAACTTCCCGATGTGACCGGCCGCTATCAGCTTCTGGAGGCCGGGGTGCGATTCGTTCCGCGTTTTCCGTTCGAACCGGGCGTTCGCTATCGGGCAAGCTTCGATCCGCGGCCGCTCGGCCGGGTCGGGTATGCGGACGTGCTGACGCTCGAATTCTCGCTACCGAACCCGATCGGGGACGACCCGGCTTCGGTGACGGGTGTCTTTCCATCCGCCGATGTGCTGCCGGAAAACCTGCTTCGCTTCTACGTTTGCTTTTCCAGCCCCATGCGGCGTGGCGGTGCCGAGGCGCAGATCCGTCTCATCGGCCCCGATGGACGGCCTGCGCACGACGTGCTCTATCGGCCTGCGCTGGAGTTTTGGGACAGGAACATGCGATGCCTGACGGTTCTGCTGGATCCGGGCAGGTTGAAACGCTGGGTAGGTCCCAATCGGGAACTGGGTCCGCCGCTGAGGTTGGGGCAACGCTACGCATTGGCCATCGGCTCTGCAATGGTCGACTCGTCCGGTCGTCCGCTACGGCAGAATTTCTACAAGCCTTTCGTTGTCGCTCAGGCGGTCCGGGAGCCCGTTGCGCTCGCGGATTGGACGCTTCTACCTCCTGCGGCGCAGAGTTATCAACCCCTGGAGATGGTGTTTCCCAGGCCGCTGGATTGGGCGTTGCTGCGGCGCGCGATTATGGTCGTGGGCGACGACGGACTTCCGGTAGCAGGGCGCGTGGCGATCGAAAAGGGCGAAAGACGCTGGACCTTTACGCCGGATTCGCCCTGGACGGCGACGCGGCCAGCCATTCGCGTCGCGCCGTACCTTGAAGACGTCTGCGGCAACAACCTGTTCGAGGCGTTTGACGGGCCGCTCCGAGCGCACCGCGAATTGACCGTGGAACGCACCAACCACAGGATTCGCTTTGAACTCACACGAGCAGCGAATTCAGCGTAACGAGCGTGGCGGCAACCCTTGGCCTTCGGCGGCTAGTCGTTCACCGCGTCGTGGACCTCGAGTTCGACATGGCTGTGTACGCAACGCAGGACGATCCCCCTCGTTCGTTGCACGAGGATGTCGGCTGATGCTGCCAAACAGCCATACGATTTGGGCGCACACCACCCAGAAGCCTGCGGTCCTCTGGACTAAGTGCCGCACCGACAATGATCTACGCCAAACCGTTCAACATTAAAGAAACGTATACCCCCGTACCCTATCCAGCGTAACATAGCACCCTACTGTATTCAGAGGGCTAGCCGTGAGCCATACGATTCGCGAGAAACAGAAGCTGCTCAACCGCGTTCGCCGCATCAAGGGACAGGTTGAGGCCATCGAGCGTGCACTTGAAGAGGAGCGCGGCTGCATGGATGTGCTCCAGCTCATCACCAGCAGCCGTGGCGCGATGAACGGGTTGCTCGCCGTGGTTCTCGAAGACCACATCCGGACGCATCTCGTCGACGCAGAGCCGGACGACGAGCACGGCAGCGGCACCGAGCAGCTGATTGAAGTAGTCCACAGCTACTTCAGGTAAGAGGGAACCATGAGTAACTTTGAAGATGCCGCTTTCGGAGCGGGGCACGATCACGTCTTTCTGGGCGCGGCCCATGAAGTCAACGAGCGCAGGACGTGGATGGTCATCGCACTGTGCAGTGCGATGATGGTGGCTGAAATTGTTGGCGGAAGCCTGTTCGGCTCGCTGGCGCTCGTCGCCGATGGCCTGCACATGTCGACACACGCCGGCGCAATGCTGATCGCCGCTTTGGCATACACCTACGCGCGCAGACACGCGAGCGATAGCCGCTTCGTATTCGGCACCGGCAAGCTGGGCGACCTGGCGGGTTTTACCAGCGCTATCGTGCTTGCCATGATCGCGCTGCTGATTGGATATGAAGCCATTTCGCGCTTTCTCTCGCCCGTGCCCATCCACTTCGGTCAAGCGATTCCCATCGCGGTGCTCGGCCTGCTGGTGAATCTCGCAAGCGTCTGGCTGCTCAGCGGAAACCACCACGGCCACGATCATGGACATGGGCACAGCCACGGTCACGGGCATGGACATGAAGACGCACACGGTCATGAGGAAGAGGCGCATCGCATCTTCGGTAACGCGGGCGTTTTCGCCGTGTCGGTCTTCGAAGATGGTGTGCCGCCCGTTTTCCGCATCACGCCTGAAATGGCTTCTTCGAGGCTGACCACCGACGTGGTATCAATCACGACGATTCGGCCCGATGGTTCCCGGCAAACCTTCACGTTTGAAGACCGTGGGAGCTATCTGGAGTCGAAAGATGACATTCCCGAGCCACATGCATTCAGGGCCATTGTCAGCTTGCCCGATGGTGAACACTCGATCGAGTTCGAAGAACACGATCACAGTCACGACGAAGCGCATGTAGCGGCGAATCGCGATCACAATATTCGCTCGGCCTACATTCATGTCATCGCAGACGCGGCAGTTTCCGTGCTCGCGATCATCGGCCTCCTGCTGGCCCGTGCGTTCGGCTGGGCCTGGATGGACCCGCTCGCAGGCGTAATCGGCGCCCTGGTAATTGCGAACTGGTCGTGGGGCCTGATGCGCGATACGGGAGGCATTCTGCTCGACATGAATCTGGATAAGCGCATGGCCGAAAACGTTCGTCACGTCATTGAAGACAACGGTGACGCCGTGCTTGACCTACATGTCTGGCGCGTCGGCCCCGGGCACATGAGCGCGGTGGTATCGGTCGTCACCAATGAAATACAACGCAGCCCGAGCTTCTATCACGCGGCGCTCAAACGCTTTAAGGGGCTGTCACACGTGACGGTAGAAGTGAATCCGACGCGTGCCGGCGCCTGAGACAAGCGATGGCAGTCAAATCACCGTATGTCGAGGTATGCGCTTCCGACGGTAAAACCGAGCTCTGCATCGGTTGCTTTCTTTCGAACTCGAGAAGAAATTCGGGATTGGAAGAAGCTGACGGACTACCGGCGGCGCCAGATCCTGAATGAGAAATCCCGGCGACGGGCGAAGGTGATACGGGGCGCACCGACGGCCCAAGCGGAATGCTGAAGAGGTGGGTGTGTGGGCTTACACCACTTGAGTGTCCGTTCTGCAGCGCCTTGTGGTCCGTTCGCGGGGAACCGGTCAACGGCGGAGGTACGGCCGACCGCTTCAGGCAGTCGGCCATGAACGATCGGCCGTACTTTTCATGCTTGTACCATCAACCCCTTTACCCCGTAGCGTGTATTGCGCCTGCCGCGGCGCGAGTCGGGTCACAGCTGCACCGTGGCTGATGGCACCGCCGGATCCGTCACTGTTCCTCAAACGGCAATTTCCAGTCCGTGACTGCGTTGGTATTGTCGTCGACCGCGGCAAAGTGCACGTGCTCGTCCATCACCCGACCAAACGCGATGCCGAACGCACCGTCTGGCGCCGGATCAATCGGCAGTTGCGCAACGAATTGCCCTTGCGGCGTGAACTCGACGAGTTCACTCGGCTGTGCCGGATCGGGGTTGATCGCGTCGCCGTTTGAGGTGAAGAGATGGCCGTTCGGTCCTGACGCAAGACCGAGCGCTCCATGCAGGTGCTTGTTGTCCGCGTAGATCACCACGCCCTTGCCGCCGTCATGCTGTGAGGTGCCCGCGCCGAACACTGCGAAGATCGCATTGTCGACGATCGACGCAACGTAGAGCACATCGCGTAACGGATCGTACACGAGCCCGGCAGGCCCGATCTCCACTGCTGCCGGGTCGCCGCGGAACTGGTAGCCGGATGCGACCTGGATTGCCCTCACGAGATGCACGCCGCTGTCGTCGACCGTGACGTCGAGCCGCACAACGGTTCCGTTCAGCACGTTCGAGACGAACACTTTCGCGCGATCGCCCTGGTCGAAGACCGTCATACCCCATGGTCCATCGATCTTCGCGGCGGTCGTCCACTGCGCGATCATGTTGCCGCTGCGGTTCACGATGATCAGCGAGCCGGGTTTTATCGTGTGGAACGTGCCGTCAGTAGTGGGGGTGTTGCCGACCAGCACGAAGCCGCCGCGCAGCACATTGAGCGCCATGGTGAGGCCAAGCCCGGGGGGGCCCTGGAAGAACGTCGTGGCCTGCTTCGCGCCCGGCACGATCTTGACGATGGTAGTGCCGGTGCCCTGCACGTTCTGCGCATTGTTGAAGTTAGACACCAGCAGGTCGCCCGGTGCGATGGTGCCGTAGGTGGGAAAACCGGCCGGCACGAAGGCGACGCCATACGGATTGAGGTCACCATTGGCCGGCACGGTGGTCGATGTGACCGAGGGTGGCGGCAGCAATGGGACGGAATCTTCGGCGTACGCAAAGTTTGCTGCGCCGAGCGCGACGCCGATGCCGCACAGCGCGAGCAGCAGACGGCGCCACGGGTGGCCGCGTGCGCTGCGCGCGGGACGGCCCGAACGGGCAGTACTTCGCGCGAGCATGGGCTGCGTTGCTTGCGCGGGGTTGGCAGGCGCCGCAAGACGCGGAGCCAGGCGTGTGATGACAGTTTTCATGACTCGACTCTCCACGAAAGCTGCGGCAGCCTCCATCCACCTACGCGCGAACGCCCTGTGGGTGGTGTGCTGGCTGTCGCGAGCGATCCCGCCTGATGAGTTGCATTTGCGCCACGGCGAGCGCGCGAAGGCCCCTCACCGGCGGCGGGTGATGCATCAGGCGATACAAAGGCGGCGTTGTGGCAAGGTGCGCGGCAACACCGTTCTTGCCGGCACGACCGGTCCGGCAGTCACGGCGGCCCGGCCGCGAGACGGAGGGGACCGCACGTACGCACTAAACGGCTGCGCGCGGCAAATATTCCGGCGATAGCAGTCGAAATGCGCTTGCCGACGCCTCGGCTCAGCCGCCTTGCTCCTGACGACCTGGACAGGATCAGGACGAGGCAGCACCGCTTGACGCCGATGGCCCGCAGCGACGATTGGCAGCGGCGGGAACGAGTATTCGCATTGCATTCGCGGTGCGCGAGTCGGCCTTCGTTCGAGCAGAAGACTAAGCAGGCCGTTCGGCGGAACACTTAGGCTTTTATGCGCGTCACGCGATGTGTTCGCTTGCGAACACATCCAGATCGAATGCGTCCATGCTGTGATCCATTATCGGTCTAGCGATGTGAGACCATGTGCTCTCCCACGCTGGCCACGCTGCCTGCGATAAAAAAGTCGACCGTAGGCGACGCGCATTTCATTGGGAATCCTTTGGGGGTTTCTACCATTAACTCGACCATATGAGGATTTCGATGACACTGAACGTGGACGGCACGGCTGGCGTGCCGGATGAGATCGTTACGACGCTGACCGATGAGTCAATCCAGGAGCCCGATGCGTCAGGGGACGTTGCGGATCTGGCGGTAGCTGATTCAGCCGACGTCGCAGATGAGGCGGTAGCTGAGTCAGCCGACGTTGCGGATGCGGCGGTAGCTGAGTCAGCCGACGTTGCGGATGCGGCGGTAGCTGAGTCAGCCGACGTTGCGGATGCGGCGGTAGCTGAGTCGGGCGACGTTGCAGATGCGGCGGTAGCTGAGTCGGGCGACGTTGCAGATGCGGCGGTAGCTGAGTCGGGCGACGTTGCGGATCTGGTGGAAGCTCAGTCAGGCGACGTTGCAGAAGTTGCGCAAGCCGGGTCAAGCGACGGTGCAGCTGTGGCGGAAGTTGAGTCAGGCGACGCCGTTGATGCGCAGGTTGCTGAAAGTGCGGGGGCGGATGCCGGCGCACCCGCTGATGAGAACCCAGCGGCCGATCCAGTAGATCCGGCCGTCGACCAAGACGGCGAAGTCAACGAGGATTGACGATCGGCACTCCGGGCAATCCTTGTACCGCCCCGTTTCGCACCCGGCACCGGGAGTTGCGTAACCGGTGCCGGAGCCACAGCCGGGGATTTATCGGGCTACGGACGGCGGCACGATCGGTGCGGGAGGCATAAGACTGCCAGCGGCCATGAGGCGTCATTTGCTCGCACGGTCGCGCAGACGTTCAAACGTCGGATCGAGTCAGGAACCGGCCGTTGCTTTAGCAAGAGTCGGAAGGTTGCCTGTTGGAGCGATCGAACGAGCATGGGGTACACATTACGCGCAAACGCCTATCGTCGCCGCGTTCGGTTAATTGCGGAAAAGTGTGAATGCGCGCCATCGGGGTTCCCTGTGTTCGAGCGCTTCGCGGCAAGGTGACGGACGGCACCGTGCACTGCACGGGCCGAAAGGGGTGCCACAGATCTGTGACGGGCCCGATCAGAACGCCTTCTGGCGGGGTGTCAGGTCAGAGGAATCCACTAGAGCGTGGATGAGCATGTTGTCGTGCATGCACCGATTTATCAGGCGTTGGAAGCTCCTCGCCAAACAAGGCTCGGGATTTTCATCTGGACGGTTTGTTAGGGGTTTGACAAATCTTCTAGTAATAGCCAAACTGCCCAGCATGCCAAAGAAAACGACTGGACCCAACATGCCGAAGAAAACTCCTGAACAGCAGCTACTGCTGGGGCAGATCAAACAGGTCGCCGAAGGGCTGGCCCTGACCTTCGCCCCCTTCACCGAGGTCGTGGTGCATGACCTTCTGGATCCGGAGCATGCGGTGCTCGCGATCCACAATAATCTGTCGGGTCGCGAGGTCGGACAACCTGCGACCGAACTTGGTCTGGCGCGGATCATGGACCCTGCCTATGAGCAGATCATCGCCAACTATCCGAACCAGTTCTCGGATGGCCGACAGGTAAAAAGCACTTCCATCGGTATCAAGGACTCCAAGGGCGACTACATCGCCGCGCTGTGCATGAATGTCGACCTCACCCTGTTCCACGGGTTCCAGAACGCGCTGAGCAGGTTCACGGCGGTCGAGGGCAGCACGCCGGCCAGGGAATCGCTGGACCCTGCTAACGCGGACCAAATTCGTGCCCGTATCGACGAGTTCGCCGCACGCCTGGCATCGACACCACGCTCGCTCAGGCCGGAGGATCGTCGCTCGCTGCTCAAGGAACTCAAAGCGGGTGGCCTGCTTGAGGTCCGTCGCGCGATGGACACCATCGCCGCCCACCTGGGCGTGTCACGCGCTACGGTATACAGCGATGCCAAGTGACGCCACGCTCCTCCTCGTCGACAAGCACGTCGTCGAGCAACTGCTCGTACCCGACGATGTCATCGCCGCGGTGCGTGAGGCTTTCGAACTCCACGGACGGCGGGCGGGCCGCGTGTTTCCGGTGGTTCGAGAGAAGCTGAACACAGGCGGTATCTTTGGCATCAAGTCCGGCGATGTCGGTAGCCAGGACCTGCTGGGGTTCAAGGCAGCCGGCTTCTGGCCGTCGAACCGGTCAATCGGTGGCGAAGCGCATCAGGCCACGGTACTGCTATTCGATCCGGCCACCGGCCGGCCCCTGTGCGTAATCGACGGCAATGCCATCACCACAGCACGTACTGCTGCGGCCGGCGCCCTTGGTCTCTCTTTGCTCGCCCGTCAGGACACCGCCGTGGCCACGGTCTTCGGCACCGGCATCCAGGCCAAGGCTCAACTCGCGTTTGCGCTCAGAACGCTGCCTTCGCTGACGCACGTAAATTACGTCTCGTTGGATCGGGAACCGCAGGCAGACTTTGAATCTTTGTTTGCGGACCAATGCATGTTGAGATGCGCCGTGAATGCGGATGAGGCGGTCGCCCAAAGCGACCTCATTATCACCGCGACGACCGGTAGCGGCCCACTTTTCGATGAAACAGCCCTCCGGGCTGGGACGCATTTGAACTGCGTCGGCGCGGACACCCGAGGCAAGCGCGAGCTCCCCGTGGGCGTCCTGGATCGAGCCCGGATCGTCGTCGATGACCTGGAGCAGGCCCGCGAGCTTGGAGAACTGCAATGGGCACCGCAGACGCCTTCCGTCGAGATGGGAGACCTGCTCACGGGCCATGCCCAATGGCGGCGCGACCCGACAGATATCAGCGTTTTCGACATGACCGGCCTGGCCTTGCAGGACTTGACCGTCGCTCGATTGATCCACCGCCGCGCCACTGACCTCGGCCTCGGAGTCACCGTGGCGTGGCCCTGGTGATCGCTGTCCTGGCCTGAACCCAGAATCCGGAGGATCCACGATGATGACCCGCACCGTGCATCCTCCTCGCCTTCATCGCACGTCGCCGCGCGACCTCCCCGCACGTCGTCGATGGCGGCCTCAACCGATCAATTCCTGACGCTAAGGGCGCCTGGCGTTTGGCTCCCTAAGGGCCACCTTTTCATCAACCAATGGCCTTCCCGCAACACCCCACAACGTCATGGCCATCGTCGTCTTGCTCTTGCAGCGATCCGGTATGCGCCAACCAGGAGTCAGAAACTTGAAATCGCACTATGTTGAGCCGCTCAGCGGCGCGACCTATCCTTTAGACACGCCTCGGTGGTGTTCGGACAACCGCAAACCGCTCTTGATCTCGCCGCTGGCTGGAATTTCCCGAGATGACATCGACCGACACACTCGCTCCCAATGGCGCTATCGCGCATCGCTCGCCGTCGAGATCGTCTCCCCCATCTCCATGGGGGAAGGTTGCACCCCCCTGATCCAGAAGACATGGGACGACTACCGGCCGCATTTCAAGCTGGAGTGGTTCAGCCCCACAAGCAGCTTCAAGGATCGCGGCACCACGGTGATGCTTTCGATGTTACGGCAACAAGGTATCACGTCCGTTCTGGAGGACAGTTCAGGCAACGGCGGAGCGTCGGTGGCGGCTTATGGCGCTGCAGGCGCTATGCGCGTGAAGATTCTGGCGCCCGCATACGCGTCGCCCGCGAAGATCGCCCAGATGCGAGCCTACGGGGCGGAGGTACAACTGGTCGACGGGCCTCGACAGGCGTGTGAGGATGAGGCAGTCCGGCAGTCCGCGAGCATCTTCTACGCCAGCCACAATTGGCAGCCATTTTTCCTCGAAGGGACCAAGTCGGTCGGCTACGAGATCTGGGAGGACCTCAACTTCCAGGCGCCGGATAACATCGTCATGCCTGCAGGCGCGGGCAGCAATGTACTTGGCTGTTATCTGGCGTTCTCGGAACTGATGCGCGCGGGTCAGATTCACAAAATGCCCAAGCTCTTCGTTTGCCAGCCATTGAACTGCTCTCCCATCGATGCTAGCTTCCAGGCGGGCGTCACGACTCCCGTTCCGCGCGAGGTTCGAAAGACAGTCTCCGAGGGGACGGCCATCGCCCATCCTCTGCGGCTGGCGCAAGTGCTCAACGCTGTCAGAGAGACGGGCGGCACGACTGTGGCTGTGGAAGAAGAAGCAATCGTTGAAGCTCTCAGGCGGATTGCGCGATTAGGCCTTCTGCCTGAGCTGACTTCGGCGACTGCGGTTGCAGGATTTGATCGGCTTACACAGGTTGGGGCGATTCGGGCGCGAGAGGAGACGGTTGTCCTGTTGACAGGCACGGGTATCAAGAACGCGGGAGCCATCGCGGATATTTACTCGGTTAATGAGCGCACGGTGCCCGTATTCGGCGACTAAGGGCGGGATGTTGCACTGACGGCCCAAGGCACCGAGCGTCGCTCGACGCGGCAATGCGTTCGGCACCGACACGAAAGGCAAGCGCGAATTGCCGGAAGGCACCCTGCAAAAAGCGAAGCACTTCGCAGATGACAAACAGCAAAGTCGCCAGATCGGCGAGGGTCAGTGGGGTGACATGAAAGACGAAATCGAAATCGGCTGTACCCCGGCGGGCGAAATCGCAACGTCACGCAGCCGAAAGACATCACCCTATTTGATATGACGGGACTGGCATTGATATTCCAGCGAGAAAATTTCGAAACTCTTGTCTAAAGGCCCAACCCTAATGAAAATCGGACTCCTCAATTGCGGCGGCACTATCACGGAAAACTATCAGGCTGACGGGACGATCAAGCGTCTATTGGCACGCGATTTGATCGCATTGAGCGGTCAAGCAGATTGGATCGGACATGACATCGATCCTGTCGATAGCTGCGATCTGACCTTCGCCTCACTTTGCCGGGCTCGTGATGTCATGCGGCAGGATCGGGAGAGGGAAGCTTTCGTGATGTGTTGCGGCACGGACGCAATGGAAGATGTCGCCTATGCCGCCGCTCTGCTTTTTGATCGTGACCGGCCTGTCGTTTTGACCGGTGCTGCGATCCCCGGTGGCAATGCCAATGCCGATGGTCCGCGAAATCTGGCAGATTCTGCAAATCTGGCACGGGTCATGCCGCAGGGCGCGAGCGCCCTCGTTGCCTTCGCGGGACGGATTTTCGACCCGGTGTCGCTCGTCAAGGTATGGCCGCAAGCCATTCAGCCCTTCGGACCGGAAACAGCGATCCGCGGCTCCATAGACGCCGATATAGTCACGCTCGTAGGATCGGGAATCGTTGACGAGAGTTACGCGGAACTCGATGTATCCGATCTCGGCGCCCGAGTTGCGATCGTCATGGAGACCTTCGGCTTACTCGTTGGCTTCCCGGATCTCTCCAAACTCGACGGTATCGTCGTGGCAGGCAAGGGCGCAGGGGGCTTCTCCGCGCAATCAGAGAGACTGCTCAGCGAAGCCGCACGGCACCTCCCTGTCGTGCTATCGACACGCTGCGCCCATGGTTTCCGGGTCAATCCAGCCGTAACCAAATATGCCTATGATCACGCCCACAACCTCGGCCTGACCACGGCAGGGTATGACGGGCTCAACGCATCAAAGGCACAAATTCGGCTCATAGCCGAGCTTGGTCGTGCAAATCGCAGCAAAAAGGCTGGGCGCTGATCAGCGCCTCGTCCACTTGGGGCCTGTTTGAGCACCGTACTATTCGCGTAGGTGTAGACCGTCGAACCGGATGGGCGAGCAGTTGTCGTAGCGTATCGCCGCTTCGCTGTCTTAGGCGTCAATCTACAGCAGCTACACGCCGCACATCCCAGTCAATCACGGTCGCGACGCGCCGCTTGCAGTGCCCTCGTGCTAAGCGCACAAGAGAAACGCCGCCGGTGACGGCGGCCATTCAAAGATTTCAGCAAAAATCCCCCCGGTGCGGTTCGGGCGCGGGGGCTTGGAGGCTTCCGCGTCAGCCCTGCTTCGATTACATCTTCTCGACTTCGAGAAGGGTCCGCTTGCCTTTGACGTACTTGTAGAGCGAGATGGAGCTGTCCTTCAGGTCGCCGTGCTCGTCGAACCGGATATTGCCAATCAGGGTGTTGAGATTGGTCGAGGGCATGGCGGACAGGACACCGGCGCGCGTGACCGAGTTGGAGCGTTTCATGGCATCGACGATCACGTAGACGGCGCTGTACGCAACCGGCGAGTAGACCACCGGATCGTGGCCGTACGCCGCCTTCAGTTCCTTGCCGAATGCGGCGCTGCCGTCCATCGCGGACAGATCGCCGCCCGCGACCGAGCAGACCAGGTTATCGGCGGCGTTGCCGGCCAGCCTGGCCAGGTCGGTGGTGCAGACGCCGTCTCCCGCCAGGATCCTGGCGGGGACTGCCAACTGCAAGGCCTGCTTGGCGAAGGGGCCGCCGGTGGCGTCCTCGCCGCCATACATGATGGCGTCGGGGCGTTCGGCTTTGATCTTGGTCAGGATGGCCTTGAAGTCAGTGGCCTTGTCGTTGGTTGCGTCGCGCGATAGCACCTGGATGCCTTCGGCCTTGGCGGTCTTCTCGAACTGGTCCGCAAGGCCCTGGCCGTAGGCCGTGGCGTCGTCGACGATGGCTACCGTCTTGACCTTCTGGTTTCGAGCGTACTTGGCTAGGGCGGGGCCTTGCTGGGCGTCGGTGCCGATCACACGGAAGGCGGTCTTGTAGCCTTGCAGCGTGTACTGCGGGTTGGTAGAGCCCGGGGTGATCTGGGTGACGCCGTTGTCGCGGTAAATTTTGGACGCGGGGATAGACACGCCGGAGTTCAGGTGGCCGATCACTGCCACGACGCCGTCGTCGACCAGCTTCTGCGCGACATTCGTACCTGTCCTGGGATCGGCCTGGTCATCCAGCGAATCGACCTCGAGGACGACCTTCTGGCCACCGATGACCAGATTGCCCGCCTTGTTGATTTGCTGGACGGCGAGCTTGACGCCATCGGCCGCATCCTGGCCCATGTGGGCAATGTTGCCGGTCAGCGGGGCGGCGCTGCCGATCTTCACAGTCACGTCGGCGAGAGCAGCTTGACCACAGGCCATGGCGATGCAGGCGAGAGGCAGCGCGGCGCTGATGGGTTTGAGATGAAATTTCATATGCTTGAGCCTCTTGTTGAACTGGGTTGCTGTTGAAAAATGCGTACGGCGTCTTCTATCGAAGTTATCGACGTTGGCGATATTTTCGAATGTAAGTATTCGTCAGAGCCGCCTATCAACCGAGGAAGCGGGCAAGCTCGTTGGCACTCCTTAGCGTGAGCATTGGCAAACTGGCGGTGGTCAGGGGCCCACCTGTTCCATAGGGGACCCCGTCTTTCTAGAAAGATTATCTAGAATTAAATAAAATGTATTGTAGGTGTAAACACCTAGTCCGGGTCCGACTTCCGACCATGGGCTGAACTACTGATAGATGGAGGGGAGGCCGAGATTCGAAAAAAATCCGCCGCATCTCGGTCTAGGCAGTTGACTTGAACGCAACATCGCTCGCCGGATCGACTGGTGGTACGTGGCGCTGCCGATCCAGCAGATACGCACCGCCGTCGACGCCTCGGGGCTGAATGCGATCGGGATTACGCGAAGTCTCGAAGACCTCCAAAGCAGCCACCCATTCCGTCAAGCACGAGCGGCCGATGAGGGTCGACTGCTGCCCGACGCGGCCGATCTATGGCCGACCATGCCCGCTGGTCTATGTCGGGCCGGGGTCGGCCATGAAGCGTCATTTGCTCGTACTGTTGCGCAGACGTTCAAACGTCGGTTCCAGGGCCACAAACGGCCCCTCGCATTCTTCGGTCCAACTTAAACGTCCGATTTGAAGCTGCGCGCTCAACAAGCCGTGCATCTGAGGAACGAATTATTTCGCGTCACACGAGACGTGCCGCCTAAGAACTAACATGGAAATATCGCTCCGACGCATTGATGAGCGTGTCGATGAACCTTAGCAGAGCGCGCGCCCAATCCCTTCACGAGACGTTTTGCAGCGCTGCCCCTGGCACGCGGTCAGGATGAAGTTTCCACGCCATGCCTATCAGTTCGGCGAGCGAGCCGGCTTTCATCTTTCGCATGACCTGCCTGCGGTGCATCTTCACCGTGATCTCGCAGATGCCCAACTCGCCCCCCACCTGCTTGTTCAGAAGGCCGGTCACCACGAGCGTCATGACCTCGCGCTCGCGACAGGTAAGTGACGCGTAGCGATCCCGGATCGATTGCATCCGGGCTTCCTCGCGTAATGCCACGCGGCTGCGCTCGATTGCGTGCCGGATGGCATCGAGCATCGCCTGGTCGTCAAAGGGCTTGGTAAGAAACTCAACCGCTCCAGCTTTCATGGCCCGCACCGTCATTGGAACGTCGCCGTAGCCGGTGATGAAGATGATTGGCATGTCGGTGCGCTCGGATGCAATCAGGTTCTGCAGGTCGAGGCCGCTGATATCGGGAAGAGCGACGTCCAGCACCAGGCAGTTCGGGACCATCGCGCGCGGGCGCCCGAGAAAGTCCTGTGCGCATGCGTACGTCTCCGCCCTGAGGCCGGCAAAGCGAATCATCGCTTCGAGCGACTCACGCACCGAGACATCGTCGTCGACGACGAAGACGACCGGCGTGCCTTGCGCCGACGACAATTCGTGTTCAACTGCTTGGTCTGGTGTCATTTCGAACTCCATGCGTAGGCACCTGGATGAATCATTCGACCTGGAGTGCAGCCCGGATCGCTCCGAGCATGGCAGTGTCGCTGAAAGGCTTGAAGAGGCAATCGACGGCACCCTGCCTGATCTGCGGAAAGCCCCGTATACTCGCACCAGCGTCGGTTGACGAATTCAATACGGCCGTCGGGTAATGCGGACCATACCAGGCCCGGGAGTTCGTCCACAACACGACTGAGCTCAGTTTTCATTGCGTTCCCTTCCCGAAGGCATGTGGCCGTGCGAGCTTTTCCACTTTCGGAGATCGGACCGCGGGTGGGATTCCGGGCGCCCACGAGCTTGTCCCAACCCGCTGGATATGTAGAAGCAGGATTACCTATATGACGAACGCCAGTTGTCTTCAGGCATTGTTCCGACGATGGCGACCGAATTGCGCGTCGAGCAGCGCAACGTAAGGAATCGAGGAATCGAGCGCGTTGAAGTTGCTTGCATTGCGTTTCAGATATTTATTTCGCATGCCCAAATCAGCGAAGCCTGAGCGAGACGGAACGATCTAGTCTCGTTGCGACTGAAAGTGGGCGTGTGCGTCGCACACACGCGCTCCCAACACTGTCAGTCTCCAGAACCGGCTGGTCACGACGCTGTCGCACGGGCATTGCGACGGAACGATTGCGGTGGTTGCCCAAACACACGGAGGAATGCCTCCCGCATTCTACGAAGATCGGAAAAGCCGCTTGCAGCAGCAATTTGATTGACTGTGTGCCGACTCTCCTCGAGCATCAGGCGTGCTGTTTCAAGCCGCAGTCGCTCAACCGCCTTTGCCGGAGTTTGCCCCGTCTCCTCGCGAAACGCGCGGCTAAACTGTCGTGGGCTCAGCCGCGCGACCTCCGCCAAACGCTCGATTGAAAGCGGCTCCCTAAGGTTCTGCTTTGCGTACGTCAGCACTGCCTGAATGCGGTCGGATTTTGGTTCGAGTTCGAGCAACGCCGAGTGCTGTGACTGTCCACCTGTGCGCCAGTGATAAACAACAAGGTCGCGCGCAACCGCTCGCGCCAGGTTGGCGCCGAGATCGTTTTCTACCAGTGCGAGCGCAAGATCGATGCCGGCCGACATCCCGGCCGAGGTCCAGATTAGTCCATCCTCGATAAAGATCCGGTCGTCGTCTACCGTGACAGAAGGAAATCGTGTCCGCAGCTCGTGGGCGTGATACCAATGCGTGGTCACGCGGCGGCCGTCGAGCAATCCAGCTTCCGCAAGCACGAACGCACCCGTGCAGACGGAAGCAGTACGGCGTGCTGTTTCGGCACTGCGGCGCACATATTGCAGCAGTCCCGGCGGCGGTCCGATATCGGCCGGATTGCTGCCCGCAAAAATGACCGTATCAAACACGCGATGGTCTATTGCCTCAGTCAGTAACGCAAGACCGCTTGAGGAGCGTACCGGGCCACCCCGTTCGGACACGTTAAAAACTTCATAAAAAGGCTTGTCGACTTCCACATTCGCGAACTCGAACACCGACTGAGCAGCGAGCGCCATCGAGTAGAATCCGTCGAACACCACGAACGCAATTGTCGGCATGGCTGCCTCCTTACCGGCATTTATACGGTCAATTGGTCGATGCCTGAAAGGACGTATAAACTACGTTTTCCGGACGCGCCGATTCAGGAATGCTCCGACCTATTCGTAGCTTCCGGGACGCATCTATTGGATCGACACATGACGGTCCTGAACGCGGCAACCGGCCGAGGATGTGTGGGAACCGCTTTTTCCACTTCGGGTCATTCGCGTTCGATCAGGTCGAATCTGGGCTGACGTACCGTCTCAAGCGCGAGAACGCCCCTCGGGCGTCAGGTTCCAACCATCTTCAACGCCTTTATCGTTCTAGCAACCCCAAGTATATTTACGACGCGTTTGATGTTGTAGGCCAGCATCCGAAGGCTCATTTCGGTGTTCACTCGCCCCAGCGTTCGGGTCAGGAAGTGAGTAGCACCCATCCAGTGCCTGAGCGTGCCGAAGACATGCTCGACAGTGCTTCTGCGGATGGTCATTACGTCGGGCTTGCGGTCAAGACGACGTTGCATGGCTTCCAGGGCCGCGAACAAGGTTGTGCGCGCCGGAGTCTCCAGGCGGCAACGCGACCGCCGCACACCCACTCTCATAGGAAGTAGGACACGATGACGACGCCTTCTCCGGACTGGACGCCGGCGGGGCTGATCCCGGCGTCCTTGCTACCTTTTTCTGAAGACTACGCGATTGACGAACGCTGTGCCGCGAATCACCTGCGGCGTCTGGGCGGTGTCCGCGGCGCGTCTGCAATAACAGTCAACGGCCATGCATCGGAGGTGAGCGCATGCACGTTCGACGAGCAGCGCCGGATCCTGGATCTGGCACTTGACGAGATCGGCAGCAAGGTGCCCATCATTTGCGGCGTATATTCGCTGACGGCGCGCTGGAGGCTGCGTGCATCGCGCGGGCAGCGGAGCAGGCCGGTGCGTCGGCCCTGCTCGTGTTTCCGCAGCCGACGATGGTAATGGGCGGCGATCAAGGACTGGTCCGAACCGATGGTCCACGAGCGCAATGTGCGAACATTTCAACAGTTCGACCGTCCGGTCAACGTGTTATCGACGAACAGCTCGTGGCTGATGAGCTCGCTCGTGATGGGGTGCAAGGGTTTGCTATCGGGTGCGGGTGCCGGCAGTGTTGTGGCTTCTCAACAGGTCGAACTGTTCGAGGCGGTACAGCGCAACGACCTGGTCGCTGCACGCGCGGTCAACGACCGTCTTTACCCGTTGCAGCAAGCCTTTTACGCGCCGCCTTTTCTCGACATGCACAACCGCATGAAAGAGGCGCTCGTCATCTTGGGACAATTCAGGAGCGCAACGGTAAGGCCACCGCTCTTGAAACTTGACGCCGGTGAAATCGAACGTGTGCGCGCCGCCTTGATCGAGTCGGGTTTGCTTGAGCGAACCGCGCACCCTTATCGGAATAGAAGTTGAATGTCATTTCGACGGCGCGGATTGCGGCCTCCGGAGGATGAAAGTTCGTCAGCATGTGGGGCTGAGCACCCGCCAATCGAGTTGGCGGCATGGCCGTTGTACTCTGGAAGCAGCCGTTGACCTCGCATCAGTCCGAACGTCTGGAGTGGGTCGACTGCTGCCCGACGCGGCCGATCTATGGCCGAGCATGCCCGCCGGTCTACGTCGGGCCGGGGTCGGCCATTTGGAGACGTTGCCGACCTTCGGGCCGTAGCCGCTCTAACGGCCGGTTCTCTTCCGGGAAGCGTCATTGACCGGGTGTTGCGCACCGCTGGGAGAGGCAGCGGTCTTCCTATGCTTGTCCTTGCATCACGAACGTTGCCGACGAACGACGTTTCCGTCTGGAGCCCGCAAACCGGTCAGTCTTGCGCTCAATAGAGCCCGTAACCGACCGGTGGCAGACATATTTTCGGCACGAGCTGCAGGGTCCGTCCGAAATGCTAGTGCTGCAATGCTTCAGCCACTCCGGCGTCTTGCGTCGCTTTTGCAACCGGTGACGCATGGACGCTCGCACTAACCGGTTCGCTGTCCTTGCAGTGCTTATAGATGTCACCGCCCTTCATGACCATCAGGATTCTGGTCGGGTCTTGCATGACTTTCAGGTCCTCCAGCGGATTGCCATCAATGAGGAGGATGTCCGCGTAAAATCCTGGCGCAATCTGGCCGATGCTGTCGGGCTGCATCATGATCTCGCCGCCAAGCTTGGTGGCCGCCAACAGGATTTCCTTGGGCGTCATTCCGATGTACTTCTGGAAGTGCTCGAGGTCACGCGCATTCGTCCCGTGAGGCATCCACGCAAAGCCGTAGTCGCCGCCCGGCAGAATGCGGATTCCCCGCTTGTGCATCTTCTGCAACGTGTCAGCCGCAATTTCGAGTTCGCGCGCATAGCCCATCTTCGTCGCGACTTCCGTCGAAATTCCCCACTGTTCAGCGTGGTAAAGCGTACTCACGAGCCAGCCAATGCCTGGGGCGACAAAGTGCTTATCCTTGTTCGCCTCGAGCATGTCGAGCGCTTCCTCGTCCGCGAAGCTCGCGTGATAGACGAGTTCAATGCCGTGCCGCACGCACTGCTTCACAGATTCAGCGGAGCGCGCATGCGCGGCAACCCGCTTGCCCGCGCGTTTGGCCTCCGCGGTACACATCGCGATTTCTTCTTCGGAAAACGGTGAGGCCTCTGCAGGAATGCCCGCGATATATTCGCCAGACAGGTTGAGTTTGAGATGGTCAACGCCGTATTTGAGGAACATGCGTGTCGATTTGCGCATCTCTTCCGGCCCGCACACGACTTCGCCAAAGCTAAGCTCACGGAACGGGAGGTGCGAAAGCGTGTTGTCGCCCAGACCGCCCTGAACGGTAATTTCCTGGCTGCCTGCGAGATAGCGCGGGCCAGGAAATTCGCCGGCGTTGATTGCATTGCGCGTCACCACGTCGAGGCGCGGCTTCGCAGTTGCCGCGCCGATGGCGGACGTCCAGCCCATCTCCAGATAGCGCTTCGCCACGCGGACGCACCACAGAATATGTTCTTCGGGCGGCATGAACTGGATCGCACTGAGCGACGGCTGGTCATTCCACGAGAAGTGCGTGTGCGCTTCGGTCATGCCCGGCATGAGGAATTTGCCCTTGCCGTCGATGATCTGGAACCCCTCGCGCGATACCGATTCTTCCGCTCGGGAAACGCGCGTGATTCGATCATCTTCGACGAGTACCTCGCCCCGAAAAGGGTCGGTGCCGCTGCCGTCGAAGATGTTCACGTTGGTGAAAAGGATCTTAGCCATGTCTCCTCCATTTCTCCTGGAAGGTGTTAGTTCGCCGTCTTGTAGAAGCTTTGAAGTTCGGCCGTGCACTCGGCCGGCTTTTCAAAGGTAGTCCAGTGACCGCAGCCCGCAAGGACCGTCACCTTGCTGCCCGCGATACGCTCTGCCATGGCCTTGACTGCGGCCGGCTGGCCTACACCGTCCTCATCTCCCGTCACGAGCAGCGTCGGCACTTTGATGTTGTCGACGTTCGCACCCTGCGCTCCGGCCAGCGCTTCGCAGCTCTGCGCATATCCTTCCGGTGTTTGGCGCATCACGCTTTCGCGTACGAGCGCCACCGTCACCGGGCGCTGGGCCTTGGTCTCCGCGCTCGTTGCACCCTTAACGATTGCGTCCGCCACTTCCTGCACGCCGACGATGCCCTTGTCCCGGCACAGTGCGGCGCGTGCCTTCATTCCGTTGCGACCGGCTTCTGGCGGTTCAATCAACGGACCGAACAACGCGAGACTCTTCACCAGGTCCGGATGCTTCAGAGCAAGGTGTTGAGCGACGATGGTGCCCATCGAGTGCGCGACGATGTGCGCCCCGGACACCTTGAGCTCGCCAAGAACAGCGGCAATTGTCTGAACGTACAGCTCAATGGACAGAGGCTCCGACGCGAGTTCCGAGCGCGAACTGCCGGGCAGGTCAAGGCGGATGACCTTCATGCCTTCGAACGCGGGCAACACAGGCGTCCAGTTATTCGAGGAACCTGCCAGACCGTGGATACACACCACCGGTTGACCATCACCATCAATTTCCACAACCACGTTTTTGACCAAAGTCGTCGTCATTCACCCACCTCGTTTTCAAGAACACCTACGTTTTCGATTTCGATACGAACCACATCGCCCTTTTGAAGGAATCTGGGCGGTGTGAACCCAATACCGACTCCTGCCGGAGTACCCGTCGCAATGACGTCACCCGGCTGCAATTCGATGCCAGCAGAAAGGGTCTCGATAAGCGTTGGAATGTCGAATATCAGTTGCGATGTATTCGAGTTCTGACGCAGTTCGCCGTTGACCCAGCACTTGACATCGATGTTTTGCCCATCGACTTCGTCTGCAGTGACCACGTACGGGCCCATCGGGCAGAAGCCGTCCAGCGACTTGCCGAGAAACCACTGACGATGGAGCTTTTGCAGGTCCCGCGCGGTAAAGTCGTTAATCACTGTGTAGCCGAACACATGGTCCATCGCGTTCGCTTTGGAGATGTTGCGGCCAGCCTTACCGATAACGACGCCAAGTTCGGCTTCATAGTCGAGTTGACTGGTAACGCTCGTGTGGCGAGGAATCTTTTCGCCAGGACCTATGATGGCCGACGCCGGCTTTGTGAAGAGCACAGGCGCTTCCGGCGCGTGCCCACCGTTTTGCGCGCTGCTATCGAAGCCCGAATTCTGAAATTCCGCGGCATGCTCGTGATAGTTTTTGCCCACGCAGAAGATGTTGCGGCGAGGCTGGTCTATCGGAGCCAGCACTTCAGCACCGCTCAAAGGTGTGCCGGACGTCTTGGGCTTCAGGTCAGCCTTTAGATCTGGATATTGTTGTACCAATTGGACCATGTCACCAGAGAAACCAGGCACCAGTGCACCTATGCTCCAGAATGTCTCCGA
Source organism: Paraburkholderia sp. BR13439 (assembly GCF_040948805.1). Classification (NCBI taxonomy): domain Bacteria; kingdom Pseudomonadati; phylum Pseudomonadota; class Betaproteobacteria; order Burkholderiales; family Burkholderiaceae; genus Paraburkholderia; species Paraburkholderia sp. BR13439. The sequence continues at coordinate 6,578 of NZ_JBFPKN010000023.1, read as the reverse complement.
GTCCGAATCTACAAGGGCAACGACCTTCTGCCCAGCCACTCGTAAGTTTGCAAGCTTCACTTCTCACTCGTTGTTGGTCCATTTGGTTGCGATGTGGTTCTACTGTAGAACCATATTGGCACATATGCAACTGGGGGGTAAACCAATGTTTTCACCAATTGGTACCGTTTCGCGTATAATTACTTCAACGGTCAGGAGGGAGAGCAAAAGAATGAGCGACCTTGAAAGTGGTGGCAGTACGGTTCGGGCGGCCGGCGCGAAGTCCTTGGCGGCGTATCTGGACGAAGAAATCAAGTCTGGTCGGCTGGGCGACGGGGCGAAGTTGCCCGCGGAGCGTCTTTTGAGCGAGCAGTTTGGAGCGTCGAGAGGGGCCGTCCGGCGGGTGCTTCAGGATTTGAAAGAGCGCGGATTGATTTCCCAGGCCGTCGGAAGCGGCACGTTCGTGCGACCTGGCGCTGCTAGCACGTTCCCTGTGAGAATTCGCGAGCAGGAGGAACCCCCGCCAGAGGCCCAGACGAGTCCTGCTGAACTGATGGAAGCGCGACTGCTAATCGAGCCGCTGATGCCACGCCTCATCACGCGTAATGCGACGGGCGCAGATTTCGCGAAGATGATTGAATGCATCGAGCGCTCGGAGGCCGCGCAGACTATCGAGGAGTTCGAGCATTGGGATGGTCAGCTCCACCGAGTTTTCGCACTTGCAACGCATAACTCTTTTTTCCTAAAGATTCTGGAGTTGACTAATCGCGTGCGCGAGCAAGGCGAATGGGGGCGGCTTAAAGCGCGCTCGCTGACTCCAGAACGTCGCAAGGAATATGAGGCCCAGCACCGTGAAATCGTCGAAGCCCTTAGAGACCGCGATACGGATGCAGCAGTGAAGGCGCTTACTGGGCATCTTGTTCAGATTCAGCACAACCTCTTTGGCTAGAAAACCTGGCGCCAATACATGCTCCGTCGGCACCGTAACGATGGCGCACACAAGTCGTGAAAGGTCTGCGTGAGCACGTCCTGCCACTGCTGGTCGAGATGGCGGGCATCACGGGAGTCCATCTTTGCCTGGCCGATGAGGCTGTCAGCAAGCTAGAGAAAGCGGAAAAGCGGGCACGTTCGGAAGGCACCCAAGTGCCGACATGGATCGTGCTAGTAAGGATGCCGCGCCGACCGCGTCCGTTTAGCGGCGGACGCTTTCAATGCCGGACTCGCGGCTTTGCCCGGCGTCGGCCCAGCAACGCCTACTTCGACGCTTTACCAACTTGAGTACACGCGTTGCAAGACGTTGTGGACCGCGGGGTGACGCGTTGTTTTTACGTCTAGAAGCAACGGGCAGCGGCACTACCCAGTCCTGCCAACGCCCACGCGCGTCGCCCTAACGGGTCAGACTATCTCCGACAGGCAATCACGGCCTCAGCCAGCCACGGCTGATCGGCCATGCGAACAGCGCACGATAGAGCGTGACCACCAGATCTGTCATCGCCGTGCCGCCCGTTTGCCACAGCCGCGCAATTGCCGCATAAGCGATGCACGCGACGGCCACTGCCCCGATCATGTCGAGCGGAAAATGCACGCCGAGAAACACGCGTGCCCACGCGACGACGACACCCACAACGAGCGTCAAGCCACCGAGCCAGCACATCCGGCCGAAGAGCAGCGGCAGTGCGATGCTGGCAAAGAGGGTGGCGTGATCGCTTGGGAACGACGAATCGGGCACATGCGCCAGGAACGTGTGGCCGAGCCCGATCATGAACGGGCGGGGGTGCTGCCAGACGAGACCGATCAACTGGTTGACGCCGAGCGCCAGCAGCGCGACACAGCAGGCACGCAGCGCCAGCTCGCGCCGCTGGTGGTCCCCGGAAAGCCACATCATCACCAGCATGAGGGGGACTAACCAGATCAGATAATTTGCAGAGACGAGCGCCGTGCTGATCAGCCATCCCGGCGTTGCCGGCGTGCCGTTGATCATCAGGAAGAGCGCGTGGTTGAATGCTTCGATGGTATTCATTGCGTCGTTTTGTGCTGAAGATGAAGAGTGCGTCAGCCGCCGTGCGTCTGCGGCTGCGTCTGCGGCTGCGGCGCTTGGCTACACATGACAAGCGGCACCGCAGCGAGCGCGCCCTGCTCGCGAGATTGGACACGCCGAAAGCGGCCGTAGGGTAGTGCGGCGAAACCTTCCCGGCGCAGGCCGAGTCTTAGTCCATTGCCGATCAGCGGATCGTCCTTGGCCCCAGCAGTATTCGCATCCGTCGTCATCCTGTTCCCGCCGGTTCCGTGACGCGGCGTCGCAAGCTTACCGGCCGGAAGGTTAACACTGCATTAAGGGGGGACACCGCGCAGCGTCGCCTTCACTCTGGCTTCAGCCTCGGGTCCGTAGACTGCTTTCTGTCGCGACCACGATGTCGCCCGTACAAGGAGAACCAATGAAGGAGCTCATTGTTGCCTGCCTGACCGCCACGTCCGCCGCAGAGGCTCACGCGGTATGCACAGGCCCGGGTGTCGAAGCGACGGTCACGACGGTCCAACAGCTTCGCGACGCAGGCAGGGAAGACCAACGCATCGCACTGCGCGGCCATATCGTGAAATCCATCGGCGACGAAAAGTACCGGTTCGCCGACAGCACGAGAGAGCTCCCGGTCAAGATCGACCACAAACACTGGCCGGCCGCACAGCCGGTGAATCAGACGGGCACCATCGAGCTGACGGGCAAGTACGACAAGGAAATCGTCGGCGCATCAAAGGCCAAGGTCTATGACATCAAGGTGGTGCAGTAATGGTTGCCGGCCCCCTGCACACGTCTCGGCTGTTTGCACGGGAATGGGCGACGGCGCCCTGGTCGGTCGGCGCCATCTGCCCGAGCTCACGGCGACTCGCCGCGCGCCTCGCGCGGGAGGTGCCGGCAGGCAACGGTGTGGTCATCGAACTCGGTGGCGGTACCGGCGCGGTCACGCACGCGTTGCTCGAAAGCGGCGTGCCAACCGACCGGCTGATCGTCGTCGAGCGCTCCCCTACCTTCGTGCAGCATCTGCGCGGGCGATTCCCGGATGTGCCGGTCATGCACGCCGACGCTGCCCGCCTGGCCTGGTGCCTGCCACTGGACCTGCGCGTCGACGCGATCGTGTCGTGCCTTCCCTTGCGCTCGTTGCCTCATCGCGAGGTGGATGAGATTGTCGACCAGTGGCGGCAGGTCTTGCGTCCTGGTGGTGTCGTGATTCAGTTCACCTACGATATCCGACCGGACCGGAACGTCGTGAATGCCGGTGGGATGGGCGACTTTGTGATGCTGTCGAGCCGGATCATCTGGGCTAACCTGCCGCCGGCCCGTGTCGTGACGATGCAACTATGAGCGGCACAACAGGCGGCGGGAGCACCGCGCACCTGCATTGCCAGGACTACCCTTCTTCCGCTTCCCGCACGACGAGCGGCGGTAGCGGGCAGCCGAGCGTATCGCAGATGGCGCGGAGCAGCTCCGCTTCGCGGACGGTGACCTGCTGGTTTGCCAGGATGCAGGCCGCGCAGGCGGCGACGATCCGGCGCTTGATGGCTGGGACCGATTGATTGAGCGTTTGCAGGGCCGCGTCGAATCCGGCGAGGGAGCATTCTTCGCGAGGCCGCAAGCGGTAGGCGTGCTCGCCGCCGATGTAGCCGCGCATGCCCGCATCGAAAGCCCGCGCGGCCTGGTCGGTTTCCGGTTGGCCTTCCCAGGCCAGTAGCGCCAATACCGTTGCCACCGGGTGCGCGAGGCTCTGCAGGGAACTGCGCATTGCACGCGCCGGGCGCTGCGGGAGGAATTGGGCGTCGAGATGGCGATGCAGTACACAGCGAAGCGTGTACTCGAACAAGCTCAGCCGCTGGTCGGCGATCATTAGCATCTCGACCTGTGCGCGGAATGAATGATGCTGCCGCGGCGACATCTGCCGCAGTGCTGGCAGGCTCAGGTCCAGAAGGGGCAGCCGATGCGTGTCCGGCAAAGCCTGGACAGGGGCGATCAGCCGCAGGGTTTCGGCAAAGTCCTGAGGCTCAGCGCCGGCTTTCAGCCGGCTCAGCTGGAGTTCCCGCAGGTCCGACCCCGGGTCCATGAGGAGGGCGTAGACCAGGGCGCGAGCACTGAACGGCTCCTGGGCGGCGACCCGGAGCACGTCTGGCATACCGTCGTGTAACCCCTGCGCATAACTAATCAGTTCCGGATCGATGTGGCCGACCCGGGATGCTGTTTCGTCGGCGAGCCCCAGGACCGGCACCGGCACCTGCGGAAGCCCCGGTAACGTAGGAGCCCCGCCAAACGGCGGGGCATGGCTGGGCCGGGGGCCTTCAGGTTCTTCCCGATCGACACCTACCGGCCGCACCTCCGGGAACCGGCCGTCGAACTGGGGATTGAGACGGCGGATGCGCTCGACGAGGGGCGGGTGGGTAGCTAGCATTCCGGCGAGTCCCTCGCCAGCGAAGGCGTTGGCGAAAAACATGTGACCGGCCTCTGCGGCTTGGGGGTTGCCGATGCGTGACCCCTCAGCCAGCCCACCGATCTTCTTTAGCGCCCCGCCGATTCCGTCGGGGTTGCGCGTGAACTGGACGGCACTGGCGTCGGCCAGGTACTCGCGCTGCCGCGACACCGCCGCCATGATCAGCCGACCGAAGAACGCTCCCACGAGGCCCAGCACAAACACGCCCAGGCCCAGCAGCACCATGCCGCCCTGGGCATTCTGCCTTCCCGACGAGCGTCCTCTGGAAGAGAACATGAGGCCGCGGCCGATGATGGACAACACCATGATCCCGAAGATCAGGCCGATTAGCCGGATGTTGAGTCGCATGTCGCCGTTGAGGATGTGGCTGAACTCGTGGGCCACCACGCCCTGGAGCTCGTCGCGGGTCAGGTAGTCGAGGCAGCCCTGCGAGACGGCGACCACGGCATCTCCCGGAGCGTAGCCGGCCGCGAAGGCATTGATCCCGGGCTCATCCAGAACATAAACGGGGGGTACCGGCACTCCCGCAGCGAGGGCTATCTCCTCGACGACGTTGAGCAGCCGTTTCTGCCGCGGGTCGGTGGTCGTGCCGGGCACCTCCACACCGCCCAACATCAGGGCGACGGCCTGGCCGCCGGAAGCGAGCTGGCTCACCTTGAATGCGCTGGCACCGCCGACCACAAGGCCCACCCCCAGCGCCGCGAACAGGAGCATCTCCGGCTGCCACCAGGACACGGGCGCGTGGGCGTCATACGTGCTGAGCGCCACTAGCAGCCCGTAGACCAGGGCGATCAGTATCAGGATCGCCAGGACGAAATAGACCACCAGCTGAAAGGTCTTGCGTCGGGCCGAATCCTGCTGCTGAAAGAAATTGGTGGTCACGGTCAGAGCGGCTTGGGGAGCATGAGACGCATAGAGCGATGCGGTCCCGGCTTACCGGAACGACACCTTGGGCGCTGCACGCTCGGTCTCCGCGGTTTCCAATAGCGTCGCCTGCTTGAAGCCGAACATGCCGGCCACCGTAACCGCCGGGAACACCTCGCGCCGGATGTTGTACTCGGTGGCGGCATCGTTGAACGCTTGCCGGGCGAAGCCGACCTTGTTCTCGGTCGAAGTCAGCTCTTCCTGCAAGGCGAGCATGTTCTGGTTGGCCTTGAGGTCCGGGTATGCCTCGGAGAGGGCAAAGAGCCGGCCCAGGACGCCGCCCAGCTGAGCCTCGGCCTGGTTGAACCCCTTAATGGCCTCCGGGTCGCTGGGGTTGGCGGCGACTTTCTGCTCGGCAGCCATCGCGCTGTTGCGGGCCTTGATGACGGCGTCGAGCGTCTCCCTCTCGTGGCCCATATAGCCCTTGACCGCTTCGACCAGGTTCGGAATCAGGTCATAGCGCCGCTTGAGCTGCACATCGATCTGCGCGAAGGCGTTCTCGAAGCGCTTCCGGGCAACCACCAGCCCGTTGTAGATGCCCATTAGCCAGAGCGCAAGCAACAGCCCGATGCCCAGGAGCACGAGCAGGGTGACAATGACGGGACTCATTGGCCGTGACCTCCGACGAGAGCACTGCTGGTTTGGACCATCGCACGACTATGGAAACAGGATAAACGAAATGGCGTTCAATTCAATCAAGTCGCCGCTAATCCAGTTGCGGCGAAGCCAGAACAGCATCGCCGGTCGAGTCGGTGCATGTATTCAGTCGTCCCGCCGATCCGCCGGGAGATTATGGTTAGTTATCGTCGATCTGGCTAACTGGTCACGAACTCGACCTGACGATATGTGCTTTTCGGGTCAAACTGTCAAGGTGCGCGTCGATGCCTCATGACCCGCGCGAAGAACAATGCGGTTGCGCTCGAACATCTCCGCCCAACCTTTGGGCGACACCATATAGTCGCTGCAATCGCCATACTCGACGATCGAGTCGCTGAAGATTTCGGAGCCGCGATACGAAAAAGCCTCGAAACCTGGCTTGTTCGTCGCGAACAAATCGAACTGCGTGCGCGGCAGAAGGTAAGCGCCCGGTCATCCCATCTTGAGTCACGGTGAAAGTCTTGGGAGCATCGTGTTCACTTAAATAGGTGGACACGTGAACACTATTGAAGAAGCAGCGGCACCTAGCCGTCGACGACGCCGGCG
>NZ_JBFPKN010000239.1:0-245 GCF_040948805.1 Paraburkholderia sp. BR13439 | reverse complement strand
CGAGGTGCGTCGCGCGGACCAATCGATAACGGTTAGCTGGCCAACCTCAGAGGCAGCGCAGTGCGCTGCCTGGCTGCGCGAGTGGCTTGCATGATCCGCATCGATCAGGTGTGGCTGGCAGTCGACCCGCTGGACATGCGGGCCGGCTTCGATACGGCACTGGGTCGGGTGATAACCGTGTTCGGCGCCGCGCATCCGCACCATGCTTACCTTTTTGCCAACCGGCGGGCCAACCGCCTGAAGGT
>NZ_JBFPKN010000238.1:0-248 GCF_040948805.1 Paraburkholderia sp. BR13439 | reverse complement strand
TCCTTCTCCGTTACAGGCGCCTTCGGACCCATCTAAACCTCGTCAGAATTTGCAGGCTATACCCAGCAATATGCCAGGTCTCTGCAATTCCAACAACACGATTTCCACCGGAAACCCCCAACGCTTAACAGGATGCGGAAATACCCCCGCCCGGAATCGGCCTTCCACGATTTGAGCGCCCACCGTCGCTAAATCTTTCGCATTGTGCAATTTCAACGCGCATCAACCTTTTTAAAGCACTGTGAGGC
>NZ_JBFPKN010000237.1:0-249 GCF_040948805.1 Paraburkholderia sp. BR13439 | reverse complement strand
CTTTGCCGGGACTGAGCATCTGTACCGGCGTCTCATCCGCATGCAGCACACCCTGCTGCAGGATTTCCTGATGCAGCGCGTCGACCAGCGGTTGTAGCTGCACGCCGCACGTACCGACCCATGCGCCGTAAGCACCCGGGGAAGGCATCTTGACTGGGGCGATCGCTCAAACGATCAAACGATCAAGCAGCGGTCGGCGTCCAGCGATGAGGAAGCAGTTGCGCTATGTCGGCGGCACGGTGTGTCGGC
>NZ_JBFPKN010000236.1:0-250 GCF_040948805.1 Paraburkholderia sp. BR13439 | reverse complement strand
CAGCGTCAGATACGGCGCCGCGAAACTCCATTCCTCATCCGACACATCAGTCGGATACCCTTTGCGGTCCGTTGTTTTCATCCCGCCAGGATACCAGGTCTCAATCGAAGTTCCTAACACGCTCTAGAGGGTGTTAGGCACTTTTGCTAAGGGTTGCAAAGTGAACAAGCATAAGCACGGAGAAGACGACGAAGTGCAAGCCAGCCAGAGTTTCGGGCAATCGCTCGTAGTCTCGTGCGAGTCGGCGGAA
>NZ_JBFPKN010000235.1:0-250 GCF_040948805.1 Paraburkholderia sp. BR13439 | reverse complement strand
CGTTCTCACCCGATTGCCGACTCAAAAGGCCAGCGACATCGCAGCATTGCTGCCTCATCGCTGGCAACCGGCGGATCCCATCCGCTAGTTCAGTTCGCCAAGACGGGTTTGCTGGCCGCTTACGGTCGACTGCCAGCCACACCTGATCGATGCGGATCATGCAAGCCACTCGCGCAGCCAGGCAGCGCACTGCGCTGCCTCTGAGGTTGGCCAGCTAACCGTTATCGATTGGTCCGCGCGACGCACCTCG
>NZ_JBFPKN010000234.1:0-250 GCF_040948805.1 Paraburkholderia sp. BR13439 | reverse complement strand
GTCGAATTCATATTGTCGGAATTTCCTGAGGGCGACGTAGCAGTACATCTCGACGGTGGATCATGCTGATATCCGCGGGTTGGCTACCGCATTACAGAAGTCCGTCCGATGAGCCTGCCGCTATCTATTGAGAGTTACGTAAATCATGACATTACCAAAGCTCGGCTTGCTTCCAGCAGGCAACGATAATCGATTTGCGCTTCTGGCCGCTCTTGAGCTTGCTTCGAGCGGTGTGCTTCAGCTCGGCCAG
>NZ_JBFPKN010000233.1:0-250 GCF_040948805.1 Paraburkholderia sp. BR13439 | reverse complement strand
TACCGCTCGCGCAGACCGTCGACGACTACGCCGCGCTTCTTCCCTGGTGCATGCCCGCCGAACTGCGGTAAGTCTATTGCCCTGTTCAACAACTCTGATGGGCGTCGTTAATTGACCGCTTACGTTGTAGCTGCACGCCGCACGTACCGACCCATGCGCCCAATGTCGAGCGCGGTATCGCGACGCCCGCTCGCGCAAAGATCTGCTCCTGACGGTACAGGGGAAGGTGGTCAGCGTACTTGGCAACCAG
>NZ_JBFPKN010000232.1:0-251 GCF_040948805.1 Paraburkholderia sp. BR13439 | reverse complement strand
GCGCCGTGGAGGATGCTGCCCAATGATTTCCCGCCGTGGGAGTTGGTGTATCAGCAGACTCAACGCTGGTTGCAGGCTGGCTGCTTTGAGAGCATGGTGAGTGACCTGCGCTCGGTGATAGGCGTGGGACAGGGCCGTCGGGGACAGCCCAGCGCGGTCATCCTCGATGGCCGCACGATACAGTCGACCTGCGAGAGCGGCCCGCGTGCGGGTTATGACGGTTATAAGCGCAAGCGCGGTAGTAAGGTACA
>NZ_JBFPKN010000231.1:0-252 GCF_040948805.1 Paraburkholderia sp. BR13439 | reverse complement strand
CAGTCGAGTTGTGGCGCAGGGTTCAGCCTGGCGCCAGGATGGTGAATGAATACGGGCCGACCGAAACGGTTGTGGGTTGCACCTTTTACGAAATTCCGAGCGGATGCGCTGTATCGACGCACGTTCCGATCGGCCGTCCGATTGCGAACACGCGGGTGTATGTGCTGGACGGTCATGGCGAGCCGGTGCCGTTCGGGGCGGTGGGTGAGCTCTACATTGGCGGGGCGGGGGTCGCGCGGGGCTATCTGAACC
>NZ_JBFPKN010000230.1:0-252 GCF_040948805.1 Paraburkholderia sp. BR13439 | reverse complement strand
CGCCGGCGTCGTCGACGGCTAGGTGCCGCTGCTTCTTCAATAGTGTTCACGTGTCCACCTATTTAAGTGAACACGATGCTCCCAAGACTTTCACCGTGACTCAAGATGGGATGACCGGGCGCTTACAGTCGACCCGCTGGACATGCGGGCCGGCTTCGATACGGCACTGGGTCGGGTGATAACCGTGTTCGGCGCCGCGCATCCGCACCATGCTTACCTTTTTGCCAACCGGCGGGCCAACCGCCTGAAGGT
>NZ_JBFPKN010000022.1:0-160427 GCF_040948805.1 Paraburkholderia sp. BR13439 | reverse complement strand
GATCCTCCGGTTTGCCTGGAAACTTCGTATTTTCCACGTGGGCACATCGATGCCGTTGGCCCGTGAGGATCCACCTCCCTTTGCGCTCACATTCACGGGTGGGACGCGTTCATTTCATTCCCTGCTGATGACATTTATTCAATTTAGTCAGCGGCGCGCGCTTGCGCAAACAAGCATTTGTGCAATGCATTGCGCTGTGAATGCAATGTCGGCCCGGCGGTGCCGATGAAACGCATTCTCCCGTCGAGTGCTTTTCATATGCACAAACATTGGTTGGATTTGCGTTCGCCTCGACTTAACGTCCTGATTCTGGCGCGCGTACGCTCAAAAGCGTCCCACCCCGTTCTCTTCTCAATGGCACAGACATGACCACTTCGAACTTCCGTACCGCCGAGCATCCGATCGACAGACAATTTCTCGAGCGCTGGTCGCCGCGCGCGTTCACGCAGGACACGATTCCCGAATCGACATTGCTGACCTTTCTCGAAGCGGCCCGCTGGGCACCCTCTTCGTATAACTCGCAACCGTGGCGTTTCGTCTATGCGCGTCGCGGCACCGAGCACTGGGCGCGCTTTCTGGGCTTTCTGAACGAGTTTAACCGCGGCTGGGCGCAGCATGCTGCGGCGATCCTGATCGTGCTGTCGAAACGCACCTTCACGCCGCCGGGCGCAGCGGCGGAAGTGCCGCTCGCTTCGCATTCGTTCGATACCGGCGCCGCGTGGGGTTATTTCGCGCTGCAGGCGAGCCTGTCAGGGTGGAAGGCGCACGGCCTTGCCGGCATCGAGCGCGAGCAAATCCGTTCGGAACTCGCGATCCCCGAGGACTATGCGATCGAAGCGGCCGTTGCCATCGGCCGCGCCGGCGACAAGGCTTCGTTGCCCGAGGCCTTGCAAACGCGTGAGACACCGAGCCCGCGTAATCCGCTGGCGACGTTCGTTGCGGAAGGCCGCTTCGCGTTCTGACAGCGCAGGAAATCGAACCGGACCGCCCGATGGGCGGTCTCCGTTCAGTTCAGCGCAATGGCGGCGGCCGCCCCAACAGGCGAACCTTCCAGCGACACCGACGCGCGCCCGTCCGGTCCGACCGGCACATCGCCGACGAGCGTCGTGCGGTACAACTGGCGATCAAAGTCGAGATCGAGAATATCGGTCGGCGCGAGATGCGCGGTCGTGCGGTTGTCCCAGAACGCCACGCTGCCCGCTTCCCATCTGAAGCGGACCGTGAATTCCGGCCGCGTCACGTGTTCCCACAGCAGTTCGAGCAGCAGCTGGCTTTCGCGCGGAGTGACGCCGACGATCTGCTTCAGAAATCCGGGGCTCACGTAGAGCGCACGCTCGCCGGTCTCCGGATGCACGCGCACAAGTGGATGCTCGCTGACGAGCGTATGCCGCTCGACCGCCGCTGCAAACGCTTCGGTGCCTTTCGCGCCTTGCGGCGGCGCAAAGCGATGCACGCCGCGCAGACCGTCGACGAACTTGCGCAGCGGCTCGGACAGCTTTTCATAAGCGATCACGAGGTTGGTCCATTGCGTGTCGCCGCCGTACGGCGGAATCGTGACGCCGCGCAGGATCGACGCGAACGGCGGATTGACGGCCGCGGTCACATCGGTATGCCAGCCGGTCCACGGCCGCAGCAGCGGCTGCCCTTCGAAACGCGTCGCCCTGCGGAATTTCGAAATCGAGTAGATCTGCGGGTGGCCTTCGACGTGGCCGAACACCGGATGCCCGACCGTCAGCTCGCCGAACTGCGAGGAAAAGGCGACGTGCTGCTCGTGGCTCAGAAACTGCTCGCGAAAGAACACGACACGCCACTTCAGCAACGCGGCGCGGATCGCTTGAATCTGCTTCTGGTCGAGCGGCCGGGTCAGATCGACTCCGCTGATTTCCGCGCCGATATGCGCGGACAGCGGACTGATCCGCAGTTCGGCTTCGTCGGTAGCGGGGGCTGCACTCATCGTTGCTCTCCTTGGTCGCGGCACTTGTCGCGCGACGTGTTTGGGGGTTGATCGGCGACGTGGCGGCGTGCAATGTATGGATTTCGTTCATCCGTCATCCTTAGCATGAACTTTGCACACGATGCACGCATGTGCCGGCGAGTCAGTATAGGGACAGCCTGCGCGCCGACAACTACCGATTTCCACTTAGGTTATTCGCGCAGATGCAATGAAAAGGCGCCCCTCGGCGCATCGCCGCGACCGCCACGTTTTCACGTTGCGCCACACCGAACGGTTGTTACGCCGCGCTAACGTGCCGCAATTCACCGACGATCGTCTGCGGGTTCTTCAGCAGGTTGTAGATCGGGCAAACCGCCTCTACCGCTTCATGCAGCGCGCGAATCGCATCGGGTGGTTCCGGCGACACGATATCGAGCGTATAGCGGATGTTGTGCGGAAAGATCGGCACATGCTCGAAGCCCGGTTGCTGCGCGAGCGGATGCTGTTCTCCAGTCACCTCCACATCGATTGAATCTATCCGCAATTGCCGCTCGGCAGCCTGAATCAGCGTGATATGCGTAAGGCAGCTCCCCAGTACACCGAGTTGCAATTCCGGTGACGTAGGTCCGAGGTCGTAGCCGGCGAAATCGGCGGGACTGTCGCTGATCACCTGGAAATCGCGGATACGGATTTCGCGTACACCGCTGCGTCCCAATGCACGCACATTGGCTTTCAGCTGGTTAGCCTTGATATGCGGGTCGTTACGCGCCGTTTCGCGTTTCGCGAGCCAGGCGATGCGTTTCTGCTGGAGGTACTCGTTCAGGGTCGTCATGAATGAATGGTTCGATCGATCGTCGAAACTTCGATTGAGGATTCACCGCACAGCATAGCCAGCCACCGTGGATCAACGAACGAAGCGATTCTGCTTTGCTTAAACCTATGCGTCAGTTGCGCTGGGGCCCGCTCAACGCACATATAAGGATAGAAATTATTGTTCGTTGTCCATTGGGTCTATTTGCCGGTACTTTTTTTGGGCTCAACGCAGCCGCGGGAAATTGCTGCTCGATGACGAACTTCGTATGCGAGAGCAATTGCATGTTGAAAAGAATCACTCGTTCAGCCTTAGTCCCGGTCCTGAATGGACTGCCCAGGAGTCGTTGATGACCGCTCACGCTTCAGACATCGCGTTCGAAGAGACCGCCCGAGTGACCCCACGCGTGTATTCACCAGCGCACATTCTCAAGTCCGACGATGAAGCGCTGCGCACCGCGCAAGCGCTCGCCGAGCGCTTCGCGCTCGATGCGGCGCTCCGCGATAGCGAACGCATCCTGCCTTTCGCGGAACTCGACGCCTGTTCCGGTGCAGGACTGTGGGCCATGACCGTGCCACGCGAATACGGCGGAGCACAAGTCTCCTACGCGACCGTGGCTCGTGTATTCGCCATCCTCGCTGAAGCCGATCCGTCGATCGCGCAAATCCAGCAGAACCACAATAGCGCGGTGTTCTGGATCTGGAAAACCGGCAACGCGCAACAACGGTCGTTCTTTCTCGGCGAGATTCTGGGCGGCGCGCGTTTTGGCAATGCGAACGTCGACGTGGGCGGACGGCTGCCCAGCGGCTCCGCGATGACCATCACACCGGAGCGCGGCGGCTTCCGTTTATCCGGTACCAAACTTTATTCGACCGGAGCGCTTTTCGCCGACTATGTGTCGACCATCGGCCAGGACCAGGAAGGGCGCCGCACTGTAGCCGTGGTGCCGGCCGGTCACCCGGGCATGAAGATCATCGACGACTGGCAGAGCTTCGGCCAGAAAACCACCGCAAGCGGAACCGTGATTTTCGAGGACGTCTGGGTGCCCCCGCTCAACGTGTTACCGATTCATCAAAGCTACACGCTCTGGCCGCAAAACGCAGTCACGCAGATCAGCCATGTCGGCATCGACGCGGGCATTGCGCGCGCCGCGATCGATGCGACGATCTCCTTTATTCGCGAACGCGACGCGGCTTCGTCGTCGAACGCCATCCCGCCGCTCGGCGACGATCCGTATGTGATCCACCAGCTTGGCGAAATGACCACGCGTCTGCACGCGGCCGAAGCGATGATGGACCGCGCCGGTCGCGAGATCGATCGCTGTCTCGCCGATACCGGCCCCAACTCGATTGCGGCCGCGTCGATCGCCGTCGCGCAAGCCAAGGCATTGACGACCGAAATCGCGATCGAAGCGGGCAGCAAGCTGTTCGAGCTGGCTGGCACTCGCTCGACGCATCCGTCGTTCAATCTCGACCGGCACTGGCGCAACGCGCGGGTTCACACCGTGCATGATCCGGTGCGCTGGAAATACGCGGCGGTCGGCAACTTCTATCTGAACGGCGTGCATCCTGCGCCCACCGGGCAGACCTGAAGCCCATGCCGCGGCAATGCCTCAAATGAAAAGAAGAATTCATTGTTTTGCGTTGCCAACCTCGCGTGATCTACTGCGTTGACGCGAGTCCTATCGGTTTGCACTGAGGTTTGATACGGACGCCTGGCGCCAACCATCACGCAAGATGACCGAGCGCTTGAAAAGAACAAGCGCCTTTTACGTCAAACGGCACGGACAATACCTGTGACCCAATCCATTTTCGCCGCTCAGTCGCAAGCGTCAGCGCAATCGCCGGACACCACGCGCGACGCCACCCCCTTCGTACATGTGCGCTCGCCCGTCGAATTCGCCGATAGTCCGGTTGCCCGCGCGTTCGAACAGCCCTTGCTGATCGGGCTATTCCTGCCGATTCAGGCAGGCGGCTGGAGCGCCTCAACGTTGCCGCGCAGCACCGACTGGAACTTCGACTACAACCTGGCGCTCGTCCAAAAGGCCGAGAGCCTTGGCTTCGATCTGGTATTCGCGCTGTCCCAGTGGCTGCCCAAGGGCGGCTACGGCGGTGTGTTCAACGGTCAGGCCCTCGACTCGTTCATGTCGCTCGCGGCCATGACCGCGCGAACCGACCGTATCATTCTGGTCGCCACCAGTCATGTGCTTTATGGCCCGTGGCATCCGCTGCATTTCGCAAAGTTCTCCGCGACGCTCGATCACATTTCGAAGGGACGCTGGGGCATCAATGTCGTGACCGGACATCGCGCGGTCGAACACGAAATGTTCGGCTGGCAGCGCATCGAACATGACCGCCGCTATGAGCTGGCGAGCGAGTTTCTCGACGCGGTGCAACAGCTTTGGACACAACCGGATAACTTCAGCTTCGCGCCAGGGCTGTCGAGCTGGAAGCTCGACAAGGCGTTCGTCACGCCGAAGCCGCAATACGGGCGCCCGCTGCTCGTGAATGCGACGGGATCGGATGCGGGGATCGACTTCGCCGCACGTTACTCGGACGTCGTGTTCATCACCAGTCCCGCTGGCTCCGAAATCGAAGCCGCGCTGGCCGCGTTGCCGGCACACACGGCGCGCGTGAAGGCAACGGCCGCAAAGTACGGGCGCAAAGTCCGCACTCTGATCAACCCGATGGTGATTTGCCGCGAAACCGAAGCCGAAGCGCTCGCCTATCGTGACGCGATCGTCGCGCATGGCGACGAGGGCAGCTTCCATCGATTCGATAGTGACGCGCACGCATGGCGCGGCAACGCCGAGCAGCGTAATCAGGCGGCCGCCCGAGCCGTCGGCGGCAACATCTCGATCGTCGGCTCGCCGCACCAGATCGCCGAATACATCGTGCGCCTGCATCACGCGGGTATCGACGGCGTGCAGTTGAGCTTCTTTGACTTCAAACCGGACCTCGAATTCTTCGGCGCTCGCGTGCTGCCGCTATTGCGCGAGGCAGGCCTGCGTCTCTGACTGCCCACCCTCTCCTAACTTCAAGGCGATCGAATGAGCCGACTCTGGTACACCCGCTGCCCTGCCCCCACTCCGTTCGGTATCACCGTACAGAAAGGCTGGCTCGAAGAGGAATTCGCGACCGACGGCATCGACGTGAAAGCGCTCCAGGACGCCGACGACGTCAACATTCGCCGCTCGCATTTCACACACGCGCAGCCATGGTCGTTTCGCCAAGGTGGAAACATTCCCGCGCTGTGGGCGCGTTCGCAAGGCAGCGATACACGACTGATCGGCCTAAGCTGGGTGGATGAATTTCAGGCCCTGATCACGCTCGACCGGCGACTCGACGCGAGCGCCGAATCGCTTGCGGGACGCCGCTTCGGCTTTCCGCTCAATGCGCGCGCAAGCGTGGTCGACTTTCATCGCGCGACTGCCTTGCGTGGCTTCACGTCATTGCTCGGCGCGCTCGGCGTGCAACTCAAAGACGTCGATCTGGTCGACCTGCCGCATACGCCGCGAGGCCTCGAAGATGCCAAGCCGGCCGCCGATGCCCCGCTCGCCGACTGGCTGGACGCCCAGCGCTCCCACGAATTCGCCCGCGAAGCCGAAGCACTGCTGCGCGGCGAAGCGGACGTCGTGTTCGTCAAAGGCGCGACGGGACTCGATATCGCAAATCTGCTGAATGCGAAGATCCTCATCGATATCAGCGCACAACCGAATCGGCTGCTGCACGCGAACAACGGCACGCCTCGGCCATTGACGGTGGACGCGCAGCTGTTGCGCGAGCGTCCCGATCTGGTCGAACGGGTGCTCGCTCGCACGCTCGACACCGGCGACTGGGCGCAACGCCATGCCGGCGACGTCGCGCACTATGTGGCTCGCGAAACGCGCAGCGCGGAACATTGGGTCGAGCGTGCCTATCCGGGCGGACTGCATCGGCAATTGAGCATCGGACTCGATCCGCAAGCGTTGGCGGCGCTCGCCGACTTCAAGCAATTCCTGTTCAAGTGGGGATTCATTCCAACCGACTTCGATTTCGACGCATGGGTCCACCCCGCGCCACTGCGTGCCGCGCTCGCGCGCCGTGACACGACGGCGCCCGCCATGGTCTGAACCAACTCACGGTCTCCTTCCTTCTCTCTTCTCGCACAACCGTACGATGGCATATGTCACATCGCAGGCCGCGCTGCGCCGCCGCCGCACGCGCCTTGTCAACGGCGCGCTCGGATTCGCGGCTGCGCTGCTCGTCGCGCTCTCTGTTTCTCACGCTGACGCACAGACACGCGGCGGCACACTCAATTTCGTCGTCACGCCGGAGCCCACCGCTCTCGTCAATCTCGCGACCACTGCGACCAATGTGCTGAAGGTCAGCCCCAAAGTGGTCGAAGGCCTGCTCGAATACGACTTCAAGTTGCAGCCGAAAGCTTCGCTTGCAACGTCATGGGAAGTCAGCGACGACGGTCGCAATTACGTTTTCCATTTGCGCCACGGTGTGAAATGGCATGACGGTCAGCCCTTCACCTCCGCCGATGTCGCGTATTCGATCCAGACGCTCAGGCAAGTTCACCCGCGCGCCAAGACCACCTTCGCGAACGTCACCGATGTGACGACGCCGAACCCCTACACCGTCGTCATCGCGCTGTCAAAGCCCGCGCCGTATCTGATCAAGGCGTTTTCGTCGTCGGAGACGCCGATCGTACCCAAACACATTTACGAAGGCACCGACCCCCTGACCAACCCGGCCAATAACGCGCCGGTCGGCACCGGCCCGTTCCGCTTCGTCAAATGGGTGCGCGGCAGCTACATCGAATATGCACGCAACGACGACTACTGGGACAAGGGCAAACCCCTGCTCGACAAGATCGTCGTCAAGGTCATCACTGATCCGGCCGCGCGCACCGTCGCCTTCGAAGACGGTTCCGTCGATCTGAGCGGCGACACGCCCGTGCCGCTCTCCGACATCGAGCGGCTGAAAAGCAATCCGAAGCTCGCGCTTGACCCTCGCGGCTATGAGTTCCAGGCTGGTGTGACGCGGATCGAGTTCAATCTCGACAATCCGGTACTGAAGGACCTCAAGGTGCGTCAGGCGATTGCGTCGGCGCTCGATCGCGACGTGATCCGCAAGGTGATCTTCTACGGCTACGCGACGCCGCTCGCAAGTCCGATCATCCCGACGAGCCCCTACTACGACCCGGCGCCCACGCCGTATCCGTTCAACGTGGAGCACGCCAACGCACTGCTCGACGAAGCCGGCTATCCACGCAAGGCGGACGGTACCCGCTTCGCGCTGACTGTCGACCCGCTGCCGATAGGCGATCTGCCCACGCGCACCGCCGCTTACGTGAAATCCGCGCTGGCTCGCGTCGGTATTGCGGTCACCGTGCGCAGCCAGGATTTGCCCGCGTATCTGAAGCGTATCTATACCGACCGCGACTTCGACTTTTCGATCAACGGCATGAGCAACCTGTTCGATCCGGTGGTCGGTGTGGCGCGGCTCTATACGAGCAACAACTTCCGGCGCGGCGTGCCGTTCACGAACGGTTCCCACTACAGCAACCCACAGATCGACCAGTTGTTCACGCAGGTCGCCGAGGAAACCGATGAAGCCAGACGCAAGGAGCTCTTCTCGCAGATTCAGCGCATTCTCGAACGCGATCTGCCTGACATCAACCTGGTGTCGCCGCAATACCTGACCGTGTACTCACGCGCGGTCCATAACCATACGACGGGACCAGACGGCGTATCGGCCAGTTTCGCCGACGTCTGGCTGCAACGCTAAAGCGCTTTCGACTCAAACTCTTACGGAATTCGACTTTCATGGAATACAGACAACTCGGTCGCAGTGGTATCAGGATCTCGACACTGACGCTAGGCACGATGATGTTCGGCGGGCCCACCGACGAGGCCACCGCTGCGCGGATCATCGAACAGGCGCTGGAACAGGGCGTCAATTCGATCGACACCGCCGACGTCTACGTCGAAGGCGAGTCGGAGCGCGTGGTCGGACGCGCGATTGCCGCGCAGCGCGAACGCTGGGTGCTCGCGACCAAATTCGCCAATCCGCTCGATGAGCGCGACGTCAATGCGCGAGGCGCGTCGCGCAAGCATATCGAGCGCGCCGTCGATGCGAGCCTCCGGCGCCTCGGCACCGACTACATCGACCTGCTGTACATCCATCGCGAAGATCATCAGACGCCGGTTGAAGAGACCGTGCGCGCGCTCAACGATCTGATTCGCGCCGGCAAGCTGCGCTACTTTGGCCTGTCCAATCATCGCGCGTGGAAGATCGCCGAGTTCAGCCATACCGCTCAGGCGCTCGGACTCGACGCGCCGGCCGCGAGCCAGCCACTCTACAACATCGCGAACCGCCAGGCCGAAGCCGAACAATTGACGGCGGCGCATCGCTACGGGCTCGGCGTGATTTCGTATAGCCCGCTCGCGCGCGGCGTACTCACGGGCAAATACGAACCGGGCGCCACGCCCGGCGCCGACACCCGCGCGGGGCGTAGCGACCGGCGCTTGCAGCAGACCGAGTGGCGTCCCGAATCGCTCGAACTGGCGCGGCGCGTACGCGAGCACGCGCAAGCCCGCGGCCTTTCCGCCGGGCAATTCGCGCTCGCGTGGGTGCTCAATAGCCGCTATATCAGCTCGACGATCGCCGGGCCGCGCACCGAAGCGCAGTGGCAGGACTATCTGCCCGCGCTCGCCTACCGCCTGAATGCTGAAGACGAAGCCTTCGTCGATTCGCTCGTGACGAGCGGACATCCGTCCACGCCGGGTTTCAATGATCCTGGGCATCCATTCTTTGGGCGCCTCGCGCGTCATGGCGATGCCCAACATGGCCAGACACTTCTTCAACGGGGGTAGCCATGCGCTTTGATCGTCGGCATTTCATCCAGGGTTCACTGGCGCTTCTATCCGCCGGCGCGCTGGGCTCCTCGGGACGTCTCGCGCACGCGACCAGCGCCGCCGCTTCGGCGGGCGCTTTGGCCGGAGCCGATCCCACGCCCATACAGGGCGGCACGCTGACCTTCGCGGTGCAACAAGAGCCGCCGTCGCTGGTGTCGCTGCTCGACACAAACACGGTGATCCGCAACATCAGCGCCAAAATCACCGAGGGACTATTGCGTTATGACGCGCAGTTCAGGCCGCAGCCCTTGCTCGCCATCGCGTGGAGCACGAGTGACGACGGTCTGCAATATAGGTTCAGGCTGCGGCCCGGCGTGAAGTGGCATGACGGGGAGAGCTTCACATCCGCCGACGTGCGTTACTCGATCCTCACCCAAAAACGTCTCGGCCCGCGCGGACGTATCACGCTCGCCAATGTCGAACGCGTCGACACGCCCGACCCGCTGACGGCCGTGGTCGTACTCGGCAAACCGACACCGTATCTGATCAAGGCTTTGTCGTCCGCGGAATTGCCGATTGTGCCGCAGCACCGTTATGGCGACGGCGATCCGCTCACGAGTCCCAATCTGAGCGCGCCGATCGGCACCGGTCCGTTCGTGTTCGATCAGTGGGTGCGAGGCAGTCACATCAGCTTGCGCAGAAATCCGAACTACTGGCGCGCGGGCGCACCGCATCTCGACCGTGTGATCTATCGGATCGTGCCCGACCAGGCGTCCATCTCCACGGCGCTGGAAACCGGCGAAGTCGACGCCGCAACCAATGTCGGCCTGGCCGATCTCGGGCGCCTCGCGAAACTGCCGTACCTGAAAATCGACGACAGCTACGACGCGTATCTGAACAACGCGGCATTCCTCGAATTCAACCTCGAGAATCCGGTGCTCGCGAAGCCTGAGGTTCGCAAGGCAATCGCGCATGCAATCGATCGGAACTTCATCAAGGACAACGTGTTCTACCGCCGCTCGAGCGTGGTCGACTCGCCGGTGCCAGCCGTATTGTCGAGCTACTACGACGACAGCACGTTCCACTATCCCTTCGACATCGACGCCGCGAACCATCAGCTCGACGCGGCGGGTTATCCGAAGCAGGCTGACGGCCAACGCTTCGCGCTGAAGATCAATTACATCAGCGGCGCGGATTTCCGGCGCGCGGCGGAATATCTGCGCGCGGCGTTGTCGCGCATCGGCATCAAAGCGACGATTCTCGACGGCGATCTACCGACCTATCTGCGCCGCGCGTACACGGCACGCGAATTCGATTTGAACCTGAATGGCCTTGGCCGGTTGTACGACCCGACCGTCGGCGTGCAGCGCATCTACTGGTCGGACGGCGTCCGGCATCCGCTGATCTGGATCAACGCGTCGCACTATCAGAACCCGCGAGTGGACGAGCTATTTCGCGCGGCCGCGACCGAATCCGACGAGACGCGCCGCGCGGCCGCGTTCCGGCAAGTCCAGCAGATCGTCGGCCGCGACCTGCCGGTGCTTCCGCTCGTTACGGTGCCCTCGGCATTGCAGGTGTATCACGCACGCGTGCACAACCTGAACAACAGCATCGACCTGACCGCCGGCGATTTCTCCGACACCTGGATCGAACCGAAAACCTGACACTCTGACGAGGGCCCCTGAAAAATGAGCACACTGGAACTGGACGACCCGAAGTCCGCGCTACTGAATGCACTGACGTTCGCGAGCGCGAAGCAACAGGCCCACGCCCTGGCCGAGGGCCGCGTTTCAGCGGTCGATCTGCTGGAACACAGCCTCGCTCGCATCGCGCGCTTCGATGACGTGTTGAACGCCGTGGTCGCGCGCGACTTCGAAGCGGCACGGGCCGCCGCCCGCGAAGCCGATGCGGCGCTTGCGCGTGGCGAGCGACGGCCGCTGCTTGGCGTGCCGATCACGGTGAAGGAATCGTTCGATGTTGCCGGGCTCGCCACCAGCGTCGGCAATCCGGCTTTCGCGGACAATCGCGCCGAACGCGATTCGCTCGCTGTCGCCGCGTTGCGTGAGGCAGGCGCGGTGATCATCGGCAAGAGCAACGTGCCGCTCGGTCTCGCGGACCTGCAAAGCTATAACGAAGTCTACGGGCTGACGCGCAATCCGTGGGATCTGGAACGGACGCCCGGGGGCTCGTCGGGTGGCTCCGCGGTGGCGCTCGCGGCCGGCTATGTCGCCCTCGAGATTGGCTCGGATATCGGCGGCTCGATCCGCATTCCCGCGCACTTCACGGGCGTTTTTGGACATAAGCCGAGCTACGGCCTCGTGTCGCTGGTCGGCAGCGGCGTGCCGAGAGGCCGCGCGTCCGCCCGCGATCTCAGCGTGGCGGGTCCGCTCGCGCGCAGCGCGGCTGATCTCGAACTCGCACTGGATCTGCTTCTCAACCGCGATCCGCTGACGGCCAAAGCGTGGCGCGCCGCGTTGCCACCCGCGCGCCACGCACGGCTCGCCGACTTCCGCGTGCTGGTGGTCGACACATGGCCGGGCACCGAACGCAGTGTGTCGGAGCGTCTCGTGATCGAGCGCGTGGTCGAGCGGTTGCGCACGCAAGGTGCACAGGTCAGCAGCCCGGCCGATCTGCCGCAGGGCCTGCTGCCCGATCTCGTGCGTGCGCATGCGCTGTACCGGACGCTGCTCGGGTCGTCGCTCGCCGAGCCGCATGTGCCGAGCGAGGCGGCCCGACAACGCCTCGCCGCGCTCGCCCCCGATGACGAGAGCGCCAACGCCGCTTGGCTACGGGCGCCACACCTCGCGCACCGCGACTGGCTCAAAGCCGACGAGCAACGCCATGCGTTGCGTCATCAGTGGGAACGGCTTTTCAAAGCATTCGATGTGGTCGTCACGCCGGTCGCCCCGGTCGCCGCGTTCCGTCACAACCACGAGGAGCCCAAAGACGAGCGCACCTATCCGGTCGCCTTCGACAACGGCGTGCGCGACGTGCGCTTCCTCGACTTCTTTCATTGGGCGGGCCTGCCGGTGCTGCCGGGATTGCCGGCCACCAGTTTTCCGCTCGGTCTCGACGACGACGGCTTGCCCGTCAGTGCGCAAGCAGTTGGCCCATGGCTCGAGGACCGTACACCGATCGCTTTCGCGCATCTGCTCGAACAGGCGTATGGCGGCTTTTTCGTGCCGCCCGGATATGAAGCGTAGCCCGTCCCATGGCGCGGCGGTTTTTCAACTATCTTTTCAGTAACAGGATCATGACCCGAAACACCGCTGTTTCGTTCGCCGTCAGGCGGCGTCTTGCGAGCGCTGCCCTGCTGGCGGCCACGCTTGCCGGTTTTGCCGCCGCTACCGTCCACGCAACCGATAACCCCGCACCACAGGAACTGCGCATCGGCTTCGTCCCGGGACCTTACGCGGACGAATTCAGGCAGGGCGTCGAGCCGCAACTGCGCAAGAAAGGCTACTCGATCAAATACGTTGAGTTCAGTACCGGACTCGAGGCGAACCAGGCCGTCTACCGAGGCGAGATCGTCGCCGACGTGATGCAGCATGAGGTCTATCTGAAGTCGTATAACGACCGCAACGGCACCGATCTGGTCGGCGTAGTGCAGGTTCCGACGCCGCCAATGGGACTCTACTCGACGCGCCACCATTCGCTCGCGGACGTGAAGCCCGGCGCGCGAGTCGCGGTGCCGAACGATCCTGTCAACCTGGAACGCGCGTTGAAAATTCTTCAGCGCGTCGGCTGGATCAGGATCAAACAGAACCCGAATCCGGTGGACGTGACCGAGCAGGATGTGATCGCCAATCCGGCCGGCATCAAGCTCGTACCGCTCGAATCGGCGCAGGCGCCGCGCGCGCTCGACGATGTCGATTACGCAGCGATACAGGGAAATTTCGCAATCTTCAGCGGCCACAAGCTGACTGAGGCGCTTGCCCTCGAACAGATGACGCCGCCGTATATCAACCAGGTGGTCGTGAAGGCCGCCAACCGCAATGGCAAGGCGACGCAGGATATCGTGCAGGCCTACCAGTCAGCCGATTTTCAGCGTGCGATTCGCAGCAACCACTTTTACGACGGCTTCCGGCTGCCTGCTTATTTCGACGGCCAATAAGCTCTTTTCGAAAACGGCAACGGCGGCGCGCGAAGCCGCCCTCGTTCCGCATTTTGCAAGACGGCGTTGCAAAGGCACGACACAAGAGTCGTCGCGCGACACCGGACTTCCTTACCAATTCACCCCGACATCACGAATTCATTTGCTGTGAAAGCGGCCGCCGCGACGCATTCACACGGTCTTGCGATATCGATCCAATAAGGATCGCAAATCTATCGTCGGTGAATGGTGCTATCGCTGATTTATTGATGGGTTGACCATTATTCGAAAGAAATAAGCGAAATCCATATCGCATTTCATTGTTTGTTTCAGTGATTCGGGTTGCTTATCGTTCTCGGCAGACAGTGTCCGTCGCGGCTACTTATACGGCGGGCGGCGCAATTTTTGGCGTGTCGTATTCGAATACGCAGTTCCGCGGTCTGGGCACCAACGCCGCGCTCAATGCGTTGCAATATAGCGGCACCGCGGTACTGAGCACAGTAAGCGCGAGCCTGCGTTATCAGGCCACGCCCTTCCTGCGCTTCGGTACCTCGTTCGACTATACGGCAGGCGGCAGCGTGAATGGCAAGGAAGGCGCAAAGTACGAACAGGTCAATCTCGGCGCCGCCTATTCGCTTTCGAAAGCGACTGATCTTTATGTGACCGGCGCATTCCAGCACGCGAGCGGCACCGATTCGCTCGAACGTCCGGCGGTCGCGGCCATCGGATATATCACTCCGTCCACGACGAACAAGCAGGTCGTCGTGTCGGCCGGGATCAAGCATACGTTCTAAGTCAACAAATCCCGATCCGGCGACGGATCGGGATTGCGCGGTTCAAGGCGAGCCTATCCACCTTCCGCGCTATGCAATCGACAATCCATTACTAGCGTTTTGGCGGCAGGCTTCGCATACTCGCTGGCGACCCTACTGCGGAGTTCGTCCGTCATGTCTCTTTCACTCGACCATCTCGTGATCCGCGTACAGGATCTCGAACAGACTATCGCCGATTTCACTACGCTTGGTTTTACCGTACAACGCGGCGGCACGCACGCCGACGGCGCCACGCATAACGCGCTGATCGGTTTCGTGGATGGCAGCTACGTCGAATTGATCGCCTTTCTGCGCGAGGCACCGGAGCATCGCTGGTGGGACGCTAGCGATCGCGTAGGCGATGGTTTCGTTGATTTCGCGCTGCTGCCGCAATCGGTTGCCAGCACCATCGCCGCCGCTCAGGAACGAGGGCTCTCCTACGACGGCCCCATCGCAGGCGGACGCGTGCGTCCCGATGGCGAGCGCCTCGAATGGCAGATCGGCAAACCATCGAGCGCGGACCTGCCCTTCCTGTGCGGCGACCTGACGCCGCGCCGCCTGCGCGTCGCCGAAGGCGATGTGCGCCATCACGCAAACGGCGCGCGCGGTGTCGCGAACATTACGCTCGCCGTGAATGACCTGAATGCCAGCCTCGCACGATATCGCGCGCTGCTCGGAGAACCCGACGTACGGCGTGCGCCGCTACCCGGTTATGACATCGCATTGGCTATCCTGTCGCTCGGCACGACGACGCTCACGCTCGCCAGTCCCACTGGCCATTCTCGCGAGCCCGAAGGCCTTGCAGCGGACCTTCGACGACACCTGGCCTCGCGAAGCGAAGGCGTTTTCGCGGTCGCACTGGAGACGTTCGCGGATAGCACCGCGCGCCGCCTCGAGCGCGCACTCGCACATGGCGCCACCATCGAACTGATACCGGGCAACTCGACCCGCCACGCTCAATAACGTCGCGCGGCCGACGACGAGAGAAGCGACACAGCGCCGCTCACGACGCGGTCTGAGCCGCCAGCGATCCGCCGAGATAAGCGTCACGAATCCGCTGGTCGCCGAGCAATTCGCCCGCTGTGCCGGACAACACCACACGTCCCGTCTGCAGCACGTAACCGCGATGCGCGATCTGCAGCGCGAGGCTCGCATTCTGCTCGACCATGAAAAAGGAGAGGCCCTGCTGGTTGATCGTCTGGATCAGTTCGAGCACCTTGTCGACGTAAAGCGGCGACAGGCCCATCGTCGGCTCGTCCATGCAGACCAGCGCGGGTCGGCTCATCAAGGCGCGCGCCATCGCAAGCATCTGCTGTTCACCGCCGGAAAGCGTGCCGGCCCGTTGGGTCAGCCGCTCTTTCACGCGAGGGAAAAGCTCGAGCATGCGTTCGTAGTCGTCGCTGATACCTGCGCGATCGTTGCGTGTGAAAGCGCCCATCAGCAGGTTTTCGCGCACCGTCATGTCGCCGAAAAGACGCCGTGCTTCCGGCACCGAAGCGATGCCGCGCCGCACGATCTGCGAGGTCGGCAGGCCGTTCAACGGCTTACCGTCGAAGCTGATCGTGCCGGCTCGCGGTTTGTGCAGGCCAAGAATCACCTTCATCGCCGTCGATTTGCCGCTCGCATTGCCGCCCAGCAGGCTTACGATCTCGCCGCGGCCAATGCCGAGACTCACGCCGAAGTGCACCTGGATCTGCCCATAGAACGTGTCGATCTGGTCAAGTTTCAGCAACGGCTCGGTCATGGCGGTTTGTGCAGAGGGTGATGGGTTCGGCGCAACCAGATGAAGACTGGACCTATTCATGCGACCGCCGTTTCATTGCGGCCACTCGCCGCGCCGACCTGACGATGTCCAAGGTAGGCCTCGATCACGGCGGGATCGTCGCGCACCTCGGTCGGCAGCCCCGACGCGATCTTGCGGCCGTCTTCGAGCACGAGCACGCGATCGGAAAGCTGCATCACGAGGTCGAGCTTGTGTTCGATCAACAGGATGGTGAGCCCCTCGCGCTTCAGTTCGAGAATCAGTTCGAGCATTTCGGCGGTTTCGGACTCGTTCATGCCGGCGGTCGGCTCGTCGAGCAGAAGAATCCGCGGACGCAGCGCGAGCGCGCGCGCAATTTCGACGCGTCGACGGTTCGCATAGGACAGGCTGTGCGCCGGCTGGTCGAGACGCGGCGAGAGCCGCGTACCGAAGCGCGCCAGCAGCGCTGTCACTTCGTCGCGCAGCGCGGCGTCTTCGCGGCGTACCGGTGTGGGGCCGACCAGCGCACGTAGTACTTCCGCGAACGCTCCGACCACGGGCCAGCCGCGGCGCGTCATCTCGAGCCGCGCATGCGCGCCGATCAGCACGTTGTCGAGCACGCTCAGGTTACCGAACACCCGTCCATGCTGGAACGTGCGCGCGACGCCGCGCGCGGCAAGCTGCTCGGGCGCCATGCCGGTCACGTCTTCGCCGGCGAACTTCACCTGGCCTGAATCGGGCGTATCGATGCCGGTCAGCAGATTGAACAGCGTCGACTTGCCGGCGCCGTTCGGACCGATCACGCTCACGCATTCGCCGCGCGCAACCGACAAATTCACCTCGTCGACGGCCACCAGACCACCGAAACGGCGCGTGACGCGCCGCACGTCGAACAGGATGTCAGTGGTGCGTGGCAAAGAAGATGTCATGGTCGTCTCCGTCATACCGATCCGAACAGGCCTTGTGGCCGGAAGCGCACCAGCAGCAGCAATATCACGCCGTAGATCAGCATCCGGTAGTCGGCGGCAAAACGGAACAGCTCGGGCAGGCTGATCAGCGCGAGCGCACCGGCCACCGCGCCGATCACGCTGCCGAGACCGCCGAGAATCACCATCGTCAGCGCGAGAATCGACACTTGCGAGTCGAAGGTCTGATAGTTGATGTAGCTGTACAGATGCGCCGCGATGCCTCCGCCGATACCGGCCGCGAGGCCGCCGCAGGCAAAGGCGATTGCCTTGTAGCGGTTGGGCCGGATGCCATAGGCGCGCGCCGCCACGTCATCCTCGCGGATCGCGCGCCAGGTGCGGCCCAGGTGCGAGTGCAGGAGCCGCACCTGCAGCAGTGCGAGCAGCACGAGCACCGCGAGCGTGAACCAGTAGACGGCGCGCACGCCCGTCAACTGCCAGCCGAACAGCGACAGCGGGGCAATGCCCGTAATGCCGACGGGCCCACGCGTGAGGCTGTCCCAGTTCAGCACCACGAGGCCGATGATTTCACCGATCCCGAGCGTCGCAATCGACACATAGTGTCCACGCAGCCTGAACGACGGATAGACCAGCACCGTGCCGACCGCCGCGGTGATGAGGCCGGCAAGCGGAATCGTCAGCGCCGGCGACCAGCCCAGATTGATCGACAGCAGCGCCGACGCGTAAGCGCCGATCAGCAGCAGTGCCGCATGGCCCAGCGAAATCTGCCCGACCGTGCCCGCGACGAGCGTCAGGCTCAGTGCGAGCAGCCCATAGATCCAGCCATTGGTCAGCGTCTGCAGCACGTAGGAGGATGGAACGACGAGCGGCAGCACGAACGCAAGGGCCACCACCGCCGCAATCGTGCGGCGCGGAATCCGCAGCGCGCGGCGATTCGACAGGAAAGTGCCGGTCAGCGGCTCGGGCGGCAACCGGCGGCTCGCGCTGAAGAGTCCATTGGGCCGCCACACGAGAAACAGCAGCAACAGCACGAACGCGAACAGGTCGCGATAGCTGGTACCGAGCAGCGCCACCCCGTAGCTCTCGACGAGACCGAGCAGCAGGCTGCCGGCGATCGCGCCCGGCACGTTGCCCAGACCGCCGATCAGCAAGGCGACGACGCCCTTCAACGTCGCCTGAAAGCCCATCGCCGGATCGATGCTGTTGTAGTACATGCCGACCAGCAAGCCGCTCAGACCGCCGAGTCCGCAGGCAATCGCGAACACGGCCTGATTCACGGCATTCACATTGACACCCATCTGCTGCGCGGCATCGCGATCCTGGGCGGTCGCGCGTACTGCCCAGCCGAGTCGCGTGAAGCGCAGGAACACGTAAAGCACGCCCGCCGCGCCGATGCCAATGACCGCGATCAGCAGATCGAGCGAGCCAATCGTGGCTCCGCCAATCGACAGCGCCCACTCCGGCAGCGTACTCGGCACCGGACGCGGGTCGGGTCCGAACACGATCTGCGCGAGCTGGTCGAGCACGAAACTGATGCCGATGGTGGCGAGCAGCGGCGCGATCCGGGCCGCGCCCTGCAGCGGCCGCAGGCCGATCCGCTCGATCAGGATGCCGAGCAGCGCGCAGCCCGCGACAGTCGCCAGGAGCGCCACGGGCAGCGGCAGGCCGAGCCGCGTCAGACACAGCCAGCCGATGAAGCCGCCGACCATATACACGGAGCCGTGAGCGAAATTGATCAGATGCGATACGCCAAAGATCAGCGCGAGGCCGACCGCGAGCAGCGCATAGATATTGCCGACGATCAGTCCGTTGATCGTGTAGTCGAACCAGGCAGTCATAGCGCGTGCACGGCGCTCGCGCCGTCCCATAGCGCGAACTTGCCGTCCTTCACCACGAGATCGAGATTCTTTGCGCCTGCGACGCGGCGCGTCTGCGGATCGAACTTGAACTTGCCGAAAATCACGCTCGGCACGTCGTTGATTTTCGCGAAGCCGTCATGCACGGCCGCGCGATCCGCGCCGTAGCGACGGATCACTTCGCTGGCCAGAATCATGGCGTCGTACGCGCGGGCGGCGAAGGTGTCCGGATCGGAGCCATATTTGGCGCGATAGCGCTGCACGAAGCTTTGCACCTCAGGTCGCGGGTCGCCGGGGAAGAAGTTCGATTCGGTGTAGACGCCGTTCACCGCGGGCCCGCCGAGATCGAGGAATTTCGGCGAATAGACGGAGCCGACCGCCGCGATCGGCGTGCGCACACCGGCGGCTCGCGCCTGGCGAACGATCTGGGCGCCGTCGGAATAGTAGGAGATCAGCACGATCGAATCGGGTTCTTCGCTGCGCACGCGCGTGAGCGTCGCGCGGAAGTCCTTCTCGTTCGGTTGATACGCTTCGGCCGCGACGACCTGTGCGCCGTCGGCTGTAGCGGCTTTCGCGAAGATCTCCTTGCTGGTACGGCCCCAGTCCGTGTTCAGGTAAAGCACGGCGATCTTCCTGAAGCCAAGTCCCTTTGTCACGTAGTGCGCGAGCAAAGGCTGTTCTTCGGCCTGGCTGATCGCCGTGCTCCACATATAGTCGCCGCCCTTCGTGAAGTCAGGATGCGAGTTCGTGAAACCGAACTGCACGAGACCCGCGCGCTGGTACACCGGCGACGCGGCCATCGAGGCACCGCTCGACAGATCTCCCAATTCCAGCAGGATGCGTTTGTCGTCGGCGAACTTCTGTGCGATCGCGACGGCCTGACGCGGATCGCTACGGCTGTCCTCGAAGTCATAGCTGAGCGGATGGCCGTCGATCCCGCCATTGCCGTTGATCTGTTCGAGCGCGAGATCGAAGCCACGCTTCCATTGCTCGCCGTATTGCGCATCCTGGCCGCTGAGCGGTCCGGTCACGCCGACCCAGTACGGATCGGCCGCGCGCGCCGCGGGCATCATGGCGCCGGTTGCAATCGCCAGCGCGCCGGCCAGTTGAAGCAGCGTGCGGGCCGCACTGCGCTTGTTGTTCCACAGAATCGACATACAGGTCTCACGCTATCGAATAGAGTGAGGCCATGTAACCATCCGCGCGGACGCGGGCCAACGAAGATACGTGCCTAAGCTTATTCCAGTACATCCAAAAAGCTTGTGAAGACGAATGCTGAGGCACTGTTCGAGAGCGCGTGCGACAGACTCATCTACTCAGAAACCCCCTTATTTCAAGCGCTTTTGCGCGTTTCGAGATCATTGCGACTCGACCGACGCAGAGCGCGCACGCAGCCGCGCACCGTCGCTTTTGTCAATTGCATAGCGGAATTTATTATAAGAATTGCGCATTCAATGGCTCCTAAAATGCACCCATCACATGGATGAGGCATCGCATGGAGCTGCATCAACTCGAAGCGTTCTCGGCGGTCATGTCGACGGGCAGCATGACCGGTGCCGCGCGATTGCTCGGGCGCTCGCAACCGGGCGTCACGAGAACGATCCAGGATCTCGAACAGGAGATCGGCTATGCGCTGTTCGAACGCAAAGGCCCCCGCGTCACACCGACGAGCCGCGCGTTCCGGCTTTATGGCGAAGTCGAGCGCTCGTTGATCGGTCTCTCGGCGATCGAGGCCAGCGCGCGCGCGATCGGCCGCGACGAGGCCATGCCATTACGCGTGGTCGCGACGCCCGCGCTCGCCGCGGCACTGGCGCCGCGCGCGCTCGCGAAGCTCGCGCAAGGAAGCGCACGCGTCGACACGCAACTGCGCAGCGCGTCCGCCGAGCAGGTCGTCGAGGCGTTGCTGTCACGTTCCGCCGACATCGGTATCGCGACGCTTCCGCTCGATCATGCGGCGCTCGACGTGCACTACATCATCGAAGCGCCGTGCGTCGCGGTGCTGCATCGGCACGACCCGCTCGCGCAGGAGGCGGTGCTGCCGCTCGCGCGCCTCGAGGGCCAGCCAGTCGCTACGCTGGCGAACCGTTATCGTCTGCGCAGCCGCATCGATCGTGCGTTCGACGAGGCCGGTGTCGCGCTTCACGTGGTGCTCGAAACGAACGCTTCGCTGAACGCGATGATGGCTGCGCAACAACAACTCGGCGTCGCCATCGTCGATCCGGTGACCGCGTTCGGCATGCGCCTCGCGGACGTCGAAGTGAGACCGCTCGATGTGCCCATTCCGTTCCTATATGGCGTCGTGACACTGTCCAGCCGGCCGCGCGGTGGCGACGTGAATGCGATGATCGACATTCTCGCGGAGGTGTCGCATACGCTTCTACCTGGGGCCGTGCGTCACGCGGCGTCACATCATGGCGCGCTGATTGCTCACGATCGGACCGATAGCTCTGCCGATTCCCCCTCTTATGCTCACCACGACATCGGAGCCTCGGCATGAGCGCAACGCCTCCTCCTCACGCCACCATCGGACTGGCCGCGCTCGAAGCGCGGCTTCGCGAGGACCTCGCCTGGCTCGAGCTTCCCGCGCCTTCGTGGGTACCGGCGCAGACGTCCAACGGACAGCGGGTGCTCGATGTCGCCATCATCGGAGCGGGCATGGCTGGGCTCGCGGCGAGCGCCGAATTGCGCCTCCTCGGCATCGACAATCAGCGGCTCTTCGATCAGGCGCCGGCCGGCGAGGAAGGCCCGTGGGTCACCTACGCCCGGATGCAGACACTGCGCTCTCCCAAACAACTGACCGGACCCGCGCTGCGCTTGCCCGCATTAACGTTCCGCGCCTGGTACGAAGCCCAGTTCGGCCGCGAGCAATGGAGCGCGCTCTACAAGATTCCGCGTGCGCAATGGATGGACTATCTGCGCTGGTATCGGCGCGTGCTCGATCTGCCGGTACGCAATGACACGCGCGTCGAGAAATTGCGCACGCGCAGCGATGGTCTGATCGAGCTTGCGCTGTTGCATGGCCCGGCCAACGACAGCGGCGCAGCACAGCGCGAAACCGTGCTAGCTCGCCATGTCGTGCTAGCAACCGGCCGTGAGGGCCTCGGCGGCCCGTACGTTCCCGAGGTTGCCCGCGACGTTCCGCGTCATCTGCGCGCACACTCGTCGGATCCGATCGACTTTGCCGCGTTGCGCGGCAAACGTGTCGGCGTGATCGGCGCAAGCGCAAGCGCGTTCGATAACGCCGCTAGCGCTCTCGAGGCGGGGGCTGGACGAGTCGACCTGTTCGTGCGTCGCGCGGCGCTCCCGCGCATCAACAAGCTGACCGGCATCGGCAGTCCTGGCCTCGTTCATGGCTTCGCGAGTCTGCCCGACGCCTGGAAGTGGCGCTTCCTGCACTATTCCGCGCACACGCAGACACCACCGCCGCGCGACAGCGTGCTGCGGGTCGCCGCCCACGCCCAGGCTCACTTGCACCTGGCGAGCCCGCTGAGGCGCCTGCGCCACGAAGGCGACACGATCGTCCTCGACACGCCCCGGGGACAATACACCGTCGACTATCTGATCTTCGCGACCGGCTTTCACTCGGAAATCGACACGCGAGACGAGTTCGCGCCGATCGCGCCGCACGTGCGCCGCTGGCGCGACCGCTTTACACCGGCGGCCGAGTTGCCCAACGAAGAGCTCGCCAGCTCGCCGGACCTCGATCGCAACTTCGCGTTCCAGGAGCGCGTTCCCGGGACCTGTCCGGCGCTGGCGCGCATCCACTGCTTCAATCACGCGGCAAGTCTGACGCACGGTAAGGTCGCCGGCGACATTCCAGCGATCAGCGACGGCGCCCAGCGGCTCGCGCGCGCGATCGCCGCGATGCTGTTCAACGCCGACCGCGATACGCACTACGCCGCACTGCAAGCTTTCGACACCGCGGAACTCGCGGGAGACGAATGGGCCGACGCCGATGCCGCTGCCGGCACGCTGCCCATCGACACCGCTGCCTTTTAATGGACCCTGACCTGATGTCTTCATCCGCCGATTCCCTCCCGGCCACCGTGGCCGACGACTTCGTCGCGCAACTCGCGGGACTGGCGCCCGACGGCGCGACCGCCGCGCTGCGCGCGTTTCGCGGCGACGCGACACGCTATACGCAGGGCAGCCACGACGCGCTGTTCTCGAACGATGTCGCCGATCTAACGGTTCGCGAGCGGCTCCATGCTGCCTGGTACGCGGCCTTGTTGTCGAACGCGGAGCAGACTGCGCTCGCGTATCGCGGGCGTCTGCTGGCACTGGCAGCCGCCACTGACGCGGGGACGGCGGCAACGAACTCGCTGCTCGATGCAATCGCCGAGCATCGAGCCGTTCCGATCGCGCCGATTGCATCTAGGGACGAGCGGCTCACCGCGATCCTGCTTCATACCGAAGCCCTGACGCTGCGTCCCGCCGCAACCGCCAAGCCGGCACTCGCGACGCTACGGGCGGCTGGCCTCACGACACGCGCGATCGTCGCGCTCTCGCAGCTCGTCGCGTTCGTCACATACCAGGTGCGGGTCGTCGCCGTGTTGCGGGCATTGGAGGCACGAGCATGAGTTCGAATCACGGCTTTACGACGCAGACACTCGGCTGGTCCGCATGGCTCGATACGGTGCCGCTCGAACAGGCTTCGCCCGAGCAGACCGCGGTACTCGAAGCGAGCCACCCGCAAGCGAAGACGTCCGACTACTACCTGTTGCTGGTGCACGAGGCCGAAATCCTGCGGCAACGATCGGGCGCATTCAATAGCATCATGTATGCGCCAGGCGGGTTGTCGCGCGCGGAGCGCGAGCTCGCGAGCACGGTCGTCTCGCGGGTCAACGGATGCGTGTACTGCGCATCGGTGCATGCGCAGCGTTTCCAGCAACTCGCGAAGCGCGACGACGTGATCCAGCAGATCTTCGCCGCACCCGACACCGCGGGCACGACGGAACGCGAGCGCGCGATCGTGCGATATGCGATCGATCTCACGCTGTATCCGCAAGCGGTCAAAGCGGAATCCCTCGACGCGCTTCGCCGCGCCGGGCTCGACGATGCGCAGATTCTCGATCTGAGCCACGTGATTGCGATCTTTGCGTGGGCCAACCGTTTGATGCTGACGTTGGGCGAACCGGTGTTTCCCGACTGATCGATGTCAGTGCCGCTTCGACCACGCAGCGCGGCTGCCAGCGAATGGATATGACAATCGCTTGGTTGCCGCGCGATGGGATGCATTAGAGACTTGCAGTCCAATCCGTTTTGATGGAATCCGTCATGTCCACCACGCGTTCTTCCGCGCTGTACCGCCGACTCTTCGCACTCGCCGGCGCTGTATTCGCTCTCTCCTCTCCCGCCGTTTCGTTCGCGGCGCCCGCCAGCGGCGAGCCGGTTTTCTTCGGCGTCAGCGGTCCGCTGACCGGTCCGAATGCGCAATACGGCGCGCAATGGAAAGCCGGCTTCGACCTCGCGCTCGACCAAATCAACAGCGACGGGGGTATCAACGGCCATCCGTTGCAGTATGTGTTCGAAGACAGTCAGAGCGATCCGCGCCAGTCGGTCGCCATCGCGCAGAAGTTCGTGGACGACAAGCGCATCCTGATCGAACTCGGCGATTTCTCGAGCCCAGCTTCGATGGCGGCCTCGCCGATCTATCAGCGCGCGGGTCTCGTCCAGCTAGGCTTTACCAACTCGCATCCCGACTTCACGAAGGGCGGCGACTTCATCTGGAGCCCGTCGGTCAGCCAAGCGGACGCGCAACCGCTGCTCGCGGATCTGGCCGTCAAGCAGGGCTTCAGGCGGATCGCCGTGCTGTTCCAGAACACCGACTGGGGCCGCGCCAGCAAGGACGTCTTCGAGAGAGCGGCAGCGGCGCGCGGCGCGCAGGTCATCGCGGCCGAAGGCTATCAGCCCACCGACAAGGATTTTCGGGCGACGCTGCTGCGTGTGCGCGATACGAAGCCCGACGCGCTCGTGCTGATTTCGTACTACTCGGACGGCGCGCAGATCGTTCGTCAGGCGCGCACGGGCGGCATCACCCTACCGATCGTGGCAGCGAGTTCGGTGTACTCGCCGAAATTCATGGAACTCGGCGGCGACGCGGTGAACGGCGTGACCACCAACACGAGCTTTTTCCCCGGCGACCACAGCCCCGAAGTCCAGCGTTTCGTTCGCGACTTCGAAGCGAAGTACCATCACGAGCCCGACGCCTTCAATGCGTTCGCCTACGACGCCACGATCATTGCCGCTTACGCGTTGCGCACAGGCGGGCTCGATCGCCGCGGCGTGCGTGATGCGCTGCCGAAGCTGCATGACGCGCCGAGCGTCGTCTTCGGCAAAGCGACGTTCGATCCGGCCACGCGACGCGTGATCGGTGTGAAGAGCGTCAACCTCGTCGTCGAGAATGGGCAGTGGGCGCTGCTCGGCAGCAAGCCCTCACTGGCGGCCAAGTAGCGGCGGACGGCTTCGCGCGGAGCAAACGAGGACCAAACGCGGACCAGAATGCGGCGGGCCGCGCGCGAGCCCTCCGCTTGCTCCGGCAGCGCCTGCGTCACGCGGGAAAAAACCGGTTCTCAGGCCTTGGCAACCCAAGATTCTCGCGCAGCGTCTTTCCTTCGTACTCGCGCCGGAACAGTTCCCGCTTCTGCAACTCGGGAATGACTTTATCGACGAAATCGTCGAGACCGGCCGGAAGATGCGAGAACATCACGTTGAACCCGTCCGAGCCCTCTTCCTGCAGCCACTGCTCCATCTGGTCCGCGATCGTTTGAGCCGTGCCGACCATCTCCAGCCCGGAGTATCCGCCGATGCGCTGCGCGAGTTGGCGGATCGTCAATCCATCCCGCTGCGCCCATTCCACGACTCGTTGCCGCGCGGTACGGCTGGCGTTGGTCTCAGGAATTTCCGGCAGCGGTCCGTCTGGATCAAGACCGGATACATCGTGTCCCAACGCAATCGATAACGAAGCGATGCCGCTTTCATAGTGAACGAAGGTATCGAGCCGCTCGCGCGTTTCGCGCGCCTCTTCGAGCGTATCGCCCACGACGACGAAGGCCGCCGGCAATATCTTCATGTGATCGCGCGATCGGCCGTGTTTCTCCATGCGGCTTTTTACATCGGCGTAGAAGCGCTTTCCGTCGGCCAGCGTGGTTTGCGCGGTGAACACGACTTCAGCGGTTTCCGCGGCAATCTGCCGTCCCGCTTCCGATGAACCCGCCTGAACGATCACGGGCCAGCCCTGAATCGGGCGGGCGATATTCAAAGGACCGCGCACCGAGAAGTTCGCGCTTTTGTAGTTCAGCACATGCAGCTTCTGCGGGTCGAAGTATGTTCCGCTCGCCGTATCGCGGATAAAAGCGTCATCGGCCCAGCTATCCCACAGACCCGTGACCACGTCGAAGAACTCGCGGGCGCGCCGATACCGCTCGTCGTGTTCGACGTGCTCGTCGAGGCCGAAATTGAGCGCCGCGTCCGGATTCGACGTCGTCACGAGATTCCAACCGGCGCGGCCGCCGCTGATATGGTCGAGCGAGGCGAACCGCCTGGCCACGTGATACGGCGCGTCGAAGGTCGTGGACGCGGTGGCGACGAGACCCAGCCGCTCGGTGACCGCCGCGAGTGCGGGGAGCAACGTAAGCGGCTCGAACGAGGTGACCGTGTGGCTGTGCCTGAGGGCGTCGAGCGGCATATTGAGCACCGCGAGGTGGTCGGCCATGAAGAACGCGTCGAAACGGCCGCGCTCGAGCGTCTGCGCAAAACGCTTCAGATGCCCGAAATTGAAGTTGGCATCGGGATAGGCGCCCGGATGGCGCCATGCACCGGTGTGAATCGTCGTGGGACGCATGAAGGCGCCGAGGCGAAGCTGACGTGACATGAACCGATCTCCATCGCGAACAGGGTCGCGCCAGTTTAATGCTGCTGCGCCGCGCTTGCTCGGCTGGGCTGCGTGATTCGATTCGCGCGCGCGCAGGGATGCGCAGCGTGCAATCTATGCATATGGCAATTGCTTCTATAGCCCCGCGTTCTTTCGGGCGGTATCTGAATTACCGTGATTGCGGTTCCCCAACATCGTGGATACCTGATCATGTCTGTCCTGAACGAAGTGCTGGAGGCTAACGAACGGTACGCCGCAACGTTCGGCGAAAAAGGATCGCTTGCGTTGCCGTCCGCGCGGCGCTTCGCCATTCTGACCTGCATGGACGCCCGCCTCGATCCCGCCCGATACGCGGGCCTCGCCGAGGGCGACGCGCACGTGATTCGCAACGCGGGTGGCCGTGCAAGCGAGGACGCCATCCGCTCGCTGGTGATCTCCTACAAGCTGCTTGGGACCCGCGAGTGGTTCGTGATCCATCACACGGACTGCGGCATGGAGCTGTTCACGGACGATGTCATTGCCGGTCTGCTCGAGCAGAGCCTGGAGACCGCGAACATCGACGCCAGCGGCTGGCACGATAGCGGTCATGGCCCGGGCTCGACCGAGGGCCGCTATATCAAGTGGCACACGATTAGCGATGCCAGACAAAGCGTCATCGACGACGTACGGCGTATCGCGGCACATCCGCTCGTGCCGGCTGGCATTCCGATCTATGGCTACATTTACGACGTACGCACTGGCCGTCTGATCGAAGTGTCCGATGCGAATCGCGCCGCCTGAACTTCGCTGTCCAGTCGCGAAGCGGTACCGGTACTAACGGCGGTTGGTGCACGCACTCCTGCGCGAAGGAGCATCCGGCGCCGTCGCCCAACCGGATATCGACTTCAATCGCCGCAGCTGTCCGGCACACTCAAGGTCAACGTCGACACGAAACGTGCCGTCTCCTGCTCGCGGGGCCGCGTAAAAATATCGCGCGACGGGCCCGCCTCCACCACGACGCCGTTGTTCAGAAACACCACGTCACGAGCAATCAATGCCGCAAGACGCAGGTCGTGGGTTGCCATCAACATCGTCATCCCCTCGCTGGCGAGTTGCTTGAGCACCTCGATCACTTCGACGGCCAGCCCAGGGTCGAGCGCCGAGGTCGGCTCGTCGCACAGCAACACCTCGGGCGACGGCGCCAGCGCTCGTGCAATCGCGACGCGCTGCTGCTGTCCGCCCGACAACGTGGCGGGCCACACATCCGCCTTGTGCGCGATACCGACCTTCGTCAGCAGTGCGCGCGCCCGTTCCCGCGCCCGTTCCTTGTCCCACTTCTGCACGGTAAGCAGCCCTTCCATCACGTTCTGGATCACCGTCAGATACGGGAACAACTGGAAGTTCTGGAACACCATGCCGGTACGGCGCCGGATAGCGAGCAACTGATCGCGCGCGGGTTTCTGGTCCGGGCGGAATTCGAGGCGCTGATCGCCGAGTTCGAGGACACCGCTATCGGGAATTTCAAGCAGGTTCACGCAGCGCAATAGCGTGCTTTTACCGCTGCCCGAAGGGCCGATCAACGCGGTCACGTTGCCGGGGGCGAGCGTCAAATCCACCGAACTCAATACCCGCTGTGCGCCGAAGGACTTGTCGATTTTTTGCAGCTTGATCATGCGTTGCCTGCTTCGAACAAGGCATGGCGGCCAAATCGCTGCTCGAGCCTGACCTGCACCGACGACAATACGGAACTGAACAGCAGATAGACCAGCGCGGCTTGCGTATAGAGAATCAGCGGTTCATACGTCACCGACGCGATACGTTGCGCAGCCTGAAATACCTCGGGCACGGTCAGCACGGCCGCGAGCGAAGTGTCCTTGACGAGCGAGATGAACGAGTTGGATAGCGGCGGCAATGCGACCCGCGCAGCCTGCGGCAGAATCACGCGGCGCAGTGCCTCCGCGCGCGTCATCCCCATCGAATAAGCCGCTTCCCACTGCCCTTTCGGAATCGACTCGATGACGCCGCGAATCACTTCCGAGTTGTATGCGCCTACATTGAGCGAGAAGCCGATCGTGGCCGCGGTCAACGGGTCGAGTACGATGCCCACATTGGGCAAACCGTAAAAAATCACGAACAGTTGCACCAGCAGAGGCGAGCCTCGAATCAGCCACACGTAGAAGCGTACGACCGCCACCGCCCAGCGCGGACCAAACAGCCGCACCAGCGCGGCGGCCAATGCCAGCGTCAGTCCGACACCGAACGACGCAAGCGTGAGCGGCACAGTGAACACGAGCCCCGCATACAACAGCGGCCCCAGCGACTGCGCCATCAGATGCAACCATGCCGGCATGAGTCAGATCCGCCCGGCGCTTACTGCGACAGGTCTTTGCCGAAATACTTCTGCGAGATCTTCCCGTAGGTGCCGTCCGCCTTGAGATCCGCGAGCGCCTTGTCGATCGCCGCCACCAGTTGCGGGTTGCCTTTGCGCACGAGGACCGCCGACTTGTCGCTGTCGGCGGAATTGTCGATCGCGGCGATCCTGACCTGTGCATCCGGCTTGTGTTTCTTGAAGTCGAGGAACGACAACGAATCGTTGACGGTCGCATCGACCCGGCCCGAAGTCAGCAGATCGATCGATTCGTTAAAGCCTTGCACGGCTATGACTTCCGCGCCATGGTCCTTAGCGATTTTGCCGAAATTGCTGGTCAACGTGTTCGCGGACTTCTTGCCCTTCAGATCGTCGAAGGTCTTGATCGTCGTGTTGTCCGTGCGCACGATCAGCGCGGCATGGGAAGCGATATATGGCGTGGAGAAATCGTATTTGACCTTGCGCGCGTCGGTGACGGCCACCTCGTTGATCACCGCGTCGTAGCGATTGACGTCGAGGCCTGCAATCAGACCGTCCCACTTACCCTCGACGAACTCTGGCTTCACGCCGATACGTTTCGCGATGTCGGTCGCGATCTCGACGTCGAAGCCGGTCAGCTTGCCCGATTCGTCGTGGTAAGTGAACGGTGGGTACGTGCCCTCGGTGCCCACCTTGAACACACCAGACGACTTGATCTGAGCGAATTCGTCCGCGGCGAATGCCGGGGACACGGCCACTGCCTGCAGCAGGGCAACCAACAGAATCGTGCGAATCGACTTCATGACAATGTGCTCCGCGAAGTGAGGAAGTGGAAAGCCGGTTTGCTATCTATCCAGCCAGCCGGCAGGCCAGCGTGGGCGCTCGCCCGTTACCACCGTGCGCGCCTGGCGGGAAGAGCCGCCGTGCGACTGCTTCACTTGCAGCCTGATTCCCGTTTGCCGCTGGTACGCCGTGATGAACTGGGCATCAAGGCTCCGATACAGCTCGCGAGTCGGATCGTACGACACGTTCAGGATCTCGTTGGTCGCATCGCCATGAACGTTTTTCACGCCGATCAGCGTCACGACGATCGCGACACCGGCGACGGCGGCAAGATTGAGCAACGACGGGCGTTTCATTTCCTCTCCGGCGGGGGAACGCATCCCTGTGCAACACACGGTTAGCCTCGCGGCATCGGTCCGCTACGGACCGTCATCGATCTGCGATTGTGTGCCTGGCCGAATCGCGTAGTGAACCAATTTCTTCTGCTATGCAAAGCGCCGGATGCTTTCGTTCTGGCGATGCTTTTCATATGCGCAAACATTGGTTTGATTTGCGTTCGCGCCGACTTAACGTCCTGAATCCGGCGCCACGGAGCGCATTACCAATAGCTACTTATCGCTACCTATCAGGAAGGAAACAACCGATGAGCCTACGTCCTTTACATGACCGCGTGATCGTCAAGCGTCTCGATCAGGAGACCCGCACCGCGTCGGGCATCGTGATCCCCGACAGCGCGGCGGGAAAGCCCGACCAGGGCGAAATCCTCGCCGTCGGGCCCGGCCGCCGCGGCGAGGACGGCAAGCGCGTCGAACCGGACCTGCAGGTCGGTGATCGCGTGTTGTTCGGCAAGTATGCGGGGCAGGCGGTGAAGGTCGACGGCAACGAACTGCTGGTACTGCGCGAGGAAGATATCGTCGCAGTCGTTCAAATCTGAGGAGAAAGCAAACATGGCAGCCAAAGAAGTCGCTTTCAGCGATAACGCACGTTCCAAACTGGTTGAAGGCGTCAACCTGCTCGCCAATGCGGTGAAAGTGACGCTCGGTCCGAAGGGCCGCAATGTCGTGCTCGAACGCAGTTTCGGCAGCCCGGTCGTGACCAAGGACGGTGTGTCCGTCGCGAAGGAAATCGAGCTGGCCGACAGGTTGCAGAACATCGGCGCGCAGCTCGTCAAGGAAGTCGCGTCCAAGACCAGCGACGCCGCGGGCGACGGCACGACCACCGCGACCGTGCTCGCCCAGGCGATCGTCCGCGAGGGTCAGAAATACGTCGCGGCGGGCCTCAATCCGCTCGATCTGAAGCGCGGCATCGACAAGGCCGTCGTCGCGGCCGTCGCGGAGCTGAAGAAGATCAGCAAGCCGACGACCACCAGCAAGGAGATCGCTCAGGTCGCGACCATCTCGGCCAACGGCGAAGAATCGATCGGCCAGCGCATCGCGGAAGCGATCGACCGTGTCGGCAAGGAAGGCGTGATTACCGTCGAAGACGGCAAGTCGCTCGCGGACGAGCTCGACGTCGTGGAAGGTCTGCAGTTCGACCGCGGTTATCTGTCGCCCTACTTCATCAACAATCAGGACCGGCAGATCGCCGCGCTCGAACAACCTTACGTGCTGCTGCACGACAAGAAGATCTCGAACATCCGCGATCTGCTGCCGATCCTCGAACAGGTCGCCAAGTCCAGCCGGCCGCTGTTGATCATCGCGGAAGACGTCGAAGGCGAAGCGCTCGCGACGCTCGTCGTGAACAATATTCGCGGCATTCTGAAGACGGTGGCGGTGAAGGCTCCCGGCTTCGGCGATCGCCGCAAGGCGCTGCTCGAAGACATCGCGATCCTCACGGGCGGCCAGGTCATCGCCGAGGAAACGGGCCTGACGCTCGAAAAAGCAACGCTCGCCGAACTCGGCCAGGCCAAGCGCATCGAGGTCGGCAAGGAGAACACCACGGTCATCGATGGCGCCGGCGAGAAGAGCAACATCGAGGCTCGCGTGAAGCAGATTCGTGCGCAGATCGCGGAGGCGACCTCGGACTACGACCGTGAAAAGCTGCAGGAACGCGTCGCAAAGCTCGCGGGCGGCGTCGCCGTCATCAAGGTCGGCGGCGCGACGGAAATCGAGGTGAAAGAAAAGAAAGACCGTGTCGACGATGCGCTGCACGCGACGCGCGCGGCCGTCGAAGAAGGCATCGTGCCGGGCGGCGGCGTCGCGCTGATCCGCGTGAAGCAGGCGATCGCCGCACTGCAGGGCGCGAACGCGGATCAGAACGCCGGCATCAACATCGTGCGCCGCGCACTCGAAGAACCGCTGCGCCAGATCGTCGCGAATGCGGGCGAGGAAGCGAGCGTGATCGTCGCCAAGGTAGCCGAAGGCAGCGGCAACTATGGCTACAACGCGGCAACCGGCGAATATGGCGACCTCGTCGAAACGGGTGTGGTCGATCCGACGAAAGTCACGCGCACGGCATTGCAGAATGCCGCTTCCGTGGCCAGCCTGCTGCTGACGACCGACGCCACCGTGCACGAAGCGCCCAAGGATGCGGCAGCGGCCGCATCGCCAGCGGGACCCGGTGCGGGCGGTCCCGGCTTCGACTTCTAGTCCTTCCGCCTGACCCTGCTGACGCCGCGAGGCGTCAGCGCAAAGCGCCGCGCATCTTGCCCATCGATGCGCGGCGCTTTGCTTTTCGCGCTCATTCTCGCGCTCAAGCCGCGATCGCCTCACGCGCCCGGCCGGGGATCGCTGCAAGCAACGCGCGCGTGTATTCGTGGCGCGGGTGACGCCAGATTTCGCTATGCTCGCCGCTCTCGACGATGCGTCCGCGCTGCATCACATGCACGCGATCGGCGATGTATCGCACGACCGAAAGATCATGCGAGATGAACAGCAACGACAGGCCGAGTTCCTGCTTCAGCTCGACCAGCAGGTTCAGGATCTGCGCCTGAATGGAAACGTCGAGAGCCGAAACGGGTTCGTCGAGAATCAGTAGCGCCGGTTCGAGCACCAGCGCGCGAGCAATGCCGATGCGTTGACGCTGGCCGCCCGAGAACTCATGCGGATAGCGTTCGAGCGCCGCGGCCGGGAGTCGGACCTGGTCCCAGATGCGCTGCACGCGCGACTGACGTTCTCGCGCGTCGCTCACGCCGTTGACGACGAGCACCGTGTCGAGAATCTGTCTGACCGTGCGGCGCGGATTCAACGACGCATAAGGGTCCTGAAACACCATCTGCGCGTGGCGGCGCAAGGGCCGCAAGGCACGCTCGTTCAACCCGAGAAGCTCGACGCCGTCGAGCCGGATCTCGCCCTGCGAGGCGGGCGCAAGCCGCATGATCGCGCGCGCGAGCGTGGACTTTCCGCAGCCCGATTCGCCAACGAGCCCTACCGATTCGCCGCGGCCGATGTCGAAGCCGACGCCGTCGACCGCGCGCAACGACGCGCGGCTATGACGCTGCCCATAGTCGACGCACAGCTCGCGCACCGCAAGCAGCGGCGCTCCACCCGCTGGCGCGGTCTCTGCCCGTGGCGCAAACGCCCGGACCGTGCGCGGCACGACGGTGAACACGGCTTCGCCTTGCGCCGGCGCGGCATGCCGGATCTCCGGCAAGGTCGACGAGCGATAGTGCGAATCCTCCGCGAGATTCAGCGAGGCCCCGAGCAGACCGCGCGTGTACGCATGCCGCGGCCGCGCAAAAATCTCCTCGACGCGCGCTTCCTCGACCTTTCGCCCGGCCAGCATCACCGCCACGCGATTCGCGTGATCCGCGACCACGCCGAGGTCGTGCGTGATCAGCAGCAGCGCCATCGACAGATCCTTGCGCAACGCGTTCAGCAGTTCGAGGATGTGCGCCTGGATCGTCACGTCGAGGGCGGTGGTCGGCTCATCGGCGATCAGCAGGCGCGGCTGGCAGGCGACCGCCATCGCGATCATCACACGCTGACGCTGACCGCCCGACAGTTCGTGCGGATAGTCGGTCACGCGACGCTGCGGCTCGGGAATGCGCACAAGATCGAGCAGTTCGACCGCGCGCTTGCCCGCGGCCGCCTTCGACAACGACTCATGCTGTCGCAGCGTTTCGACGATTTGCGCGCCCACGGGCAGCACCGGATTGAGCGACGTCATCGGTTCCTGGAAGACCATTGCGATGCGCCCGCCGCGTATCTTGCGCATCTCGCGCGCGTTCAGCGACAGCAGGTCCTGGCCGTCGAAGCGGACACTGCCCGTCACGCGGCCCGGCGGCGCGACGAGCCGCATCACCGATAGCGCGGTGGCCGACTTGCCGCACCCCGATTCGCCGACCAGCGCGAGCGTTTCGCCCGCCGCAATCTCGAAGCTGATGCCGCGCACCGCTTCATGCGC
This sequence comes from Paraburkholderia sp. BR13439, assembly GCF_040948805.1. Taxonomy (NCBI): domain Bacteria; kingdom Pseudomonadati; phylum Pseudomonadota; class Betaproteobacteria; order Burkholderiales; family Burkholderiaceae; genus Paraburkholderia; species Paraburkholderia sp. BR13439. The sequence goes on along the minus strand of NZ_JBFPKN010000022.1, from coordinate 126,082 downwards.
GCCGAAACTCACGCGCAGGTCGCGCACTTCAAGCAGATGGCTCACGTCGCCTCTCTCAGGTTCGTTGCCGCAGCCGCGGATTGAGCGCATCGTTCAGGCCGTCGCCGAGCAGATTGAGCGCGAGCACCGCGAGTACGATCGCACCGCCGGGCAGCGCGGTCAGATACCAGGCGGTGCGCAGCGACTCGCGCCCGGCGCCGATCATCGCGCCCCAGCTAACGACATTCGGATCGCCCATGCCGAGAAAGGACAGCGACGACTCGATCAGGATCGCGCTCGCCACCATCACCGACGCGGTGACGATCACGGGCGGCAACGCATTCGGCAGGATTTCCCCGCAGACGATGCGAACGTCGCTGAATCCCTGGCTGCGTGCGGCCAGCACGAAATCGGCGTGACGCAGCGCGCGAAATTCGGCGCGCACGATCCGCGCGACCGTCGGCCACGAAGCGATGCCGATCGCCAGCGCGATGACGACGACGTTGGGTCTGCCGATCGCGACGATCACGGTGACGAGCAGAAACGACGGCACCGTCTGGAACAGTTCGGTCACGCGCACCAGCAGATCGTCGACGAGTCCGCCCGCGTAGCCGCCGATCGCGCCGACCAGTGTGCCGACCACGAGTCCGAGCGCCGCGGACGCCGCGCCGATCAGCAGCGATACGCGGGTGCCGTGCGCAATGCCGGCGGCCACGTCGCGTCCCAGCGAATCGGTGCCGAGCCAGTACTGCGGATCGGTGCCGGGCCATTCGAACGGCGCGCCGACCATGTCGAGCGGATCGCCGGGAAAGAGGCGCGGCGCTAGCAGAGCGAGCGCGATGAACGCGGCGAGCAGCACGAGTCCGGCGCAGGCGGATGGGTTGCGCAGCAGCGCACGCCATGCGCCTGCGCCTGTGCGGCGAGGTGCATCCGCGATTGGTCCGCCAGCGCGGCGGCCGAAAAGCGCGCCCGCGAGCTGACGCCGCCACGGCGAGTGCACTGGCGCGTCCTCGGCGGCTACCGGTGAATCAAAATCGGAGGAATCGGTACTCATGGCAGGTCCCTTCACAAACGATGGATACGCGTCACCTCTCACGCATCACGCGATGCGCGGATCGAGCCATGCCTGGAGCAGATCGACGAGCACGTTCGCGACGATCACGAGCAGCGACGACAGCAGCAGCACGCCGAGCAGCACGCTGAAATCGCGCGCGAGCACGGCGTCGAGCGCGAGCCGCCCGAGGCCCGGCCAGCTGAAGACCGTCTCGGTGACGGCCGCGCCGCCAAGCAGCGTGCCGAAGTGCATACCGACGATGGTCGTGAGCGGCATCAACGCGTTGCGCAGAACGTGGCGAACCGTCACGCGCCACGGATGCAGGCCCTTCGCATGCGCGGTGCGCACGAAATCCTGGCGCTGCACTTCGAGCATCGCCGCGCGCGTGAGCCGCGCATAGATCGCGACGAAGAACGTCGCGAGCGTCGCAGCGGGCAGCAGCACGTGTTTCGCAAGATCGGCGAAATACGCGCCGCCGTGCAGGTTCGCGCCGATCGTCAGGTTGCCGCCGCTCGGCAGCCAGCCGAGATGCACGGAAAACAGCACGATCGCAAGCAGGCCGATCCAGAAGCCCGGCGTCGAATAAAACAGCAGCGCCAGCACCGACAGCGCGCGATCGGGCCACCTGCCCGCCCAATGCGCCATCACGGCCCCCAGCACGATGCCGGCGACGAGCGCGAGCGACAGCGCAACCCCCATCAACAAAAGCGTGTTCGGCAGACGCGACAGGATCAGTTGCATCACCGGCATGTCGTAGCGCGGCGAATAGCCGAGGCTGAAGTGCGCGAGATGCGACAGGTAGTTCCATAGCTGATGCAGCAGCGGCTGGTCGAGGCCGAACTTCGCGCGCAGCATCGTCATCGTTTCGGCGGTGGCGGACCCGGCTTCGCCGGCGAGCACATCGGCGGCATCGCCCGGCATCAGCTTCAGCAGCAGGAAGTTCAGCACGACGATGCCGAGCACCGTCGGCAGCGCCTGCCATGCGGTTCGGCGCAGAATCGTCTGCCAGCGTGCGCGTCGTGTCATGGGATGGTCCTCGTGCTCAGGCGCTCAGGTATACATCGGCGAAATTGCCTTCGAGCCCTTGCGCACTGACCGTATGGTCATGCACGCGGCGGTTCGCGAGCGTCACCATGCGCGGCGCGACCAGATTCAGGATCGGCAGATCGCGATAGACGGTTTGCTGGAAGTCGCGATAGAGCGAAACGCGGCGGCTCTCGTCGGGTTCCGTCGACGCCGCTTCGAGCAGCCGGTCCACTTCCGGGTTGCTGTAGTGCGGCGCATTCGAGAACGGCACGCCGGGCCGGATGTTTTTCGACCAGTACAGACGCTGCACCCCGACACTCGGATCGAACAACGTATTCACGCCGATGCTCGTGAAGTCGAATTCGCGATCCGTATAGACGCGCTTCAGAAACGACGGCAAATCCTGGGCGCGCACCGTCACATCGATGCCGACACGCGCAAGCGCCGACTTCACGTAGTCGGCCTGGCGGCGATACATGTCGCCGTAGGGCAGATAGTCGTGCGTCAGTTGAAAGCGCACGCCGCCGGCGCTGCGCGGATGTCCCGCCGCATCGAGCAGCTTCTCGGCCGCGGCGGGGTCGTACGCATAAGGCGCAAGCTGGGCGTCGTGATACGGCGAGGCGGGCGTGATCGGCGTCGGCGACAGATCGGCATAGCCATAGGCCACTGTCTTCTGCACCACCTGCGCGTTGATCGCGTGCGCGATGGCCTGGCGCACGCGCAGATCCTTCAGGATCGGATGGTCGAGATTGAAATCGACTTCGGACAAGGGCTGCAGAAAGCGGTAACCCCGCGTCTCGATGGCGAGCTGCGGCAGCTGCGTGAGCCGCGGCAAATCGGTCAGCGGCACCGGATTCTCACCACCCAGATCGAGCGCGCCGGTCTCGAATGCCGCCGAGCGCGCGGCCGGGTCCGGAATGACCTTGTAGACGAGCGAATCGATGTAGGGCTTGCCCGTGTCCCAGTAGTCCGGATTGCGCTCGTAGACGATGCTCGCACCGCGCGTCCACGTCTTGAAGCGAAACGGTCCGGTGCCGATGGGCGCATTGTTGTGCGGGTTCGTCAGCGGGTCGCCGCTGTCGTACAGATGCTTCGGCACGATCGGCGACTCGCCCGCTGAAAGCGCCTTGATCAGAAACGGCGCCGGTTTGGTCAGCTCTATAGTGACGGTGCGCGCATCGGGCGTCAGCACCTTCGACACGTTGGCGAAGGTGCTGCGTCCGCGCGGATGCACTGTCTTGAGCAGCTCGATCGAGAACGCCACGTCTTGCGGCGTGAACGGCTTGCCGTCGTGCCAGCGCACGTTTTGCCGCAACGTGAACGTGTAGCGCAAGCCATCGGGACTGATGCTCCAAGCCGTTGCAAGCTGCGGCTTCGGCTTGAGGTCGAAGTCGTAGGCGAGCAGCCCCTCCAGCACTTTCGAACTCGCCGCGAGCGCCGGGCCGGTGGTCTGGAAGATCGACACGAGCACCGGCGGCTCGGGATTGATCAGCACGTTCAGCGTGCCGCCGCGAGGCACGGCTGGCGTCACGGTCTGTGCGCGCGTCGCGCCAGGCAAGCCGAGGCCGGCCAATGCCGAACTGGATGCAATCAAAAATTCGCGTCGCGTCAAACGGGCCATTCGGTCGGGTTCCTTGCGGGATCGATGGGGAGTGAATAGCTCGTCATCCTAGCAACGGCCACGGCCACGGCGAACCAAGCGATGGTGCTATCGATATGACGTTGCGCGTCGCTGCCAGCTGATTTCAATCCGTCACGGCTTGGCGCTGATAGCGCGACACCGGCTGCCGCAAGCCGAGATGCTCGCGCAACGTGCGGCCTTCGTATTCGTGGCGAAACAAGCCTCTGCGCCGCAACTCCGGCAGCACGAGCCGGATGAAGTCGTCGAGACTGTTTGGCAGCAACGCCGGCATCACGTTGTAGCCGTCTCCGCCGTAATTGACGAAGCGCTCCTCGAGCGCATCGGCGATCTGCCCGGCCGTGCCGACCAGTTGCCAGTGCCCGCGCGCGCCGGCCACCCGCAGATAAAGCTCGCGGATCGTCAGATTCTCACGCCGCGCCAGTTCGAGAGTCAGCGATTGACGGCTCTTGCTCGCGTTCGTTTCGGGCAGTTCGGGAATCGGACCGTCGAGCGGGTAGCCCGACAGATCGAAGCCGCCTGTAAGCGTGGACACCAGCGAAAGACCAACCGCCGGGTCGATTAGCGCCTGCAGCGCTTCGAACCTTTCCCGCGCCTCTGCCTCGGTCTTGCCGACGATCGGCATCACGCCCGGCATGATCTTCAGGTCGTCCGCTTCGCGCCCGTACTGCGCGAGGCGGCCCTTCACGTCCGCGTAAAACGCGACTGCGTCGTCGAGCGTCTGCTGCGCGGTAAAGATGACTTCCGCGGTGCGTGCCGCGAGCGCCTTGCCCGCTTCCGACGATCCGGCCTGCACGACGACCGGCCGGCCTTGTGGCGAGCGTTCGACGTTCAGCGGTCCGCGCACGTTAAAGAACTCGCCGCGATGATCGAGCACATGGCGTTTGGCGGGATCGAAGTAGCGGCCCGCGGCCTTGTCGCGCACGAACGCGTCTTCGTCCCAGCTGTCCCAAAGGCCGTCGACCACCTCCGCGAATTCGACCGCGCGCTCGTAGCGCCGCGCGTGCGCGAGATGTTCGTCGAAGCCGAAGTTCTTCGCCTCGTGCGCGCTCGACGACGTGACGAGATTCCATCCCGCTCGCCCTGCGCTGATCTGGTCGAGCGACGCAAACTTGCGCGCGATGTGATACGGCTCGTTGAAGGTCGTCGAAGCGGTGCCGACGAGGCCGATGCGCTCGGTCAGCGCGGCCAGTGCCGAGAGCAGCGTGATCGGCTCGAACTGGGCCACATAGCTGTGCGCGGTGCGGCTCAGGAACTCCACTTTATCGCCGCGCGTGCCCGAGCCGTCGGCCAGAAAGATCAGATCGAACTTCGCGGCTTCCGCGGCCTGTGCGAGCTGCACGTAGTGACGAAAGTCGCGGCCGGCATCCGCGTGCGCGTCCGGATGACGCCACGCGGCGATGTGATGTCCGGTCGGATAGAGAAACGCGCCGAGGCGCAGATGTCCTTTACGTTGGCTCATGGTCCGTGCAAGTCGTTGATCCGGCGGTGATGCGGCGCAACCCTAGGCGCTGTCGCGCCAGCGTTGCGGGTTGTGGGGACGGCTCAGTCCGAGGTGCTCGCGCAGCGTCGTCCCCTCGTACTCGCTGCGGAAAATGCCGCGCTGTTGCAGGATCGGCACGACGCCATCGACGAAATCGCGCAATCCGCCGGGCAGCGCGTCGGGCATCAGGTTGAAACCATCGGCCGCGCCGCCGTCGAACCAGCGCTGGATGTCGTCCGCGATCTGCTCGGGCGTGCCGACGATCACGCGATGACCGGTGCCGCCCGCCAGCGCGCGGATCAGCTCGCGCACGGTGTGGCCGTGACGGCGCGCCTCGGCGATGGTCGCGTGAAAAAACGTGTGATTGCCGTTACCGCCGCCCGGCAGTGCGAGATCGTCGGGCAGCGGCGCGTCGAGCGTCAGGCGCTCGACGTCGATGCCGAGCGTACCCGCGAGGCGATTCAGGCTGTAGCGCCACGGAATCTGCTCGACGAGCTCATCGCGCCGGCGCAGCGCCTCGCTGTGCGTCGCGCCGATGATCGTCGTCAGACCGGCGAGCACCTTGACGGCCGCGCGGCCATAGGCGGCTGCCCGCTCGTTCAGATCGCGCCGGTAAGCCGCCGATTCCTCGAACGATTGCGACGCTGAAAAGACCGCTTCAGCATGACGCGCTGCCAGTTCCCGGCCGTCCGCCGAAGCGCCCGCCTGCACCAGCACCGGATGCCCTTGCGGCGTGCGCGGCAGGTTCAGCGGGCCCTGTACGTCGAAGTAACGGCCACGATGCGCGATCGGATGCACTTTCGCGACGTCGACGAAGCGGCCGCCCGCCTTGTTGCCGACGAACGCATCGTCCTCCCAGCTATCCCACAGTGCCTTGACCACTTCGGTGAATTCGGCGGCCCGTTCGTAACGCTCGGCATGGTTCGGCACCGCGTCGCGGCCGAAGTTGCGCGCCGACGGCAGGTCCGCAGTGGTCACGACGTTCCAGCCGGCGCGGCCGTTGCTGACGTGGTCGAGCGTGGCAAAGCGCCGGGCGATGTTGTACGGCTCGTTGTAGCTCGTCGAGGCGGTGCCGATCACGCCGATGTGCGTCGTCGCCGCGGCGATGCTGGCGAGCAGCACCGTCGGTTCGAGTGCGGTAATCGGGCGGAAATCGATCTGATCGACGATCGCCGCATTGTCGGCGAGGAATACCGCGTCGAGCTTGCCTGCCTCGGCGATCCGCGCAACGTGAACGTAGTGATCCACATCGATGAACGCGCGCGGATCAGCCTCTTCGAGCCGCCATGCCGAAGGCACGAAACCCGAGTGCAGGATGTTGACGTTCAGATGCAGACGGCGCGGTGCGGCGCGTGCCGGAAGGTGGCTCATCGGCGATGTCCCCCGCTTTGGATCAATGTACTTTCGGAAAGCCGTGCCGCTCGGCGAGCAGATCGAGGATGCGGCGCGGATCGGTGACGAAGCGCCGCTCGCCGAGCGATTCGGCATCGGCGGGCGCTGGCTGCTGGTCGCCGAACACGAGCGCGGGCAGCCCCTGATGCGCTTCGTCGAGCGCTTCGATGACGGCCTTGCGGGGCCGCTCGAACGGCACGCGCAGCACGTCGAGTCGAGCGACGCGCGCGGGGTCGCTCGCGAGCAGCCCCTCGATCGGCGCGCCGTCCGGACAGATGAAACGTTCGCCCGGATGGCGCGGATCGGTGAAACCAGGTTCCAGCAGGATCAGAAGGTCTCGGCTCATTGCGTAGGTTCCCTTATGAATTCGATAGCGAACTTGTTGGAGAGCTGGCGGCGCGATTTCGCCGCCGCGTGCGGCGTCGGTTAAAAAACTCGCCCTTCCGTCAGATGCGTCGTCACGCCGTTCAGCTCGTAGTCGCCGATCACGCGCGCCTTATGCAGCAGCGGGTTGTGGTTGAAGATCGTGCGCAGATTGCGCCAGTGCCGGTCGAAGTTGTGCGCGCGCGACGTCGCCGACGCGCCGCCCGCCTCGAACATGCGCTCCGCCGCGTAGAGCGCGAGCTTGCTGACCACCAGTTGTGTGCGGGCCGTCGCCAGCGCACCTTCGAGCACGAGCGCATCCGCGTCGGCAGCGCCCTCGCGGATCGCCCGCGCCGAGCGCTCGAGCACGCGTGCGTTATCGCGCACGAGCGCATCGATCGTATGGCTGTGCGCGCCCAGATCACCGATCACCTGCTGGATGAACGCGTCCTCGCGTGCGGACGGCGCGGGGCTGTGCAGCGCGGGACGGCCATGCCGCAACACATAGTGCTTCGCATCGGTTATGACGTTGCGCACGATGCCCGCCGCCACCGCCACCAGATGCAGTTGCCGCAGTGCGCCGCCATGACGACCGACGAGCGTCGTCTGCACGCGCGGCGTCAATTCATCGTCGCGAACCAGCAGGTTGTCGAATTCGAGGCTGCCGCTTGCCGTCATGCGCTGTCCCATGCCGTCCCAGTCGTCGAGCACGCGCAGGCCTTCGCGCTTCACCGGCACGATCGCGAGCACCGCGTTGCCGTTCTCGTCGTGCAGGTTCAGGCGCGCGAAGTCGGAGAAAGCCGTGCCGGTCGCGTAGTACTTGCGGCCGCTCAGCCGGTAATGCGCACCGTCGCGGCGCAACTGTGTCGTGATTTCGCCGGGACGCGCAGTGCCCAGCTCGGTTGAAGCGCCGCCGAAAATCGCGCCATCGGCGATCCGCTGAATCTGGACTTCGTTGAACGGCGTGCGTGGCGACAGCCGCAACGCTTCGACCTGATCAAAGTGGATGCGCAGCGCGTGCGCGAGATTGCTGTCGGCGGCGGCCAGCGTCGCGATGACCTCGAACGCGTCTTCGAGCGAGCCGCCGAGGCCACCCCACTCGACCGGCAAGCGCAGGCGCCCGAGACCGGAGCGACGGAACAATGCGAAGCCGTCGAACGGCAACTCGCGGCGCGCTTCGCGCGACGCGGCGTCCGCGCCGATGGCGCTCGCAAGCGCGGGCAGCGACGCGAGCGCGGTCCGTAGCCGCTCGTGCGCGGCGGTGTTCTGTTGATCGGGTGCGGGCATTCGTCTTTCCTCGTGCTGGACAGGCAGACCGGCACGCATGTGCCGGGCGTCGACGTTTATCGATAGGACAGCATGTGAGTATAGGGATGCGTCTTTGCGCGGATAACAACCGATTTGCGCTTACGTTATTCGCGTGTCTGCAATGCGAAAGCGCTGCGGCGCGCAGCGCACGAAGCTGTGCGCACGCGGTGCGCAACCGAAGACATAGCGACGGTCGCATCTGCCTGAAAGATCCGGAGCACGCGGAAGCAGCATGCGAACGATGGGGATATCTCATGCCCGCCAGCTGCCGGCTTTACGGCTGAATATACAGATCGGCAAAATTGCCGCGCAGTCCCTCGCCCGTCGGTGCGTAGTCCTTCACCGACTTCGTCACGATCGTGATGTTGGGGTTCGCGCCGAACTCGATCGATGGGATGTCATCGTGAACGAGTTGCTGGAACTGTATGAATAGCTGACGCCGCTTCGCATCGTCGGTTTCGACCGATGCCGCTTCCAGCAGACGGTCGACTTCCGGGTTGGAGTAATGCGCGGCACTCGAGAACGGCAGCCCGATCTTGAAGTTTTTCGACCAGAACACCCGCTGCACGCCAACCGTCGGATCGAATGTATTCGACAGTGCTTCGAGCGTGATGTCGAAGGCGCGATCGGTGTAGGCCTTCTTCACGTAGGTCGCGAAATCGTAGCTTTCGATCTCGCCGTCGATGCCGATTCGGGCGAGCGATTGCCGCACGAAGTCGGCGGCTCGCGGGTCCTGGAACGGGTTGAAGAGCAGTCGCAGCTTGAAGCGCTTGCCGTCCGGTCCGCGTTTGAGTCCGGCGGCGTCGAGCGCGGCATTGGCCTGAGCCACGTCGTAGGGGAAGTAGTGAATATCGGCGTCGTGATACTTCGTGTTAGCCGCGCCGATTGCGGCAGCGGACACCTGGCCGTAGCCATACCAGACGACCCGGTTCAACGCATTGACGTCGACCGCCTGCGATATCGCCTTGCGCACCGCCTTGTCCTTCAGAACCGGCGTGTCGAGATTGAAGATCAATTGCTGGTGATTGCTGTTGTACGGCCAGTTCGTCGTGTCCACCTTGAAGTTCGGCAGCGTCGTGAAGCGCTTCACATCCGACAGCGGAATCGCCTGGTCGGCGAGATTGGCGGCGCCGGATTCGAGCGCCGCCGCGCGCGCAACCGCATCCGGCAGGAAGCGCACGATGATCTTGTCAATATACGGTTTCGGTTTGTCCCAGTAGTCCGGATTGCGTTCGAGAAGAATATGGCTGCCATGCACGAACGTCTTGTAGATGAACGGGCCCGTGCCGACCGGCGCGCTGTTGTACGGATTCGCTGCGACATCCGTGCCTTCGTACAGATGCTTCGGGATGATCGGCGATTCGGTGCCCGCTAGCGCGGTCAGCAGGAACGGCGCCGGCTTCGACAGTTCAATCACCGCGGTGTAGGGGTCCGGCGTTTTCACGTCGGTCACGTTCGCGAACGTGCTTCGGCCGCGCGGATGTACCTGCTTGAGCGTCAGAATCGAGAACGCGACGTCGGCGGACGTAAAAGGCTTACCGTCGTATCACTTCACGCCCCGGCGCAGCGTGAAGCGATACTCGAGCCCGTCCTTGCTGACGGACCACGCGGTCGCCAGCAGCGGTTGCGGATTGAGATCCTTGTCGTACGTGAGCAGCCCCTCGACTACCTTCGGACCAATCTCCGCGTTGCCGCCGGCAGTGGTCGTCAACGGCACGATCGACGCCGGCTCCGGGGCGACGAGCCATGTCAGGGTGCCACCGTGGTTGGGCTCGGCCTGCGCGGAAAGCATGCCGGCGCACATTATCGTCGAGCTGATCAATACGCCGAAAGCGTATCCGTACCACCTGTTTCGCAGGCTCATAGTTGATCCGTTTTGTTGAACGAAACCGCCCCCATCACTCAGTTAGCCCGCGCGCCGTGAGTTTGACAATATATGGCGCAAGCAGCGAACGAAGCGAACCGTCATGCTTGCGGGACAACTCTCTTTCCAGGCACGCAAGAGCGAGCGCGACGATCAAGACGGCGGCAAGGGTTCGTCGCCGCGCTCGCACCGTATCACCGCCCTGCACGCTCCAGACGCTGCCGGAATTCCTTTCCCGTCTGACGGACCAAGGCATTTTCAGCGCTCCGCGTTTCGTTCTATGTCAGGCAAGGCGTCGTTAGTTAGGCCGCCAACTTACGGACTTTCCTCCCGCGCATGTACGGATCTTCAATCAGATAGTCAATGGCCTCATCGCATTGTCATTCGCCCAGCGACTGGGATGGAACGAATTTGTTCTGATATCCAAAGCAGCGCCAGCGACCGTCGTCGATCGACATGCCCCTCTTCCGGCGGACGGTATCGGAAACCTCGAGCAATGCGTCAGGACTGGAAAGCAAAGAATAAAGAACCGTTTGTCATCGCAATAGGAGTCAGCCTCTAATTGCAAGATCGACCTCCGAAAGGCATCCCCTTTTGTCAGTAGATGCCGGGAGCGTTAAAAACCTTGGGGCTGTAACTCTGATGCTAGCCCGAACTGCTCCATAAGCTCGGCAGCTTCGCGTGACAATGTCACTTGGCGGCTCGCATCTCGCAAGTCTTTCGACTAGGTCACCGTTGATGACAGCACATCGGACCTGGGCAAGCAGATGAACTCCGATCGGCGACCAGCGCATCTGTTGACGCTTGCACATGCGCCGGTTCAACACCTGATTGACCGCAGATTCGGCCGTTGCGGTCGGGATAGGTTTGCCACCACCATGTCCTGCGCCGTAGTTGATCGTCGACCCGCCATTTACCTCGATGTATTCAAAAAGCTCTCCAGTCCGAAAGTCAAGCTGCGCCAGACTTTCCGCAATGCCCGGCGTCTTAGGCACAATTACCCGACAGATGGTCAGAATGCCCTGCATCCGCGCTTTCGCCTTCTCCCGCTCGGCATGCCAGAAGCACCAGCGGAGCTTGTCAACGCGGGAGATCAGCACGCCTCATTGCGGAGCGCGACGACGATCATTCTCCGGCTCCGGTGACGTCCACACATATTGTCTCTACACGAACATGCTATGGTCGTAAGGCATCGGCGATCAGATTGCCGTTGCAGCAAGCATTGGACGACCGCCTGCATGATCCACAATGATCCGTTCGAGCCATTCCCGCAAAAGCGGCGCCGCGCGTGGCCGCTGATTCTGCTGTGCGTCGTAGTCATCGCTTTGGCCGCGTTGGTGGTGGCCGCCGGGTTGACTCTGCGGGCGAGCCTGCCGACACTCGACGGCACGCGCGACGCACCGGTATCCGCAACGGTGACGATCGCGCGCGACGCGCTCGGGGTGCCGACGATACAAGGCAGCACACGTGACGACGTCGCGTATGCGACCGGTTTCGTTCACGCCCAGGACCGTTTCTTTCAGATGGATTTGCTGCGCCGGGTCGCCGCCGGCGAGATGGCCGCGCTCATTGGTCCGGCTGCGCTGGCGCTGGACCGGCGCGACCGGCCTATGCGTTTTCGCGAACACGCGCGGGCAGCGCTCCCCGCGTTGCCCGCAGACCAGCGGCAACTGATCGAACGCTATGCGGCGGGCGTCAACGACGGCCTGCACTCGCTTCGCGCGCGGCCGTTCGAATACTGGCTGCTGCGCACGCAACCGGTCCCGTGGCGCCCTGAGGACACGTTGCTCGCCGTCTATGCCATGTACATCGACCTGCAGTACGGCCAGGTCACGCATGTGCTGTCACACGCGGCGCTGCGCGAGCGAGTGCCTGCGGACCTGCTTGCGTTCCTGCTGCCCGCAACGAGTCGCTGGGATGCTCCGCTCGACGGCATGCGCGCATTCGCGCCGTCGCCCACCGCCCTGCCCGAGACGCCGCCGCCATGGCTGCCCGCAACGCGGTCCGCTGCGGACTTCGACAAGGAGGCCACCGGGTTATTGAGCGCCGTGCCCGGATTCATCGACGCTGGAGCCCCCGTCAATTCGATGGTCGGCAGCAACGGATTCGCGGTCGACGGTGCGCACGGCGTGGACGGGCGCGCGCTGCTCGCGAGCGATATGCACCTCGGCTTGTCGCTGCCGAACATCTGGTACCGGTTATCGCTGATCTATCCCGCGCCGGATGGCGGCGCGCGGCGCATCACGGGGGTGAGCCTGCCGGGCACGCCACTCGTCGTGGCCGGCAGCAACGGCCATATTGCCTGGGGGTTCACGAACAGCTACGGGCGGTTCATCGATCTCGTCGAATTGCTGCGCGACCCGCACGATCCGCTTCGCTATGACGTGCCCGAAGGCGGCTGGCAGAGGGCGCAGGTAATCCATGAGCGCCTCGACGTGAACGGCGGCGCGAGCGTCGATCTTCCGGTCGTGCAAACCCGCTGGGGGCCCCAGATCGTTGTTGGCCCGCATGCGTATGCCTTGCATTGGCTTGCGCAGGATCCGCAGGCGATCAACGTGAATCTTGTGCAACTCGAAAGCGTGTCGAACGTCGCCGACGCTTTGCACGCTGCGCAGACCTTCGGCGTGCCAACGCAGAACTTCATGGCGGCCGATGCGCAGGGCCATATCGGCTGGACGCTCGCCGGTCCCCTGCCTCACTTTGGCGATGCGGATGCGGATGCCACGGCGCTCGCCAGCTTCCCCTTCCGGTCCGATATCTATCGCGGTTGGCAGGGATATCTGCCGCCCGATGCGTATCCGTTGCGCATCGATCCGCCGGCGGGCCGCATCTGGACTGCGAACAACCGGACGTTGCCGCCGGACGAGGCGGCACGCATCGGCGATTCGGGTGCCGATCTCGGCGCACGTGCGACGCAGATTCGCGACGATCTGCTCGCCTTGCCGCATGCGACCGAGCGCGACATGCTGGCGGTGCAGACCGACGACCGGGCTTTCTGGATCGAACCCTGGCGACGTACTGCGCTCGACGCGCTCGACGCGACCGCTCTCAACGGCCATCCCGACCGCGCGGCATTCCGCCGGCTTGTCGAAACCTGGGATGGTCACGCGGATGTGACTGCAGTCGGCTACCGGCTGGTGCGCGCGTTCTACTACTCGCTGTACGACGCCTGGTTCGGTGCGCTCGACAGGCAAATGACCGCGATGGCACCCGAACTCAGCTATCGCGCGGCGAACTCGCGTTACGAGGCGACAATGGAGACACTCGCCGGCCAGCACGCGTGGATACCCGAAGGCTTCGCGGACTGGCGCGCGTTCGTGCTCGATCGGATCGACCGCTCGATCGCGCAATTGCCGAAGGGCACGAAGCTTGAAGATGCACGCTGGGGCGAGCACAACCGCTCGGCAATCGCGCATCCGTTCGCGCGGATCGTGCCCTCGTGGCTGCCGTGGGTGCGCAGCTGGCTCAGCACGCCGGGCGATCCGCTGCCGGGCGACATCAATATGCCGCGCGTGCAGTCACCTGTGTTCGGCGCATCCGAGCGTTTTGCGGTCTCGCCAGGGCGTGAGCAGGACGGCATCTTCGAGATGCCCGGTGGACAGTCGGGCAATCCGCTGTCGCCGTATTTCCTCGCGGGACATGAAACGTGGGTACGCGGCGATGCGGCGCCGTTCCTGCCTGGCCCAGCCGTGCATACGCTTAAGCTCAACGCGGCTGATGCCCATCAGGCATCCGTTATGGGCGGACCTTTGATCATTCATAACCTTCGCTGACTCATGGATGCTCTCCTCAATCTGCTTCTGGCGCTTGTCGACCTTGCCCTCGGTGAAGTTACGATCGCGTGTGTTGACTGCCTTGAACTTGCTGCCGTCGATGGCAACAAGCGCTTGCGAGAACAGCTTCAGCTCACGGCACAGGACGACGAAGCGGCGACATACGTTGCGAATGCCTTTAAACCGACTAGTCAGATGCTCTTGATGGCTCGACAGGCGGCTGGCGGTAAGCGGCCGCACCCGGCCAGCTCGCCGGCCTCGGCATCGGGCGGGATTGTGCAGGTCAGACACTGACGCGGAGGTTTGACGCGATAACGAATAACCGCTTGGGCAAGGATGCGGAGAACGGCGTCAGGCTGGCGATCGACGATGCCAACGCCGCACTGCTCCGGCAAGTGCTCGGGCTTCTGAATGACCGGCGCCCTATTCGCTCAACAGCACGCCATATCCCGGCGACCTCGCGGCGATGTTCAGCGTCCTCAAGCAGTACCACAACAGCGCGGCATTGCTGGTGATCACCGGGCGCCCGACTTCCACTTCGATCGACGCGATCACACTGCTCACGCGAATTCCCGCGCAACTGATCAGCAACGCGTCGTAATCGCGCGGCAATCGCATCGCGATGTCGGACCAAACCTCCGGCTCCAACGTGCCTTGCTCGAACGGCGTCCGGCACGCGCGGCTCGCTTCGGCGACGACGCTCAGCCCGCGTTGCTCGAAAAACGCCAGCTCCGCAGCCACCACGTGCTCGCTGTAGGCGGTCACCAGTCCGAGCTTCCTCACGCCGAGCGCATCGCACGCGGCGAGCACGGCCTCGATCGTCGTGACCGCCGCGATGTCGGTCGCCGCCTTCACCCGTGCATTGATGACGTCAGGACCGTTCACGACACCCGCCGCCGTGCAATTCGTCGCGATCAGGTCGACCTTCGCGTCGGCGAGCAGTTGCACGTGCTGTTCAATGTCGTCGATCAACGTGCGATCGGATTCAATCGAGGTGTCGCGAAACGGCAGACGCGTCGTGACGAATTGCACGCCCTCGGGCGCCATCACCTGAATCTCGAAGTCGCACAGGCCACCCGACGGATACAGATGTCCGATGTCGAGGCGACACCGGCGCTGCGTCGCTCGCGCCTTTGCACGCCAGAATCCGCCGATGACTACTACACGCAGGACGGCCCGTCGCCGATCTTCGCGCTGCAACTCGACTACGACACGGTGTTCGATCTAGAATCGCCGATCGCGGCGGGCGGCCCCTTGCAGGCGCTGGCCGCGGCCGATCTCGCGAGCCTCGCCGGCTGCCGCGTGGAGCAGCAGGCGATGCTGCGCCGCCCGTTTCCGGTCGCGGATGCGAACGCGCGCGTGCCGGCAGGCAGCTTGCCGTGCCAGTTCCTCGTGCACTACCCGGGCCCGAAACGCCGGTCATCGGCCGCCTCGAGGCGGACAGCGAGGCGGCGATCAGCAGCGCGCGGCTCTGGGGCGTGCTCAGGCTTTTCTTCCTGCTCGCCGCACAGGCGATCGAAGCCGATCATCCGCCGCTTGCCGAAAAACTGCGTCGCGCAAGTCCCCACTGGATGCGCCACACCCACGCGACGCATGCGCTCGGGCGCGGTGCGGAACTGACCACCGTCCGGGACAATCTGCGGCACGCGTCTGTGTCGACGACGTCGATCTATCTGCACAGTGATGAGGTGAAGCGGGCGCGGCAGATCGGGGAGGCTTTTGGTACTGACATACGCCGCCAGTCAGGGCACAACCGGCATTGAGAACCACTGGCTTCCACGCAGTCCGAAGCTGCGCGCCAGGACCTGCAACCCGCCCACTGTGCCCGCACCGAAATGCATAACCTGTGCAAAAATCATCGTGACCTGATCAGAAGCGCCGTCCTTGCCACCTATGGAAACCGTCGAACTGGAACCCCAGGTGCTCGCCAATCGTCTTGGCGTGGCATTTTCTCTGGTCTTCCAGAACCGCTCGGTCGAATGCATGATCACGATCACGACGCTGGAAGCGTATTTCTGGCTCGAGCCACGCGCAGGCGACGAGCGCATCCTCAAAACCTTCCGCGATGGCTACGGCCGCATACGGGCGATCGCTGAACGGAAACTGCTCGCCCATCCCGTTGCACGACTTGAACTGACACTGGCAGATTTCTCGCGCCGCTGAGACACCGGTTTTTTCGCCGGTGATGCATCCTTCGGCTCACATTCCCAGAATCAACTCCGACAGTGCGTGTGATTCGTCTGCAGGTAGCCGAACGATCTGTTCGCGACTCGCAAGTGCAGGCGCCGTGATGGAGCTTCCTAGCGGGTGGTAATCAGGTGCATCCCGCCGCGACGACAGTCCGGATTGGCCATCTTTTGGCAGCTGGCTTTTGGGCGAAGCCTCGGCATGGTGATGGATGACTTGGACCGTTAGTTGCACTTAAGCGGGAGACATTGAGGGACTGCGACTGCGGCGAGATGCTCGCAACACCCCAACGCTTCGCACGCAGGCTCACCGTAAGACTGACGGGAAGGACCGCCTGTCAAACGGCAATGCACAACTTCCACGCAACTTGTCGTGCATTCACCTCTCGAAGGTGGCGGCATCACCTTTTTCCGCAAACGATTAAGGTGAGCTGGAAAGGTCCAATTCAATGACAAGCAAACGTTTGGTGGATCTTTTCTTGTCAGCACACTCCTACAGCCACAAATATTTCGTGGTAGAACATTCACGGCGATTGCATAAATTATCTTAAGATGGATTCCAACGGCGGGTCTCAGTCGTGGAGACCCCAGGTGAACAAATACGAAGTTTTGCCGAGACGGCAGTTATTGGACTCTAGCGGGGTGGTTGGGATGGCCGAGGCGGATCTTCATTCTTGGCGCGACCAAGCGATGTTGCGTGTGTTTCCGAAGAACCCCGAGAAGGAACAAGCGATATTGCGCATGGTTTTTGGAACTGTGGTTCTGATCGCGTACCTGGCTTTCACCTTGATTTGTCATTCGACAGTCGCCTACCCAACGATGGTGACGGTCGCGATTTACGTGGTGTTCGGTATCGTGACGTACGTCGCCACGAAGGTCGGACCAGCGCGCTCACACCTCCGGTTAACTCTCACCACGGTTGTCGACCAGGCAACGGTGACGACAGCTCTGGCAATTGGCGGCAGGGCCGCGCTTCCGCTGCTCTGGGTGGTTTTTTGGTTACTGGTGGGTGCCGGCTGCCGTTACGGCCGACGAATGCTGGCGCTGTCATGTGCGGTGGCGCTCGCTGGATTCGTATGCCTGATGTATTGGCAACCGTGGTGGCGGACAAACATCGAGGCCGGACTGGGTTTGACGTTTAGCGTTGCAGCAATATCCCTCTACCTGGCGGTGCTGGTGTATCGGCTCGAAAAGCGGGCTGCGACTGACCCCCTGACGGGGCTAAGCAATCGCCTCCGACTTGAGCAGGTGATCGGGCGAACGCTGACCGGTCGAGGTACCGAAGTCGGTCAGACTGCCTTGTTCCTGATAGACCTGGATGGTTTCAAAGAAGTGAACGACGCACACGGACATGCGGTAGGTGACGAATTGCTGCGGAGTTTTGCCATGGCCCTGGTAAGCCGGATGCGCCGCGGTGACACGCTCGCACGATTGGGCGGAGATGAATTCGTAGTCCTTGCACACCACGTATGCGACCAGGAAGGCGCGCTCAGAATTGCCGATAGTATTCACGTCATCCTGAGCAACGTGCGAACCGCTGGCGGACATCCGACTGCTGTTTCGGCCAGCATTGGAGTGTGCATGCTGCTGACGGAAGGCACCGGAGGCAGTTCTCTCGACGCCCAAACATTGATGCGTGCCGCGGATAGCGCAATGTACCGGGCGAAAACGCGGGGTAAGGGGCAGACAGAGTTTGCCGACGCAACCGACATGCAGCCGCTATGCTGAACGACCGCTTCGGGCAATTCCCAAGGGCCGATGACGGTCAGAAAATGTGAGTTCGGTGAAGCTAACGCGGGTCTCCGTCAACCTGAATCCCACTGGAAAGTGTATCTGCCGGTGACGGAGCTGTCGTTCGTGATGATGGCGTCCGCCATCATCGCGGCCGAGAAGCGCCGCCATGTTTGTGCTACGCCAATTTGGTACGTCCGGGCGTTGTTTAGCCTCGCACTGGTTGGCGTCTACGTCATCTATATGGTGGTGACTTTTCGTGCATCGGAACAACCGCTCCAGGGAGGGCATGGAACGACAGGCGCTGGTTACCATGTTCCTTTCCCGAACGGGCCTGCCAACCAATCTTGCGACCAATACCCTCCAACTGGCGATTGGTCTGGCGCTTCTTGTCGGCGGGGCTAAAGGACATATTCGCGGTGTTGAAGGCAGTCGCACCGCTGATCACGATGGTTTCTGCTCGACAGGTTTCAGGTTCATCGTCCAGGTTTCCGTTAGAGCGGCCGATGCGTTCGGCTCTCGACGCGACGTACCGATGCACACGTAAAGGCACAAATGATTCGCGCACGCCGGCCGCGGCGTGCGCCCGCGCCGCTCTTTCGTCTGATCCGACTTCCCCGGCCAAGCGAGGGCGGCCGTGCGTACTGCTCCGCGTCGGACCCGCACTACTTTGACGCGCCCTATCCATCTGCCCTACCGCGCCGCCGCGCAGGAGTTTCGTCCTCGGGTTGCGAGATAATCTGCGCCGTTTCCCGCATGCTTTGGGTCGCGGGCCCCTGGTCTCCCATGAGAATCGAGGACCCGAACCCAACGGTCGCATCTTCGAGCACACCTGTCATCACGAGGAAGCCCCGGTTCACGCGTTGCTCGGCGTCATTCACGACATCCGCAAACGAGTCCAGCAGGATTTCGCTCGCATGGCGCCAGTAGGCAGCCGCTTTCGCCGACCCGGCAAGGACATAGCTCGCCTGCAGCCGCCACGCGCCCAGCGGCGACCTTTCTTCAAGCGCCTTCGATGCGACCGCAAATTGTTCGTCAATTGAAGTCTTTACTGCCGTGCGGTTCAGTTCGAACAACCTTTCCGCCACATCGACAAAAAGATTAACTGCCGCGCGACCCTCGGCACTGCCCACCGCAGCCCGTTCGGTCTCGCCTCCTTTACCCGGAAGTACCAGAAGCGTTTCGCTCGCCATAACTGTCTCCTCGAATGGGATGATCCGCAGGTACCGGTCGCAAAGGACCGGCGCGAAAATGATGCAGCCTAGCCCGCCGCAAAGACCATTCCCGCCGACCGGTGCTCGAGCTGTTTCGCACGAAAATATGCTGGCGTGCGTCGAGCAGAAACGGAGGGTTAGCCGGCATCAGTCACATCCGCGAACACAATATTGGCGTCGCATGACAAGCCGCGGCCAATGATAGATTCGGGCTCTTCATCATTCGTGCGCCGCGTGGGGGTATTTCTCGCTAGATGGACAGGCTAACGCATCGGATGTTCGAAATTTACCCTCGTCTATAATTCACGAGCCAGAACATCAATGATCGCACGGAGCCCTATTTTATGAGTCAACCCCGCGGACGACATGCGGGACCTCGGGACAGCGGCCAACGCCAACCCCGTCACATGAAAAAGTCACCGCCCAACAGGCAGGGACAACCGTACGTGAAGGCACCGCCTCGAGACTCCACTCAGACTGCGTCGATTTTCAAAACACGATCATTTCAGTTTCTCGTCGATGCCGTGGGCGCAGAGAATATCGCGCTCGGACTCGACTCGAACATGACGCGAGTGGCCGAACTGATGAAGGGCGAAAGATTCACGCCCGAGACCGCTTTTCATATGGAAACCACGCTTGGGCTTCCGCACGGTTTCTTTGACCAGCCCCATCCTGCGCTCGCGCCCGAAACCATCGCCCGTCTGAAGTCACCGCTCGACTTTGTCAAACCAGACGACGAGCCCGAGGTGGAGTCTGAAACGCCCGTACCGACTTCCGCCCCGAACGGCGGCCAACAACCCATGCTGGAAGATAACCTGTCCGAGGAAACGGAAATGCCAAAGAAAGCAACGGGCGGGTCGCCGGTGACCGTCAAAAAGAGTCGAAGCCAGATGGCCAGACCGACTGGCACCCATGCACCAGGAAAAGATTCATCTTCGAAATCCAGAGCCTCTTCTGAAGCGACCCGGCAGCACCCGCTGGCGTTAGACGACAGCGCTACGGTCGAAAACATTCGACGGCAGAACCTCCACGTCCTTACGGGTCGCAACGGATCCAAAGCGCGACTTGGTGTGGTCCTATCCATGACCAAGTCAAACATGGCGCATCGGCTATATGGCAAGAAGCGCATGGACGATGTCGAGGCGAACCGTTTCACGGAGCGACTTGGTTTGCCGACTGGCTGGTTGGACGCGCCGCGCTCGGAAGCGGAGATTCCCGAGTCGGTGTCACGGCTGCTCACTCCTGCTTCGCGCGGACGTGCGTCCGCGGATCAACACGAGCCGATTGCGGCCACCGCGAACGACGATGCGTCAGGAAGACCCGTAAATTCGAAGGTGCACACGCGGCGCGCGCGGACGGGCGTCCCGGTTGAGCCAGAAAGCGCCTCGCCTGCTTCAGCGGATGTCGGAGAAGCGACAGAGGCAATCGTGGTCAGCCAGCAAGATCACATAAGCGGTGCCTGCGCCGAGGCCGCCGCTCGCTCCTCTGAAGGCAGTGATGGCAAGCTGCCGGCGGTCACACCGCCCACCGCTGAATTGCTTCCAGCCGCAGCAATTCCGCAGCAAAACCCCGTGTCGCTCCCCGCTTCCGTCACCAGCCTGGACAACCTTGTCGGTATCGCGCCAATCGCGGAAGCGTTGATCAAGACGCTGGCAGGTAAGGCACGCACGGGCCGACTGGACGAATTGAAGGCTCTGGAACTTCTGCAGCAGGCAGTCCTGCTGTGAGTCGGCGGTAGCGTACGACGATCCGCTGTCCGATGAGGCGTGAAGCGCATTGAGCCGTCCGGGCCCGGTGCGCTCCGCAACGGCCTATGCGGTCGACGATCGGGAGCGCCTGCCGTCCCTGAAACAGCGCAACCCGCTTATGCACGAGTCTACGCGTTAATGGTCGAGAAATGGCCGAAGCCTGGCGGCGCGACTCGGGTGCATCAGTTTTCGCATCGCCTTGCTTTCGATCTGCCGGATGCGTTCGCGCGTCAGGTCGAACTGTTTGCCCAGCTCCTCAAGCGTATAGTCAGTCGATGTATCGATCCCGAAACGCATCCGCAACACCTTCGCTTCAGCAAAGCACTATTCTGGGTAAAACCGCTCCCGTCCTGTTGGGGTGACTCCGTGCCATCCGGAAGGTAGAAGGTCCACCACCCAATGTAGCCGGTGGCCGTAAAGGTAGGATCGGGAAACTTCCCCTCGAACAACGTATCGATCTGATTCAGCGAGATACTTGCAAATACGTTGGTTCCCGGGTCGAACGTATTCGTCATTTGTCCAGGTGCCCACAACGCCTTAGGGTTCGGACGATTCGGAGACTGGTCACGCTCTCATCATCATGAGTCAGCGCGTAAATCAGAGCGCGCGAAATCAACCTCCTTACTCTCGATGACCCCACCCAAGCGACCCGGCGCCCTTTGATTGCTCCAGTACATATTGGTATGGCTGATCACCGCATCTGGTGACGGCGCGCCTCTTTGCGTCATGTCCTCTGTCGTATGGGCATCGCCGACCAGCGTCGCGTCATAGCCGCGCGCGAGTGCACCATGCAGCGTTGATCGAACGCACATGTCCGTCTGCGCACCGGTCACAATGAGCTGACCAACGCCGAGCCTCGACAGCACCTGCTCCAGATCGGTGTCTTCGAACGCGTCGCGATAACTCTTTTCGACAATCGCCTCCCCTGGCGCCGGAACGAGTTCGGCAAATTGAAGAAAGAATGTATCTCAGCGGGATCTCCTGCTCAGAATGCGGCACTCACCGGACAGTCGTACCTATCGCAACAGTGTTAGCGGCCGCCGCCTCGCCTTGCCGATCACAGTCGCTGCACCGTGAGACTTTCCATCACGTAAGGCGCGAACCGGAAGTCGCGGATCGCGATGATACGGTCGTCGTCGGTCCAATCCAGCAGGATGACATATGCCACGCCCGCGTCGGCCACTACCGGATCGGTAGCCAGCAGCACCGGGCGATGCTCGGCCCAGCCCAATGACAGCGAACAGCCGGTCGACTCCGCATACCGCGTGAAGTAGACTGAGACGTCTTTGCGGCCCGCCAGACGCGCTCGACTCACGAGGTCGAGACGGACTTCTTCGGCGAGCAGATCGCGTAACGCGTCGAAGTCGCGAGCGTTGAAACGCTCGGCGTAAGCGCGCAGCCGCTCGAGGTCGGCTTCGGCGAGGCGCGGTAGCGCGGCGTCGGATACGCCGACCAGTTCCCTGAGCCGACCGCGCCCCCGGTGCAGCGCGGCCTTGACTGATGGAACGCTGACACTCAGGATCGCTGCCGTTTCCGTCAGCGAATAGCCAAGTACATCCGCAAGCACCACGCAAGAGCGCTGAACGACGGACAGATGCAGAAACATCGCGAGACTCGCGGTCGCCGCCACTCTCGCATCGGCCTGGGCGCCGTGGTCCGTCAGATTCTCCAGCGCCTCGTCGGACTCCTGGTGGCCTTGTCGCTTGCGGCGGCGCAGTGCATCCAGCGCCGCGTGATGAGCAATGGCCAGCAACCAGCTTTCCGGGTGCAAAATCTCGCCGGCTGCCGAACAGGCCGCGACCGCATTGGACAGCGTCTCCTGAACGACGTCTTCTCCATCGAAAGCCGAGCCCATCATGCGCGTGCAATACCGATGCAGACGCGGGCGCATCGCCGCCATCAGTTGAGTGAGTTCATTCGCATCCAAAGCCGAATCCTCCGGTTGATCCCGCACCCCGATATCGAATAGACGTTCCCGCTCACCCAAAGGATGCGGTCCGGAAAAATTTATTTCGCGCGCATCCTTTAGCTTGTCGCCGTCGTCTTTACGGTTATCGGACCACACCGGCGCCGATAACCGTGAAAGGAAGAAATCATGCAACGACTGACACTGGTGCGCTACACCATCAAACCCGAACAAACCGCGGAAAACGAAGCGCTGTCGCGGGCTGTGTTCGATAGCCTCCGGAATACGGCGCCCGAACACACCGCCTATGCGCTGTTCAGAAACGGCCGAGAATTCATTCACCTCTTCGTGAATCTCGCCGCTGACGATTCGGCAGCCGTCACCGAGCTTCCTGCCTTCAAGGCATACCAGAAAGGTCTCACGGAACGCCTGGAAGCGCCCGTCGAAGTCTTGCGATTGGGCGTCGACTTACTGGACTCGTACGGTTTGCCAGACGATTCGGCGGCACGTTGAATCGGAGGATGCGCTTCGGATATTGCGGCGCTGGTCAACATCACTGGCGCCGCCGACGTACACCAGGCCCGAGGCGTCGCAACGGGGTGGTTTGCCCGATAGCCTGGAGATCCGCTATTTCGCTGGATTTCCCTGCTGATGGTTGACGGTGCCCGTCCAAGCCTGCTGGCCATCGAACGGATCGAGTCCCCGTTACCAGTGAGCGTGAAATCTCCTCGCGCTCGGCCAACGTCAACGCCAGTCTGGAACGACGTCGTAGTGCCGGCCGTATTCCACCTGTCTGCGCCAGGATTCCCTGCACCGACGAGTGATTCCGATCGA
Source organism: Paraburkholderia sp. BR13439 (assembly GCF_040948805.1). Taxonomy (NCBI): domain Bacteria; kingdom Pseudomonadati; phylum Pseudomonadota; class Betaproteobacteria; order Burkholderiales; family Burkholderiaceae; genus Paraburkholderia; species Paraburkholderia sp. BR13439. The sequence goes on along the minus strand of NZ_JBFPKN010000022.1, from coordinate 102,582 downwards.
ACAGTTGCGCAATATGCTGAAGCGACTCGCCTTTCTGCCAGCGCTCCCACATTAACGCTTTCTGGCTTTCGTTATAAAAGGTCTGGGTTCTGTACTTCATCTGCAACTCTCCCGCTGCTTACGCAACTTCGATTGTGTTGCGTCGACCGGTTGAATCCGCACTCGCTTCGTCGCGATTGCACGTCGCAACCTTGACATCTTTCTGCGCGACGTCGCCAAGTTTGTTGCTGCCTGGCGCGCGGCGGCTTGCGTGCGTATCGCGGGGTTCTTCGTCCTGACGATGACACGCTGACCGTCTTGCTGATGGTCCTGACGCGGCGCAACTTGTGGGTCGCCGCTGCCTTCACACATTAACAGCCAGCGCCATCACTCGGCCCGCGTCATCGCGTTATCGCCGCAGCGGATGCTCAAGAAAAAATCTCAGCATTTCCGCACTCGCATCTGGCCCCATGGGATCGGTGTAGCTGCCCCGCGCATTTCCGCCTGCCCACGCGTGTGGTGCCCCGTGAATAGTCCACAGTTCGGCGTCCATGCCGTTCGTGGAGACCAGATGGGAGACGGTACACGCACGTCGACCTGCAATTGTCCGACGCGGTTCGCGGCCGTCATGCAGTCGCGCGTCGAAACCCTGAACGAGCCGCATGGCATTCCGCATGTGAACCGTGGCGTCCGCGTCGCCGTGAAAGACGATGACCGGCCGCTTCGGTAAGGAGGCGGTACCGTCCATGGCGTCTCGTGCGTGTCTGGGAGGCCTGCCGCCTTTCATGGCCGCGAGCGCCGAGGGAAGATCGTGTGCGCATCCTGCTGGAAGACCAGAATGCACACCTGCCGCCGCGTACAGCTCTGGATACGCGCCAATCATGATCGCCGCCATTGCTCCCCCGGCGGACAGACCCGCGACGTACACGCGCGCGGGATCGACGTTGTGGGCTCCAATAATTTCGCGTGTTATGCCTGCGATCAACGACGGTTCACCGCGTCCGCAACGCTGATCATCGGGTTTGAACCAGTTCCAGCACTTCGACGGATTTGCCTGCTGCGGCTGCTCGGGATAGGCGACAAGAAATCGATGCTGCTCAGCCAACGAATTCATCTGCGTGCCCGTCGCGAAATCGTCGGCGTTCTGTGTGCAGCCATGCAGCATCACGATCAATGGCAGCGGCTCGCTGTGATTGCCTGCCGGCACATACAGTCGATATTGCCGGCGGCCCACGGCATTCGAATACATATGCGTGCTGAAATGTCCCCGGTTCTCGACGTCAACGCGGGCTTCTCGCGGTTTGAGCGTTTCGGCGTTCCTTTTCGCCGGCGCCTCGAATACAACGGTAGCGGCTTCCGGGGTCACCTCGCGTGGCACCGCCCCGTTCACGACACCTCCGGTCTCCCCGCGCAGGGCGCGTTGTATCGCCTGCGTAGCTTCGGCGGGGCCGCGGGTGCGCAGCAAAGTCATTGCTTCGCGCATGGAGTTCAGAAAACCTTGTTCGAGTTTCATAGTGGTGGTCCGTTAAGGATTGAGCGTCGGACGCGCTGCTAGCGGATTCTGTCGGCGAGCGCTGTCTTGACGGCAGTCGATGCGTGAAAGGCACCCAACACCACGACGCTTTCGATGGTCGCGAGTGCGAGTTCCGGGGTGACGTCGCCAGCGATGCTGGCGAGTCCCAGCACCTGGATGGTGAGGCGCTGATGAGCGGCACGAACCGCTTCCAGATCCTGCCGCGAAAAATGCTGTAGGCCGAGCACAAGCGCACGGCGTGTCACCGTTTCCTGAACGACCTGTGCATGCAGCGCCAACTGATTGCGAATGGCGGTTCTGATCAGGTCCGTCCGGTTCGAATAAAAGCCTTCTTCCACCAGCAGATCGATCTGGCCGAGGTCGACAGGGCCGAGGTTGATCGTGATTTTTTCCGACTCGCCGCCCTTCGGGCGACTCGTGCCGCGGGATGCAGGGTTTTCCATTTTTCCATCCGGTGGACATCCATTTGGATGGTTATAGGCGTATTTTCGCTGCACCGCAACATAATTTTCGCTTCAGGCGACTGCAACAGTGGGGCTCGTCGTTTCCTGGTTCCAAGCTGCTTTGCCGCCGGCACGGTATGCGAATTGCGGTCACGGACCTACGGATTAACGCCGTCCGGTGTTGACCGGTTCGTACTTGAGGAGACTGCCATGCGAGTTGCGACGATAGGGGTTTTGATTTCGGCGCTTTTAGTTGGAACATCGGGCAGCGTTTTCGCCCAAGGCGCGGGCGGCGGTGCCGCTGGAGGACAAGGCGGTACTGGAATGAGCAAGCCAAACTCTAGCGGGTCGACCGATACGGTCTCAGGCGCGTCAGGGGCTAACACCATGGCACCGGCGACGACCAGTTCTCACAACAAGATGCATAAGAAGGCCGGACCCGCCACGCCTTCGTCAGCTACCAACCCTGCCTCGGGTGGAAGCTGATGATAGAAATTGAGTCGTAGGCGGACTTCAGGTCCAAGGAGTCCTCAGGCCCAGGAGGCCGGGCCTGAGGATAAGCGGTGTTACGCCCGGTGGGCTTTATGTCGACTATTGGGACGCAGCCCCTGTCCGATGGTACCGACGCTTTTAGATGTCGCAACGGTTATTGAGTCGCTGCCTCTTCGACGCTGGTTCCTTGTCCCAACACCGTCAGCTTTTCATCGGCGGACTTCGCTTCCTCCAGCGTATCGAGCAGGAGCTTCTGAGCGGCAGATCCACCTTTTGAGCGGCTCCGATAAGGGCGAGGTCGAGGACAGGCCCCTTCTCAATTTCCCAATCTGCTCGCCGCCCTCCTCGACAAGTTCTTCCATCGCGGCGCATTTGATTCGCTTCAGTTTGATACCGCGGGATTCGACTCATCCGGATGTGCTCATGTTGTGATCCGCCTCCTTGCCGCGCATCGGCACGGCCCAATTCGCACGTTGCCCGCCGGCTGCGTCACCGATCTGAGTAGGGGAAGTCAAAGCATTCCGGGAGCCGGTCGGCAGGTAGCGCAATACATTGATCGAGACGAGCATGATCGGCAGCGACAATGTCTCGAGAGAGACCGACGTGGGCGCAGAGATGCGAAGATCGACAGCTCCCACCTTACTTCGCTTGAGCTTGTACTTTTTGCGCAGCGCACGCGTTTTTACTATGCAAGTCCCTCCTTCCGGAGCAATGCATACGCCCCAGGCCGAGTTGTGCGGATCAGCCGCCGATATTTTCAGTTGGCGCGGGCCCGGCTTTTGCGCCGCATTCGGCTGCGATGCGGCGACCGTGCGCATGAGCCACACGGCCGTCTTCGCGACGATATTCGCCCCAACGGAAAGCCATCGCGCACGGGTGCAGTGTGAGGTGAGGAGTAGAAAATGGAATCGGGAAAGACGCACACAACTTTGGGCGCTCCCCTCTTTGAACCCTGAGCGGACAGCCTCACGCGTCTCAGCGACGCGAGCGAGCCAATTTAGGGGAATGCAAACCAGCTGGCAGCAGAAGCACAGAAGCTTTACTCCGATTTCGCCGAACTGTTGCGGCAGGCGACGCTGGAACGGCCGCTTGCCACGCTCGCCATTGCCGCTGGCGTCGGCTTTGTTTTGGGGCGCGCTGCGCGGAGCGAACCGTCGCGTCAGAAAACATCGCAGGCGTGACTCGAGAAATTTGGACTAAAGCGTTGCCGCCCGCACAACGTCGGCAGGAGGACCGAATGTCGATCCATGCGAAGGTCACAACGTGGCACAACATTGGCCGATTCTGCGTCGAGCGCGTCACGGACTACAGCGAGCTGATCACGTTGGAAATCGAGGAAACCCGAAAGCGCCTGGTGCGCGAGCTGAGCGCCCTCGTGGCGTTGGCCGTCGCGGGACTCTTCACGCTGTCGTTCCTTTGCATCGCGATCATTGCCACCGCATGGCCGACGCCTTACTTTCTTGCGGTAGTCTGGGGCGTTGCTGCGGCGTGGCTGCTGATCTGCATCGTTTCCTTCCTCGTCTTGCGCCTGCAGAAACCGGCGCAATCGCTTTACGTCCTCCAGACCGAGATACATCGCGATCTCGACGCTCTCAGCGAATCGCTCAAATGAACCCGCGACATCATGCACATGAGCTTGCCCGGCCAATCGTTCTGGAACGCATGGAGGTGTCACGGACCGCATTGGTCGTGGCGAACCGGACTGTCGCGTTGCCGGCAGCGCCTACGGGGCCGCGGTCATCCTCCAGCAATGTGCTCGCTGCGCTCGCCGAGGCGCCGCGTGTGGCCCTGCTGCTCGCTCTGGTGGTCGGCGCCATTGCGCTTAGGTCACGACGCAAGGTGACGATCGCTGGCCGGGCCGGTGCTACCGCCTGGATCGCCCGCAATGTGCGAAGGTCAGTCGGCTTCTGACGAATAGCGTGCCGTCGCTCTCAATCGCCGCTGGCCCGACATGCGTTATCACTCTCTTTCGAAGCCTTTATCCGCTAGCCGGTAGACGCCATCTGACGCGGCACAATAAATGCGACGAACGAGGCGGCCACGTCCCGCATGGCGGCCGTGCCCAGCGTAGCGGATAAGCGCTTATTTCAGCGTAGACAAGTTCAGGGAGGCGGCATATGGAATCAGTGAATAACCCGACGGAATACAGCTTTGCAGCAAACGATGCCGCCGCCCTAAAGCATCGAAACGAAAGCGCAGTTTCATGGGGTGCGATATTCGCTGGCGGCGTCGGCGCAGCAGCATTCGCACTGATTCTGTTGACGCTGGGCACGGGCCTCGGTTTGACGTCCCTCTCGCCATGGTCGTCGGGCACCGCTAACGCGAAGGCGTTCGGGTTTGCTGCGGTGATCTGGGTCTGCGTCACATCCGTTCTCACGTCCGGGCTTGGCGGCTATCTCGCCGGACGGCTGCGCCGACGATGGCTCGACGTCCACGTCGACGAGATGCACTTTCGCGACACTGCGCATGGCTTCCTTAGCTGGGCCATAGCGACGCTCGTCATCGCGGCCATCCTGACTTCGGCGGTCTCGGGCATCGCACGAACCGGCGCACAAACTGCTGCGCCGGTAGCGTCCGGAAGCTCCGCGCTCGCGACCGAGACGATGCAGCGTGGGAACGCGGCCGCCGCAATAAATACGTGGCCGCTCGGCTACCTGATCGACTCCTTGTTCCGTATGCCTGCCGGAGCGCAGGCCACGCCAGCTGAGGGAGCCTCGTCACGCGGCGAGATACCGCGCGCGGAAACGGCGCGCATTTTTCTCAATAGCGCCGCGACAGGTGATCCGTTGTCGCCGGATGACACCGCATACCTGAGCCGCCTGGTCGCGCAACAAACAGGAATGGCGCCGGAAGCGGCACAAGCGAGAGTCACGACGACCTACGCAAGGCTATTGCAGAAAATCAGCGCATTCGATGCCGCTGCGAAACAAGCCGCCGACAGGGCTCGCAAGGCCGCTATCGGAGCTTCGTTGTGGCTCTTCGTATCGTTGCTGATGGGTGCATTCTCGGCCAGTCTCGCGGCAACCTATGGTGGCCGTGTGCGCCAGCTCTAATGCGAGCTTTCGTCACTTCAACAAGGGGATTTTCATGCGCTCGATTCTTCTCTACCTGCTCGGTGTGCCGATTCCGATCATCATCCTGATCGCATTGTTCTGGCATTGAATGCGTTGCGATCGTCCGTCGCGCTCGGGACGGACGATTTTCAGCGCCCCGGTGCTGGTACCCCCAGGTTGTTATGGCCTGGAGCGAAGTCGCAAGCGAGGCTTCCCGCGGCGCTGGATAAAACATGAGGATTGGAAGCGCTCGGCTTGATACATGAGCCGCATCCTACAGCAACGCAAGCACCTTCAGCAGGCTGTCGATGTCGACCGGCTTGACGAAGTGGTAATCGAAACCGGCCGATTGCGCGCGCAGCCGGTCTTCCGTCTGGCCGTATCCGGTAATCGCGACGAGCAGTGGCTGCGTATTGCCTTTTCGGCGAACCTGTCTCGCGAGTTCGTAACCGTCGATCTCCGACAAGCCGATATCGGGCAACGCCACGTCCGGCTCGAAGCGAGGCACGCGGTCGGTTATGTGCGTCTCAGCGCAACGGCAGCGACCGAAGGATCGCGGCCGCCCCTCGGCGCGCTTGCCGAGCGGTGGATAGGAGAAGGGAAGTGCTGCGACTCGCTCGTTGCCGGTCGGACGGCAGGGGCCTCAGCGATGCAGTCGACGTGCGAGCGCCTGCTACAACAGCGGCGCGAACAGCTGCTTCGACTCATGGCTCGAAATCAGCGCCGTGGCGCGGCCGGTTCTAACGCGTGCTGGCGGTCGCGAACGACGTCGGACTGTGGGCCGAACGGTACAACCCACAGCGCCGGAAACCCGCGGGCAACTTTCCGCGGGCACCGACGCATCGTGGCGGCACAGCGCGCGCGCTCGCTCCCTTACGCCTCGTTTTCAGATGTCAGTGGGCGGCAATTCGTCAACCCCGCGGCGCGTCGGCGACCAGTATGGGTCGCGGTTGTAGTACTCATGAAGCGTGTTGCCCCACGACGCATCCGCCATTGCCGGCCAGTGATCCTTGTCGAAGCCGGGATCATCCTTGATTCGTTGGGCAGCAATGCTGACGCGAAAACACTCCGCGTCCGTATCAAGCATAAGTGCGTTCCACGGGATCGCATGCAGGTTAGAGCCCATCCCAAGAAATCCGCCTTCGGATAGAACCGCGTATGCAATCCTGCCGCTGCGCACGTCGAGCATGATGTGTGAAATCTTACCGACGTCCTCGCCGTCCGATGAAATCACCTGCGTGCCTTTGAGCGTCGCTGCGGCCATAACCTCCGGACCGGGGCCATCGCCCCTGCCGCCACCGACAATCTCGGCCCCTCCGCCGGACGCGGCGCCTTGCGGGTCTAGTGTGCTCATGATGTCCTCCAACGATTGTGCGGTACGAGCGCCGCAACAGCTGTGCCCGCTCGCGAGGCGACACAGCGCCGGCGCGCCGGGAGGCGTGCTGACGAAGCTACGATGAAGGCGTCCCGGCAAAGCCGGCAGACATTGGCTACGCAGGGCATGAGCCGCAATCGCCGCTAGCCGGTTGCTCATCCACGATTGTCGAAACAGGACAACTTCGCCGCATTCGGTCCGCGCTGTTCGCCGGCCGCGCGAGGGCTGAACACGTACGTCGCAAGGCCAACCGCGAGGACCACCATCGTGAAGAGAAAAAGTCGCGAAAAATTGTCGGGGGCTGACAGCCCCTGTCGGGTCCCACTCTGCGCGAGCCAGCCGAAGCAATTGCTCGTCACGGCGACGCCGAGGAATACCGTGCTGTTCAGTATGCCGAGCCGCAATCCAAGACTGTGCGCGGCGGAAATGGCCCGTGCCTGCGACATCACCAGCGGATGAATCGCGCCGACACTGAATAGCACACACAAGAGACGCGCTCAAAAGCGCGCTATACGACGGCATTGCGACCAGCAGCGCCGCCGCCAGCACGCCTAGCGACATACCGGCGAGCGCCAGCGTCTTCAGCGGAAATTTCCGCACGAGCAGCGGAATGACGACCGATACGAATAGCGCCGTCACGCTCGCAGCGGTCATCACCCGCCCTATTGCAATGGTACTCAGATGAAATACCTCCGCGAAAAAGGGACCGCCCCAGGAAGTTCTGAACGTCCCGCCGGCCGACATTGCGAAGCAGACCGGCAACAGCGTGACGAATGCACCGTTGCGCGACGAGCCGCCATCGCCGATCTGCCCTTGCTCAAGACTTTCTCTTTTCGGCACCGGGCGCGGAACCCCCAGAAGGGTAACAGCCGCCGCCGCTGTGATCACGGCCATTGCGGCCGCAGCGATACCCATCGCCGGCCTCCAGCCGAGTTTCGACGTGGCCCACGCCAACGGTAGCGCCGCGATCAGTGCGCCAAAAATGCCGATGGCGCTTGCAATCGTCACCGCTCTTACCTGCCGCTGCCCGCCGCCGGCGACCAGGACATGATTGAGCAGTCCCATGAAGATCGGTGCGCATCCGAAGCCCAACGCGGCCTGCGACACGAGCGCGACCGTGGCGTCGTGCGTAGCGGGAAGCGCCACTGCGCCGGCCGTTCCCACAGCCATGCAGATCGTCGTTGGCCGGCCCACGCCAAAGCGGTCGAATGCAAGGCCGAGCGGTATCTGCATAAGGGCGAAGGCAAGAAAGAAGGCTCCCGCGAACCACCCAAACATCTTCTCCGTGAAGCCATAGTCCGCGATTAGCTGAGGCGCGATCACTGCGACGTAGCTGCGGAAAAACTGACTCAACAGGTAGGCAGATGTGAGAATCCACAAGGCGTAGTCGCGGGGGCGCTCATGAATCATTGCGATCTCCATCCGGATCGAAGAGGCGTCAGCATGGGGGTGCAGCATGCTCGATTGGAGCGAGTCCCAGCGGGATACCGGGAACACCGCACGAGCAGGAATCGACGAGCGTTGCGCTAGTTCCCGTATCTCGAAGCGACGTGCGGCAATGAGCAAGCTGATGGCAAGCCGCGTGCCGAATGCGACACCTGGCTGCGATCGCTTCTCGGACGATCAAACAGAACGTACCGAGGAACCGCTCAGTTTCGCGTTGGACTCCGGTAGGTGCCATATGACGAGCATACGCAAGGGTGAAATGCAGGTGCTGGGCGCGTCAAGCAGTTATTGCTCCAGCGTGCCGCAGCAGGTACACAGAGCAGTCGGGCGCGAGTAGCTCGCGCGGGCGTGGAGTCGCCGGACGTCGAGACGAGGCGTACCGGCCTGGATGCGACCGGGCTGCTGTCCACGAGACAGCGTTCTCCCCCGGCAACGCTGCGCTGCCGATTACGCACGCGGCAACGCATAAACCATCGCCAGGTCGGCGGGCTTCATTGTGAAGGAGCCGCGACGACCTCTTGTCGCAATCAACTCAAGCTCATGTCCACCGCCGCTCGGCAGGACGTATCGGTTTCTGCGTTTCGTGCACGGTCGTTGCTAAACATGGCATGTCCCCGGCTTGACGGTAGTGAACGATCCGCCCGGCCCGGCATGCACGCAGGCAGACAGGCAGGCCGCAGAGATCGTCGCAGAGGAAGGATGAGCCGGAAGCGGAAGGAAAGACAAAGGCAATTAAGGCTTACCACGCACCGGAAGAAGCAGCGGATGAGCGAGGGCGCGGTCGGCCGACAAGCAATAAGCGTGGAAGGGTGAATCGTGGCAAATGTACTGCTGGTCGACGACGACCCGGAAAACTTGTGGTCCCTGCAGATCGCGCTGGAGAGCCACGGCCACCGCGTAAGCGTGGCGGACAATGCGCAGCGCGCAATGGATATCCTGCGTCGCCATACCATCGAGATCCTCATCACGGACTATGAGATGCCGGACATCGACGGAGCGCAACTAAGCTGCTGGGTACGGGCGCATCCCGCACGTAATGAGATGCCAGTGCTCATGCTGTCGGCCGCGCCGGAGCCGCTGAGGGGCGCGCAATGCTGGAACCGTTTTCTTCGGAAGCCCGTCAGTCTGGGCGATCTCATAGAGGCTATCGACGCTCACGTCGCGATCCGATTGACCGCCGCGCGCGCTCACTATTCGTCTGGCGCCTCTGTGAGCTCGGCCCTGAGATACCTTTGTCCCGCCGCCTCGCGCTTGCCGGCCGTTCATTCCGGGTGCTGGCCGTGATCTGCTGCATTAGAGCAAAGGGGTTTTCGGAGCATCACCGCCGCTGGCCTGTCGACCGGATGCGAGGCTATTTCTGGCATACCATCCGAATCAGGCGTACGGAGAGCTCATCCGTACGCTGTGTGCAGGTTCAGCCACCGTCCGCGCTGCCCGGATCATGCCGGTGTCCCGGCATCCCGTTCAGGAGCATCGCCAACCGATCGTAGTCAACCGGCTTGACGAGATGATAGTCAAACCCGGCTTCGAAAGCCGCGCCTTTGTCGTGCTCCTGACTCAAGCCAGTGACGACGATAAGAAGCATGCGCTTGCCGCGAGGATCGTGACGCAGGCGGCGCGCGACGTCGTACCCCGAGATGTCCGGCAGGGCCGATATCGAGGAGCAGCGCCTCGGCCTCAAATTCGTATGCCATCACGAGCGCGGCGGCGCCGGTTGTTGCGATTCTCGTCTGGTGTCCGTCGCTCTCAAGCAGCATCGAAAGGCTGACGGCCGCGTCCTCGCTGTCGTCTACGAGCAGGATGCGGCGCCGAAGATCAGGTTCAGATATCGTCGGGAGGGCCAGGCTCTTTGAGGGATCCTGGATCGGTGCAAGCGGAAGCCGGACGGTAAACTCGCTGCCCTGCCCCAACCCAGGGCTGGCCGCGGTTACGGTACCGCCATGTGCTCCCGTCAATGCCCGGACGAGGGACAGCCCGACGCCCAGGCCACCTTGCGAGCGGGCGCGCCCGGGCGGCAACTGGGAGAACATGCCGAACACTGCTGCAAGATTTTCCGGTGCGATGCCGATCCCGGTGTCGCAGACGCGGATGACCGCCTCCTGACCTTCGCAGCGAGCGTCGAGTGCTATCCTGCCACCCGCCGGTGTGTACTTGGCTGCATTGTTCAGAAGGTTCTGGACGATCTGCGCGAGCCGAACCGGATCGACATCGACATACGCCGGTGAGACCGGCACTGCACGGCGAGGTCGTGCCGCTCCCCGCCCTGCAGATCTTTTGCGCCCTCGATCGCGCGACGGATCGTGGATGACAGATCGATGTGCTCCTTACGGAGTTCGAACTTGCCTTCTGCGATTCTGGAGAGGTCGAGCAGATCATCGACGAGCCTGACCAGATGGGCCACCTGGCGCTCAAGGACATCCCGCAGCCAGCCAAGCCGATGAACCGGGATTTTCCCAAGCCGCAAAAGGCGGACGGCCGCCTGAAGGGGAGCCAGCGGATTACGCAGTTCATGGGCGAGCGTGGCGAGGAATTCATCCTTATGCGCGCCGCTGACATGCACATTGTTGCGTTTTTGAATGTTCACGCGCCATCAGAAATAATCCCTGCTGGCGCGTAGCCTCCCAGCGAAGTCCTGGCGCGCCCTTTACACACGCTCGCCTTCTACCTGGACACGGCGCGGCAGGCGGACAGAGAAAGCAGTTTCTTCCTCGTCGGACCGCGCCTCAATCGCGCCGCCATGCGCCTTGGCGATTTCGCTCGCGATATACAGACCGAGCCCAAGGCTGCCGTGGCCTTCTGGGCCGCTTTCACGATCGGAGCCACGCTGAAGAGGATCGAAGATGCGCTCAAGCAATTGTCCTTCGATTGCCGGTCCGCTGTTCCTGACCTCGACGCGCACCCCGGCCTTCTCGCCAGTCACCGCAACACGCACCGGCGCGTTTGGCGCACCGTATCTGATCGCATTCAGAACAAGATTGCCCAACAGTTGCTGCAGACGCGGACCATCCCAGACACCCTGAGTGTCACCATGCAATTCGAGCTCGATCTGCCGGTCTGGATGTATCGCGCGCAACTGGTCCAGCTCATCGGTGAATATGTCCGCCAGATCGACGTCGGCCGGTGTGACGTTGATACCGAGTCCAAGCCTCGTCCGATTGAAATCGCACAAGTCATCGAGCAGCGCCTGCATGCGAGCGCCGCTGCGAACCAGACGCGCCGCCGCTTCCGATACGCGCTCTCCCGCATTGAGCGCGGACAGATATGAGGCTGTCATCTGAATCGTCTGAAGCGGGCTGCGCATGTCGTGCCCGAGCATCCCAAGCAACAGATTGCGAGCCTGATCGACTTGCGTGCTGAAAAAGCCGAGTGATTCGGCGAGCGCCTGATCGATGGCCTCGTTAAAGCGGATGATGTCATCCAGATGAGGCGCATCGGGCTGGCAATCGTCCATCCACAAACGTAACACACTGGCGCGCAACGCACGGTACTCGGCAGCCAGCTGGTTGATGTTGAAGCCGCCTCGCGCGCGTAGAACGGCATGCGTTTGTGCCGCTGTCTCCGTCGCATCAATCAGCGTGGGAGCCCGCCCCAAAGATTTTTCGCGTTGCGCTTCCCTCGTCTGCGAAGTCCGCAAATCTCTGGCTATTGCTTCGAGAATCTGCTGCGCATGGTCGCGCAACGCGAGCGACCCCATCTTACCTGCAGCCGGCAGCAGCGTCGCCGCGAAGGCCTCCCATTGCGCCAGAATGAGCTCGATGTCCCGCGAGATAAAGTCGGCCAGTCGCATGCCCGCTCCTGTTCGAACAGAAATCATGGAGATCTTTTTACCGAATTTATATTACGCGCGGATTCGTCACGCGATTCCATCGGGTTTACGCTGCGTCGGCCAGCGGCTTTCGGGCAGCGTTGCCGATCAACGCGTCGTGGGCGCCTTTGAGCTCCACGACAGTCGGCGCGAATCGAGCTTTTGCTCCGGTTCGGCTCGTCATGCAGCGCCGAGCAGCGTTTCGGATACCGAGCCGGGCAGTCGAAATTCAGCACAACCAGGCCGTTCGAAGCTACGCGACGCAAGCAGGCTGACCGCCCCTGAAGGAGGGCATGCGCGTGGCCCATGCCTCGAATCCCACGTATACCCGACCCGCCGAACGATCCCTCTGCTTCGCGGGCGGCGCTTTTTTTCTGCCCCAAGCTGTCAATGTGGGAAGGGCACGGCACCATTCGCCGGACGCAACCATCAGTGTTGCCACGACCCGCGTTGCGAACGGCATGCACAACCGACATCACGCCTATCAATACTGCGGCGATAGCAGGACTCGTCTGGCTCGCTGGACCCGAATACCACTCCCCGTACCGGGCCCCCTGCTGGCGCCTGCAACTTGTGTGGCATTTTCAATGTGCGCTCCGCCGAGCCTCTTACGGGCCGCACCGCAGCAGTCGGCTAGCATAACGAGCGATGTCCTGCACTTGCAGCCTCGTCAAATCGCACGCTCGCAGCTTGCTATCAATCGCGAGGTTGAATAATGCCAGCTCGCGGACGTTGCTGGACATCCGGAGTCTCGTACGGATCGCCCAGATTTCACGAAGCTTCAATGGTGGCTTCTGGCCGGTAAGCCTGCCTTTGTTCCACGGCGGCCGCCGACCGCTCGAAGGATTAAGCGTTTCCATATCAACCTCCTCTTCAACGAAGGAAGATCGATTGTGTCGGTACGCCGTCGCGCCACTCGCCCCAATGCGTGACGATGTCCTGCACGAGCGAATTGCCCGTCAGGAACAGATTGTTGATCGCGATCGTGAAGCCGCCCTGTGACGCGTAGTTGAGCAGATTGTCCGCGCTCGACTGGCCCGCGTAAGGCCGGTCGAAGTCCGAGCCGGCGCGCAGCACCGCTACACGCTCCAGGTCAACGCGATGCGCGCTCGCCGCGCGCGTCAACGCCTCGAAAGTGGCGTTGTCTTCCTGCTGCGTCGTGCAATAGGTGCCCTTGCCGTCGGTCAGGATTTTCGTCCATTGCCGCGCGCGCTCGCCGAGATCGGTGCCCGACCACCAGGTGTCGCCCGCCAGCGTGTCGCATTGGATCACTGTGGGCGGACGGTTCGCGGGCGCATAGTTGTATTTGGCGCGGGCAGCCTGCGCCTGTGCGTCGTCGGTGAGCGTCACGTTGCGCGACAGCGCGAATGCCGCGTTCGAAAGCGCCTGATTGAGCTGGAACACTTCGCTGCGATAGTCGAGCGGCGGCTTCTGCGTCGGGCCCGTCGTGTTGATGCCGAGATAGCCGGTGTTCCAGCCCGGCGGAATTTCGCGCCCGTCGATCTCCCATTGAATCCCGAAGTCGACGAGCCAGTTGGCCCACGCAGCGGAACCGACGGTTCCCTGCAGCGGATCGATACCCGCGATGCCTGCCACCAGGAAGTACGTATGACGCAAGTCGAAACGAGGCGAGAACGTCAGCGCCATGATCGACGCGGCGGCATTCGCGTGCCCCATGCCCGTCGTCATCACGCACACCTCCTGGCGATTGCAGTGCACTGCGGGATAGTCAGGAGACAGGCCCGCGACGGGGATGTCCTGCCACGGTCCGAGATGATCGAGCCACACCTGGCCTTCCGGACCGAACATCGAAATGATCATCACCTTGACCGGACGGCCATGCGATGCGCCGTCGTCCTGCGCGAAGCCGTCGTCGGCATGCCCGATGGCCGGTGAAGCTGCTGCGCCTGCCAGCAGCAACGATGAAATTGCAGCACCAAAAGCACGATTTCGCATAAGTGGTCCCACCCGATATGTAAGAACTGCGGTTCCAAAACGTGGATCGCGTGCCGTATTGTCGACTGACGTCGTGGTTTCTTATCGGCGTGCAGCGTGGGACCTGGGCGTGAGCCGTTCAGGCGACTATGAGTATAAGCAGAGAAAGATATGAATTGGCAAGCGTTAGCGGAAATCGATGCGCAGTCCGAGGAGGGCTTCCACCTGTCTCAAGGTCCCATCGCGTCGCCATTGCAGGCACTTTATGTAGCAGGTCCGTGCGGGTGGCATGTCCGGCGGCAAATAGCTCCATGCCTTTTGGTGTGTCGAGACCCATAGTATCGCGTTCAATATTTCGCGCGGATGCCTGGGTGTCTTTCCATACCGCCTTGCTTCGTCGAACCGGAAAAGACTGGCGATACGGGCCCAGTCCGCGTCGCTCAGTGGTATGGATGCGGACATATCATTGAATCGTCTTCTTTGCTGCGGGCTCCAACTCCGTCCCGTCAAATATTGATCGCATCATCGACCTCCTTTTTCCGAATCGGGTGCGACGCACCAGTCCCTCTGCCACGGCGTGTTCATGCCAACGGCCGATGCAACCACGGAGTTATATCTCGCCCTCGGGGGTTCCGCCATTGCCTCCGCAACTCGGTCGAAAACATCGTAGGCAACCGTAAATCCGACTTCCATCGGTGCTGGCCGATTATGCCGTCGGAAATGGCTGGCCTGCTTGTCAGGATTTCCTTCGGAGTCAAACGACGTGCTTGCGCTTGTTGGCCGCTTTTTCGTCGAGCAATTCCCATCGGACCTTCATCATCGTCGATCGCTGCCTTTTCCCCGACTAAAAGGCCTCCGGGTGACGTTCGAGATAATCGGAGAGCGAACGCAGGCTGGTCAGCGTGCGTCGATGCTCGGACGCCGCCCAATGAGCGTCACTCTGCAATGGAGAACCCACGGTCCAGAATCTCGTTCGCCACGCGAGACACCTGCTGTGCCGATGCAAGCGTCGAATGCGCAGTTGGCACGAGCTGCCGATCGAGTGGCTCAAACACAATGTTCGACTGCCGCAACGCGGCATCCAGGCTCGCCTTCATCGATCACACTGTTCGTCTTGAGCCTTTGAGCGTAGCAGACCTACTTCGACAAATCCCCTTCAAACAACTTCTTTGGCGATCTCGCGCATCGTCCGCCCTGGATCGAGCAGTACCTCGCGCGCCAGCTTCGCGCGACGCTCCACCAACTGCCGCACGCTGCGCATTTCACGGCCGAAGTTCACGGTGATCGCGCCAACCAGCGCGCCCGCTTCGTCAAGCCCGAACAACATGCAAGGTGGCTCGTTGAGTTGCCCGCGCACGATCCAGTCCGGCGCGGACATGTCGCCGACGAACTGCACGTTCAGGCCGCACTGATCGGTCCAGAACCACGGCGCGGTTTGCGCGTCGGGCGCGAGGCCGAGCATGGCGCGCGCTGCCGCAATGCCCTGCTTTTGCGCGTTGTCCCAGGTTTCGTGGCGTCGATAAGTCCCGCTGCTCGCGTCGTGCCGGCTCGCGACATCGCCCGCCGCGTAGATATGCACGTCAGAAGTACGGCACGCCGCATCGATCACGATGCCGTTATCGATCGCGAGCCCAGCGGACCGCGCCAGTGCGATGTCGGGTTGCGCGCCGACACCGTAGATCACCGCGTCGCCGGCAATTCGCGTGCCGTCCTGAAGATTCAGAACGATCTCGCCGTTTTCGCGCGTGGCGTTCGCGAGCGTCGCGCCAAAGTGGAACGTCACCCCTCGCCGGCGATGAACATCGCACAGGAACTGACTGAGCAGCACAGGCGCGCATCTCCTCATGGCCAATGGCGCAGCTTCGATCACGGTGACTTGCGCGCGGAGATCGACCGCACTCGACGCGAGTTCGAGTCCGATCACGCCCGCGCCGACCAGCAGAATGCGCCTGCCGGGGCGCAATTCGCTCGCGAGCTTGCGCGCATCGTCGAGTGTGCGCAGCGTATGCACGTTCTCGCCTAAAGCATCGAGTAGCGGCAACCGGCGCGCCTGCGCACCGGTCGCGAGCAGCAGCTTGTCATATGCGATCGATGTGCCGTTCGCCAGTGTCAGCTTGCGCGTTTGCCGATCGAGCGTGCTGACAGCCACGCCGATCTGCAATTCGATATCGTGCTGGGCGTAGAAATCATCCGCATGCACGGCACAGCGCGTTTGCTCGGGACGCAACAGCACGTCCTTCGAAAGTGGCGGACGCTCGTAAGGCGGATGCGCTTCGTCACCCACCAGCAAGACACGCCCCTCGAAACCTTGCCGGCGTAGTTCGGCGGCCGCATTTGCGCCAGCCTGCCCTGCGCCGACGATCACATAAACGGGACGATTCATGAATCCCTTCTCGCGAATCAAAGATGAAGACCACCCGCGACGTGACGAATGCCGCGAATGCCGAGACCGGCATCAGCATTAATCATCACGCCGCTCAGTACGCGGTTGTTCGCGCGCGAAGCCAGCATTACGTAAGGGCCGGTGAAATCGGCGGGCTCGGGGAAGAACTGCAGCGGCAGGATGCTGGCGATCGCCTCGGGAGAGCGCGAATCCATGATGCGTTTGTCCTCCTGGCCGAGTGCGGTCGGACCGCGCAAATCGCTCGCCATCCCGCACGGGCCGACGCCGTTGACGCGCACCTTCGGTGCGAGTTCGTAAGCAAGCTCGCGGATCAGGCCGACGGCCGCATGCTTGCTGGCGGTGTAGAGCGGGCCGCCGCCGCCCGGATAGAACGACGAATTCGACAGCGTGAAGATCATGCTGCCTTCGCTTGCGATCAACGCGGGCGCCGAGGCCTTCGCGCCGAGCAGGTAACCCTTCACGTTGATCGCGAACAGTTCGTCGAATCCATGGTCCAGTTGTTCGGAGCTCAGATCGAGCAGGCCCGACGCATGATCCCAGATCGCCGCGTTGCCGATGAACGTGTCGAGTGAGCCGAACCGCTCCAGCGTGGCCGCGACGGCGCGCGCATTGTCCTCGTGCGAGCGGACGTCGCCCTGCACGGCCACGACCTGCGCGCCGAAGCGCTCGTGAAGCGCGGCCACTTTTTCCGCCGACCGCTCCAGCACGCCAACCCGGCAACCTTCACCCAGAAACCGTTCGACAAGCGCGAGCCCAAGTCCCGAGCCGCCGCCTGTAATCAGCGCGACCTGGTCGCGCAGCCAACCGCTACCCTCGATCTTCGCCGCGCTCATGCAACCTCCGGCATGTCGACGTAGATCTTCCCCTCGACCACAGCGATCGGAAACGTTCTGAGCGGTTCGGTCGCGGGCTGGCACAGCGCCGCGCCCGTCTTCAGGCAAAAGCGCGCCGCATGCAGTGGACATTCGACAGTGCCGTCGTCTTCCACGTATCCGTCAGACATCGAAGCATTGCCGTGACTGCAACGGTCGGCGAGCGCATAGACCTCGCCATTCGAACGGAACACCGCGACGGCCTCGCCAGGGGCGTCCACCTTGATAGCCTCGCCGTCGGATAAGGCGGTGTCTTCACAAACAAGAATGCGTGCCATGATATTCGCTTCAGAAAAGTACGCTGAGGTTATGAGAGTTCAGGGTCGCCTGATCGAGCGTGATCTCGCGGCGGCAAATCTGCCAGGCCGCGGACGTATCCGCGCGGCGCACGCGGTCGAGGCGTTTGCCGGCATAGATCGATTCGTCGCGCTCTTTCTGCGAGCGATACAACAGGTAGTTGAGCCGCACATCGAATTCGCCGGGGTCCTGGGTGGCCGTCACCACGACGTTGCTCACCAGGTGTCGCGTTCGCGAAGGCGGCTCTTCCGCCCAGGCCATGCCCGTTTCTAGGCGCGCGATGCGGCGTTCCAGCTGGGCATGGTTATCGTTGAAGATCCAGGTGGTCGGCGGCTGGACGCTACGGCGGCGATCGCGCGTCTGCGCGTTGACGGTCGTGCGCATCGAGTAATGCACGTCCTGCGACATCAGCGCGAGCCAGTCGCGAAAGCGCCAGTCATCGAGCAGTTCGGCCTCGTGATAGAGAAACTGTTCGATCTCGTGATGCAAAGCCAGCGGCACGGTTGCCGGACGGTTCAGCGTGGTTTCAGTCATGTTCGAGCACCTCCTGTTCGTAGGCGCGCGTGCGCTCCAGTACTTCGTCCCAGCTATCGCAGGCGAGCAGATCGGCCCAACGGCGATACATGCCGCGCGCAGCCGTCTCCGAGAAGATGTAGTTGGTCATGCCCGGAATGCCGTCCTCGCGGACTTTCTCGTTGCCGAGTCCCATTTCGACGACCAGCTTCGTCTGCCGCGCGCGCTTGCCGCGCAGCACTTTCTGGATCTCCACCCAGTTCTCCGAGTCGTCCTGCTCCAGAAAGCCCGCCGGCCCGAATGCGCGTGTCGCGCTGCGTTCGAAGGCCTGTTTGACTTCGTCGGAGGCATCCCTATCGGCAATGCAGAAGGCCCACACCTCGACCTGGTTCGGGCCGCGTGGGTGCCATACGCGCAACGTGGCGGTGCCGTTCAACCACGACATCGTCGGGAACATATTGTTGTGGCCGGCGAGCCGCAGTGCGCGCACCTTGCCGAGACGCGCCTCGACTTCGGAATACGTATCGCGAAAGTATTGCGACACGACGCCGTCCACCCACACGTTCGCGTCCGGATTCTCTGTGAAGAAAAAGCCGCTGCCGTGGCCGGCCTGGCCGTATTGCAGCGCATCTTTCGCGGTCTCCCACACCGGGCGCGCGGTCTGTCCCGCGCCGAGCGCCTTGTCGTCCTCGCCTGCCTTCGCGCCCAGTACCTGCACGGCCGACGCATGCGAATACAGCGCGTGATACTGATCGCTCGCGAACTGTTCTGCCGGAAACTTCCAGTTGCAGTCGATCACCCACTTATGTACGCCGCCGATGATTTCGGTGCCGCCGGGACGGCGGTCTAGCACGCCGTCCAGATACCACGCGATGTCGCCCATGTACGCCTCGAGGTCGGGCGCGCTCGCGTCCCAGTTACCGAATATGAGGCCCTTGTATTCGGCGACGCGCGTCACTTCCTGCAAGCCGAGCTTCTCCTTGCACAGGCCATGCGGGTAAGCGCGCTGCTCCAGCGGCACGTCGACGAGCGCGCCGTCGGTCCCATAGGACCAGCCGTGATAGGGGCACGTAAACGAGCGGGTATTGCCGCAATCGGCGTAACTCACGCGCATCGAGCGATGCCGGCACTGGTTCAGGAATGCCTTGACGGAGCCGTCTTTCTGGCGGACCACGATGATCGGGTCCTCGCCCATGTAGGTGTTGAAGTAATCGCCGGCTTTCGGAATCTGGCTGACGTGCGCGAGGAACAGCCAGCAGCGGCCGAAGATGCGTTCGAGTTCAAGCTCGTACAGGTCGGGGTCCGAGTAAATCGAGGATGCAACGCGGCCATTGCGGGCATCGACCAGCGCGTCGAAGTCGATCTCTTTCTGAGACATTTGGCGTCTCCTCCAATGGAGGTTTTTGGGGATGGGGCAAATGATCGACGGCGCCAGTCACGCTGTAAAATATTTTGTTTGTTTGGTTTAAGACGTTTAAACGATAACTGGAGACCCCCTCGCCATGGAACTTCGACACTTGCGCTACTTCATTGCCGTGGCGGAGGAGCTGAGCTTCACACGTGCGGCCGAGCGGCTTCGCACGGCTCAGCCCTCGCTGAGCCAGCAGATTCGCGATCTCGAAGAGCAGGTCGGCACGCCGCTGTTCGAGCGCACGCGCCGCAAGGTGGAGTTGACCGAAGCCGGCAAAGTCTTTCTGATCGAAGCGCGCCTGACGCTGGCGCAGGCCGAACGCGCAGTGACGCGGGCGCGTCACATAGGGCGCAAAAGCAGCTCGACTGTCACCATCGGCTTCGTGCCGGCCGCCGAAGTGCGGATTTTCCCGGGCATACTGCCGCGGCTGCGGCTACGCTTTCCCGAACTGAACGTCGATCTGCGCAGCATTCCCACTTCCGAGCAGGAGCAGATGCTGCTCGACAACGAAATCGACGTCGCCTTCATGCGCAAGCCGATTCGCTCGCCCGACATCCTCTCTGAAGTCGTGCTCCGAGAACCTATTCTGGTCGTACTGCCGGTCGCTCATCCGCTCGCGCGATACAAGCGGATCAAGCCGGCGCAGCTGGACGGCGAAGCGTTCATCAGCACGCATCCGCTTTATTCGGGCGATGTGTATGACGTCGTGGACGGCTACTTCAAACAACATGGGCTGCAACCCAAGGTCATTCAGGTGGCGACCAATATCCTGCTGAACCTGAACCTGATCGGCATGGGACTCGGTTACGGACTGCTGCCCGCCTATACCGCATCGCTGACGAATCCATCGATCTGCACGAGGCCGCTCGTGGGACCGGTGCCCGAGATCGAACTGTTGATGGCATGGCGCGCCGGCAACCGCTCGCCCCAGCTTGATGCACTGCTGGAGCTGGTGGCGCACCACTCGGACAGTAATCCGGGGGAATCCCGCAACGCCAGCTAAGCGGCGCAACAGTAAAGCGGGTTTAGTCGCAACAAGATGGCCAGCTATGGCGTAGAGCGCCCGTGTTGGCGTGGTCTCTCGCCTGGCCGCTCCGCGGGTCGTGACGCCAGCCGACAGTCCCCGCAATCAGTAACGGGAGAGTTGGCTGCCGTTGACCTGCACGCGCTCGCCCGGACGCAGGTCGCCGGGCGTCGGCACGTCGAACGCGCGCGTTGAGCCGTCGCTCAGCTGCACGTCGATCTGGTAGCCGGCGGGCCGACCCATCTGCTGGCCGATCTGGTTGCCCGCGTAGGCTCCACCGAGCGCGCCGATGACGGTCGCTGCGTCGCGACCGTGGCCGCCCCCGATCTGATTACCGAGAACGCCGCCAACCAGCGCGCCGACGACGGTTCCCGCGATACCCGAAGTACCCGTGGCAGTACTCAAGGGCCGGATGCTTGAGATCGTGCCGTACTGCGTGCCATATTGATTGCCGTATTGCGGGTTGTACTGCGACCCGTACTGGCCGCCGTTTTGCGTGTCATACGGCTGTTGCGGCGCAGGCTGCGGCGCGTAGCCGGGTTGCTGCACGTTGCCCGGTTGCGCGTAGACGGGCTGGCTATACGCGGGCGCTGCATACTGGCCCTGGTAGCCTTGCTGCGAGCCGTACGGCGCGTAGCCCGGGGCAACGCACGCCGACAACGAAAGACTTGCTGCAACGACAAGCGCAGCGGTCAGGGCGAACCTGGTAGAGAGCATGGGCATCAAGGTATGGTTGGCATTTCCGCCGCGCCGGGCACGGCGAGCATAAAGAGGAAGGCGGTTGCGCGGCAGTATAAGGAAAGCCCGCCCAAACGTCCGCTGCGCGACGGTAACAACGTGTAAAGTCCGTTGCCGGGTGAATGGCGACGGGCGGACGGCATATCCGGATCACGACGGCATTGCGAACACTCTGGCGGTTGTTGGAATGCGCTTGTGATGTGATCGACGACTCCCGCTATCCCCCGGCCTGACGGGACGTCTGCTGGTGCCGCACTCGGCACGAGGAGTGCGCTGCACGTTAGCATTCGCTACAGAGCGCCTTGCCGAAGCGCGCATCGAGCCTTCCGTCATCACAATGCCCTGACGCCGGCAGATTTCTCGCGCCCTGAGACGCCGATGCTCAACCGGTCTATCTGGGTCGGCTCTGCCTTGTGACGTCGTAGGTTGCGCGCGTTCGAGACCGCCCGCGATTCCATTGATCGACAGCATTGCCGTTGCGCGACCGCTTTATCGGCATGCGCTGACCGCCTCCGGCGAAGCGACGAAATGCCCCGGCGTCACGCCGACCGCGCGCCGGAAATGTCGGCCAAGGTGACTCTGATCGAAAAACCCGACCTCGGTCGCGACCTCAGACGGCGGGACGCCGTCGCGCAATAGCCGCTTGGCGTGTTGGATCCGCACCAAACACACATAACGATGCGGCGAGATTCCAACTTCTTTGCGGAACAGCGTCGCAAAACGTGACACACTCAAGCCCGCCGTCGCCGCGAGCGTCGCAAGACTGACCGGCTGCGCGAACGAGCTGTCGATAAAGGCCACGGCCCGCCTGATCGCACGCGACATCACCACGGTCGTGCCGCTGGCGGTGTAGTCGAAGACTCCAGTCATGTCGTATCCCTTCGGGCCACAAAATCATGCGCGCCGCTCGGACGACACCGATTCGGCAAGGCCGATGCCGTCATCGCGTCGCGCGAGTTCGCCATCAGACGCGCAGCGTGACAGACTGCGCGAGCCCACCAGCCGCAGTAGCGCCGTCCGGCGGTCCGTTCTGGTATTGCTCCAGTTCCGCTTCGCTGCGATGGCACAGCACCTGAGCGCCGCTCGCGAGCGTGCGCGCGGCCGGCGGTGTGCGGTTGCAGACCCCATCGATGCGCAGCGGGCAGCGCGCGAGAAACGTGCATAGCTGCGGCTCATCGGCCGGCTCGGCGATCGGCGGCAGCGTCTGATGACAGCGCTCGCCCGCTTCTTCGAGCCAGCCGGCGCGAAGCTCCGGCGCGGACGACACCAGCAGATGCGAATACGGGTGGTACGGCGGCGCCGACAACGCGTCGCGGTTACCCGCCTCGACGCGGTGCCCCGCGTACAGCACGACGATGTCGTCGCTGATCGCGCGCACCTTGGCGATGTCGTGCGTAATGAACAGATACGACACGCCGAGCTTTTTCTGCAGATCGCGCAGCAGTTCGAGAATGGCTGCGCCGACCACCGTATCGAGCGCGGAGGTGACTTCGTCGCAAAGGATCAGCTTGGGTTCGGCGGCCAGCGCCCGCGCCAGATTCACGCGCTGTTTTTGCCCGCCCGACAACTCCCCGGTGCGACGCTGCGCCAGTTCGGCAGGCAGGCGCACCAGGCCAAGCAGTTCGGCGACGCGGCGCCGCGCGGCCTCGCCCTTCATACCGTGATAGAACTTCAACGGGCGCGCCAGCGTGCGCTCGACGGTATGCGTCGGGTTGAGCGCGGTGTCGGCGTTCTGGAACACGATCTGGATACAGCGAAACTGTTCGCGGCTGCGACGGTTCAGGTTGGCGGCAAGCGGCTCACCATCGAGCAGCAGCTTGCCGCGCGCCATCGGCACGAGCCCCGCGATCACCTTCGCGAGCGTCGTCTTGCCCGAACCCGACTCGCCGATCACGCCCACCGTCTGGCCACGGCCGATTGCGAGGTCGACGTCGCGCAGAATGACCTTGTGCGGCCAGCCGTGCGCGTCGGTGCCGCCGTAGCCGGCCGTCAGCCCGCGCAGTTCGAGCAGCGGCGCCGCGTTGCATTGCGACGCGTCCAGCGCGGCCGCAGCGGGTGCAACGGGCGTCACCGCGGCAATCAGGCTCTGCGTATATGGATGGGCCGGCGCATGCAGAATCTGCTCGGTGCGGCCCGTTTCACGAATCTCACCGTTACTGAGCACCACGATCCGATCGGCCATCTGCGCGACCACCGCCAGATCGTGCGACACATAGACGGCGGTCATTCCGCATTGCCGGATCACGCCGCGAAACGCTTGCAGCACGTCGATCTGCGTCGTGACGTCGAGCGCCGTGGTCGGTTCGTCGAGGATCACGAGGGCGGGGTCGGTGATCAGCGCCATCGCCGCCATCAGCCGCTGCAACTGGCCGCCCGACACCTGGTGCGGGTAACGCTGGCCGATCTTCTGCGGGTCCGGCAGCGCGAGCGCCCGGAACAGTTCGACCGCTTTTGCCTGCGCGGCGCGCTTGCTGAGCGTGCCGTGAATCAGCGCGCTTTCGATCACCTGGTCCATGATCGAGCGCGCCGGGTTGAACGCGGCCGCCGCGCTTTGCGCGATATAGGCAACCTTGCGGCCACGCAATCCCTCGAGCTGTTTCGGCGAGAGTCCGAGCACGTCGGTGTCGCCGACCCGGATCGAGCCGCCCGCGATGCGGCAGCCGCTGCGAGCATGGCCCATCAGCGACAGCGCGATCGTGGTCTTGCCCGAGCCCGATTCGCCGATCAAGGCGAGCACCTCGCCGCGCGCAATCTCGAAGTCGATGTCATGCACGATCGTGGTATCAGGCTCGCCGGGGCGGCTTCCCACCACGCGCAGGCCCCGCACTTCGACCAGGTTGGACGACGGTGACGACGTGGTCTGCGAGACGGCCGTAAAGTCCGCGTGATCACGTCTGAACAGGTGTCCCTTCATCAATGACCTCCATCGGCATCGGGCATGTTCTTGCGCCGCCCACGATGCGGCAGTCCGTCGATCAGCAGGTTCACGCCGACCGTCAGCACCGCGATTGCGATCGCGGGCAGGATCACCACGGGCACGCCTTCACCGAGACCGGCGATGTTCTCGCGCACCAGCGAACCGAGATCGGCATACGGCGGCTGCACGCCCAGGCCGAGAAAGCTCAGGCTGCTCAGCAGCAGCACGACGAACGTGAAACGCAGCCCGGTGTCGGCGAGCATCGGGTGGATCATGTTCGGCAGCATCTCGAAGCACGCGATGTAAAGCGCGCTTTCTCCGCGCGCCCGGGCGACCTGCACATATTCGAGCGTGCCGATATTGACCGCGAGCGAGCGGGCGATCCGGTACGAGCCCGGCATGTAGCTGATGGCCGCTGTCGCGATCAGCAACGGCAGCGACGAGCCGAACGCGGCGACGATCATCAGCGCGAACATCTTCGACGGAATCGAGGTGACCGCATCGAGCAGCCGGCTCATGGTTTCGTCGATATGGCGGCCGGCGACGGCCGCGAGCAAGCCCAGCATCGTCCCCGTGAGCGCGGCGAGCAGCGCCGCGGCGAGCGCCAGCACCACCGTCAGCCGCATGCCGTAGATGATGCGGGTCAGCATGTCGCGGCCCAGGTAGTCGGAGCCGAGCGGCAGCTTCGCGCTGAAGCCGGCGAAGACGTCGGGCGTGATGATCGCGCCCACCGCGTGCGGCGCGATCCACGGCGCGAACGCCGCGACGAACAGCGCGCAACTCACCATCGCGAGACCGATCCAGCCGCCGGTCGACAGATTCATGCGCTGCGCGACGCTGCGACGGCGCACCGGCCGCGGCGCCGGAGCGCCGCCGCCACGCCATGACCGTGGTGGCTCCGCGCCCTGCGGCAGCATGCTGCTGCGCTGCACCGGCTCGAGCGCGCCGAGTTGGTGAGACGAATCGGAAGGTCGAAGAGTCGTCATGTCCGCAGCCTCGGGTTCGAGATGATGGCGCACAGGTCGGCTAGCAGCACGAGCATCAGATAGCCGAGGCAGAACAGCAGCGTGCAGGCCTGCACGAGCGGGAAGTCGCGGTTGCTCACCGCGTCGACCATCAGGCTCGCGAGGCCCGGATAGTTGAAGATGGTCTCGACGACGATCACGCCGCCCAGCAGATAAGACAGGCTCAGCGCGATCGCGTTGGCAATCGGGCCGATTGCATTCGGCAGTGCGTGGCGCAGTACCACGCGCGCGGGGCTCGCACCCTTCAGCATCGCCATTTCCACGTACGACGAACTGAGCTGCTCGATCACCGCGGCGCGGGTCATGCGGGCCATCTGCGCAATCACGACTGCGCAGAGGGTTACGACCGGCATTGCATACGCGCGCAGAAAGTCGTGCAGGCTCTCAATGTCGCCGCTGTACGACAGCGCGGACAGCCAGTGCAGCTTGACGGCCAGCACCAGCACCGCGAGCGTCGCGATCAGGAACTCGGGCGTGGCGACCAGCGACAGCGTACCGAGGCTCACGATGCGGTCGATCAGCGAGTCGCGCTTGACCGCCGCCAGGATGCCCGCCGACACCGCGATCGGCACCGACACCGCGGTGGTGATCGCCGCGAGGGTCAGCGACTTCGGCAAGCGCCCTTCGATCAGCTCGGAGACCGGCAGATTATTCGATAGCGACACGCCGAAGTTCGCGTGCAGCAGACCGACGAGCCAATGGAAGTACCGCAGGTAAGCCGGCTGGTCGAGACCGAACTGCTGGCGCAGCGCCGCGACCGTTTCGGGCGTCGCCGACTGGCCGAGTGCGGCCTGCGCGGCATCGCCGGGCAACAGATTGGTGATCACGAAGATGATGATCGAGACGATCACCAGCGTCAGCGCGGTGACGGCGATGCGCCGGCCGATCAACTGGGCGATATTCCCGTTCATAGGCATGACCTCCTCGGTTGAGGCTTTGGGGCACGCGCCGGGCGCGCCCGGCGCGTGCGCGCGCTTCAGCGTGTTACGCGTTCCACCACACGTACTCGGCGAAGTTGAAGCCCATCATCGCGCCGGTAGGTATGGGTTGAAGCCCTTGCAGGCGCTTGTCGTTCGCATCGAGCAGGCTCAGGAAGGCCGGAATGCCGATGCTGCCCTGCTCCGCTACCAGCACCTGCATGTCGCCGTACATCTGCTTGCGCTTCGCATCGTCGGTTTCCGAGCGCGCGGCGACCAGCAGCTGGTCGAACTTCGGGTTGTTCCAGCCCGACTCGTTCCACGGCGCGTCCGACTTGAAGAACTGCGTGAACAGCACATCGGCGCTCGAGCGCGGATTGACGCTGCCGAACCCGAGCGGATGCTTCATCCAGTGGTTCGACCAGTAACCGTCGGCCGGCACGCGGTTGATGTTCAGGTTCACGCCGATCTTCGCGGCGGACTGCTGCAGCAGCACGCCCATTTCGATCGAGCCGTTCGCGTCGGTCGTCGCATAGATCGGCGGCAACGCCGTCCCGATCGCTCCGGCTTTCTGGAAGTAGAACTTCGCCTTGTCCGGATCGTGCGGCCGCTGCGGCAGCGACGCATTGAAGTAACGGTGGCTGGGCGGAATCGGCTGATCGTTGCCGACCACCGCATAGCCGCGAAACACCGCCGTGCGGACCTGGTCACGATCGAACAGATACTTCATGCCCTGTACGAAATCGGCGTTACCGGTCAGCGGATTGTCGCGTCGCATGATCAGATCGGTATAGAGACCCGACTTGGTCTCGCGCACCTCATAGCCCGGCGTCGCGGCAATGCGCTGCGTCGAGCGCGGATCGACGGCGCTGATCAGTTGGACATCGCCGGACAGCAGCGCATTGATGCGCGCCGCGTCGTCGCCGATACCGATCAGCTCGATCTGGTCGAGGTAGGGGCCGCCGCCCGTCTTCCAGAAGTTGTCATTGCGCACGCCGACTGTCGAGACGCCGGGCTTGAACGTCTTCACCTTGTACGGGCCGGTACCGACGGCCGTCGTGAAGTCCGTCGTGCCGTCCTTGATGATCACGAATTGCGGCGTGGCGAGAATCACCGGCAAGTCCGCGTTGGGCGACGCGAGCGTCAGTGTGACTTCGTTGGGGCCGGTCTGCTTCGCTTCCACGAACTGATCGGCCAGCGTCTTCACCTTCGAAGCAGTGGCCGGATTCTTATGACGCATCAGCGAGTAGACGACATCGGGGGGCGCAAGCGGCTTGCCATCGTGGAAGGTCGCACCCTTGCGCAGCTTGATCACCCACACCTTCGCATCGCTCGTGTCCACCGCTTCGGCGAGATTCATCCGCGGCGTCAGCGACCTGTCGAGTTGCGTCAGGCCGCTGTAAAACATGAAGAAGCGGATGTAGTCGGCGCCTGCCGATCCCTTGGCCGGGTCGAGCGTATCCGCGGTCGACGATGAGTCGTAGGCGACCCGGATCTTGCCGCCTTTCTTCGGCGCGGTCGCCGCAAGCGCGGGGCGAGCGCCCGCCAGCAAGCCTCCCGCGCCGGTGGCGAGCATGCCGCCGGCAGCCAGCAAACGCATCATGTCGCGGCGGCTGAAACCGCCCGTTTTGATTTCGTCGTCGTACATGCGAACTGCTCCTCACTGGTGATTGAACGTGGGATATCCAGCATTGGTGTTCGACGGCGCTCCGCGTGCTGGTCGCGGCGCGGCGGCACTGCATGAATCGATTTAAGCACTGCCAAAAATGGCTTTGATCGCGTATCGCTGGATTCGACCATTCGAAAACATGGTTTTGAGTGGTCCAAACAGCATGATTTGCCGCCCCTGGCATTGACCCTGACGCGCGAGCCCGGCGCCGTGCGCGATCTTCGAAGCGAGGCGTCGGCGCATGCACATCATCGTAGCGGCGAGCGCACCGCGGATTGCACCGACAAAATTGGCCGTTTCAGCACGCCGCACGCAATCTGCACGACCGAACCACACATTTCGCGTGGCATGCCCGGCACGGGCGCAGCGGCGCCTCGCCGGGCGCGGCACGCACGACGATGAGAAGTTCGTACTAGTCAACGCGCGAGCAACGTGCAACAGTCGCGGCACGGCCGACAAATCACGGAGCACCCCGTGCCCGATTCAACCAAGCACGCACTTTTCACCTACCGACGCCTGACCGCCAACGACCTGCCCGCCGCACAACGCCTGTCCGCCGCGATCGGCTGGCCGCACCGCCGTGAAGACTGGGGGTTCTCCGCGCACACGGGAATCGGTTTCGTCGCCGAGACGGCAGGCGCATTGGTCGGCACCGTCGTTTGCTGGAAGTTCGGCGCGGATCAGGCGACGCTCGGGATGCTGCTCGTCGCGCCGGAGCATCGCGGCCTGGGTATCGGCCGCACGCTGCTCGCTTGCGCGCTCGACGAGATCGGCAAGCGCGACATCACGCTCTATGCGACCGACGCTGCCCAGCCCATGTGCGACGCGCTCGGCTTCGAGGCCTGCGGCACACTCGACCAGATGCAGGGCGCGGCGTTCCGCCCGCCGCTCGTCGCGCTGGCCGCCAACGAGCGGCTGCGCCCGCTCGGCGCGAGCGACGCCGTGCAGCTCGTCGAGCTCGCATCGCGCGCGAGCGGTCTCGACCGCAGCCACGTGCTGCCACCGCTGCTCGATCTGGCCGACGGTATCGCGCTCGATCGCGACGGCGAACTCCTCGGCTTCTCGTTGTTCCGCCGCTTCGGACGCGGTTTCCTGATCGGCCCCGTGGTCGCCGGCGCGAGCCCGGACGCCGTGCACGCCAAAGCGCTGATCCGTCATTGGCTCGCGCTGAACGAAGGCGCGCTGGTGCGCATCGACGTGCCGCACGGGCAAGGCCTGCGAACGTGGCTAACCGGCCTCGGCCTCGCACCCACGGAGACGGTCGTCAGGATGCGGCGGATCGCATCCGCGCAAACCCGTTCCGAGCCGACGCGCGCCGACGGCTCGCTGCATCAGTACGCGGTGATCGCGCAGTCGTTGACCTGACGCGGCCACGAACGCTCGGGCTGAACTCCCGTTCGCGCCGCTATTAAGCACGCGCGGCAGAAAATGCTGTCTGTGGGGTAGAAAACGCTGCGCCTGCGCTCTTTGAGCATTTTTTTGGCGGAACGGCTCGCATGCGGCTCTCGCTACTATCAAGGGGTGACGCTCACCTGATCGCAACCTGCGGGGAAATACCACCATGTCAAGAACATCGCTCATCGACGCCGACCGCAAGCATCTGATTCACCCGGTCATCAACTACCGCGCGCACGAAGCGCGGGGCACCACCGTACTCGAGTCCGGACACGGCGCGTATCTGCGCGACATCGACGGCAACGAACTGCTCGACGCGTTCGCGGGCCTGTGGTGCGTGAACGTCGGCTACGGCCAGCAGAGCATCGTCGAAGCGGCGACGCGGCAGATGACGAAGCTCCCCTACGCGACCACATACTTCCACTTCTCGTCGGAACCTGCCATCGAACTGGCCGAAAAGCTGGTTGCGCTCTCCCCCGCTTCGCTGCAGCACGTCTACTTCACGCTCGGCGGCTCCGATGCGATCGACTCGGCGGTACGCTTCATCACGCATTACTTCAACGCGACGGGGCGTCCGGCGAAAAAGCAGATGATCGCGCTCGAGCGCGGTTATCACGGATCGTCGAGCGTCGGCGCGGGGCTCACCGCGCTGCCCGCGTTTCACCGCAACTTCGATCTGCCGCTGCCGCACCAGCACCACCTGGCGTCGCCCTATGCATACCGTCAGCCGCACGGCGACAACGCGCAAGCGCTGATCGCCGCGTCGGTCGCCGCGCTCGAAGCGAAGGTGGCCTCACTCGGCGCGGAGAACGTCGCCGCGTTCTTCTGCGAGCCGATCCAGGGGTCGGGCGGCGTGATCGTGCCGCCGGTCGGCTGGTTGAAGGCGATGCGCGACGCGTGCCGCCGTCTCGACATCCTGTTCGTCGCCGACGAAGTCATCACGGGCTTCGGTCGTACCGGTCCGCTGTTCGCATGCGAGGCGGAACAGGTCGAGCCGGATCTGATGACGGTGGCGAAGGGGTTGACCTCGGGCTATGCGCCGATGGGCGCGGTGCTGATGTCCGACGAAATCTACCAGGGCATCGCGGGCGATGCGCACGATACCGCGGTCGTCGGTCACGGCCAGACCTACTCCGCGCATCCAGTCAGCGCCGCGATCGGCCTCGAAGTGCTGCGTCTCTATCAGGAGGGTGGTCTGCTCGCTAACGGTATTGCGCAGGCGCCGCGTTTTGCCGCCGGACTCGACGCGCTGCTCGATCATCCGTTGGTCGGCGACTCGCGTCATCGGGGCCTGCTCGGCGCGCTCGAACTCGTCGCCGACAAGGATTCGCGCGCACGCTTCGATGCGTCGCTGAAGCTGCCGGACCGGATCGCCGAAGCGGCCTACCGCAACCGGCTCGTGTTCCGCGCGTTCGGCGACAGCATCCTCGGTTTCGCGCCCGCGCTTTGCTTCGGCGAGGCGGAATTCGACCAGCTGTTCGGCCGTTTGCGGCGCACGCTCGACGAAGTGCTCGACCATGCGGAGGTGCGTGCCGCGTTGCGCGGCGCAAGCCGCGCAGCCGCCTGAGCGCGTGATAACATCGGCCTGCGCGTCGCTTGACTTTGGCGTTGCGCCATGCAGCGAAAAGCAGAACCTTCGACGGGCAGACCGATACATGACGACAAGCGGCGACACGAAGCTGGACCGGATCGACCTGCGTATTCTTTCGCAACTGCAGAAAAAAGGCCGCATCACGAACGTCGAGCTTGCTGACGCCGTGGGGCTCTCGCCGAGCCCCTGTCTCATCCGCGTGAAACGGCTCGAAAAGGCCGGCTATATCGTCGGCTACGGCGCACACATCCAGCTGCAGAAACTCGGCGACGTGCAGATCGTGTTCACCGAGGTCACACTTGCCGACCATCGCCGCGAAGACTTCGCCAAGTTCGAGGCGGCGATCCGCCCCGTGGAGGAGATCATCGAATGCCATCTGGCGAGCGGCGGATACGATTATCTGCTGAAGTTCGTCACGCGCAGCGTCAATCACTATCAGAGTGTGATCGAAGGACTGTTGGAGCGCGACATCGGCATCGAGAAGTATTTCAGCTACGTGATCATCAAGACGCCATTCGTGAAATCCGAATACCCGCTGGAAACACTGTTCTCGCAACGGCATCAATGAAGCGGTCGCGGGCCCGATGAGCCTTCAGGTCGCAATCAGCCGTTGGTGCTCAGCCACTCACCCGGCGTTATGCCGAGCACGCGCTTGAAATGCCGGCATAGATGGCTTTGATCGAAGAAGCCCACCTCGGCCGCGACGATCGACGGCGGCATGCCTCGCCGCAGCAGGCGTTGCGCATGCCGTACGCGCACCAGCCTCACGTATTGCTGCGGCGACACGCCAATCTCCGCGCTGAAGCGCACCGCAAACCTCGAAATGCTCAGCTCCGCGACGGCGGCCAGTTCGGATAGGCTGATCGGCTCGGCGAAACATGCATCGATGAAGTTGACCGCGCGCTCGACGGCGCGGCTCACTCGATCCGGCACGCGTGCCGCATGACGGTTCGCGCCCGCGAGATCGGGCGCGGATGATGACGACGAGGTTGGAGTCAGGCTCAGCATCGACGCTTCGCTTAAGCAACACGCGAGCTGGCCGCAGCCGCAGGCGCCGCACCCCGGCTGGCCGCGAAGCGGCGGATATCGAACGGCTCGAGCGGCGTGCTGGTCGCGCCCGTGTCGATCAGTTCGGCCATCGTGTCGCCGACTCCCGGACCCAACTGGAAGCCATGGCCACAAAAACCGAACGCATAGAACAGGCCGCTCGTCGTGCCGCTCGCGCCCATGATCGGCCGGTCGTCGGGCATATAGCCTTCGACGCCGCTCCATACCCGGATGATGTTCAGCCTGCGCAGCATCGGCGCGACGCGCTGCAATTGCCTGAACTGCAGCAACGTGCTTTGCGGCAGGACCTTCGCACGGCGTTCGTCGAGATACGCCGGCGCACGCGCGCAGCCGCCGATCACGATATTGCCGCGCGCGACCTGGCGGAAGTACACGACCTCCTCGATCTGCGGCGACGACACGCCGACCACCGGCTGGATCGCATACGGCACGGGTTCGGTCACAGCCATTTGCGGGCCGTTGACGGCGATCGGCACCGCTTCGCCAAACTGCTCCGAGAGCAGATTGCCCCACGCACCCGCGGTGATCAGCAGCACCGGGGCATGGAAGGTACGGCCGTCGGCGCTCGTCGCGCGAAACTCGGCGCCCTCTTTTTCCACTGTCACGACATCGCAGTTTTCGACGATCTGCGCGCCGAGCCGCGCCGCCGCGCGAGCAAACGCGGGCGCAGCGAGCCGCGGATTCGCGTGTCCGTCCATTTGCGAGTACGAGCCCGCCAGCACCTCGGCACCGAGAAACGGAAACCGTGCGCGCAGCGCGTCGCCGCGCAGCAGATCGAGCTTGAGACCATAGTGCGCGGCCTCCTTCGCGTAGGTTTCGAACTGGTCGGCCTGCTCTTCGCGATAACAGACGCGCACATGGCCGGACATCAGAAACTCGGCGTCGTGCTGGATCAGTTCGGGCAGACGCCCCCAGATTTCGCGCGAACGGTTCGCAAGCGGCAGTTGCGGCAGAAAGCGCCCTTGCCGGCGCACGTTGCCGAAGTTGGTACCGCTCGCTTGCTGACCAACGAGCTGGCGCTCGAGCAGGATCACCGAGCGGCCCCGTTGCCTCAGAAAAAATGCGGCGGAAGCACCCATGAACCCGCCGCCCACGATCAGCACATCGGCTTGTGCGCGGTTCATTCGGTATCCTCCACGGTTGCGATGGCCAGCGGCTTCACGGGTGCCTGCCCGCGAAGCCTGCCAACCTGCTCGAGCGGCACGTGCGCGGCCGCCGCGATCACCTCGGCGCCCGCATGGCCGCAGTAGCGTCCCTGGCAGCGCCCCATGCCGACGCGGCTGAACGCTTTGGCGCGGTTCGCTTCCTGCGCGCCTTCGTCGCGCACCACGCGGCGCAGTTCGCCCGCGGTGATGCCTTCGCACCGGCAAACGATCGTATCGTCCGACAGCCGGGCCGCCTGCCCGGCAGGCCACGCAAACGCTTCAGCGAGACCGAGCCGGAAGCGATCCATTTTGCGCTGTTCGCGCGTCAACGTGGCCAGCGTCGCGGCCGGCACCGCACGCCCCAGATCGCTCAACGCAGCATAGGCCGCGAGCCGTCCGGCGATCTCCGCGCCATCCGCGCCGAGCACGCGCGCACCGTCACCGGCGATATAGACGCCCTTTTCGGTCGCGCGGCCGAGTTGATCGATTTGCGGCACCCATTGCCGCGTCAGCGCATCGAAATGGAACGCGCAGCGCGCGAGGTCGGCCAGCTGAGTTTCCGGGCGCAGGTGATAGCCGAGACCCACCGCGTCGCAATCGATCTGTGCGACCTTGCCGCGCGCATCGCGAAAGCGTACGCCAAGCACGCCGTCGTCCGGCGTGCCGAGAATTTCGAGCGGCTCGATGCCGTTTTCTACCCGCACGCCCGAGCGCTTCAACGCCGCCACGAGCGCGCGGCCCTTGCGCAGGACGTCGACGCGCGCCAGCAATTTGGGCAGCGCACGCAGCCGCGCACCGGTCGTCGACGTGTCGAGTACTGCCGCTACCTTGGCGCCCGCCTGCACATACTGGTTCGCGACCAGATACAGCAGTGGGCCGGTCCCGATGAATACGACCTGGCGGCCAATCGCGCAGGCCTGCGACTTCAGCGCGATCTGCGCGGCGCCGAGGCTGTAGGTCCCGGCGAACTGCCAGCCCTTGACCGGCATCAGCCGGTCGGTCGCGCCGGGGCAGAGGATCAGCGCGTCATAGCGCAACGCGCTCGCGTGTCCTTCATGCACGATATGCAGCTTGCCTTGCGCGACGTTCCACGCGAGCGTCTGAGGACGGTAATCGATCTGCGGGCGCAGTCGCTCGAAGCTGCGATGCAGGTCCTCCGCGCGCGCGGCTTCGGTGCCGTACAGCTTCGCGTACGGCCGCGTGAAGCCGTCGGGCTGGCGCCGGTAGATCTGCCCGCCATCGCGCCGTCCTTCATCGACGACGATCGGGCGGATGCCGGCCGCCAGCAATGTTTCCGCGCAGCGTACCCCTGCGGGTCCTGCGCCGACGATTACGATGCGAGGTTCGCCCATTGGCCCTCCGGTTGCGTCGTGACGACGCGCATGCCTGCTTCGACCACGGTGGTGCAGGCGCGCAGCCTCTCGCCGTCCGCGGTCCATACCCAGCAATCCTGGCACGCGCCCATCAGGCAAAAGCCGGCGCGCTTTTCAGCACCGAATTCGGACTGCCGCACATGCCGCACCGAGCACAGCATCGCGGTGAGCAACGTGTCGCCGGCCAGCGCTTCGACGGTGTCACCGTCGATCGTCAGCTCGACTTTGGCGCGAGCCGTCTCGCCCAAGCGTACGAATCTGCCGTTCATGCCGCAGCTCCCGCCATGCCGTCCGGTGACACGTGAGCGTCGCTGCGATTGCTCAGCACGTGCCGCAGGAATTCGCGGGTACGCGCCTCGCGCGGCGAACCCAGCACCTGATGCGCGGTGCCCTCCTCGATGATGAGTCCCGCGTGCAGAAAGCACACCCGGTCTGCCACTTCACGCGCAAAGCCCATTTCATGCGTGACGACCAGCATCGTCATGCCTTCGCGCGCAAGGGTGCGCATCACGCCGAGCACTTCGCCGACCAGTTCGGGATCGAGCGCCGAGGTCGGCTCGTCGAACAGGATCGCCTTTGGCTTCATCGCGAGCGAACGGGCAATCGCCACCCGTTGCTGCTGCCCTCCCGAAAGCTGATGAGGATAGGCGTGCAGCTTGTGGCCGAGCCCGACCTTGTCGAGCAGTTCGGACGCTTCGCGTTGCGCTTGCGCACGCGCAAGGCGTTTGACGTGCACGGGCCCTTCCATCACGTTCTCGAGCGCGGTGCGATGCGGAAACAGATTGAAGCGCTGAAACACCATGCCGACCTGGGTGCGCAACTGGTTGATGTTGCGCGCGCGCTGCTCGACGCGCTCGCCGAGCAGGCGGATTTCGCCTTCGTCGTAGGACTCCAGCGCGTTAATGCAGCGCAGCAGGGTTGATTTTCCCGAGCCCGACGCACCGATCAGGCAGACCACTTCGCCCTGGTTCACGTTGAGCGAAATGCCCTTGAGAACAGGTACGGAGCCAAAACTCTTGTGCACATTCGTGATTTCGATCATCGCATCCTCACTTCGCACTTACCTGGCCCTGTGTCGACCGAATCGTCGTTCCAGATTGCGGGTCATGCTCATCAGCGGCAGGCTCATCGCCAGGTAGCCGAGCGCGACGAGTGTGTACACCGTCAGATTCTGAAACGTCGACGACGCGATCAGCTGGCCTTCGCGAGTCATTTCGGCGACCGTGATCGTCGATGCAAGCGATGAGTCCTTCAGCATCATCACGAGCGTGTTGCTGTACGGTGGCAGCGCGACCTTGATCGCCTGTGGCAGGATCACCCGTACCATCGTCTTCACGCGACCCATGCCGATCGACTGCGCGGCTTCGTACTGGCCCGGATCGACCGCCTCGATACCCGCGCGGAAGATTTCCGCGACGTAAGTCGAGTAACCGAAACCCAGCCCGATGATGCTGGCCTGCAACGCCGACACCTGGATGTGGATATCCGGCAGCACGAAGTAGATGTAGAACAGCAGCACGATCATTGGCAGACCGCGCACGACGTTGATCATCGCGCTCACACCGCGTACCACGTGCGGATAGCGCGACATCTTCAACAGCGCCCAGGTCAGGCCGAGCACGGTGCTCAACAGCAGACAACCCAGCGTGATGATGATGCTCATCATCGCGCCTTGCAGCAGAATCGGTACAAAGTCGGCTATATCTTGCCAGCGCATGTCGTGCCTTCCCTTGCTCTTTGCATTCGTTCAGTCCGCCGCTCCGCTGGGCGGCGAACATCGCAGGGCGGGTCCCGCGTCGTGGCGGGCCCGCCTCTTGTCACGAGAAGCGAATCAGCTCGTGAGGTGCCACTTCTTCAGGATCGTGTCGAGCGTGCCGTCGGCCTTCATCTTCGTCAGCGCGTCGTTGATCTTCGCCATCAGCGCGCTGTTGCCCTTCTTCACTGCGATCGCGATGTCGAACTTTTCCATCGGCACATAGGCATCTTCGACCCGCGTTCCCGCCATCGCGCCCGCCGCCTCCTGGGCCTTCAGGATCGGATAGTCGTTGAAGCCCGCGACGATGCGGCCAAGCGCGACGTCACGCGTCATGTCGGCCGGGCTGTCGTACATCTTCACTTCGGTGAAGATCCCGAGCTTCTTCAACTGATCGCCATAGTCGGTGCCGGTCGGCGCACCGACCGTCATGCCCTTCATGTCCTGCACCGAGCGATAGACGGCCTTGTTCGAGTCCTTCACGATGATGCCTTCGCCGAACGCCGTAACCGGCTGCGAGAAATCGACCACTTCGGCGCGCTTCGGCGTCGGCGTCATGCCGGCCACGATGATGTCGATCTTGCCCGATACCACCGACTGGATCAGCGCCGAGAACGGCACCGCGTCGTACGACACGTTAAAGCCCTCGCGCTTGCCGATCTCTTTCACGACGTCCGGCATCAGACCTTCGATCTTCTGGGTCTTCACGTCCATGAATGTAGTCGGCGCGCTCGACGGCGGCGAGCCTGCGGTCAGCGTCGCCCCTTCGGCCGCGTGGGCGGCGTGGGCGGCGCCGAACATCATCGTCATCGCGAGGCCCGCGCCAGCGGCAAAGCGCTGCACGGTGTTGAAACGGACGGCGGAAGCAGGCTGGAACATGAAACGCAACATGGGGATTTCCTTTGGGAATAGTGATTTTCAATCTGCGCGCTGCCCTGGCATCTGACAGTGGCGATCAGTCGATCCGTTCAATGCAGTACATCCTGCAACCTGTAATACGCGCCAACCAGCGGCAGAAACCACGCGCGTCCGAAGTGTCCTGGAATCGCGGGCCATTCGAGCGTTCGCCACGGATTGCGCGCGGCGGCGCCGAACATCACGTCGGCCATCAGTCGACCCATGTGCACGGACATCTGCACACCGTGACCGCTGTAGCCCATTGAATAAAACAGTCCTTCATGCTGCCCCGCACGCGGCAGGCGGTCGGCCGTCATATCGACGAGGCCGCCCCAGCAGTAATCGATGCGCACATCGGCCAGTTGCGGGAAATAGCGGGCGAGCCCGTCACGCAGAATCCGCCCGCTCTTTTCGTCCGAACGCGGGTTCGACATCGCAAAGCGCGCGCGGCCGCCGAACAGCAAACGCTCGTCGGGCGTGGCCCGAAAATAGTTGCCGATGTTCAGCGTCGTCACATACGAGCGGCGCGTCGGCAACAACGCATCCAGGCGGTCCTTGCCGAGCGGCTCGGTCGCGACGATGAAGCTGCCGACCGGTGCGATGCGACGCCGGAACCATTGCAGCGGACCTACCTGCGACGCGCCCGTGGCGATCAGCACGCGCCCGGCGCGGACCGTGCCGAGCGGACACTGCACGTCGAACGCGTTGCCGCCGAGCGGCTTCAGGTCCGTCACCGGCGCGTTCTCGTAGATCTGCGCGCCGCGGTGTGCCGCCGCCGTGCCAAGACCCACGCCGAATTTGCCCATGTGCATCTGCATGCCGTTGCGCTGCACGAGCCCGCCGAAGAAGCTGTCAGACGCGATCTCCTTGTGAATCTGCTCGGGCGGCACCAGTTCGACATCGGGATCGACTTCGCGCCGCAACACCTCGTAGGACTTCGCGAGCGACGCGAAATGCTGCGGCTTCGCCGCGAGCTTGATCTTCCCGGAGTGGCGCAGATCGCAATCGATTCTCTCTTCCGCGATGATCGATTTCACCGTCTCGACGGCGCCGGCATACGCGCGGTAGAACTCCGCCGCGCGCTCGCTGCCGATGCGCGCGGACAACGCGGCGTAGTCCTGCGCGACGCCCGTATTGCAATGGCCGCCGTTACGGCCCGATGCCTGCGCCGCGAGCCTGCCCGCTTCGAATACGACCACCGACTTGCCGCGTTTGGCAAGCTCCAACGCCGCCGACAGCCCGGTGAAGCCGCCGCCGACCACGGCCACGTCCACCCGCTGGGGCAATGGACCCTGGGCGCCCCGGCTAAAGCGTGGCGCGGTGTCGAGCCAGTACGAGTCGAGCTTCATCGTGATGCATTCCTGTCGGTTGGTTGCGCCGCTCGGCGGCGCACGGGAAGCGATGTCGTCAAAGGGCCGAAGCTGTGGATCAGAGACCGAGCAGCGAAGCCAGTTGCGGAATGCCCGACACTTCGTTGACGCCGTAGTACGGGTTCAGCGGCTCGTGGTTACGGTTGACGAACGCCTTGTGCTTGATGCCCATGTCGTACGCGGTCATCAGGTCATAGCGGAAGCTCGACGATACGTGCAGCACGTCTTCGGGATTGCAGTCCAGTTGCGAGAACATGTACTCGAAGGCTTTCTGCAGCGGCTTGTACGCCTGCGCCTGCTGGGCGGTGTAAACCTTGTGGAACGGCGCGCCGAGTTTGTCGACGTTGCTGTGGATCTGGTCGTTCGACGCGTTCGAAAGGATCACCAGCTTGTACTTTTTGGCCAGTCGCGACAGCCCTTCGGGCACGTCCGCGTGCGGGCCCCAAGTTGGCACGGCTTCGTAGATTTTCTGCGCGGTCGCTTCGTCGAACGGCACGCCGGTGCGTTCGCAGGTGCGGCGCACCGAGTTCACGACCACGTCGCGGTAGGGCTTCCATGCGCCCAATACTTCGTCGAGGCGGTAGCCACGGAAGAATTCGACGAACTCATCCATCTTCGCCTTGTCCAGCTTGTCGCCGTAAAGCTGCCGCGCGGTCTGGCCCATCTGGAAGTTGGTCAGCGTGCCATAGCAGTCGAAAGTGATGTACTTCGGTTCGAAATCGATCATGGTCAACATCCTGTCGTCGTGGCGAACCTGTTCGCAGGTTCGAGGTTCAGTTTCGGGTTGAATCAATGCGGTTGCTGCTTGCGTAAAGCCGGTGTAGCGCGATTGTTCACAACGTTTCGAAATCGATCAGCACACTCTTGTGCCGCATGCTGGCCACCATTGCCTCGCGGCCGAGATCCTTGCCGATACCGGATTGGCCGAAGCCGCCGGTCGGAATGATCATGTCGCCGCTGCGGCCGTAGCGGTTGATCCAGATCGTGCCCGCCGCGATGCGGCGCATCGCCCGCAGCGCCTGGCCGATGTCGCTGCTATGGACACCCGCCGCGAGACCGTAGATCGGATGTGCGGCGAGCGCGATGCCCTCTTCCTCGTCTTTGAATGTCTGTACCGTCAACACCGGGCCGAACAGCTCCTCGCGCACGGCGGGTGTCTCCGCAGTCACATTGGCGATCAGTGTGGGGCGGTGGAAATAGCCTTCTGCGGTGCCTTCGAAAAAGCCGCCGCCAAAGATCACTTCCGCGCCGCCCTCGCGGCTCTGCTCGACCAGCGCTTCGATGCGCCGCGCCTGGGGCGCACTGATGATCGGCGAATAAGCGGTGCGGCTGTCCCACAGCGGACCAGGCTTGATCGGCTGCAGTTGCCGTTCAATCGCGGCGATCAGAGGCTCCGCGATGCGCTCATGCACGATCAGCCGCGTACCGGCCACGCAGGCCTGGCCGCCGTTGGCCGTAAAGCCGCGGGCGACGCAGCGCGCCGTATGTTCGAGATCCCGCACGTGCTCGAACACCAGTTGCGGACTCTTGCCGCCGAGTTCCAGCGTGACGGGCTTGGTGCCGTGCATCGCGGCGTCGCTCATGATCGCGGCGCCCGTGCGGGTCGAACCCGTGAAGCTCATCTTCGAGATGCCCGGGTGACGCGTCAGCGCGGCGCCCGCCGTCGCGCCCCGGCCGTTCACTACGTTGAAGATGCCGGGCGGCATGCCGGCTTCGATCGCGAGTTCCGCAATTCGCAGGGTCGAATAAGGCGTCATTTCCGACGGTTTCATCACGACCGCGTTGCCCGCCGCGAGCGCGGGGCCGCACTTCCATGAACACATCGACAGCGGGAAATTCCAAGGCGTGATCGCACCGATCACCCCGTACGGCTCCGATGCAATGAAGCCGAGACTGTCGCGGCGCGTCGCCGCGATATCGCCACCGAGCTTGTCGGCCAGCTCCGCGAAAAAGCGGATCGCCTCGGCGGTGAACGGCACGTCGGACGCGTAGCTTTCCGCCACCGGGCGCGTCGAGCTGACCGTCTCGAGTTGGGCGAGGCTCACCGCATCGCGATCGATCAGCTCGGCCCAGCGGCTCAGCACCTTCGCGCGTTCACGCGGAGAACGCGTGCCCCAGCCGCTCGTCTTCCATGCGGCAAGCGCATTGCTCACTGCGTAATCGACGGTCGCGTCCGACGCATCCGGCACATGGCCGAGCAGAGCGCCATCCGAGGGCCGGTGAACGGCGATCTGCGCCTCGTCCGCCGAATAGTACGCACCGCCAATGAAATGCCCCTGCGGCAACGGAACGGCTGAAGGATCGAAATCGAGTGACGGAGTGGACATGCCTGGCCTGATCAGTAGGTTCAAGTGTGTGGTGCCGCGTGCGTCAACGCACTGATGATTCCCGGGCACCACCCGGCACTGCTGTTCGCCATCGCGACCACCGAATGAACGAACATCGGATGAAGTTCATTTTAATGAACATCAAATGAAATACTAGTGGTCAAAAATAAACTTTGTGAAAAGTTCGTTGTGCGCTGCGATACGTTGCCTGCCGCGCAGAAGGCGCTGCGGCACCGGCGCACACAAGCGGCAGGCCCGCCTGAGCGCGGCGGGCGAGCAAGGCCATGCGTCACGTCCACCCGTTCGTGCAACGCAAAAGCGAAAAGGACAACAGGGAAGGAAAGGCGTCGACGTCAGCCGAGGTCCAGGTGAACCGGACGCGACGCATCGGAACGATCGGAGGAAACAGAGGAAGGACAGAGCCGCGCGCCACACGGCACGCGGCTCGAACTACGGACGGATCAAAGATGAATCACGGGCGGCTGCGTATTCATGATCCATAGCAAACGCGCGGTCTTCTTGCTTTCGTTGCGCACACTGTGCGGCACCGTGCTCTTGAACTGGAAGCTGTCGCCCGCGCGCAGTTCGGAGCGCCGGTCGCCGACGTTCAGCACGACAGTGCCTTCCAGCACCAGCCCCGCCTTCTCGCCGATGCCGACCAGCACTTCCTCCGAACCGGAACCGGCCGGCAGCATGATGATCATCATCTGCAAATCGTGATCGCCGTGCGGCGACAACAATTCTTTCTGCATGCCGTTCGTGCCGACTTCGAACAGCGGCCGCTCGGCCGCCTTGCGCACGAAATCGCCGGTGACCGGGTCCGAGACCGCGTCGTCTTCTTCGAGCAGCGCGGTGAGCGGAACCTCCAACGCCTGGCGCAGGCGTTCGAGAATCCGCACCGACGGATTGGCCTTGTTGCGCTCGACCTGGCTGACCGTGCCTACCGATACGCCTGCGCGCATCGCCAGCTCGTTGATCGACAGCCCCTGCGCGACGCGCAGCGCGCGCAGACGAGTGCCGACGTCGCCATGAGCCGGGTCGGCCGCGCGCTTCCTGTTGATCTGTGTTCGCTGCATGGGTGTCCTGTCGATGACGTTACGGTTGTTGTGCCGGGCACGCCCCGTGGCATGCGAAGAGGCTTCAACCACTTCACCACACCGAACGGTCGTACAATTTCCATCATTATATTGAATATAGCACCATCGGAGTGAACGACAAAATACCTGCGCGGTTGCGTTGCGCGTGACTGGCCGCCGCGAGTCGAGCCCGACCACGCGCGCGCCCCAATAACAAAAAGATCGTCCTATGAAGCGGGCGCTGGGAATGCGAAAGTCTAGGCTGACCACGCCGCCAGCAGGAGTTTGCAGTGTCCAAAATAGTGAAGAAATCACCAGGCTACCGCCGTTTCACCTCCGATGACATCGCGGCCGCGCATGGCCTCTCCGTTGCGGTGCGTTGGCCGCACCGCGCCGAGGACTGGCGTTTCATGTTCGACGCCGGATGCGGCTTCGTCGCCGAAGACAACGGCACCGTGATCGGCACCGCGCTGTGCTGGAAATTCGGCGCCGACCGGGGCACGCTGGGCCTCGTGATCGTGTCGCCGGACGAACAGGGACGCGGCATCGGCCGCAAGCTGATGGAACTGGTGCTCGAAGAACTCGGCAACCGCGTGACCTTCCTGCATGCAACGGTCGCCGGCAAGCCGCTTTACGAAAAGCTGGGCTTCGTCGCCTGCGGCGGACTCACCCAGCATCAGGGAACGCCTGGCAGCGTGGCCGCCGTCGCGCCGCCGCCCGGCGAGCATCTGCGCGCGGCGACGCCCGCGGACACGCCCCGCCTGATCGAAATCGCGTCGCGTGCGAGCGGCCTCGAGCGCAGCGCGACGATCCCGTCGCTGCTCGCATTCTCGCAAGCCGTGGTGCTCGAACGCGACGGCGAAGTGCTCGGTTTCTCGCTGTTCCGCCCGTTCGGACGCGGCTACTCGATCGGGCCGGTCGTCGCGCAACGCTCCGCCGACGACCTGCGCGCCCGCGCGCTGATCTCGTACTGGCTCGCGCAGCATGCCGGCGATTTGGTGCGGATCGACGTGCCGGGTGACGCCGGCATCAACGACTGGCTGACGAGCCTCGGCCTGACGCGCGTCGATTCGGTCGAAAAGATGGTGCGCAACGCTTCTGCCGACGCGCGCGAGGCGGCCCCCGACGCGACCTGGCGCGCGTACGGCATCATCAATCAGGCGATGGCATAAACGGCGATGACGGTCCTCTACAAGGCCGATCCGGTGCGTGGAGCGCTATGGGCCGAGCGCTTCGCGCAGCTCGCGCCCGAGATCCGGTTCCGGGTCTGGCCGGACCTCGGCGATCGCGCGGCCGTGCGCTATCTGGTCGCGTGGCAGCCGGGCGACCTCGCGCTCACGCTGCCGAATCTCGAAGTCGTGTTCTCGGTCGGCGCAGGCGTCGATCAACTCGATCTGTCGCAGATTCCAGCGCATCTGCCGGTGGTGCGCATGCTCGAACCGGGCATCGTCGAAGGCATGGTCGAGTATGTGACCGAGGCGGTGCTGGCGATTCACCGCGATCTGTTCGACTACGCGTTGCAACAGCAGGCGCGCGCCTGGCAGCCGTTGCCGCTCTGCGCCGCCGCGTCGCGCCGCGTCGGTGTGCTCGGCCTCGGCATGCTCGGCACCGCGGTACTCGAGCGTTTGCGGCTGTTCGGCTTTGCCTGCGCGGGCTGGAGCCGCTCGCAGCACGACATCGATGGTGTCGCCTGCTATGCGGGCGAGCCCGGGCTCGATGCGATGCTGGCCCGCACCGACGTGCTGATCTGCCTGCTGCCGCTGACGGACGCGACGCGCGGGCTGCTGTGCCGCCGGCTATTCGACGTGCTGCCACGAGGCGCGTCGCTGGTGCACGTTGGGCGCGGAGCGCAACTCGTCAGCGGCGATCTGCTCGATGCGCTGCGAAGCGGGCAGATTCATAGCGCGGTGCTCGACGTCACCGACCCCGAGCCGCTGCCCGCGGACCATCCGCTGTGGACGCAGCCGCGCGTGCGCATCACGCCGCATATCGCGAGCGCGAC
Organism: Paraburkholderia sp. BR13439; assembly: GCF_040948805.1. Classification (NCBI taxonomy): domain Bacteria; kingdom Pseudomonadati; phylum Pseudomonadota; class Betaproteobacteria; order Burkholderiales; family Burkholderiaceae; genus Paraburkholderia; species Paraburkholderia sp. BR13439. The sequence goes on along the minus strand of NZ_JBFPKN010000022.1, from coordinate 58,736 downwards.
GCGGCCCGAATCGGCTGTCGATGCGGTGCTGGAAAACCTGCGTCTGCATCGCGCCGGTGAGCGCATGAACGGCCTGATCGACCGGACTCGCGGCTACTGATACCGATGCACGGCCCGACACCAGAACGCACCCTCAATTGGCGATCCGCGCGGCGTCGGCAGACAGCGCGCGATCAACGCAAGGAGAGACACGTATGACCCGCAAATACCGCATTGCCGTCATTCCCGGCGACGGCATCGGCACCGAAGTGATGCCCGAAGGCCTGCGCGTGCTGGACGCCGCCTGCGAGCGCTTCGACATCGGCATCGACTACCGCCATATCGAATGGGCGTCGTGCGACTACTACGCGCAATATGGCCAGATGATGCCCGACGACTGGAAGCAGCAGTTGCAGGACTGCGATGCGATTCTGTTCGGCGCGGTCGGCTGGCCCGACAAGGTGCCCGACCATATTTCGCTGTGGGGGTCGCTGCTGAAGTTCCGCCGCGAATTCGACCAGTACGTGAACCTGCGCCCCGCTCGCCTGTTCGAGGGCGTGCCCAGCCCGCTCGCCAACCGCAAGCCCGGCGATATCGACTTCATGATCGTGCGCGAGAACACCGAAGGCGAGTATTCGTCGGTGGGCGGCACGATGTTCGAGGGCACCGAGCGCGAAGTGGTGATGCAGCAGTCGATCTTCACGCGCCACGGCACCGAGCGCGTGATGAAGTTCGCGTTCGAGCTGGCGCAGCGCCGTGCGAAGAAGATCACGGTTGCGACGAAGAGCAACGGTATCGCGATCAGCATGCCGTGGTGGGATGCGCGCGCCGATGAAATGGCCGCACGCTACCCCGACGTGAAAATGGACCGTCAGCATATCGACATTCTGTGCGCGCGCTTCGTGCTGAACCCCGATCGTTTCGACGTGGTGGTTGCGTCGAACCTGTTCGGCGACATCCTCTCCGACCTCGGTCCGGCGTGCACCGGAACGATCGGCATTGCGCCGTCAGGCAACCTGAACCCCGACCGGCGCTTTCCGTCGCTGTTCGAGCCGGTCCACGGCTCGGCGCCCGACATCGCCGGCAAAGGCATCGCCAATCCGGTCGCGATGATCTGGTCGGCCGCGATGATGCTCGACTTTCTCGGCAACAGCACCGGTGTCGAGCGCGATGCGCACGACGCCATCGTCGCCGCGATTACGCAAGTGCTGAAGGACGGCCCGCGCACGGGCGACCTGGGCGGCAGCGCATCGACCACGGAAGTCGGCGCGGCGATCGCGGCGCGCGTCGCCAGCGCGAGCCGTCGATAGGCACCGATCACTGACAGCGCAGACCGCATGCCTGCCCGGCGCGTGTCGGGCGCTCCGCCGCCGCATGCCAACCGCACTGGAGATCCCAGATGAGCACGAATCTCGAACAACAGGCCCGCGCGCTGATCCGCACGGACAACTTCATCAACGGCGAGTGGGTCGCGGCCGCGAGCGGCCGCCGCTTCGCAGTCACCGATCCGGCAACCGGCAAGCTGATCGCCGAGGTGGCCGACAGCGGTCCCAGCGACGCGCGCGCGGCCACCGACGCCGCCGCCAAAGCGCTGCCCGCATGGCGTGCAAGGCTCGCGAACGAACGCGCGGCCGTGCTGCACCGCTGGCACGCGCTGATCGTCGCGAATCGCGACGCGCTCGGCGCGCTGATTTCGCTCGAACAGGGCAAGCCGCTCGCCGAAGGGCGCGGCGAGGTCAGCTATGGCGCGTCGTACGTCGCGTGGTTCGCCGACGAAGCCAACCGCATCTACGGCGATCTGATTCCACAGCAGCAGCGTGGCAAACGCATGAGTGCGATCAAGGAACCGATCGGCATCGTCGCCGCGATCACGCCGTGGAATTTTCCGCTCGCGATGATCGCGCGCAAGATCGCGCCGGCGCTCGCGGCAGGCTGCACGGTCGTCGCGAAGCCCGCTGAAGACACGCCGCTCACCGCCATCGCGCTGGTGATGCTGGCGCACGAGGCGGGCGTGCCAGCCGGCGTGCTCAACCTGATCTCGGCCTCGCGCGCCGGCGCGTCGGAGACGGTCGGCGAATGGCTCGCCGACAGCCGCGTGCGCAAGATCACGTTCACCGGATCGACGCTCGTCGGCAAGCACCTCGCGCGTGAATCGGCAAGCACGCTGAAGAAGCTTTCTCTGGAACTCGGCGGCAATGCGCCCTTCATCGTATTCGACGACGCCGACCTCGATGCCGCGGCCAATGGCCTGCTCGCCGCGAAGTTCCGCAATGGCGGGCAGACCTGCGTGTGCCCGAATCGCGTGTACGTGCAGCGCGGCGTCTACGAGCATTTCTCCGCGCTGCTGTGCGCGAAGGTGGCCGAGCTGCGGGTTGGCCCCGCGAGCGATCCCGCTTCGCAGATCGGACCGATGATCAACGAACGGGCCGTGGACAAGATCGCGCGTCATGTCGATGACGCGCTCGCGAATGGCGCGGTCGTGCTGACCGGCGGACGGCGGCTCACCGAACTGGGACCGCACTACTACGCGCCCACGGTGCTCGGCAACGCCACGGCGTCGATGGCGTTGTGCGGCGAGGAAACCTTCGGCCCGGTCGTGCCGCTGTTCCCGTTCGACAGCGAGCAGGAAGCGGTGCAGGCCGCGAACGACACGCCGTTCGGGCTCGCGTCGTATTTCTATAGCGAGAGCATGCGCCGTATCGAGCGCGTGTCGCGCGCGCTGGAGGCGGGTATCGTCGGCATCAACGAAGGCGCGCTCGCCTCGGAGGCGGCGCCGTTCGGCGGCGTGAAGGAATCCGGCTATGGTCGCGAAGGATCGAAGTACGGACTGGATGACTATCTGTCGATCAAGTATCTGTGTCAGGGAGGACTGGAGTAAACATGCAAGCCTATCCGATCGAAGTCGAATTCCCGGACATCTCGGCGCACGCCGAAGGCAATACGGGCATCGCATACGTGCACACGTTCGACTCCGGCCAACCCGGACCGCACGTGATGATCAACGCGCTCACGCACGGCAACGAAGTGTGCGGCGCGATCACCGTCGACGCGTTGTTGCGCGGCGGGCTGCGGCCGCGGCGCGGCAAGCTCACGCTGTCGTTCGCGAACGTCGCCGCCTACGCGCGTTTCGATCCGGCAACGCCCGACAAGGCGCGCTTCGTCGATCAGGACTTCAATCGCGTATGGACCGCCGCGAAACTCGACGACGTTACAGCGCGCTCGTCCGAACTCGATCGTGCGCGCGCGATGCGGCCGGTGATCGACACGGTCGACCTGTTGCTCGATCTGCATTCGATGCATGAAAAAAGCGCGCCGCTGATCGTCGCCGGCCCGCTGCGCAAAGGTGCGGAACTGGCCGAGCGGCTCGGCGCGCCCGCCACCGTGATCCAGGACGAAGGCCATCCCGAAGGCCGCCGGATGCGCGACTACAAAGGCTTCGGCGACGACGCGAGCGCGAAGAACGCGCTGCTGATCGAATGCGGCCAGCATTGGGAAGCCAGCGCGGTGACGGTCGCGCGCGACTGCACCGCACGTTTTCTGTTGCTCTCGGGCATCGTCGACGCGGCGGATCTGCCGTCCGGCTGGATCAGGCCGCTGCCCGATGAAATGCGCATCGTCCGCGTGACCGAACCGGTCGTTGCAAAGAGCATGGACTTCCGCTTCGCGGGGCCCTACACCGGGCTCGAAACGTTCGAGCACGCCGGCACCGTGATCGCCTGGGCCGATGGCCAGCCGGTCGCGACGCCGTACGACGACTGCATGCTCGTGATGCCGTCGCTGCGCCAGTTGCGCGCCGGCGTCACCGTGGTCCGGCTAGGCCGGATCGAACGCCGTATCGACCTGCGCTCACGCCAACAGGAACAAACCACATGAAAGTCCAGCAGATCAGGCAAGCGGCGGAAGTCACCGCCCTCGAGGATTGGGGAACCGCCGGCCTGCCCGGCACCGAGCCGTCACGCGTAGCGGGACGCCAGTACGTGATTCCGGGTCATGACGCGGTCGACACCGGGCTGTTCGAGTGCTCGCCCGGCACCTACAGGCGCTCGGTCAAGCAGGCGGAGGTCATGCATTTCATCAAGGGCAGCGGCACCTTCACACCCGACGGAGAAGACACGATCCGCTTCGCCGCCGGCGACACGCTGTTCTTCGAAGCCAACACCGAAGGGCTTTGGAACATCGACGAAACGCTGCGCAAGATCTACGTGATCTTTTGACTGCAGCCACACGCACCCGGTAATCGCCGCTCACATCCATCATGGTGGCTCGAACATGCTAAGAATCGACGAAGTTTCGAATAGCGACGGATTCCCCGCTCGCTGTGACGTCGCGGTGATCGGCGGCGGCATTATCGGCGTCAGCACCGCTTACGAGCTCGCGCGGCGCGGCGTATCGGTCGTGCTGCTCGAGAAAGGCATCATTGGCGCTGAACAATCGGGACGCAACTGGGGTTGGGTGCGTCAGCAGAACCGCGATCTGCACGAGTTGCCGCTCGCGATGCAAAGCCTCGCGCGCTGGAGCGAGTTGAGCGACGAACTCGGCGAAGACATCGGCTTCAGGCGGGCCGGCATCCTGTACGGAAGCGAGCAGTCCGCGGACGTCGCGCAATGGGAAACATGGCTCGGCAAGGCCCGTGCGCTCGGCTTCGATAGTCAGTTGCTGTCGGCTCGCGAACTGGCGGCGCGCGTTCCCAATGGTCAGGCGAAGTGGGCAGGCGGCGTGTGGTCGCATTCCGATGGACGCGCCGAGCCGTCGAAAGCGGCGCCCGCCATTGCGAGAGGCGCGCAACGGCTCGGCGCGCGTGTGCATCAGACCTGCGCGGTTCGCGGACTCGATATCAGCGCGGGCCGTGTCTCCGGTGTATGGACCGAGCGCGGCCTGATCGGCGCGAGCAGCGTCGTGCTGGCCGGCGGCGCGTGGAGTGCCCTCTTCTGCCGGCGTCATGGCATCGATCTGCCGGCGGTCAACGTGATCGGCACCGCGCTGCGCACGGCCGAAGCGCCGGCCGTGATAGACGGGTGCTTCTCCGGCCCGAACTTCGCGATGAGGCGGCGGCTCGACGGCGGCTATACGATCGCGGTCCCCGGCTACGGACGCATGGAAATCTCGCCGCAGAACCTGCGGCACGCGGTCAAGTTTCGCAAGATGTTCCGCAGCAAACTCAACAAGAAGCTCAAGTTCCGGATCGCGCAACCGTTCTTTGGCGGCCCCGAAGGGAGTGCCGACTGGCGTAACGACGACATCTCGCCGTTCGAGCTAACGCGGGTTCTGAATCCTGTGCCCGATGCCGAGTGGCCGACCCGTGCGCTGGAAAACGTCGCGACGGTGTTTCCCGAGCTGTCGGGATTGCGTGTCGCGCATGCTTGGGCCGGCGCAATCGACACGACGCCCGATCTGGTGCCGGTGATGTCGCGTGTGGACAGCACGCCCGGCCTCGTGATCGCGTCCGGGTTCAGCGGTCATGGCTTCGGGTTGGGACCGGGAGCCGGCATGCTGGTTAGCCGCATCGTGACCAATGACGCAACCGGGATCGATATGCAGCCCTACCGGTTGACGCGCTTTAGCGATGGAACCCGGCTGGCGAGTCCTGAGATGATGTGACGACCCGCGCTGCGCGTCGGGTCATCTGTTCGAGTTCATTGAATTGTTCTGTGAGCGCATTCACGCGAGGCTGCCCCCGCTGATCTCGTTCGCCGTGCGTCTGACCGCGCGGCCCCATTCGTCGATGTTGTCCGGATTGAAGCGCGATCCCGGCATCGAAAAGCACACGCTGGCCACAACGATGCCGTTGCTGTCGAACACCGGGGCGCCGATCGCGTAAATCGCGTGGCGGTATTGGCCGAGGTTCATCGAATAGCCGCGTTCGCGAATGCGCTCGAGTTCCTCGCGAATCAGCGCGGGGTCGTTGAGCGTGTTTTCGCCGTACTTCGGCAGGTCGCGGCCGAGGATCGCATCGACCTGCGCGCCGCTCATGTGCGCGAGTACCGCGAGGCCGTTCGCGGTCGCATGAAATGGCGATACGCTGCCGATCGTGTAGGCGGTGCGCACGACCTGCTTGCACTCGGTTTCCTCGATCAGGACCATCGCCGTGGTGCCGTCCGGGATCGACAAATGAACCGTTTCGTCGACGAGATCGCACAGGTCCTGCATCGGCTGACGCGCGGCCTTCTGCAACGCGCCGCCCTTCAGCGCACTCGGCCGCACGCCGACCACCCGCGCGCCGATTTCCCAGCGCGTCGACTCGCTGCCGGCCTGCCTCAGCCACCCAGCCTCCTGAAACGTCATCAGCACGCGCTGCACGCTCGACTTCGGCATCTTCAGCAGCTTCGACAGTTCGCTGACGCCGATCGGCTGATGCTGCGCGATCGTCTCGATGATTTCGATGCTTTTCAGAAGGCTGTTCACTTTTGATCCCCTTGCGACCGCAAATATCGCATGCTAACTTGTACCGTATCAGAGAACATCGTGCCGCATTGTGGCACAAATCACCGGACGTGCAAAGGCTGCTTTTTCATTCACCAATCGCTGTGGGAATCAGAGTCGTTGACGCGACGCAGACGCGAATGGTCCGCGAGGCTTACCTAAAGGGACGGCAATGGGCTTGAGAATTGGAGTGGATATCGGCGGATCGTTTACGGACTTCGCCGTGCTGGACGACGAGACGCGCACCACGCGCACGCTGAAAGTGTTCTCGCGGCCGGATTCGCCGGGCAGCGAAGTGATCGACGGCATGCAAGGCCTGAAAGCGCGCTTCGGTATCGATCCGCACGAAGTCGTGTACTTCACGCACGGCACGACGGTCGGCGTGAACTCGGTCGTGCAACGCAAGGGCTTGCGCCTCGCGCTGATCACGACGCGCCATTTCGAGGACGTGCTGGACATCGCGCGCCTGAAGATCCCCGACATGTACAACCTGATGTCGCGGCGCCCTGAACCGCTCATCACGCGCGATCGCGTATTTGGCGTCGATGGCCGTATGCGCCCCGACGGCACCGAGGAAGCGCCCATCGACGAAGCGAGCGTGCTCGCCGCGCTCGAAGCGCTGCAGGCGGCGCATTGCGAAGGCGTCGTGATTTCGCTGCTGCATTCTTATCGCAATCCCGCGCACGAGCAGCAGGTCAAAGCGATCATCGAGAAAGCGGCGCCCGGGTTTTTCGTATCGTGTTCGCACGAAGTGTGGCCGATCATCCGCGAATACGAACGCACGGTCACCGCGACGATCGGCGGCTACGTGCAGCCGCGCGTGTCGCAATACCTGACGCGCTTGCAGGCCGCACTTGCCGAAAGCGGCGTCGGCGCGGACCTGAAAGTGACGAAGTCGAATGGCGGCGTGATGAGCGCCGAGCACGGCAAGCGCAATTGCGTGCAGATGATCCTGTCGGGCACCGCCGCGGGCGTGATCGGCGCGTCGTATCTGGCCGGCATGTGCAAGATCAAGGACTGCATGAGCCTCGACATCGGCGGCACGACGGCCGACGTCGCGCTGATCGTCGATAGCAAACCGCAGTATGCGACCGGCGAGTACATCGGCGACTTCCAGATTCATATCCCGTCGGTGTCGGTTTCGTCGATCGGCGATGGCGGCGGCTCGATCGCATGGGTCGACGATTTCGGCGTATTGAAGGTCGGTCCGGAAAGCGCCGGCTCGAACCCGGGTCCGGTCTGCTATGGCCGCGGCGGCACACGCCCGACCATCACCGACGCGTTCGCGGTGATCGGCGTGCTGGGCCGTGCGTCGCTCGGCTATAACGCGGTGCAGGTCGACGTCGAAGCGAGCCGCCGCGCGATCGAACCGCTCGCGCAACGGCTCGGTATCGACGTGCATCGAACGGCGGCCGCGATCATCGACGTCGCGGTGTCCGGCATGTACGGCGGCGTGAGCCGTATCGTGTCGCGCTTCGGCATCGATCCGCGCGCATTCTCGCTGATGCCGTTCGGCGGCGCGGGCCCGATGCTCGGCGGCTTCCTTGCGCGCGCGCTGAACATGCGCCATCTGATCGTGCCCACCACGCCGGGCGTGCTGAGCGCGCTGGGCGGCCTGATCGCCGATACGAAGAACGACTTCGTGCGCACCACCTACTACCCGCTCGACGCCGCTTCGCTCGACAAACTCGCCGGCGACCTCGCGACGCTCGAAGCGCAGGCGCGCGAGTGGATCATCAACGAAACCGGCTCCGACGCAGGCGCGGAAATGCTCGTCTCGGCCGAGATGCGCTACCGCGGCCAGTCGTTCGAAGTCGACACACCGCTCGATCCGCAAGCCATTCGCAACGGCGACATCGCGACGATCGGCGCCGCGTTCCACCGCGAGCATCATCGGCTGTATGGCCACAGCGACGCGAGTTCGCCCGTGCAGGTCGTGGCGCTGCGCCTCGTGATCAGCCTGCCGACACCGAAGCCAGAGATGCCGAAGATCGCGCTCGGCGAAGGCGCGCCGCGCGTCGAGGCGCTGATCGACGTGTATCTGGACGGCGCCTGGCGCAAGGTGCCGCTGTACCACCGCTCGGTGCTGCTCGCCGGTCATCGCTTTCACGGCCCCGCGATCATCGCGCAGGACGACACGACGACCTGCGTGCTGCCGGGCTTCGAAGCCATCGTCGACGAATACGGCAACCTGCTGCTGTCGGCTCAGTGAAGCGCCAGTGATATCGGAAGGACTAGACCATGACATTCAATCGATCCGTTCTACAGATCTTCGCCAATTACTGCGTCGCGGCCGCGGAAAGCATGGCCCACACGCTGATGCGCACCGCGCACTCGGCGTTCGTCAAGGAAACCGAAGATTTCTCCTGCACGATCATGACGCCCGCAGGGCTCACGTTCGCGTCGCCGAAAACGCTCGGCGCGACCTGGTATCCGGGCCTCGACTTCGGCTCGGTGATCGAGGCGATCGATCACTATGAGCCGGGCGACATCGGCATGACCAACGACGCGTACAGCGGTTACGTCGCCACGCACACCCCCGACGTGATGATGTGGAAGCCGGTGTTCTACAACGGCGAGATCGTCTGCTACGTCGGCGGCCACATTCACAACACCGACATGGGTGGCGCGGTGCCCGCGTCGCTGTCGCGCACGCTGACCGAGATCTATCAGGAAGGCATTCGCTGGGCGCCGACCAGGATCGTGCGCGCGGGCGTGCTCGACGAGACGCTGCTCGACCATATGGCGATCAACGTCCGCGCCGCCGAGCAGAATCGCGGCGACCTGAAGGCGCAAATCGCGATGCTGATGACCGGCGAGCGGCGTGTGCTGGAAATCATCGAACGCTTCGGCATCGACGATTTCAAGGCTGGCATGCACGCGATGATCGACTACTCGGAAGAGCAGGCGCGGGCGATCGTCGCCGGCATGCCGGATGGCGAATATTTCTTCGCCGAGTACGCCGACGAGGATGCGGTCAACGGCAAGCCGCTGCGCGTCGCGCTGAATCTGAAAGTGCAAGGCGAATCGCTGGTGCTCGATTTCACCGGCAGCGACCCGCAGCTCAATTCGTCGCTGAACATGCCGACCGGTGGCAAGGAGCGGCACGTGCTCGCGCTCGTCGGGCTCAATTACGTGCTGTATTCGCTGCACCCGGATCTGCTGCTCAATGCGGGCATGCTGAAGGTCGCGCGCTGCGTGCTGCCGGAAGGCACGATCATGAACTGCCTGCCGCCCGCCGCGGTCGGCATGCGCAGTCTGACCTGCAAGGTCGCGCAGAACGTCACGTTCGGCGCGTTCTCGATGGTCTGTCCGGACCGGCTGCCCGCGTGCCCGGCCGGCGGCATGTCGATTCTGAACGTGCGCACCGTCGATAGCGACGGACGCACCGTGATCGCGGCAATCGGTCCGGTCGGCGGCGGCGCGGGCGGCATGATCAACGGCGATGGCTCGGACGCGTCAGGCGCCAACGTCGCGTTCCTGCGCAACACGCCGGTCGAGATCAACGAAGCCGAGGTGCCGATCCGCATCCTGAAGTACGGCATGGTGCCGGGCAGCGCGGGCGCGGGACGTTATCGCGGCGGACTCGGCACCGTGATGGAGTTCCGCGTGTTCTCGCCGGGCACGCTGGTGACCGCGCGCAATCGCGACCGCTCACGCTTCGCGTCCTGGGGCGTGCTCGGCGGCAAGGCGGGATCGACGTCGCGCTTCACGCGCAACCCGGGCACCGTGCAGGAAGAGAACCTTGGCGTGACCGATCTGGTCGTGTGCGACCCAGGCGACGTGATCCGCCTCGAAGGCTGCGGCGGCGGCGGTTATGGCAACCCGTACGAGCGCGATCCGCGGATGGTCGCGACCGACGTGACGCGCGGCTATCTGAGCGAAGCGGATGCGCTGGCGCTGTACGGCGTCGTACTGCGCGCCGGCGAAGTAGATATGGAAGCGACCGCTGCGCGGCGCACCGAACTCCAGGCGAACGCGCCGCGCACGCCGGCCGCGCACTTCGATTACGGCGCGGCGCGCACCGCCTATGAAGCGCGCTGGACGCGCGAGCGCTACGCGGTGTTGACGGAAATCCTGGCCGGTGTGCCGGTCGTGTGGCGGCACTTCCTGAAGCACAAGATCTTCGACGCGTTCGATGCATGGGAAGCCGACGGCCGTCTTGATCCAGGCGGGCAGTCGATCAGCGACATCTTCCGCGAGGTCGCGGGCAAATATCCGCAATTGCTCGAAGCGCAGCGAGCCGCATAGCAGGGACGGTCGCCCACACGCAGAGCGGCCGTTCAGATGGGCTGCGCCGGGCACTTTGTTAACGAAGTGCCTGCCGGATTCCCAGCGCAATCATGAGCCCTCCACAGGTGAGGTCAATCCATGCCTTCGCGCGACGATACGCCGTCGCGATCACCGTGTGCGATAGAACGAGCGCGACTGCTCCGTACCAGCACGTCGCTGATGCACCGACAGTAGCAAGCATCGCGAAGAACGTCGGCATGGAAACGTGGGTGGGCACCGCCGAGGAAAAGACCGCCGCATAAAAGGCGATCGACTTCGGGTTCGCGATATTTGTCGCGATGCCTTGCAGGAACGCGGCACGAAACAGAGGCGCCTTCGTTGGGTGACGTGCTCCCGAGGGGGTTGCCCGCGCCGACACAACGAGCCGCAGCCCGAACCAGATCAGACAGGCCGCGCCAGCAAGCCTAACGCCGACACCGAGCCACGGGAAAATAGCGAACACCATTCCGATACCAAGGATGGCACAAGTCGCCCAGAACAGATTCACCGTCACGATCCCGGCGACAAGCGCGAGCGCATCGGAGCGTCTGCCGGCGACCGCCTTGTGAGTGACTGCGACGAAGTTCGGCCCGGGTATGACGACAGCCGCCGCATACACGGAAAAGACGATCGCGATAGCAGACCAATCAACCATTGGTAGCCTCAGTGAAATGTGGTTGTACAAACCGTGGAGTTGCTTCATCGGCTTGTATTCTGAAGCAATTCACGAATGGCCGCTGTGGGCTGAAAGCGGGCTCGTCGCACATCAACACACTGCCGCAGTACTGGATTGCGTTTCCCGGCCTCGGGCATTGACAGGCAAGCGCCGAGGTTGGCAGTGCTCGTCATCACTGCGTTCGATGCGGGACATCGCCGGGGAACGGATACGGTGCGTGAGGACCCGGCCATTCTGGCGCGGGCGGCCCGCTCAACGCATTGCAACCACTTAAGCCAAAGAGAACCATGCCGGCAAGCAAACCGGTTGCAATGCGGCGCAGCATCGCTCGAGTGTCCATGTTGCACCTCCACGCACGTCACTGTCATGCAGTTGGATCTTCAATTGCCGCACAGGTTGCGCTGCGATGGCGTGCGCATCGTCATGCGCACGCGGGCGAAAGTGCGGCAACCCGCTCCGGCCGCTTCCCGGTTGGCTCGCCGGAAGACGCGAGCGGCTCGCTCATCCGGAACACCGCGACCGCGCCGTCGAGCGCGGCCGCCTGCTCCTCGAGCGATGCCGCGGCAGCCGCAGCCTGCTCGACGAGCGCGGCATTCTGCTGAGTCGCCTTGTCCATGTGCGTGACCGCGCGGCTGATCTGCTCGATGCCCCGTGACTGTTCTTCCGAAGCCACGCTGATTTCGCTCACGATACGGGTCACGTTGCGCGCAGCACCAACGATCTCCGACATGGTCGCGCCGGCGCGTATCGCCAGTTCGGACCCATTCTCGACCTTCGCCACCGAACTGACGATCAGTTCCCTGATCTCTTTCGCGGCGGCCGCCGAGCGCTGCGCCAACGCACGCACTTCACCCGCCACCACGGCGAATCCTCGTCCTTCATCGCCGGCTCGCGCGGCTTCCACGGCGGCATTTAGTGCAAGTATGTTGGTCTGAAAGGCGATACCTTCGATCGCGCCGATAATGTCGACGATCCGGTTCGATCCCGACGACATGTCGGCGATCAGGTCGATCACCTGATCGACCACTTCGCCGCCACGTGCCGCGATTCGCGACGCGTTTTCAGCGAGCGTGTTGGCCTCGCGCGCGTTGTCGGCGTTCTGACTGACCGTCGCCGTCAATTCCTCCATGCTCGCGGCCGTCTCCTCCAGCGTCGCCGCCTGCTGTTCGGTGCGCGCCGACAGATCGGCATTGCCGCTCGCGATCTCTCGCACACCCTGTGCGATTGCCTCCGTGCCGGAACGAACCTGACTGACCGCGGCAACGAGACTCTGCTGCATGCGGGCCAGCGCGGCCATCAGGCGCCCCATTTCGTTGGCGCGCACGCCGCCGATCTGTCCCGTGAGGTCGCCGGCCGCGATTCGTTCGAAGTGGTCGATTACGGCGTCGATAGGTCGAAGAATCGCTGCTTTCACCATGAAGCGCGTGCAGAGGCCAAGCACCAGCGCGACCAGCCCGATTGCGGCGAACACCCAGCACAGTAAACGGAAGTGCTGTTGGGCCGAGGTAAAGCGTGCTTCCTCGTGCCTCATCTGGAAGTTTTCGAGCGCAGATTCGGCATGCTTATAGTCGCTGAACACCGCATCGGGTGCCTGCCGTTCCGTGCTCCGGAAGGTGATGAAATCGTTCTGGTCGAGCGCAGTGACTTCAGGTAGAAGCACCTGTTTCAGCAACTGCTCGCGCTTTGCGCGCAGCGCGTCGGTCAGCGCCTTCTCGTCGTCGTCCGACGCAGGCTGCGCGAAATAGGCCGCCAGTTCGCGATCGCTGTCCGCAAGCCCGGCATGGACGCGAGCGAGCACCGCATCAGTGGGCTTTCCCTGTGCCACGAGCGTTTCGTAGGCGCCGAGATCGACGCGCACGTTCTGAAGCGCCTCGCCGCTCGCGGCGAGGTGGCGCATCGCAACGGTCTGTTCGGCGTACATCTTCTCGAGCGCCCCGTTCGTGGTCTTCAAACCGGCGACGGATATCGCGATCACGAACATCAACGCGGCTGTGTAGCCGGCGATGGTCACGGTGAGCGCGGTTCTGATAGACGTATTGCTGAACATGCCTCTCCCTCGCCTGCTGAAATGAAAAAGCGGCCGCGGAAAAGTCCGCGACCGCTAGCTAAAGAACGTCAATCGAAACGGATGCGCTGCGAGTCCGTGTTTCCCGATCAGAATCGAGTACGCACACCCGTGGTCAGTTCGAGCTGGTTCGTCGCGCCGAACGTGGTGCCGACCGTGTAGCCGCCATGCAGCCTCATATAGTCGCCGGCCAGATACACTTCGGTGCGCTTTGACAGATGATAAAACGCGGACCAATACAGCGTTTCCTTCCAACCGTCGTGCAAGCCCGAGGTTGGGTCGAATGCGCCGATGTTCGCATTCGGAATATCACCGTCGGTGTTATACGCGGCATTCTTCACGCGCATCTGCTGATAGCCGAGTTGGTAATCGAGCGGACCCTTCGGCGACAGCTTGAGCGACACGGTCCACGCGTTATCCTGACGCTGACCCAGCGCGCCCTGATTGCCGAGATAACGGAAGTAGCCGGCGTTGGCACGCAGAATTCCAAACACATAGTTGCCGCCGACCGAGAACGACTGGTTCGTGTTGCCTTCGCGGTTCACGTGGCTATAGAAGCCCGACGCGCTGAACGGGCCGCCGTTATAGCCCAGTGCAACCTGGTAATTCGCATTGGTGCCGAAACTCGTCTGGTTGCCGAACGCGTAACCTGCACTCGCAAAGATGCCATTGTCGAACAGCTTCTTCCATGCGACGCCGTTTTCATAGCGCGTGCCGGTTGCGCTGGCCGCGTAGAAAATCATCTGTTTGAAGTTGTTGGCGTTCGTCCAGCCGCCCTCTTCCGTCGTCAGCCGCGCATTGCCATACGGATCGCCATAGATCGCCGAAGCATCGCGCGCAATGGTGTTCTGAAAGCCTGCCGTAATTTTGCCGAACGTGTCGTTCTCGATACCGACCCACGCATCGCGGTCAAAGATTTGACCCGGATCTTCCATCTGGCCATTGGCGACAACGAATTCGCTCTCCAGTCGGAAGATGATCTTCGAGCCGCCGCCAATGTCTTCGGCGCCCCTCATGCCCCAGCGGCTGCCGCTAAACCACGGCTCTCCCCCAATGCCCATGCCGATGACGTGATTCCCGTTGGCATCCGCGTGGGACTGGTAAGTCGGCACGCTCAGATCCATCAGCCCATAAAGCTGCACGCTCGACTGCGCGTGCGCGCCGCTTGCCCCGAGTGCGCTGACCGCGACGGCCAGCGAAAGATATTTCGTCTTCAAGATGTCTCCTCAGACTACTGTGTTGAAATTGTGTTTTCCCTGCACACGATTGCGTGCGTCTCAAGGTCCCTGCAACCGGTTCGGTATGCGAATGTTGGCAATGCTAGTCATCCAAATCCTTCACCTTCCTTTCCCGTGTCATTTATGCAACACAGTGGCTTCACTGATATACACGACGACGCTTGCACCGATTATTCGGATTCCACTTGTGATGAGGCGAGGACGCCCTCGACCTGTTTCGGGCTCACAAACTCGTTCGTATCCGTTCTGCCCAACTCCTGGTGAGCTTCGTGATACTGCCCACCATGGTCGTGATCTGCCGCTCTCCGCGGCTGCCGCGTGCTGCGAGGCAAGGCTGAACAACAGGCTGGAAGCCGCCGCAATGACGAGACACACTTAACTTCGATTGCGTCGGTGGCGGGATTGTCGGAGCGCCAACCCTTCTCCCGGCTTTCACGGTCAGGACCTGCATTTAGGGGATTTCCATGAAATGGCCTGCGGATTTGCTCATGGAAAACCCCCATCGGAACGTGCAGTGGCTGAAAGCGTTCAGAAGGTTCCACGCTCCTAGAATTGCATCATCGATTGCGGGGACCCCATCGTGCTTTCAACGCCGGAACGCGATGCTGGATGAGCCCACGCAATCACAGTGCTTATACCTGCTACCTGACGACGCGCATGCCGCGATAGCCGCAACATGACTACCGATGGCATCGAACACCACCTGATCCGCGGCGTGACGTCGCAGCGCAAGCTCTTCCGTCCGGGCGACTGGGCCGAGCGCCTCGCGGGAGTCGTTGCACTGTTCGTAGGCGAACGCTGCGCAGGCAACCCTATAGCCAGCACACGGCTCGCGATGCCGGTCGTGGAGCAGGACATCAAATGCCTACGTATCTCGAACGAATTGCGACGTATCTGTCCGGACGGATTTGATTTTGTGATGCGCTTTGCCAGCGACAACGACCTGATGGTCGATATCTGCCGCGCGCTGGACGATAAGCCCGGACGAGATCCGCAACCTGAGCGGCAGACATCTGGAAGCAAGGCAAAGGATCGGATGAATGAGTTGCCGGTTCCAACCGCCGCTACCGTTGCTACAGAGTCAAGCGGCTGATGCGACCGCCAGGAGAAGGCTGTGGAGACACTCACGGGAGTACGTTACACCTACGCATGCGCAGCATGCGGATACCGCGGGAGCGTAGTTCGTCCGGACGCGTCGCATGCGAGAAAGCTGGCCATTTGCGCGCGGTGCGACGGACAGGTGTGGCTCGGCGTTGATGACGCAACCGCCCGGGAGCAAGCTTCGGCAGTCTTCTCACCGCGAAGACATCAGCAAACCCAAGACGCGGACGATGCAGAAGCTCTGCATTGCAAATAATTCCGAGTTGATCCGTTGTTCGATCCGGCATGGCGTATTGCCTGGGTAAGCGCGCGCGTGCGCCTTTCAGCCAGGGGCTTTTTGTCATTCCGGTTCCGTTCACTCATCGGATACCACTTCGACCGTATCGAAACGCGACGCCGGCATACATTCCCGGCATCAAATCAAGGAGTCGTATTTTGTCCATCACCTCACCTACGCCGAAGCACTCACCGGCGGCGGCCGCGCAGCGGTCCGACAACGTCACTCGATTCTGGCCCGAAGGCTGGTGGAAGCTGATGGAATACAGAATCGGCATCATCCCGCTGCCGGTCTATTTCATTCTGCTCGCGCTAATTACCGGGTTCGCGGTGACGGGCAAGATCCCGGGTGAGATTTCAATGGCGATCGCCGTGCTGGCGTTCTTCGGCTTCACCTGCGCGGAACTTGGCAAGCGCCTGCCGCTTCTGCGCAATATCGGCGCGGCCGCGATCTGCGCGACGTTCGTGCCTTCCGCACTGACTTACTATCACCTGTTGCCCAAGCCAATTCTCGGCCTCACGACCGAGTTCACGAAGCAGAGCAATTTCCTTTATCTGTTCATCGCGTCGATCATCGTCGGCAGTATTCTCAGCATGGACCGGCGCGTGCTGATCAAGGGCTTTCTCAAGATCTTCGTGCCGCTCGCGCTGGGTTCGCTGGCCGCATGCATCGTCGGTATCGCGGTCGGCTCGGCATTCGGACTCGGCGTGCGTCATACGCTGCTGTATATCGTCGTGCCGATCATGGCGGGGGGTGTCGGTGAAGGCGCCATTCCGCTGTCGGTGGGCTATTCCGAAATCATGCATCTGCCGCAGGGCGAGCTGTTTGCACAAGTGTTGCCGCCGGTGATGCTCGGCAGCCTCACCGCCATCGTGCTCGCCGGCGCACTCGACATGCTCGGCAAGCGCTTTCCCCATCTCACCGGCGAGGGGCGCCTGCAACCCGGAGAGACGGACGAAATGGATCCTGAAGAGGAGGAGATTCGCGGTCATATCGACGTGACGCATATCGCGGCGGCCGGCATCACGGCGATCACGCTGTACCTGCTTGGCTTGATGTGCCGCAACCTGTTCGGTCTGCCCGCACCGGTTGCCATGCTGTTCCTCGCGGTGCTGGTCAAGCTGGCGCGTGCGGTCTCGCCGCAGTTGCAGGAAGGCGCATTCGTCGTCTACAAGTTCTTTTCGACCGCGGTGACATATCCGCTGCTGTTCGCGATCGGCGTCGCCATGACCCCATGGGACAAGCTGATCGCCGCGTTCACGTTGGCCAATATCGTGACGATCGTCGCGACCGTGGCGACACTGATGGGCACCGGCTTTCTGGTTGCGCGCCGGCTCAAGCTCTACCCGATCGACACGGCGATCGTGAATGCATGCCATAGCGGCCAGGGCGGCACAGGCGACGTCGCGATCCTGACCGCGGCGAACCGGATGCAACTGATGCCCTTCGCGCAGATCGCCACGCGAATCGGCGGCGCTATCGTCGTCACGCTGACGCTGATCGTGCTCGCGCATATCGAATGACGCGTTACTGGCCATGGCCCCGCGATGGTCGCGCAACGCGCATCGCGCGGGGTCCGGCGTCACACCGACCGCGCGCCGGGCGGCTCGGCTAGCGGCGCACATCCCTGCGGAGATACGCAGCGACCGCGCCTGTCACCGCGAAGCCGGGCAATTCCTGCGGCGACGCCAGATGCACGGCGACGATCTCGCGATGATCCAGCCGCAGTTCGGGTAAGTGATCGACGCGCATTTCGAAGAAATGCACCCGGTCCCTTCGCCCATCCCACTCGCCGGCTGCGCTGCCTGCCGGGAGTAACGGGTGAAACGCGAGCCCGATCTCCTCGGCCATCTCGCGCAGCGCCGCGGCAGCAGGTGTCTCACCGGCCCGGACGCTGCCGCCCGGGAACCCCCATTCGGCACGGTACGATGACTTCAGCAGCAACAGCGACTCGCCGACGTAGATAGCGACTAGCGCGCCCTCATGGCGAGGCCGCCGCAAGTGCCACCATGCGCGGGCGAGCGGAAATCCGAGGCGAAACGCGATGCGCCAGACAGAGTCGATCAGCGCAGTCAGCCGCGTGCGCTCAGAATTCGGCATCGGGTCTGTCCTTTCCTGTCATTGTCGAAAGATCTTCCGTTGCGCGTCACCTGTCCGGATCTACCGGATTGTACGTGCCGGCTCGCACAGGACGCTTTCGACTTAGAATCGCTCCGTGCGTCGGTCCTGCCGCCAGTTTTGATTTCAGTTGGCTCGGAAATCCGGTTGGACGACCCTGAGGCCAGGCGCGCGCGTTTGCCGGGGCCGCCCTGGCTGAAGCGATCATCTGCGGTAACGCATTGGACGGAGATACGACGATGTCGGCGATGGCAAAGATTCGAGGATTCGTTGTAGCGCTAGCGCTGCTTGGCTCGGCAGCGCTAGCGCAGACCACCGACTTCTGGGGAACGCGTCTTCCCGATCAGCCGACGCAGTTCATTTTCGGCTACGGATCGCTCATCAACACGCCATCGCGCGCTGCCACGGCCGGCAAGCCGGTTGCGGCGATTCCGGTGCGCGTGTCGGCGGCGTTCGGCTATGTGCGCAGCTGGAGCGACCGCGCATCCTCGGGGTTCACGGCGCTCGGCCTGCGGCGTCCGTTCGAGGGCGAGACGCCGATGACGATCAATGGAGTGATCTATCCCGTTGCCGGCAACGACATGTCCGCGTTCGACGAGCGCGAGAAGGGATACGTGCGCGTCGAGGTGCCGCGGGCGCTTATCGAGGCGGTGTCGTGGCAGCCGCTGCCGACGCAGGGAACTGTCTGGGTCTACGTGCCGAAGGCCCAAGGCAAAGCGCCGGGAGAAGGGCTTCCGGTGCCTGACGCGAAATTCCCGCTCGTCGAGTCGTATATCGATGTTGTTATCGAGGGGGCGCTAGAGTACGGGCCGGAATTCGCGCGCGAGGTCATCGAGACGACCCGAGACTGGAGTCCCTACTGGCTCGACGACCGCACGCTCGCACGCCGGCCATGGGTGTTCAACAAACAATATGCGCAGGTCGATGCCCTGCTCGCGACCTCGGCGCCTTGCTTCGCGCAGCGGGCGTTCTCCGAGGACTATGCCGCCGCGATCGCCAAACGCAAAAGTCCCGTGTGCATTCTGGTGAATCACGGTAGCTAGACCGGGTACCGCCCTCCGGGCATCAATGCGACCAAACAGCTCAAACACAAAGCGTTGCCGCGCAACGCGCGCGTTCCGTCCGCATCCGGGCACGCATTGATATCGATATCTGACTTTGTTCGTTTGAACCGCCGGAGAGCGGCAATAGAATGAGTCGCTTCATCGTCGTCGCGTCCCTGCGCACACGCAGGACACAGTTCGCCCATGCCCCGCCCTATCCATCTGAATCTGTTCATTCACGGCCGCGGTCATCACGAAGCGGGTTGGCGCCATCCGGGCGCGACGCGTAAGGCCCTGACCGACATCACCTATTTCGCCGATCTTGCGAAGCGCGCCGAGGCGGGCCGCTTCGATTCGATCTTCTTCGCCGATGCCCTCGAACTCGGCGACGGTGCGCGCTACGTCGCAAGCGGCGCACTCGAACCGATAACGGCACTTGCCGCGCTCGCGCGCGAAACGACCCGCATCGGCCTGATTGCGACGGCATCGACGACATACACCGAGCCGTTCAATCTGGCGCGCCAGTTTGCGTCGCTCGATCATATTTCGGGTGGGCGCATTGGCTGGAACATCGTCACCTCGTGGGTGGGAGGCGCCGGCCCGAACTTCGGCTACGAACGTGCGCCCGAGCATGCCGAGCGCTACGCGCGCGCCGACGAATACGTTGGCGTCGTCAAGGCGCTGTGGGACAGCTGGGCCGACGACGCGATCATCGACGACCCGCAAACCGGACGCTTCCTCGAGCGCGAACGAGTGCGGCGCATCGACTGGAAAGGCAGCTTTTATCGCGTCGCCGGTCCGCTCAATCTGCCGCGCCCGCCACAAGGACGACCAGTGCTCGTGCAGGCGGGTTCGTCGGCGACGGGTAAGGCGTTTGCCGCCCGTCATGCGGAAGCGGTCTTCACCGCCCATCTGAGCAAGGCATCAGCGGCGGATTTCTACACCGAACTCAAGCAAGGGGCGATTGCCGCCGGCCGACGTGCGGACGACATCGTCATCCTCCCAGGTCTGAGCGCGGCGATCGGCCCGACCGACGCGCAAGCTCACACGCTGCTCGAAGAACTCAATGCGCTGACCGATATCGAAGTCGGCCTGAGCCGGTTGTCGAACCGCTTCGGCGGGTACGACTTCTCCGCATTGCCGCTCGATCAGCCGCTCTCGCGCGACGACTTCCCCGACCCTTCGACGGTGCAGGCAGCGCAAAGCCGCGCCGCCGTCATCACCGATCTCGTCGCGCGCGAACGGCCGACGCTGCGCGGACTCCTGCGCCAGCTCGCCGGCGCGCGCGGCCACTTCACGGTGGCGGGTTCGCCGGAGCGCATCGCGGACGTCATCGAAGACTGGATCGAGAGCCGCGCGGCCGATGGCTTCAACCTCATGCCGCCCGTGCTGCCGGCACAGCTCGATATCTTCGTCGATCATGTCGTGCCGATCCTGCAAAAGCGCGGGCTATTCCGGCGCGACTACGAAGCCGATACGCTGCGCGGCCATTACGGACTCGGCCGGCCCGCCAACCCGTATTTCCAGAACTGACACCATGCGTCCACTCCGCGGCTTGTGGTGGCGAACGTTCGCGGCGTTCGTCGTCTGCTTTGGCTATCAGGTCCCGGCTCAAGCCGACGCCGCCTGGCCCGCGACCATCAACATCGGCATCCAGAAAGGCGATCCGCTCGTCGCGTTGCGCGCATCCGGCGAACTCGAAAAAGCTTTTGCGCAACACGGTGTCGCGGTCAAGTGGATGGAGTTCGTCTATGGCGCGCCGCTCGTCGAAGCGATCAACGCCGGTGACGTCGACGTCGGCACAGTAGGCGCGACGCCGCCTATCCTCGCGCAGGCGGGCGCCGCGCCCGGCGTTGTCTACGTCGCGTCCGCGCCGCGCATGCAAAAGAGCTACGGGCTGATCGTGCCGGCGAACTCGCCCGCGCGGCGGATCGAAGATCTGAAGGGTAAGAGAATCGCCTTCGCGAAGGGCTCGCAAGGACATCTGTTCGTGCTGAAGGCGCTCGCCGATGCGGGACTCCCAGCGTCGGCAGTCCAGTTCGTTTATCTGAACTACAGCGACGCGCGCGCCGCGTTCGAGCGCGGCTTCATCGATGCGTGGGCGGTGCCGGACCCGCGCTATGCCGATACGGAACTCGCGACGGGCGCGCGCACGATTCTGTCGATCGGGCAACTGTCGGTGCCGCAGTACGGCTTCTACATCGGCTCACGCGAGTTCGCGCAGCGTTATCCCGCCGCGTTGCGTCTGCTGTTCGATGTGCTCGACCGGCAAACGGCGCTTGAACTGGCGCATCCCGCGCAGACGGCGCAGTTCCTGTCGCAGAACACGGGCGTTCGGCTGGAAATCTGGACGCGGGCGCTGCCGCGGCTCGAATGGGGCGTCCACTATCCGCTCACCGACGAAGTCGTCAAGGCTCAGCAGGACTGCGCCGATCTCGCTTATCGCGAGCACGTCATCCCGCGCAAGATCGACGTACGCGAAGCCATCGTCGATATCCGGTAGTCCGGGATCGCGCGATCATCGACGAATCGGCTGGGCAAGCGTGTCCGCGGGGGCCGGTTGCGCGTGGATGCAGAACTGGCGAAGCTCATCGCACGGCGCTTTCGCGAATCGCGTCGGATCACTATCCGTTGATCGCGCATATCAGTGCGTCGGTTAATGAATGATCCGCGCGCGGCTTCCGGCTATTTGTGCAATTCGCTGCGCAACGTCGCGATGTCGTTGGCGGTGACGGGCTGCGCATTGTTGCCCCAGGCGCAGCGGATCTTCAACGCCTGGGCGATCCCGCCCGCGTCGCCCCGTCGAGGTACGGTGGTTGCTACGTCGCTGGCGGACTAGCTGCGCCCCCAGGCCAACCGGCAAACCCGATCTTCATGACTGACACCGACACCACGCGCGACACGTCTGCCCGTCTGAATGCAATGCGCAGGACGCTGCGTGAGGTTTTCGGCATCCGCCGGCTGCGCCCCGGCCAACGGGAGATCGTCCGCAGCGTGCTCGAACAGCGCGACACGCTCGCCGTGATGCCGACGGGGGCCGGCAAATCGCTGTGCTACCAGTTACCGGCGTTGCACCTCGACGGTTGGACGCTCGTCGTGTCGCCGCTGATCGCGCTGATGAAAGACCAGTTCGACAAGCTGCGCGAGGCCGGCATCGACGCCTGGCGGATCAATAGCGCGGTGCCGGCTGCCGAGCTGCGCGAGACTTACGAAGCGTTGCGCGACATGCGCCGCGGCATCGTGTTCGTCACGCCCGAGCAGCTGACCCGGCCCGAGCTGATCGACGCATTGCAGGCGGGCTCGCACCAGCGCATCAAACTCGTGGTCGTCGATGAGGCGCACTGCGTATCGCAGTGGGGCCACGACTTTCGCCCGGCGTTCCTGCGCATCGTCGATGCGGTCAAGGCGCTCGGCAAACCGCCGATCCTCGCGCTGACCGCGACGGCGACGCCGGACATCCGCGAGGACATCGTGCGTTCGCTCGGCCTTCACGAGCCGCGCATCGTGAACACTGGCGTGTATCGCGACAACCTTCACTATCGAGTGACGCAGGTGTCGGTGGGTGGCGGACGACAGCGGGCATCGACGCGCGCGAGAGAGGCGAAGACGGACGCGTTGCGCACGCTGCTCGCGAGCGAATCCGGCCGAGGCATCGTCTACACGGCGACCGTGCGCGAAGCCGAACGACTCGCGGCGACGGTGCGCAGCTGGGAAGTTGCCGCCGCCTGCTATCACGGCCGTTTGTCCGCGCGCGATCGGCACGTTGCGCAGGAGCGTTTCGTGTCGGGCGACGTGCGCGTGATGATCGCAACCAACGCGTTCGGGATGGGCGTCGATATTCCCGATATCCGCTTCGTCGTCCATTACCAGATTCCCGGCAGCATCGATGCGTACTATCAGGAAAGCGGACGCGCGGGACGCGACGGCAAGGTCGCGCGCTGCGAGCTGCTGTTCGACCTGAACGATCGGCGTGTGCAGCAGTTTCTCGCGCTGGGCCGCTACCCCGATGCTGCGCTGCTGCGGCGGATCTGCGACGTACTCGCGCAGCGCGCGAAAGCGCCCGGTCCTGGCGTGACCGCGCGCGAGCTGCTCGACGCGGTGCCGGACGTGGGCCGCAACAAGCTCGCCGTGGCGATGAAAATGCTGACCGACTCCGGGCACGTATCGCGTAGCCGGCTGCAGCGGTATCGGCTACGCGAGCGTGGCCCCGAGCGTGGACGCGATAGCGCCGAGGACAGCGCGATCGAGGCTGCGGTCGAACGCTATGCGCAGCTCGCGACGCGCGATCGCGACGCACTCCAGCAGATCATCGATTACGCGCAAACCGGCGGATGCCGATGGCGCGTGATGCTCGAATATTTCGGCGATGCGCAGGGATTCGAGCGCTGCGGCACTTGCGACAACTGCCTGAACCCGCTCGCAGCGACGCTCGAAGCGCAACGAACCGCCGCCGACGACAAGCGGCCGCCGCGCCACGCCAGCAGGAAGGCGCGCTTCGGCCGCGGCGACCCGGTCCGCGTGCGCAAATACGGCTCGGGCCACGTGGTGTTTTCAACCGACGAACAGGTCGCGGTGCTGTTTCCCGATGGCACGACCCGCACCTTCATGGCGCGGTTCGTGAAGGCCGAGATCGCGTGATGCGCGGCAACGCGACGGACAGCTCTACACGCGAGACGCTGTGCGCATCGTCATTGGCCGCCCTTTTCCTGCGATGGCTTCACTTCGGACAGGTCTTCTTCTTTGACTTCTGCTTGCCGCACGTTCGTGCCGTCATCGCCGGATTCGGAAATGTCCGTTTCGAACGTGCCTTCGTTGCCCGTGTCGGCGTCAGCCGGTTTCGGCGTTTTCGGCTGTTGTTGCTGGGTCGTCATGATTTGCTCCTTGCAGTGTCACACGGCGCGTGATGCCGCGCGTGAACATCACTCAGCATGGACGATGCCCGGGCACGCAAGACGTTTCATCGCCACGAAGTTCGCACTCGCAAGCAGGCGCGTTTTGCCTGTCGTCTGCGCCATACAGCTGCAACTCGTATGGGCCGTACCGGATTCGAACCAGTAACCAACGGATTAAAAGTCCGCTGCTCTACCAATTGAGCTAACGGCCCGGCGAGCCAGACCGTCACCCGCTGCGGGGTAATCCTGGCGTCGGTGCTAGCCGATGTCGATGGTTCGTTCAGTCGGTACGCACCTCGATCCGGCGCGGTCGCGCTTCGTCGCGGCGCGGTATCGTCAGCTTCAATACGCCGTCCTTCAGATTGGCTTCGATTTTCGACGCATCGAAGTCGGCGCTCATCGAAAACGCCCGCGCGAAGTGAGGCTGACGGATCTCCGCATGCTGCAGACGCAGTTCCGCCGGTGTCGGCACCATCGCCTCTGCTTCGATGTACAGGTTGCCATCGTGGACCTTGACGTCCAGCCGCTCCCGGGTCACGCCCGGAAGATCCGCCCACAGCGTGATGCCGTGGCTGTCCTCGAAGATGTCTACCGGCGGTGTCAACGTGATCCGGCGTTGCGACGCATCACCGTCGCGCTGGGCCACCGCCGTTTGGTCCTTTCTGGCGAGTTCAGTCGTGTCGTTCATGATGTCCTCCGTAGTTCTGCCAGCCGCTCACTGAACGGTGATCGCCCGCGGCTTTGATGCCTCGCTTTTGCCGATGCTCACCATCAGGCATCCATTGGTGTACCGCGCGCTGACCTTGCCAGGGTCCGCGTTTTGCGGGAGCTCGACCACGCGCCGGAACGTGCCCACGAATCGCTCCTGTGCATAGGTGCGCACATCGTCGCCGCGGGTTTCCGGTTGCGAGCTCGCGCGCTCGCCGCTGATGGTCAGCAAACCCTTGTCTAGCGATACGTCGAGCTTGGCCGGATCGACTCCCGGCGCGAACGCGACGATCTCGATCGAGTCGTCGGTCGAACCGATGTTGATCTGCGGGAAGGCGCCAGCGCGGCCAGAACGGATACTGGAAGGGAAGCCGCCGAAGAGGCTCGCCATCTGCCGTTGCAGACGGTCGAACTCACTGAACGGGTCGGTCCCGAAGTAAAGGTCACTCATGATCGTTTCCTCCTTCGATGCAGCACGGAAACGAACCGGCCTACGCGCTCCAGTCCGTCTGCCGGGCTGCGGGCAAACAAATCGAAACACGCAGCGCGCCGCATGGCCGGCGCGACTGCCTGAGCGGAATTTAGAATAGTATGCACGGAGAAAATTTCAAGGCGAGTAGCGCAAAATTTTGTTCTTGAATTCGGCTCGTTGAGCACTATTTTTACGACACTCCGACGAACCATGCGAGGTCTTCATGGAATTCGAACATGACTGGCTCACCCTTGGGCGGCACCGAATCCGGTTGCGCTCAACGAAAGGTTTTCCAAGCGAGACGATGCGCTCGGCGGCCGAAGTCATCCGGCTGGCGATCGACAACAATATGAGCGCCCGCGCGCGGCTGGTCGAAGTGGTATTCCGGCAGGAATCGGCTTACGAAATCTCTGTCGGCACCACTTTCCCGGACGATCGGCTTGGCGCGCCGCAGCTCGAAGCGGCGATCGCCACGGTGTTGGGTTTGCAGCTGGACCAGATCAATATCTTCGTGACGGTGGTGACGCAGGAAGAGGTCGATCTGCATTTCGGCGTCTACGAAAGAATGCTGGCCGAAAAACTCGGCGTCGTGCCGCCGATCCAGTAGGGAGAGATGGAATGATCGAACCAGTCGAATTTCTCACCACGATAGATGCCGCTTGCGACAGTTACCGAAATGAAGTCCTGACGACCGTCAATGATCACGACGTCCATATTAGCATGATGAATGCGCCATATTTTTGGCATATCCATCCCGACTCCGACGAAACGTTCATCGCGATCGACGGAACATTGATCATTGACTTCGACGACGGTCAGGTCGAGTTGCGGCGAGGCCAAATGCTTACGGTTCCAGCCGGCATGCGCCACCGTACCCGTCCTGCCACGGAACGCTCGATCAATCTGACGGTAGAAAGAACCAACGCCACGACGGTCCGCTGCGACTCACCTGCCGACTAGCTCGTTCGGTCGGGCATGGCGGTTGCGACCCGGCTGATACTAGCAGAAACGACGGAGGACATCATGACGAGGCTTGATCCACATCGAACGACCGGCGAAACGGGCGCGCGGATAGTTGGCGGTGGCGTAGGAGAAGGACCGGGGCCGGATGTGATGTCCGCCGACACACTGGACGGCAACAAGGTAATCACCACCGACGGCGAACATGTCGGCAAAATTTCCGACATCATGCTCGACGTCCGGGGTGGTCGCGTCGCCTACGCCGTCCTGTCGGAAGGAGGTTTCCTCGGCATGGGCGACACGCTGCACGCGATTCCGTGGAATGCACTCACTCTCGACACGGCGGAAAAATGCTTCCGTGTCGACATCACCGCGCAACGGATCAAGGACGACCCAGGGTTCGACAAGGATCACTGGCCGTCCATGGCAGATCCAGCATGGGGAACCGAGTTGCATAAGTACTACAACCGGCGACCATACTGGTCGGCGCCTGACACCAGAGACATACCGCTTGGTCCGATGGACGTATGAGGACATAAGCGGAGGCGGCTGCCCGCGAACATCAGCGGGCACCGGCCCCATCACAAGCGTCGGTCAGATGAGTTCACGGAGCTTGTAATACCACATGCCCAGAACCAAAGCCTGGGTGCGTAGCCTCTTGCCGCCCGGGAACCGTCGATGCCTGATGCGGCTGAACACGTCGAAGCGGGAAGCATCGCCGCCGATCGCGTCCGCCAGAATCTTGCCGGCCATTCCCGCGAACACCAGCCCATGTCCGGAGAAGCCTTGCACATAGTAGAGGTTGTCGGCGATACGACCGAGATCCGGCGCGCGGTTCATCGTGATGTCGACATAGCCGCCCCATGCATACTCGATGTTCACGTCGGCAAGTTGCGGAAACACGCCCGTCATGCGTCTGCGCATGCGGTCGATCAGATTGCGCGGGGTGGTGGCGTCATACGTTTCGCCTGCACCGAACAGCAAACGGTGATCCGCGCTCAGCCGGAAGTAGTCGAGTATCAGATTGTTGTCGGACGCCGCGGCGCGGCCCGGCATCAGCGCGTCGGCCCGCGCACTGGTAAGCGGTTCCGTCGCGATCATGTAGGTGCCCACGGGCATGATGCGGGCCTCGATCTCCGGTGCGGGATGATCGCCGAACTCTCCCAGATAAACGTTTCCAGCCATTACCACACGGTCACACGACACCTCTCCCTCGGCTGTCTTCACCACAGGCCGAGCGCCCCGATCGAGCCGCGACACGGCGGAATTCTCGAAAATCCTGACGCCCGCGCGACGCGCCGCCTCGCCGAGACCCAGGCAATAGAGAAGCGGATGAAGATGGCCAGACCCGGCGTCATACACGCCCGCGGCGAACCGCTGCGACTCTATATGAGCGTCAAGCGCCGTGCGGCCCAGCCATTCGAGCGGGTAGTCGTACCTGTCGCGCGTGCGCCGCACCCAGTTCATCAGTTGTTCCGCCTTCCGATCGCTGACGGCAAGCGTCAGATATCCGCGCCGATAATGGCAATCGATGCCGAAGCGCACAAGCCGATCTTCCAACAGTCGCATACCCTCCAGCGACACATCCCACGCCCTTCGCGCGACCTCGCGGGAACATTGGTGCTCGATTGCATCTTCACCCTCGTCGCCGAAGCCGACAATCGCGTGCCCACCGTTACGCCCGGACGCCCCCCAGCCGATGCGCTGCGCCTCCAGCAATGCCACGTCGAAGCCACGCTCGGCTAGCTCCAGCGCGCACGAAAGCCCCGCATAGCCAGCGCCGATCACGCACACGTCCGCGTTGAGTTTCTCCTGCAATGGAGGATGAGGCTGCGCACGGGTGACGCTCGCCTCGTAATACGAGTCCTCGACAACGCCCTGTTCCTTGTTCAACAGTGACGACATAAGCCGGTCTCCGAAGGTCTGCCCGCTATGGCACGCGTATGTTGAGAAATTGCCAGGGATCGTCGTCGCACGGCGAATCGTAAAGAAGCGAGCGTTGCGCGAGCGGCGTCCATGAATCATAGACGCCAATCATCTCGCCCAGATAGGGTCGCGCGACCCGCATCACGGTTTGATAGTCGATGTCGTCCGGCTCGACTACGCCGGCGTCCGGATTCCCGAGCGCCCATACGATGCCGGCCAGGATGCCGGCCACCACCTGCAGGCTCGTTGCGTCGTTATGCGGCGCGAGTCGACGGGCTTGCGGCGTGGTCAGGCGGGAGCCGTACCAGTAGACTCCGTTGTCGTTGCCCATCAACAGCACGCCGAGTTCGTCGGCGCCATCGACGATCTCATCGCGCATGATCCGCTTTTGGTCCTGCAGGCGCCAGCCTCGTCCGGCGAACTCGTCGATCGAAAGAAATGCATCGTCGCAGGGCCGGTAGGCATAGTGCACCGTCGGACGGTAGATCACTTCGCCATCCTTGCGAAGCGTCAGATGGTCGGCGATGGAGATCGACTCTCCGTGCGTAATGAGGAACCCATGATAACTACCGGCGAGCGGCGTCCAACTGCGTACGCGGGTCGCGAGTCCCGGGCGTTGCAGGTAGATCGCCGCATCACTGCCGAATCCGTGCCGACGCGCGTCCGCAGGCCAATGCCGTTCATGCGTACCCCATCCAAGTTCCGCCGGCTGCATGCCCTCTTCCACGAAAGCGTCGACGGACCACGTATTGACGAACTCGTTTCGCGCCTTGCGGCATTTGGCGACCTGGAAGTCCCGCTCCGCTACGTGAATCGCCTTGATGTTCAGCCGGTGTGCGAGCGCAGCCCAGTCCTCGTAGCTGCGCAGCGCTGTTGCCTCGATGCCGCTGTTGGAGGCCATATCGCGTGAGAATGGCGGTCGGACCGTCGCGCTTGTCGAGCCGAAAGGCCAGCAAAGCTTCGCGAAGCGCATAGTTGCTGCGCCTGGAGGCGGAACGATCGGGATCGGTCGACTCTCCTTCCCATGGCTCGATGGATGTGTCGAGATACAGCGCGCCACGAGACCAGCAGAAACGCACGAGCGATTCGCTCGACACGTTCACTGACAGATTCAGCACGAGGTCGCCTCTTTTGACGTAGCCAGCGAGCAGCGCCTCGAAGTTGTTCTCCGACAGCGCCTGCTCGACGACGCTCAGCCCGCATTCGCGAGCGATCGCCGTATCGTTGCCGGGCGGGCAAAACACGGTCACGTGTTTCGGGCAAACATCGATGTGCCTGAAAAGTATCGGTAGCAGCGAACTCGCGATGCTTCCTAGTCCAATGATCACGATATTGCCGTGACAAACGGCGTGCTTTGTCCAATTCACCTGCGCGCTCATCTCTGCTCCCAGCCACAGCGCTTCGGTATGCGCCTGTTCTCGTGCCCGGTCTTTGTGATTCATCGTGTCGGTCCGTACCAACCCGCTAGCATTCCGCATTCCGCATGCTGCTGCCCGCCTCCGTCGCAACCCTCGCGAGCTGCGAGGCTCGTCTGCGCATACGGCCGCGGCGGTTCGCCGGGAACGCGGGTTGCTAAAGATGCATCGTCAATATGAAACGCATAACGGAGACAGCCATGGGCTGCGCGCTTTTCGCGGCCGAACGGCGCGACCCGTTCAGTTGCGGGAGAAAAGCGATGTCCAGTCAGGAATACGCGCTGTATCGCGGCTGCAATATCGAGGTGAACGTCTCGCTATCGAAGACGCATTGGCTCGGCGGTAAATATCGCCGTTATCGCGTGTCATGGACCGTGAGATTGCCCGGCAATCCGCAACAGGAACGGGTCAGCTTTCCTGAGCAGTTCGATTTTCTGACTGAGCGGGAGGCGTTCAAGTATGGAGAAAATCGGGCGCACACCTATGTCGATTCGATGTTGTCGACGCCTTCTGAAAGGCGCAGGCTGCGCGACGAGGTCGCGCAGCCCGGCACGCGCCATGACGTTTGATGGCTCGAGCTGGCGCGGACCCTTTTGCTGAAGGCCGGCGAGCCGTCGCGTGAGGCGTGCAAGGCCTCCGCGCAGCTCGGGAAAGTCGATGCCGAGACTTCTCGCCCGTTCGTACGCATCCAGCGGCAGCGTGACGTTGCGCGCCGGCGCACGACCCGTGCCACGCGGGAATCGGGTTGTAATATGCTAACCAGCAAATGCTCCGCGAGCGGCTTGGGCGACACCAATCCACCTCGACGGAGCCCCGTGGAGGGACAGCATGAGAGGCTTCCTTCTGGCATTGGCATGCGCGTGTGAGCTGTCGGCGGCCACGGCGCAGGATTTATTACCTGCCCCTTCGACTTCAGCGCCGGTCGCCGCGACGGACTTTCTGGCCATGGCGAAGCGAGTGGTCGACGCCGCTTCGCGACCCGCTGCGCCCTGGAGCGGGCCGCGCAATGGCCCGCGCGCGCAATCCGGAAAACATATCGCCGTGGTCGCCGAGGATTTGCGCAACGGCGGCATCCTCGGGGTGGTCGATGGTGTGCTGGAGGCGGCCAAGGTCATAGGCTGGCGCGTCAGGATCTTCGATTCCGGCGGTACGGCCGAGCTCCGTCTGAAGATGCTCGCGAATGCGCTGGCAGGCCACCCCGACGGTCTGATCCTCGCCGGGGGCGACGCACATGCGCTGCTCCCTGCACTGCGGCAGTTTGCCGACAGCAACATCCCGATCGTCGGCTGGCACGTGGCGGCGCGGGCCGGACCCGTGCCAGGCACGCCCGTCGCGATGAACGTCTCGACGGATCCGCTCGAGGTTGCACGGGTGACCGCGCTCGCGGCCGTCGTGCAGTCTGCCGGACATGCGGGCGTCGTCATCTTCACTGATACCGGTTTCCGGATCGCACAGGAAAAGGCGGACACAATGGCTGCTGTCGTTCGCAAGTGCAGTGGCTGTACCCTGCTCGAAGTGCGCGACGTCGCGATCTCGCGCAGCGAGAAGCTGGTGCCGGAAACGACACGCGCCCTGCTCGCGCGTTACGGCCCGCGCTGGACCTGTGCGCTGGGGATCAACGACATCTACTTCGACTACGCCGTGCCGGTATTGACGCAGGCGGGAATACCAAACGCCGCAATGATCATGCTGTCGGCCGGCGACGGCAGCGAGTCCGCCTTCCTGCGCATCCGCACAGGTACATTCCAGACGGGAACCGTCGCCGAACCGCTGAATCTGCACGGCTGGCAGTTGGTCGACGAACTGAACCGGCTTTTGGCCGGAGAAGGCGTAACGGGTTACGTGAGCCCCGTGCATCTCGTCACGGCGGACAACATCGCCGCTGACGGCGGCGATCACCTGCTCTACGATCCTGACAACGGCTATCGCGACATTTATCGTCGGATCTGGCAACGCCCGTGAAACTGCCATTCCCACAATCGCTGAACGCTCAGTTTGCGCTCGTCGCCTCGTGCCTGGCCGCGCTGGTGGTCGTGATCGGCGCCACGTCGATCTACTCGTTGGCCACTTCGGCCTACTCGATCCGTCAGCTGGCCGAAGAGCGGCTCGCCCGCCTCGTGGATGCGCAGGATCTCGTGCAGCACACGCTGACGATCGAACGCCTCGCCTTGCAGCTGTCTAGCGACGATACGGTTGAAGCCGTGCGCGAGACGCATCGGCAGGTGCTCGAACAGTTGGCATCCTTCGACGGCCTGGTCAGCCGGCTGGCCTCGGCGACCAGGAGCGAAGACCCAGGTGTCGACCCGCTGACACTTTATCGGTCGAGTCAACGCTTTCGCAACATCGTCAACATCGAGGCGCAGGTGCGCGAGACCGCGCTCGCCCGCCGGGGTGCCTCGGCGTCGGTGCAACCGGCAGGCGTGTCGCTGGCCAGCCTCGACGCGGATCTGCGCGGCGCGGCCGACGCGCTCGCCGCCGCGGCACACCGGCAGTCGGATGATTTGACGAGCGAATACCGTGAAGCAGTCCAGGATCTGGCCGCTCACGCAGATCGCACTCGTAAATGGGTGGCAGGCGGACTCGCTGTCAGCCTGTTGCTCACCTGGCTAATCGCCCGCGAATTCCTCGGGCGCCATGTGGTAGCGCGCCTGCGCCGCGTCAGCCATTTTCTGCGACATGGCGATGCCGGGAACCCGCAAGCCGGCGTCCCCGTGCACGGCGGCGACGAGATTGCCGATATGGCGCGTGCTGTCGAGCAGTTCCTCGAAGACCGGCGCCAACGCCGCCAGGCCGAGCAGGCGCTAAAAGAACTCAACGCCGGACTCGAGGCACGCGTCGCCCAGCGCACGGCGGAACTCAGTACGGCGCTCGCGGGTCAGGCCGCCGAAATCGCCGAACGTCAGCACGCCGAAGATGCGCTTCGGGAAAGCGAGAACTTTCTTAACAGCATCATCGAAAACATCCCGGACATGGTCTTCGTCAAGGAGGCCGAGAGCTTCCATTTCGTGCGCTTGAACAAGGCGACGGAGCAACTTCTCGGCTACCGGCGCGAGGAGCTCCTCGGCCGCTCCGTCCATGACCTGTTTCCCGTCGACGAGGCCAATTTCTTCGCGCTGAAGGATCGCGAGGTGCTGGAGTCGCGGCAAATGATCGACATACCGGAGGAGCCGGTTCATACGCGCCATGGACTTCGCATCGTGCACACGATGAAGATTCCGATCGTCGATGTGCGCGGCGAGCCCCGGTTCCTGCTCGGTATCTCGCGTGATATCACGGAGCAAAGGCATGCCGAAGCGGAGTTGCGGCGCTATCGCGAGCACCTCGAAGACATGATTCGCGAGCGGACAGCGGAACTAGCCGTTGCCAAGGAGCGTGCCGATGCGGCCAATCAGGCGAAGAGTCAGTTTCTGGCACACATGAGCCACGAACTGCGCACGCCGCTCAACGGAATTCTTGGGTACGCGCAAATCCTCAAGCGCGACACGACCCTCGATCAGCACCAGCTCGACGGACTTGCAGTGATCCAGCGCAGCGGCGAACACCTGCTTACGCTCATCGACGACATCCTGGATATCGCCAAAATCGAGGCCGGGAGAATGGAACTCAATCTGTCCGACGTCCCGCTCGAACAGTTCGTCTCTTTTATCGCCGAGACGATACGGGTGAAGGCCACGGAAAAAGGCCTGGCCTTCGTTTGCGAGATGCCGCCGGATCTGCCCGCGTGTGTGCGGGTGGACGAAATACGGCTACGCCAGGCGCTGCTCAACCTGCTCTCGAACGCGATCAGATTTACCGAGCAGGGAAGCGTGCGTCTGCGCGTCGCTTTCACACCGCCGACGCGACTATGTTTTGAAGTCCGCGACACCGGCATCGGAATAGATCAAGGGCGTCTGGAGGAAATCTTCAGTCCTTTCGAGCAGGTCAGCGAGGACCATCATCGCTTTGGCGGTACGGGCCTCGGGCTAGCCATTAGCCGGCAACTCGTGCGCCTCATGGGAGGCGAGATCCATGTCGAAAGTCGCCGCGATATAGGCAGCGCCTTTTCGATCGAGCTGGACGTCGAGGTGGTAGCGCCTTGCGCGGCTGTCGCCACGCCCGAACGGATCGTGAGCGGCTACAGAGGGCCGCGCAAGACTATCCTCGTTGTGGATGACGTGGCGGAGAACCGTGCCGTGATGGTCGATATGCTCGGTCCGCTCGGATTCGA
The DNA here is from genome assembly GCF_040948805.1 of Paraburkholderia sp. BR13439. NCBI lineage: Bacteria > Pseudomonadati > Pseudomonadota > Betaproteobacteria > Burkholderiales > Burkholderiaceae > Paraburkholderia > Paraburkholderia sp. BR13439. Next base: position 24,967 of record NZ_JBFPKN010000022.1, on the reverse strand, counting down.
CATGGCGCAGGCGGGTAATGGATCTGAAGCAATGGAGAAAATCGAATCCCTGCATCCTGCGCTCGTCCTGATGGACGTGGTCATGCCCGGGACGGACGGCCTCGAAGCCACGCGTCGCTTGCGCCAGATGGCCGAGTTCCGGGAGCTCCCGATCGTCGCAGTCTCCGCACGCGCGTCGAGAACCGATGCGGCGCAAAGTCTGGAGGCCGGCGCAAATGCCTTTCTGGCCAAACCGATCGACTTCGGCCAGCTATTGTCCGTCGTCGCGGCGCTCCTGAATGTCGAGTGGATCGATGCAGCTTCAGAGGCGCAAGTCACTGAAGCGGGACCATCTGCTGTACCCGCCGTCGCGCCTCTTCCGGACGACTTGAAGGCGCCCCCGCCGGAGGAAATTCAAGCGCTGCATTACCTCGCGCGACTCGGCGATATGCGTGCCATTGCGCAACACGCGCAACACTTGACGGAGCTCGACGAGCGCTATCGACCCTTCGCGGACCACCTCAGCAGGTTGGCGAAGGCTTACCAGTCCAAGTCGATTCTCAATTTCGTCGAGCAATATCTGGAAGGAAGATAAATCCGATGATTTGCGCCGCGGAACGTGAATCGCTTGGCCTTACCTTCCAACAGCATCGAGCGGAATGTGAATCGAAACCATGGTGCCCGCGCCGGGCGCGCTGTCGATTGAAAGCGATCCGCCGATCAGCCGCGCGCGCTCGTTCATGCCGAGCAGGCCATATGAATAGTCGCGCCTCACGACTTGCTGATCGAAGCCTCGGCCGTCGTCACGCACCTGCAGTAGGAGCTCCGCCGCTGTCGAAACAAGCGTCACCTCGACATGTGTGGCGTCGGCGTGCCGCGCGACGTTCGTCAGCGACGCCTGTGCGATGCGAAACAGGGCCGTCGCATGGGCGTCGGACAACGCGGGGTCGCCGCCTTCGATGCGCAATTCACACGCAATCGCATGGCGGCGGTTGAACTCCTCGACAAGCCATTCGAGCGCAGACACGATTCCGAAGTTGAGCGCGGCAGGCCGCAAATGGCTCGCGACATTGCGCACCATCGAGATCGTGCCTTCGACCAGTTGACGCATATCATCGGCTTTCTTCGACGCTTCCGCATCGTGCGCTATGCGCATCTTGAGCAACGACACGTCCATCTTGAGCGCAGTCAGCAATTGGCCCAGTTCGTCGTGAATCTCCATCGCAATGCGCTTTCTCTCTTCCTCGCGGATCGCCTCCATATACGCCGACAGTTCGCGCTGCTGCTCGCGTGATTCGACGAGTTCCTGTTCCATCTGCTTGCGACCCGTAATGTCGTTCAGGCCGACATAGACCGCGGGAGCATCGTCGTAAGTCGCGACGCGCGCCGTCGCCATCGCCCAGAACCGTGTACCGTCCGCACGCCGGAACTGTATCTCCCTATCGCGCAAGCTGCCCTCCTTGCGCAGATGCTCGATCAGACGCTCGCGCTCCCCCGGGTCGGCGTAGAAATCCGTGATATTGGCGGACAAGCGTTCGTCCATGCCGAACAGTTCGCGCAGCGGCTGATTCGTGTACAGGATGTGCCCGTCAGGCATCGAGGTGATGCACAGCGGCACCGGGCTCGTTTCGACAATTGCGCGAAAGCGGGCCTCGCTTGCCTGCAAGCACGCGTTCGCGCGCGCCAGTTCTTCCGTACGCAACGCGACACGCCGCTCGAGATCGTCGCGCGCTTGCGATAACGCAGCCTCCGTTTCCTTGCGCATGGCCACTTCCGCCAGCAGTTGCCGGTTTTGCGCGAGAACCCGCTTGTGCATCACCCGCAGCTCGAGATGCACGCCGACGCGCGCGACCATCTCGTCGACGCGCAACGGCTTGGTCACATAGTCGACGCCACCTGCAAGAAAACCTTCGACGCGGTCCTCGTTGCCCGTCAGCGAGGTCATGAACAGGACGGGAATATCACGCGTGCGCTCATCGAGCTTGAGGCGCCGACAGGTCTCGAAGCCGTCGATGCCCGGCATCTTCACGTCGAGCAGGATCACATCGGGCTGCGAGAAGACCGAGCGCTCCAACGCTTCGATACCGTCGAGCGCCACCAGCACGCGTATGCCTCGCGCTTCGAGACTGTCGACAACTACGCCGAGATTGCCCGGCGTATCGTCGACTATCAGAATAGTGCCGGTCTGCGCGACCGGGGTGGCGAAATGGCTCATGATGCGGTGTTCCCTTTCAGAGACCGCTCAACGAGTTGCAGGCTGTCCTATTCTGCACTCGATGTCAGAGCCTGGTCTATCGCGCGCTCGACGGTTTTGAAACGTCCGATGAAACAGCTGCACCGCGGCCTCACTGCCGCCGCACGCTGCTCGCCTCTCGCCCGCTTTGTTCCGCTCTTCTGCGTTTTTTGCTGCGTTGCGGCTCGCTATTGCGCCGCCTCGCCCACCACGGCCAGCAGCCGGACTGCGCGAGGCTCGGTCAGTTCGTCGATCAGGTCGGCTACTTCGCACAGCGCGCGAAAGTCATGCTCGTTGATCTGCTCCGCGTGATTGCGACGCAATTCGCGCATCGTTTCGCCCAGCCGTTTGAGCGCGTTGGGCGTGCTGTCGATCAGCGGCCAGCAGTGCATCAAATATGCGAGCGATTTCACGCTGCGCGCCTCGCATCACGTGTCGAACAGTCGTAGACATATCGAGTCGATCTGTTCGACGACGTTTTCCCGCTCCGACAGATAGCCCATCATGATCCATCAATTCGACATTGCATTTCGATACCTCATCATCTATGAGCAGAAGTCGTATCGCATTCAGTGCAAGCTGGAAAACCAGGGTGACACATCCTGATTCGCGTGTCAGGAAACCCTTAGGCCATGCCGATTCCGATGGAGCAAATCCTGACGGCTAAAACCAGCCCTTCCTGAGACGACATTCCGGCGACCGGCCGCTTGCGCTGGACCTGGCCGACCGCAGCCGCGCTCGCGGCGACCGGTTCGCTGACCGGATTGATGACGGGTATGCTCGGCGTCGGCGGCGGCTTCATCATCGTGCCGATGATGCGCAAGCTGACTGACGTGTCGATGCACGGCATCGTCGCGACTTCGTTGATGGTGATCGCGCTCGTCGGCAGTGGCGGCGTTCTCGCAACGGCCACCCACGGCGCAACACTTCCACTCGAAGTCGCGTTGTGGTTCACTGGCGCCACCGCCGCCGGAATGCTCAGCGGACGGCTCGCGTCGCATCGCCGCCCGTCATGTGCAGTTGGGCTTTGCGAGCATCCTCGTATGCGTGGCGCTCGGCCTGCTGGTCAAAGCGGCGCTGATGTAAGCGCTGCCGCAACCCACCCAACAATCAAACAGAGCGAACGATGATCGATTTCGACCATTTCACCCCGATCGCCTCCCTGTGCGGAGGCCTGCTGATCGGCGTCGCGGCTGCGGCGATGGTGCTTTTGCTGGGCCGCATCGCCGGAATCAGCGGGATAGTCGGCGGCCTGCTACGCTGGACGAAGCGCGACGGCGCATGGCGCGCCGCCTTCGTCGTCGGCCTGGTCGTTGCCGCGCTGATCGCGCGCGCGGTCGATGCGCCCGTCGCAATCACCGTCGACGCGTCGTGGCCCGCCGTGATCGCGGCCGGCTTGCTGGTCGGCATCGGCACCCGCTACGGCAGCGGCTGCACGAGCGGACACGGCGTGTGCGGCATTTCACGCGGCGCCACGCGCTCGCTGGTCGCGACGGTGACGTTCATGGCGGCCGGCTTCGTCACCGTCTATATCATTCGACATCTTCTCGGAGCCTAAGATGGCAACAGCTGTTTCATTCGTATGCGGGCTGCTGTTCGGCTTCGGCCTGCTGTTGTCGGGCATGGCGAACCCCGCCAAAGTGCAGGGCTTCCTCGATCTCGCCGGACGCTGGAACCCGTCGCTCGCTTTCGTGATGATGGGCGCGGTGGCCGTCGCGGCAATCGGCTTCGCGATCGCGAAACGCCGCGACAAGTCGCTGCTCGGATTGCCGATGCAAATTCCCGCGTCGACGCACGTCACGGCAAGGCTGGTGCTGGGCAGTGGCGCGTTCGGCATCGGCTGGGGAATTGCAGGGTTCTGTCCCGGCCCTGCGCTCGTCGCGCTCGGGCTCGGGTCGGCCAAAGCGTGGGTATTCGTGGCGGCGATGATCGCGGGAATGGCCATCTTCGAGTTATTCGAACGGCGCAGACAGGCGGCCTTGGCGACCGGTTCTTAACCTGCCCTTAAGGTGCCGCCGTGTACGATCCGTTTCGACAGAAACCAACTCACAGGCGCCCCTATGCAAGTCTCGACTGAACACCGCTATGACATCGTCGCCCGTTTGCTCCATTGGCTCGTCGTTGGGCTGGTAGCCGCGCAGTTCGTGATCGGCTGGACGATGCCGGACGTGCACCGCGATACCGTGCCGGACGGCGAAATCGCCTGGCACCTTGGCGTCGGCACCGCGCTGCTCGCGGCGATGGTGTTGCGGGTGCTGTGGCGCGTGACTCACCCGTCGCCGCCGGACAATCTGCCGCCGCTGTTTCGCGTCGCTTCCAAAGTCACCCACCTGGCGCTGTACGTGCTGCTCGTGCTGGTGCCGCTGCTCGGCTGGATCAACGCTTCGTCGCGCACGTGGACGGTACGCCTCGGCGGACTTGTTTCGTTACCCTCACTGTCGGCACCGGGCTCGTCATTCGGGCATGCCATGGGCGATGTGCATGGCGTTCTCGCGTGGGTGCTGTTCGGTGTCATCTGCCTGCATATCGCTGCGGCAATGTTTCATCAGTTCGTCTCCGGCGACCACGTTCTACAGCGCATGAAGATCTAGCGCGACCCCGAATAACCAAAGCCGCGGCAACTCAACAAGGCCCCTCTCGATCTCCCGCCTTGCGCGTTCAAGCGCATGCGCGGGAATAAATCGGCGTGCGCGCTCGTTCTGGAGTCTGGAGAAAGCGCTTCGCGCAGGCAAGCATCAACCCCAACGCGGCATCAGCTTGCCCCACTACGCCGATGTAAATGCGACGCCGGTCATGCCGAGCGCGAAGTGCGATGCTGTCGCCCGGTTTCCGCAGTGGGCAGGGATTCGTGCGCCCTGCGCATGACCGAATGCGGAACTGGCTGTCGGGGAGACGGACATGTCAAAGGCAATTGCAGGCGACGATGCCGCCCATCGGCTGATGGGTCACTTCTGGATGCTGGCGCTCGCCGTGCTTTGCCTGCTGGTTACTCCAGTCGTTCGAGCGCTGCCTATTTTCGCCCGTCAAACAGGGCAAAGCTGCGTCGCGTGTCACGCGGGCGGACAGTTTCCCGAACTGACGCCGTACGGTCGAATGTTCAAGCTCAATGGATATACCTTCGGCGAACGTACGGTCCCGATCGCCGTGATGGCGATGCTCGACATGACCAGGACGAGGCTCAACCATGATGCCAGCGGCAATATCGTCTCGCCCAAAGACGGTCTGCCGATCTTCGATTCAGCCAGCATCTTCCTCGCCGGCAAGATCACCGACAGGATCGGTGCGTTCACGCAATTCACTTACTCGAATTACGATCATCAGGGCAGCGACGGACACTGGATCGGCCACTGGGCATCGGACAACATGGATTTCCGTTATGTGGACAGGATCATAGGGGACGCCAGCGACCTGATTCTCGGCACCACCCTGCACAACAATCCGACCGCGCAGGATGTGTGGAACAGTTCTCCGGCATGGAGTTATCCGTACATTTCCTCTTCGATCAGCACGGTCGGCTCACCCCAATTTCAGCCAATCCTCGAAGGCACACTCGCGCAGCAGGTCGTGGGTGCGGGCGGCTACCTCTACTGGAACCGGACCGTCTATGCGGAGGTGTCGCTGTATAGCACCGCTGATGGCATCTGGTCGTTCATGAGCAAGGGCAACAAGGCCGGCGACCCCAACCACCCGCAGATCTATCTGAAGGGTCAAAATCCGTACTGGCGTCTGGCCCTGACTCATGAGTGGGGGCCGCACAACATCATGGTGGGGACCTTTGGCATCAATGCGAACGTCTATCCGAACGACGCGAACTCGATGCCGATCTTTACCCAGGGTGTCACCCGCTATCGCGACATCGGTGTGGATGCGCAGTACCAGTACATACTCGACCCGAACACCGTCACCGCACAGGCGCGCTACATCCATGAAAACATCAGCGATCCGGGTAACTTCGTGTTTGGCAACAGCCAGTCAGCGAATCTGAATTCCTTACGCCTGAAAGCCTCGTACATCTATCAGGCCAAATATGGCGTGAGTCTTTCGTTCTTCAACGTGACTGGCACCGCGGATAGTGTTGCGTACGCCGGCAGCGCGAACTCGTCGCCGGCCACGCAAGGGTGGATGCCCGAGATCTTCTGGATTCCGGTTCCGAACATTCGCGTCGGTCTTCAATACACGCATTTCACCAAATACCTCGGCGCCCGGTCGAATTACGACGGCCATGGACGCAATGCGAGCGACAACGACACGCTATTTCTATACCTATGGGCCGCGTACTGGTGACGGTATCGGCTCACGTTCTTTAGGAGGCTCATCGATGAAACATCCAGCGAATTCCATTGAGGATTCAACGTGCCGCTTCCCACGAGCGCGATTGATCCTCGTCGCCCTATCGCTCGGCGCAACCGGCTGCCACAATCTGGAGCAGTCCAGACAGATCGACAATCCCGCCGTCGCCGGAAAGACGATCGCGTTGCAGGTATGCTCGAATTGCCATAGCGTAAATGGCGTTTCGGTATCTCCCACGTTTCCGAAACTCGCGGGCCAACCACGGGAATACCTCGTCAATCAACTGACGGACTTCAAGGCCCATGTGCGAAGCGACCCGAATGCCAGAAGATTCATGTGGGGCTTCACGCATCTGAGTGAAACGCAAATCGAGCAACTCGCCGCGTACTTCTCCAGTCAGCCGCCTCCGGTACCACGAGCGCCAGCCGATCATCGGCTCATCGATTCGGGCAGGACGATTTTTTTGCTGGGCATTCCGGACAAAGGTGTACCGGCGTGCAGTGCCTGTCACGGCCAGCGTGGGGAAGGGACAGGGGGATTTCCTCGCCTCGCCGGGCAGTACGCGGACTACGTTGAAAAACAGATACTGGTGTTCCGGAGTGCCGGGCTACGCCCCCGTGGCGAAGTGATGAAGACTATCTCCGACAATATGTCGGATCGGGACATCCGAGCCGTTGCGGCCTTCATGGAGGCGTTTCCCGCAGAGACAGAGGCGGCGGCCAGTCCCGCTGTGAATCACTAGGCGTGCGGTCTTGCCATTCGGGTTTATCGGCCAGTACGCGCCCGCCCAGTCGGAAACCAGCGCGGAAGCATGCCGACCAGGACGTCGTCTTTAAGAAAGACATGATGAAAAATAGCCGCGAACGCGTGAAACCCCGCAAGCCACATAATGGCGTCGCCGAGCCACGTGTGCAGCGATGCGATGGCTGAGCCTGCTCCATGTGAAGTACCCAGCAACGGCGGGATATCGCGAGCGCCGATCAGCGTCAGCGGATGCCCTTCTAGCCACGCGCCAGAGATGGCGGTCAGCGGTAATGCCAGGAGAAGCAGATACAGCATCCATTGAACGGTTGCTGACATAACAACCATCCAGCGAGAAATTGGCGGTGTCTCGGGACGCGTGTCGACTAGCCGCCACGACAGGCGGATGAGCGTGAGCGCGAATACGCACAAGCCCAAAGTCTCGTGGAGTCGCCGGTCGAACTCGTGGACCGAAGAGTAGACGCGCTGTTCAGATCCACCTGGACCATAAATGAACGTCACGAGCACGAGAATTGCCGTGCACCAGTGAAGGAATTGGGCAATCGAACCGTAGCTAGTGGCAGAGCTTTTCACCGTGGCGTCTCCGATGTGCGACCTTCGCCGAACGCCAGGCACAAGCGCTGGCCGGACACTGGCGTATTGGATTCGTGATTGGATTCTACGCGCAAACTCCGAGCGAATTATCAAGCTGACGGCGGCTCACATTTTGAACGTTCTCCGTCGAACCATCGGTCCGCCAGACTGCGGTCGATCCAGATTGATTCTCAAGTTCTTCGCATTGCTGCCGATACCTTCACTGAGGAGACAATAGCCCGGTTACTGCGCGCAATACCCGGTAAAAGATGCTGACGCACAGCCATGCCGCCGTCGAGTATCAATGTTCTGCACTCACGCGCGCTGATTCTGAATCGATGCAATATATTCCGAGCTTAGGCATCGCTGGCGTCATTGGCCGGTGGAGGCGGCGACATGGCGTCGACCGGCAACTGATCATCACCGTCGCACTGGTGTTGACCGGTCTCGTCATTTTTGCTGTCGGCATCGGTTACACGCTGATATGGCACGAGCGGTCCGTTGCAGAGCGCATTCACGCCCTGCGTGCCCGCGATGACATCGAGACGCTGCAAGCCGTGCACATTCAGGCGAACGCCGACTTCCTGCAGGGGCTCGACAGTGCACGGGTCGCATCTTTCGCGTGGCCGGTGCAGCGTGTAGTGTTGGCCGCCACCTGCTTCGACCGGCTGGAACAAAGTTACGCAAGCGACCCGCGAAGCCAACTGGTGGTACGGCGTCTGCGCGGTGAGACTGCCGGCTGGGCGTGGCTTCTGGCCGACATCGCGGTACGTGCGCACGTCGCGGATGGCCGCGGCTCGGTCGACAGCCCTGAGCTGCTCGCAGCGAACCGCATGCTGGCGAACATCGTCACCCAGCTGGTGATCCTCCGCGACGCGCAGACCGCTTCCCTGAGGGCTGCAGCCGACAGCGCGACGCGCCATCTGGTGATAGAACGGACCGTGCTTGCAACCACGGCGCTGGCGGCGTGTTTGCTTCTTTGCTATGCGCTGATCGCTCACTATCGCGCCCGTCTCGCGCGGCAACGCGCGCGCGTCATCGCAACAGAAAGCGAGCGCCGGTTCCGTCAGTACTTTGATCATCATCCACTGCCGATGTTGATTTTCGACATCGAGACGCTATCGATCCTCGCTGCGAACCGCGCCGCCGCATCGCAATACGGACGCACGCGCCGCCAGCTATGTTCGCTCGAGATAGCCGCCCTGTATGCGCAAGCCGACTTGCCGTCGTTTCTGCGCGATCTGCACGCGCTGCTGGCCGCGGCCACCACAAGCGGCTCGGCCGGTGTATGCCGGCATCGACACAGCGACGGCACGCCCGTCTACGTCGAACTGTCGTACCACTTCCTGACCTATGGCCGTCATCGGGCGTGCTTCATCACAGCTGTTGACGTCACGGAGCGAAAGAACGCCGAGCTCGCGCTATTGCTGCGAAGCCGTGCCCTCGACGCGATTGGCAACGGCGTGCTCATCACTCGACCCGATCCGAACGGCGACGTGGTCGAATACGCGAACCCGGCATTCGAGAAAATAACCGGCTATGAGCGCCCGCAGAATTCAGGCGATCACTCCGCGCGGCCGGAAACACCCGGATTGTGGCAACAGATCGGTGCGGCGATTGCCGAGAAACGCGAGGCCACCACGCTGACGAAAAGCCAACGCGCAAACGGAACAGAGTTCTGGTATCAGCTATACGTTGCACAAGTAAGCGACGAGTCGGAAAAGGTTACGCATCACATCAGCGTGGTGAGCGACCTGACGGAGCTCATCGAGTCGCGCGATCTGCTGGTCAGGCAGGCGCGCCGCGATGCGCTGACGGACTTGCCGAACCGCGTGACGCTGCGCGAACTGATCGACACGGCAATCTTCGAGGGTCACGAGTTCGCGCTGCTGTTCATCGACCTCGATCATTTCAAGGACATCAACGACAGCCTGGGCCACGGCGCCGGCGATCGCCTGTTGCAGGAAGTCGCGCGGCGGCTGTCGGCCTCGGTCGGATCGGATGGCGTGGTCACCCGCTATGGCGGCGACGAGTTCGTGACGATGTTGACGGGTTCAACCGGCGATGCCGAACTCTCGGCGCTGTTGGCGCGCGTGACGCAAACGCTGGACGAGCCGGTGCAAATCGACGACATGCAACTGCGGGTCCGGATGAGCGTTGGGGTCAGCTGCTATCCGCAGGACGGCACGGACTGCGAAACCCTGCTGAAACACGCCGACCTTGCGATGTATCGGGTCAAGGCAGGCGGGCGCAACGGCGTCGAGCGATTTGCGCCTTCGCTCGCACATGAAGCGGCTCAGCGCATCGCGCTATCGCACAAGCTGCGCAACGCCATCGAGCAGAACGGCTTCGAGCTGGTGTACCAGCCGCAAGTGGACATACGCAGTTACCGGCTGAGCGGGGTCGAGGCGCTGATCCGATGGCACGACGCGGACTTCGGCACGGTCAGCCCGACGACGTTCATACCCTTGGCCGAAGACATCGGTTTGATTGCGCCAATCGGAGAATGGGTGCTGCAAACTGCCTGTGCACAGGCAAAGCGCTGGGAAGAAGCACTGCCGGGGCTGCGCATGTCGGTCAACGTGTCGCCGAGCCAGCTTACGTCGAGTGATTTCGGCGCCGTCGTGCGTCGTGCCCTTGCCGCGTCGCGCTTGGCCGCGGACCGGCTGGAACTGGAGATTACCGAAGGAGGCCTGGTTGCCCCCGGCGCCCTGCCCACGCTGCGCGCGCTGCACGACATTGGCGTGTCCATCGCGATCGACGACTTTGGCGCGGGCTACTCGAGCCTGGCTTATCTGCGCCGCTTCCACGCTGACCGTCTGAAGATCGACATGTCGTTCATCCGCGGCATAGGCAGCAGTCGTGCCGATGAGACGATCATCGGTGCGATCATCGCACTAGCCCGCAATCTGCGTTTCGAAGTCGTCGCGGAAGGCGTCGAACGAGCGGAGCAGCTGGCTTTTCTTGCCGAGGCCGGCTGCGAGATCGTTCAGGGATACTACTTCGCCGCGCCACAGCCAGCGGGGAATATCCCGGCCTACGCGGCGAGCCTGCTCAGCGAGTTGCACGAGTTGCAGAACACCTCGTCGTGAGAGCCCCGCGCGCGACGACTTCACTTCGGCCTTGCGACGCCAAAGAGCGGCGCCTCGCCGCTCTTTGGCCCGTCGCCTTTAACGCGGATCCGACAGCGTCTGATTGAGCGTCTGCCCAGCGATGATCACGTTCTGCAACGTGATGTCGTGCACGTTGTAGAGGTAGATCGGTCCCGGAGTGCTGGCGCTAGCAGGCCCCGCGGCCGCGGGTGTGCCGAAATCACAGTTGGAAATCGTCACTCCGGTGATTGCCGGAACGCTCGGCGCAGGCGCCGGACCGTTGTAGTCGAACGCGACTGGACCTTGTGCAACGATGGCCTGGAAACACGAGCCGGTTGTACTGCCCAATGTCACGTTCGAGGCATTGACGTGCGTGATGTTGACGTTGTCAATGAGCGCGGGGCGGGTGCGGATGGCATCGGCAGCAGGCTGGTAATCGCAATCGAACGTGATCAGGCCGCCTTGCGACGCGGACGGATTAGCGGCGGTTGCGGTGGCCACACCGATGGGCACGGTGCCGTTGATCGGACTGCCTGTCAGCATCTTGCTGCCGTAGCCGCCGCCGGTGAGGCTCACCCCGTGCGGGAGCGTGACGCCGTTCACATAGAAGTTCTTGACGTAGCCTCCGCGGTTCATGTTCGTCTTGATACGGATCGCGATGTTCAGCGAATTCGTTGCCCAGAACTGGTTGAGCATGGTCAGGTTGCGTGCGTAGATGTTCTGCACGCCGCCACCCATCTCGCTGCCGAGCGTAATGCCGCCGTGACCGCTATTCATCATGCAGTTCTGGATCACATGGTTCTGCGCGGGTCCGTACTCCGTGTCGAGATCCTTGCCTGACTTGATGGCGATGCAGTCGTCGCCCGTGTTGAACGTGACGCTGTCGCACAGAACCGTGTTGCAGGCGTCGGGATCGAAACCGTCGTTGTTCGGTCCGATGCTGTCGGCTGTCACGCCACGGATCACGACGTTCGTGCAGTCCGTCGGATGATGCTGCCAGAACGGCGTGTTGTTGGTTCGGTAGTTTTCCATCAGCACGTTCGTGCAACCGAGGAACTCGACCATGCACGGCCGCAGATAGTGGCCGAGACCGAAGATTCGCTTCGCGACTGGCACGCCCGCTTCGGAGAGCGCCGGCAGGTAGTTCTGGTCCTGCTGCCAGGGCGTAGCCGGATTGGTCAACTGCGCGTACAGCGAGGCCGAAATGGTGGGGACGGCCACCATCAGATCGACGTTGTTCGGGTTGGTATAAGCCTGCGACGGCGTGGACGACCCGGCGCAGCCGTATGCGCCGCTGGTACCCTTGTAGGTCCACCAGCAAGTGCTGGTGTTTCCGCTTCCGGCGAACGGCGTCATCGCCTGACCGTTCAGCACCGATGTCGGACCTTCGCCAGTCAGCGCGATATTGTTTGCGTTTCGCGCGTACACGGGCGAGCCGAAGTTCAGACAGTCGTTTGCCTGCCAGCGGCTGTAGTACAGGTTGCCGTTGGCGCCGCAGTTGACGGGGCCGTCTTTCGCGTAGTCGGCGGGATTCGGGCTGAAATAGATCGTGCAGTTCGCGCTCAGATGGAAGTTGACGTTGCTCTGCAGCACGATCGGACCCGCGCAATACCACGTGCCGGCCGGCACCACGACCCGGCCGCCACCGGCTGCACTGCACGCCGCGATTGCCGCGAGGAAAGCGGGACGTGAATCGAACGATCCCGGTGCGTTGGTCGCGCCAGCACCGGTACTCACCGGCGATGAACTGCCCGTATAAGGGCTGGCCTGCGCGATGACCGCGCACGGTTGCGCACCGTACTGTTCAACCGGGAAATCGACGGCCGGGAAAGCGCTCTGGGTGATTTTCTGCAGCGCATTGATGATGTTCGTCGCCGAGCCGTCGGGGCCCCAGATCGGGTCGGCCGCGGCCGTTGATGGCGTGCTTCCGGCCGGTGGCGTCGAACTGCCGCCTCCCCCCGCGGCAGCGGAAACGCCGCTGCCGCCGCCGCACGCCTGCAGGAGTGCGCTGCCCGCCAACGCGCCTCCGAGCCCAATGAAGCCACGGCGCGAAATGCGCAAGGTGTCGCCCGTTGCGGGCGCATTTTTATCAAGATCGCACGACAGCCTGGACATCGGGTCTCCCCCGGACAAATTGCATCAGTTGTATGACAAGTCTGGAAGAGTAAAGACAAGATTCGCGACAGTACACATGGTGGATACCCTTACTGAATGTTTCCTACACACCCCCGGACGCGGCAGGACGTGACCGGAGCCGTTTAGAGGGTTCAAGTTTCTTTTGGAATTTCACGCGAGACGGTTCGACTAGAATGATTTCGACGCGCGGCTGCGCATTCGATGAACTACATCCGTCATCAGGTATCGCGATGAACAACGGCAGGCTCGTATTACATGCGCGATGTCATCGTTTGCAGCGCGACGCGCGCGCCTGGTCGCCGCAGCCTGCTGCCGGTACGCTCAGCCCTTTGCATGAAAACGATCGATGAAACCGCGATCCGCCGACTGCACTGCCGTCCTGATGACCGCGTCGTGCATCGCGGGCCTCATGCAGACCTCACCCGTAGCCGCACAGGCATGGCGCGATGTCGCGCCTCAACCCGCCCCGCAGGCGCCGCGAAGCGCGCCGCCGCCCTCCTCCCCGGAAACGCAGGCCGAGTCCGCACGGATCGCAGTCGAGCGGCTTGTCGGGCTCGTCTTCGAACCGGCCACCGCGTCCGCGACGGCATCACCTACGCAGCAACAACGCATCGTCGCGCAGGGACTGCCCGTACTCGACGACGCGTTCCTGCAGAGCTTCGTCACGGACCTGGACAAGCCGCTGACTTTCGGCCGCCTCGCCGAGATTCGCCGCGCCGTGGTCGCGCGGTATCGGGCAGCGGGAAAGCCGCTCGTCGACGTCTACGTGCCGGAACAGGACGTCAGCTCGGGAGTCGTTCGTATCGCCATTGCCGAGTTCAAGCTCGGGCGGGTTCATGCCAGCGGCAACACCTACTTTTCGAGCAGCCTTCTCGAACGTGAAATGCCGCTCGAACCCGGCGCACCGATCCCGCAAGCGACGGTCTCGAAGGGACTCGCCGTGCTCAACGCGAATCCTTATCGACGGGTCGATGCTGTGTTTGCACCCGGTGAAGCAGCGGACACGACCGACGTCGTGCTGCAAACCGAAGACCGTCTGCCGCTTCGGGTCAGCGCGGGTTACGACAATGAAGGCGTGCCGGACCTCGGCCGTGACCGGTTCTTTGCGGGCATCGGCTACGGCAACCTGTTTGGGCTCGATCAGCAGATCGCCTATCAATTCACGGCCAGCAACGATTTTTTCAGCGGCAATCCGGATATCGAAGGCCGCCCGAACCGCGCCCGCTTCACCGCGCACGCGCTGAACTACACGGCGCCGCTGCCCTGGCTCGACACGATCGAGTTGTTCGGCGTCTACGCGCAGAGCACGCCGCGCCTGCCCGACACGTATGGGCAAACGGGCATTTCCGCGCAGCTTAGCGTCCGTTATGACTTGCGACTGCCGACCATCACGGACACGACCCAGCTCGTCCAGATCGGATACGACTTCAAGCGGAGCAACAACGATCTGGAATTCGGCGGCTCCCAGGTTTTCAACTCGAATACGCACATCCATCAGTTCGTGTTGGCTTACAGCATCAGCAAACCGACCGACGCGGGCACGGCGCATGCCGCGGCGACACTCGTCGCCAGTCCGGGTGGATGGGATGGCAGCAATCAGGACGCGGCATTCAACGCCGCGCGGCAGGGCGCGACGGCCCGCTACATCTATATGCAGTTGACTGCGTCGCGCGCCACCGCGCTTGGGGCGGGCTTCACACTGATCACGAACGGAACGTTTCAGTGGACGCCGAACACGTTATTGCCGAGTGAGGAGATGGGGCTCGGCGGGGAGTCCAGTGTGCGAGGCTACAACCCATACGTGACGCTCGGCGATCGCGGCTGGAACATCCAGACCGAGGTGCGCACGCCTGCGATCGCTCTCGGCGCGAGCAACGCAGTCGTGCAACCTTTTGTGTTTTTCGATGCCGGCCGCGTATGGACCACCATCGATCAGCCAGCGGAGAATAATCCCGGTCTGCTCGCGGGTGTCGGCGCGGGCGTGCACTTTCAATGGTCGAGATTCGTGGATTTTCGCTGCACCTACGGCGCGCCACTACGCTCCGCGACGCCAAATGGTTCGAAGGCACCGATCGTGCTCTTGTACGTGTCGCTCGGAACATGAGCCATCGACACGTCATCTCCCGACCGTCAACGACGCCTGAGCGCTAGTCTCGCTGCGCGCCCCGTTGCTCGTCGGCGCGGCCGTCATCTAGCCGTCTCGCCCCTTCCACGCTTTCGATCGGATGACCCGCGGCGCCGAAGCCGCGCTCGATGTCCGTCGCGATGCCTCGGCCGGCCGGCGCATCGAGTGCCGGCGGGCCGTCGTCCGGAAGCGGCGGCGCCACGTCCGCGACGCGACGCGGCGGGCGCCGCTTCGTCGCCTTCGCATCGAACCACGCGACGTCGCGGCGCAAGCCGACCACATAGGCACGCCAGCCTCGCGGATGGTCACTGAACAGAGACGCGCGCACGGATGCGGCCAGCGCGTCCCTGTCGAGAGGGTCGTCGAGCAACCCTTGCGGCCACCTGCAGAACGCGTGAAGCGCACGGGTCCTGAACGCGTCCACGGGCATATCGGGGCGCAGCTGCGCGAGCAGCGGCTCGTCACCGAGAATCGGGTATCGCGCGATCAGCTCGCCAATGGTTGCCGCACTCGGCGCCATTTCGTCGAGCCGAACGATCAATTGCATCACGCGCCCCAGATGAAGCAGCAGCGCGCGCCTTTCGAGAGCGTCTTCCATGATTTGCGGTGCCTTCGATCAAGACGGTCGAATTGCATCCGGTCAATTGCGTCGTCTTGCTGGCCGCTGTCTGACCGGCGTTCCACTTACAAGCCTACGGCGCCTCGCGGCGCGGATGTTGATCCGAGTCAATGCATGCACCGGGTCGGCGTCACGCGCGGTTCTTCTCTTCGATGTGGGGCTGGCGATCCGTCACCAGCGATAGCTCCGACAGAAGCCCAGCCACCGCCTCGAGCAGATCGTCGAGCGTCACGATGCCGGTGAGTGCGCCTGCGGTGTCGACGACCGGCAGGCGCCGCACGCCGTTCAGACGCATTCGCGAGGCGGCAAGCCAGAGATCGTCCCCCTCGGCGACGAGCGCCGGCGGCGACGACATCACGTCGTTCACGAAGATCTTCTCGGGGTTGGCCTGTTTGGCCACGATGGCCAACACGATGTCGCGATCGGTCAGCATCCCGACAGGCACGCTGTGCCCGCCGATCGTCTCAACCACCACGAGGTCGCCGACATGCTGTTCGCGCATCAGCTGCGCGGCCTCGAGAATCGTCGCTTGCCGTCGGCAGACGGTGACGTCCCGCGTACAGATGGTTCCTGTATTCACGATACATGCCCCACGTTCGACACGGCCCGCCGCCGTGTATCCGTTCGCTGCGCCGTCACCCGACCGAGTCCGAGCTCTGCTCGGGCTCCCAACCGCGCGCCGCAGCGAGACACGCGCGGACTTCTTCATCGCTCGTCTGGTCGAAATTCACATAGAACCCGCCGATCCCCATCAGCCAGTCCGGCTGCAACACGCTGACGAACGCGTCCGCGATTCCTTCGAATGACATCGGCGCATCGGATTGCGACACCGGGACCGCCACCACGATCCGGGCAGGATGTCTGTCACGGAGTGCGTCGATCGCCGCATGCATCGACGCCCCCGTCGCGATGCCGTCGTCGACCACGATCACCGTCTTGCCCTGCACTGCCGCCGGGGGGCTGTCCCCACGGTACGCGACTTCCCTGCGCGCGAGTTCCGCCCTTTCGCGGGCGATCACATCGGTCAATTGGGTGTCACTGATCTGCAGTTCGCGAAGTACCGACCTCTCCAGATGGAGAGCGCCCCCGGAAGCGATGGCGCCCATCGCCAGTTCCTCGTCTTGAGGGGCGCCAAGCTTTCTGACGACCAGAACGTCGAGCTTCGCGCGCAACTCCCGCGCGACTTCGAACGCGACAGGAACGCCGCCGCGCGGCAGGGCCAGCACGACCAGATCGCCGCGACCCTGATAGTCGCGCAGCGCTTGGGCTAGCTGTTTGCCCGCGTCGACGCGGTCGCGAAACCGGTTGCCCATCACTTTTCCTCCCCCGCAACGCCCGAGCGCGTTGCCTCGGTCACTATGCCATCGATCGCAAGCATCAAACGTTCCCCGACGCAGCGCAATCTAAGCGCAGTTCGATTGACGTAGGTCAGTAGTTGGTCCGAACCAGCGGCCGATCATGAATACCGACAACACGCGAGACGCGGAGGCCGACGTGTTCTCCAGCATTCTGGTCGCGGTGGACGGCGGCGGGAGCGCCGCCCAGGCGTTCGAGACAGCGACATGATCCGCAATAGAGACAATGGATGTCGTCATGAATGGAGAGGTTACCGAACTCCGCGATAATGCACTCGCCTGCGCCGCGGACGCGACTGCGCGTAACGACGCGGAATCGACGGAGCTGTCCGCGGCGATCCGCTACGAAGCCGCCACTCGGGCCCGGGTCGCCATATCCCATCAACGTCTGCTGCGGCAACGGGCGCTTTTGCATGGCCTTGCCGTTGGCAGAGTCGATCAATCCATTGCGCGACACTGCCTGCAGGGACTGGAAGACTCTTTTCATGTATTGAGCCTGATCTGGGAGATGCGCCTTCACAAGCTCGATGCGCTGCTGAACAGCGAGGCCCACTGACGTGACCGAAGCGCCCCTGTTCACATCGGCGTGAACGGGACCGGATATTCCAGATGATCCTTTACTTCTTTTACACCTGGCGCGCGCGCGGCGGCGGCTAGGATCGCCTGGCGCTCTTCCTCGGAGCGTATCGGTCCCCAGCAATGAGCGACGCCATCCGTGACGATCAGGTCGTCGGCGTCCAGCGCCCAACGCTGTCCTGCGAGTTCCTTCATGATCGCGGCGCGAATCTGCTCGTCCGACGGTTGCGAATCGAGCTGCGCGGGCGCGCAACTCGCGAGCGCGCGCACCAGATTAGCCCTGCTGACGATGCCGACGAGCTTGCCGTCGCGCAAGACAGGTAGACGCTTGATGTGCTTGCGCCCGAGCAGTTCGGCGACCACCGTCAGCGGCGCGGATTCGTCGACGGTGACGGCGGGGGCGCTCATCACGTCACGCACCCGAACCGAACGCTCTTTCAGATACTCGACCGCGAGTTGACGCGTAGGCGCGATGAACTGGGCTAGCCACGAGCGCCGCGGCGTTTCGGTGCCGGTTTCGACGCGCCGGAGCAGATCGCCCTCGCTGACGATGCCAATCACGCTGCCTTTGTCGTCGAGAACGGGCATGCCGCTGATCTTGCTGTCGGCGAGCAACTGTGCCGCGTCGTAGACCGAGCTGTCCGGTGCGATCGACACGACCTGGGTCGTCATGATGTCCGAGGCTTGCATAGTGATCTCCGTATCGAGTGCCCTGCGCTGCCGCACATCGATGCAGGCAGGCACGAGGCGACGCAATGGACAGGCGCTGAAGGACGCGTCGCCGTGTTCCCTTCGGCACCCACTTCGAATCCGCTCGCCGGGCGTGTCGACCAGTCGTTGCAACCGTCGATTCCGCCGTGCGCCTATCACAAAGAACCGGCCACTGATGATCGGCCCCCGGTTCCAGTACAGCCCAATGATCGATGCGCAGCGGCCGGCGATCGTTGACTTGCATCAAGCCCGTCCCCGCTGACCAAGCGACGATGCAGCAATCGATTACCGGCCACCCGCCCCCCGAGATTCGCCGCAAAACGCGATGCTGAACGCTGCCGCGAATTCGTCGAGCCGCGCGCGATCGAGCCCGTCGATACCGGCGGCGGCGACCCTGCCGTTTCCGCCGAACTTTCTGCAAAGTACGTCGGCGCCACGCGGGCAATCGAGCGGAGCCCGCACGCTGCCCGTGTATCGGCCATTGGCGCCGGCTGTCAGTACAGCGTGCGCTCGCGCCGGGTCGCGCCGCGCAACGAGATTCGCGAAATCGCCTCGTACGCGCCGCGCCCAAGCCGCGTCGGGGAGAATGTGCAGCGTTCCATTGGCGAGCCGCCGGACTTCCACGAGTCCCAACGCCAGCTCGAGGTCTTCAGTGCGCCGCGCCTGCAGTTCGGGCAGCACGCTGGTCGACGCAATGAACTCGAGGGGGTCCGAATAGGGTTGGATTGCGCGATACATGTCGACGGGATCGACGGCAAGATCGGCGACGCTATCCCCGTACGCGTTGTAGTTGATCGCTTCGCCAAGCTCACGCAGCTTGCGTTCGTCGGACGAGTTCATCGCGCACGCGCTGGCGGCCCGGTGCGCAGCCGGATGCAGGTTGTCGCCATAGGCCCCGACCACCGCCCAGCGCGTGTACCGGCCTTGCAGATGGCGGTCCACGAGCAGCGCCGTGCACGTATCTGGTGACGTATCGATATGCGTCGTCAGCAACGCGTTTGCGGGTATCGGTCCCGAGAAATGATGATCGAAATAGTCGATCTTTACCCCAAGAGCCAGCAACGCGACGAGTGGATCGCGGTTCGCATCGAGCGAAATATCCAGCACGGTCACGCTGTCGCCCGGCTGCGCGTTCGCGCGGTGCAGCAGCGTGACCTCGCGCTTGGCCCCGGTGATCAGGATGGTGTCCGCAGGCTCGGCGAGCCGCAACTGATGCAGCGCGCAAATGCCGTCCGCATCGCCATTGAAAATATCGAATCGCTTCATCCGCTGCTCCGCCCGCGCGTCGCTGCCACGATCGCACGCGGTTCGACCGGGGTCAAACGATGCCCCCGCTCCACGTCATATGGAAGCGTACGCCGGTATCGTCCGCTTGACCGCCTCGTCGATTCAGATCGAGCCGGTTACCATACCCGATGACTTGAATGAGTAGATGATTTTGGCTCGCGCGCAAGGCGGGCGCCGGCCGTCCCACTACGTGGAGGTCAACCGTGTCGAATCAGACGCTCGTTTTTCTCGATCACGCGCGGCCCGGCACGCCGCTCGTCACGACATGGAGCCTGGCATGAGTGCGCCGCCGAGCCGCAAGCCTTCCGCGCGCCGAGCCGATGCCACACTTCACGGCAGCCTGCATGTCGCCAACCGATTGCGCGCCGCGCGTCGCAGCCTGCGCGGACTCGACGCAACGCTGCGCAGGCCGGGCACCTACCGTCATCCGGCGGGCGGGATCGTCAGAATCGAAACGCATATATCCGTCGTGTATCTCGCCGGGCGCTTCGCGTACAAGATCATCAAACCCGTCGCACCAGGCTTCGCGGACTTTACCTCCGCCTCGACACGCCAGCGCTGCTGCGAAGCCCAGCTCCGCCTGAACCGGCCACTCGCGCGAGGTATCTACGCCGCCGTGATACCGATTGCGCGCCGTGCCGGCGTGCTGGCGCTCGGCGCCGGCGGCGTCGCTGTCGAGCACGTGGTCAGGATGCGCCGCTTCGACGAGGCGATGCTCTTTTCGAGTCTCGCGGCGAACGGAGCACTGACGCCGCGCGACATCGACGGCGCGGCGAAGCGGCTCGCCGACTATCACCTGAGCGCACCCCGCAACGCGCCCTCGTCGCGCTATGGCAGCGCGACGCTGGTGCGAACCCAGATCGAAACGATCAACGCACCGCTGCTGGCCAATTGCAGCCATCCCGCGCTGCCCGGCATTGCCGCGTGGTGCGCGCGACAGCTCGACGAACTCGCGCCGCTGATCGAGCGGCGCCGCGCCGAGGGTTTCGTGCGCGGCTGCCACGGCGATCTGCATCTCGACAACGTGGTGCGCTGGCGCGGCGCCATCGCGATGTTCGACTGTATCGACTTCGACGATGCGCTACGCTGGATCGACGTCGCGGCGGATGTCGCGTTTCTCGTGATGGACCTGTGTGCGCGAGCGCAACCTCGTCTCGCCAATCGCCTGTTGAACCGTTGGCTGGAAACGTTGGGCGACTATGCGGCGCTGTCGCTGATGCCTTTGTACATCGCCTATCGGGCGCTGGTGCGGGCGTGGGTCGCGTGCCTGAAAGCGGGGCACGTGGCGGGCCGCAACGTCGCGGTCCCGCAACCGGCCCTGCGCTACCTCGAGGTCGCGCGGGCGCAAACGCAGAAGCCGCGACCCGTTCTGCTGCTGTGTCATGGCTTTTCCGGTTCGGGAAAATCGGTCGCGAGCCGCGCTCTCGCGGACCTGTGCGGCGCGGTACGCGTGTCGAGCGATGCGGAACGCAAACGCATGCGGCCAGCGTCCGACGCGCAAATGGCGCTCGGCGCCGAACACTACACGCAAGTTGCGCGTCACGCGATCTACGATCACCTGCTTGGACTCGCGCACGGCGTGCTGCAAAGCGGCCACAGCGTGATCGTCGATGCGACCTTTCTCGAATCGAGTCAGCGCGGCACGTTTTTCGCACTCGCCGAACGGCTTGGCGTACCGGCCCGCATTCTCGACTTTCGTGCCGACCCAGCGGTGCTCGCGCAACGCATCGAAGCGCGCCGGCGTGGTCCGCGCGATCTCTCCGACGCGGACACCGCCA
The DNA here is from genome assembly GCF_040948805.1 of Paraburkholderia sp. BR13439. NCBI lineage: Bacteria > Pseudomonadati > Pseudomonadota > Betaproteobacteria > Burkholderiales > Burkholderiaceae > Paraburkholderia > Paraburkholderia sp. BR13439. The sequence goes on along the minus strand of NZ_JBFPKN010000022.1, from coordinate 3,451 downwards.
CGCTCGCGCGTCAACTCGCGAGCGCCGACGCACTGACGCCGGCGGAACAGGCGCTGACCTTGTCGTTCGACACCGCGGTACCGATGGCAGCGTTCGACTCGCCCGCGTTCTGGCGACCGGTGATCGACTTGATGCAGCCGGGTATCGAAACCGTCGCGGCTGCGTCGCGTGTTACGGATACCGCTCGTTAGCCGGGCAAGCGGTCAGTGGATCGCGGATCGTGAACGAGCCGCGGATCGCGAAACCCCTGGAGCCAACGGTCACGAAAAGCCGACTAAAATCGATTTGCGCGAACACGCGCCGATGCCCGGCGATTCCATGCACATCGACTCAGCGCAAAAGCGCGAACTTCGCGATTGCTTCAGGTTTTCCCGCCAATGGATGCAACCGGAAGAGATCACCCGATGATCAAGGTGTTGCTGGCCGACGACCACACGCTCGTGCGCGACGGACTGCGCCATATCCTGCAGCAAGCGAACGGCTTCGAGGTAGCCGGCGAAGCGTGCGACAGCGCGACGACGATCGCGCTGATCCGCGCGACCCAGGCACACGTGCTGGTGCTCGACCTGTCGATGCCGGGGCGCAACGGCATTGAACTGATCAAGCAGATCAAGGAGGAAAAACCCGATCTGCGGATTCTGGTGCTGACGATGCACGCCGAGCAGCAATACGCGGTGCGCGCGTTCAAGGCGGGTGCATCAGGCTATCTGACCAAGGAAAGCGCGAGCGCGGAACTGGTCGGCGCGGTAACGAAAGTCGCGTCAGGGGGCGTCTATGTGAGCCTCGCGATGGCAGAACGCTTCGCGCAGAATCTGAACGAGCCGGCCGACACGCTGCCGCACCAGCGCTTGTCCGACCGCGAATTCGACGTGTTCCGGCGCCTCGTCGAAGGCCAGAGCATCACCGGGATCGCCAACGAACTTTGCGTCAGCGTGAAAACGATCAGCACGCACAAGACCCGCATCCTCGAAAAAATGCAGATGCCGAACGAGAACGGGCTGGTTCGCTATGCGATCCGCCATAAGCTGTTCGACGACGAGAACGATTTGTAGTGCTTCCCCGCCGCGGCGCCGGGTGACACGATAACGACACGAACTGCGTGCTTGCGACCCTGATCCGACAGGAGACTTCGAGATGAGCGATGCCGCGCAACATGATGCGTGGGAAATCGGTGAACCGCACTTCCCCGCCTCCACGCCAGTGGAACAGCAATTGCGCTTTGCGCTGCACTATGCGGTACTCGCGCCATCGAATCACAACACGCAACCGTGGCGGTTCATCGTCGACGGCGAGACCGTACAGATCTGCGCCGACCGCATGCGCGCGCTTCCCGTGGTCGATCCTTTCGATCGCGAACTTCTGATGAGCTGCGGTGCCGCTTTGTTCAATCTTCGCGTGGCGCTGTGCCGCCTCGGTCTCGCTTATGCGATCACGCTGTTTCCTGCGGAAGCGGACCCCGACATCGTGGCGCTCGTACGCGTGTCGCGCGACGGGCCTCGCGACCCGCACCTGCATGATCTTTTCGACGCGCTGACGGAGCGCGTGACGACGCGTGCGCCGTTCGTCGATAACCCTGTGCCCGCCGCACTGCAACGCAAGTTCAGCGACGCCTGCGACGACGAGGGCGCGCTTGCCTGCTGCGTGGAGCAGAAAGCCGCGCGCGAGGCGCTCGCGCAGCTGATCGCCGATGCGGATCGAGCGCAGTTCGCTGACCCGCGTTTCAGGCGCGAGCTCGCCAGCTGGATTCACCCGCGGCGACGCGACGATGGCATGCCCGCTTACGGTACCGCTGTCGGCGCGCTGCTCGATTTCGCGGCGCCGCTCGTCAGCATGGCCGTCCGGGTGTTCGATGCTGGCGCGGGCCAGCCGGCCACGCACCAGCACCTCGTGGATGGCTCGCCGCTGATGGTCGGCATCGCGACGATGCGCGACGACCGCGAGGCATGGCTCGCGGCGGGACAGGCGCTCGAACGCATGTTGCTGGTCGCGGCATCGGCGGGATTGACCGCTTCGTACCTGAACCAGCCGATCGAAGTGGACGCGCTGCGCGAGCGGCTCCGGACGCTGCTGCGCACGGACGCGTTTCCGCAGCTTCTGCTTCGCGTTGGGCGCGGGCCGCGCGTCCGTCATGCGCCGAGGCGGCCGCTCGCCGATGTGGTGTCGTGACACGCACGGGAAGTCTGCTCAGGGCATGCCAGGCCTTGGCTACACCGTTACCACGATCTTGCCGAACTGCCCGTTGGTTTCGAGGTAGCGGTGCGCGTCGACGATCTCGTCGAACACAAAGGTGCGATCGATGACCGGCTTCAGCGAGCCGCTTCCGAGGCCCTCGAGCACGAACTCCACCGCGGCCTTCCGGCGCGTCGGATCGCCACTCGTTAGCCAGATGTTGTGCGCCTTCACGGAATTCATCCTGGCGATCATCTGCAGCACAGGCAGCGTCGTAGCACGCTCGTCGAGCGCGCCGTATAGATACGCGATCCCCTGGAACGACAGCGCCTCGATCAGTTTCGCGAAGTTCGGGCCGGCGACCGGATCGAATGCGACGCGAGCCCCCTTTCCATCCGTGATCCGCATGATCTCTTCGACAAGGTCCGACTCGTCCGTCACTATCACGTAGGCGGCACCCGCGTCGAGCAACTGCTGTCTCTTACCGGCATGGCGCGTGACCGCGATCGACGTCGCCCCCGCGTAATTCGCCAGCTGGATCGCCGCCAGTCCAACGCTGCTCGAAGCGGCCGGCACGACGACATGGTCGCCGGCGCCTACCCTCGCATCTTCGATCAGCGCGCCATAGGCGGTGACGAACATCATCCACACCGAAGCGGCCTCGGCGAAGGAAAGCGACTTCGGATGCCTGACAACCGCATGGTCCGGCACGATGATGACTTCGCCGTAGGTGAAGTACTGATTCATCGAGAACGACGGGATCACACTGACCTCGTCTCCGGGCGCGAAATCGACGACGCCCTCGCCCACCGCGTCAACGATGCCGGCCGCCTCGTACCCGAGCCCGGCCGGAAAGCGCACCGGTTCGATGTACCGGTCGGTGCGCCACATCGCTTCCGCGCGATTGAGACCAATCGCCTTCACATTGATCCGAACTTCACCGCGGCCTGGGCCGCGGACCGATTCTTCGACGAATCGAAGCACTTCGGGCGCACCGGCCTCGGTAAACCTGACAGTCCGTGACATCACTACCTCCTGGATGGATTGACGGTAGAGCAATCTCGCCCGCGCGCACAAAGATGGCCCGAGGGTATCCCCGATCCTATTCCACTTATCGATCGAAAGTAAAATTCAATTGACCGACCGGTCGGTTAATTTATACTGCGTCACATTGCCACTTCTTCTGGATGGTGCAGATGTACACCCAATCCCTCGATATCCCCGGCCACGTCGCCCCGCTGGACGCGGACGCGAATTCGCCCGAACAGGCGCGCTTCGACGC